>NZ_CP029642.1:3736390-4359122 GCF_003268655.1 Arthrobacter dokdonellae | reverse complement strand
CGAACCGCACGCAGGACCGCACCGCCCCGGCCGCTCCCGCCGCCACGGACTCGTTCGCCAACACCCCTGACACCGATCCCGCCCTGCCGGCCAACCGCGCCTGGGGCAAGCAGATCCTGGCGCGCATCCCGGGCTCCGAGCTGGGCAACGACATCGTTGCCGCCAGCCGCGTGGCGGACCTTGCACGGCTGAACGGCATTGTGGAGGCGGCATTGGACGCCGGGAAGGCCTGGGGCGCCATGACCGGCGCCGAGCGCGCCGCCGTGCTGCACCGCGCCGGCGAGGTCCTGGAATCCCGCCGCGCCGAGCTCATGGAGGTCATGGCCTCGGAGACCGGCAAGACCCTGGACCAGGGCGACCCCGAAGTCAGCGAAGCCGTCGACTTTGCGCACTTCTACGCCGAGCGCGCCAAGGACCTGGACGCCGTCGACGGCGCCACCTACGTCCCGGCGAAGCTCACCGTGGTCACGCCGCCGTGGAACTTCCCCGTCGCCATCCCCGCGGGCTCCACGCTCGCCGCCCTCGCCGCGGGATCCGCCGTCGTCATCAAGCCGGCCACCCAGGCGCGGCGCAGCGGCTCCATCATGGTCCAGGCGCTGTGGGACGCCGGCGTCCCGCGCGACGTGCTGGCGCTGGTGCAGCTGGAGGAGCGTGAGCTCGGCCAGGCGCTCATCTCCCACCCGAAGGTGGACCGCGTCATCCTGACCGGCGGCTACGAAACGGCCGAGCTGTTCCGCAGCTTCCGCACCGATCTGCCGCTGCTGGCCGAGACATCCGGCAAGAACGCCATCATCGTCACGCCCAGCGCCGACCTGGACTTGGCCGCCAAGGACGTGGTGCAGTCCGCGTTCGGGCACGCCGGGCAGAAGTGCTCCGCCGCTTCCCTGGTCATCATGGTCGGCTCCGTGGCCCGGTCCCCACGCTTCCACAACCAGCTCCTCGACGCGGCCCGCAGCATGTTCGTTGGGTACCCGGAAACCGCCACGAGCCAGATGGGCCCGATCATCGAACCGGCCGCCGGCAAGCTCCGCAGGGCGCTGACGACACTGGAAGCCGGGGAGTCCTGGGCCATCGAGCCCAGGCAGCTCGATTCCACCGGCCGGCTGTGGTCCCCGGGCGTGCGCACGGGCGTCGCGGACGGATCGGAATTCCACCTCACCGAGTACTTTGGCCCCGTCCTGGGCGTCATGGCGGCGGAAACGCTGGAGGACGCCATCACCATGGTCAACAGGATCGACTACGGGCTGACCAGCGGCCTGCACTCGCTTGATTCAGCAGAAATCGGGCTATGGCTCGACACGGTCCAGGCCGGCAACCTGTACGTCAACCGCGGCATCACCGGCGCCATTGTCCAACGCCAGCCGTTCGGCGGCTGGAAGAAGTCGGCCGTCGGCGCCGGCACCAAGGCGGGCGGTCCCAACTATCTGGTGGGTCTGGGCAACTGGCTTCCCGCGCCGTCCACGGCCACCACTCCGCTGGGCGACGCCGCGCGCAAGATGGTCACGGCCGCGTCTTCCCTGACGGACGACGAGCGGGCCTTTCTGACCCGTTCGCTGCACAGCGACGCGGCGGCGTGGGCCGCCGAGTTCGGCACCGCCAAGGATGTGTCCGGCCTGTCCGCCGAGCGCAACGTGTTCCGGTACGTGCCGCTGAAACCGCTGGTCCGCCTCGCCGAGGGCGAGCCGGTGGCCAAGCTGCTGCGCGTGCTGGCGGCAGGCATCCTCGCCGGGCCACCCCGGAAGTCTCCTCCGCCGTCGAACTTCCCAACGCCGTGGCAGCGCTGCTGGTGAGCCTGCGCATCCGCGTCACCGTGGAGAACGACGCCGACTGGCTCGCCACCGCGCGGCGCTTCGGTGCCGGCCGCATCCGCCTCATCGGCGGGGACGCCTCGGCCGTGTATGAGCCACCGGCGGCCGTCCCGACCTGGCGATCTACCACCATGAGGTCACCGAGGCCGGACGCGTTGAGATGCTGCCGTTCCTGCACGAGCAGGCCGTCAGCATCACGGCGCACCGCTTTGGCACGCCGAACCACTCTCGGACGGGCTGATCTAGCCGGTTCGGGGTCCGGTCCGTCGAGGCCCGCGCCCGTTCCCCATTAATGCGCCCCTTCCACAGGGCGCATTAATGGGGAACGGGCGCATTTCTTGCCGGTCACTATCTTTGCCGGATCCTTTGAGGGATCCCGGCCTGGAGGCAGCTGTTCAAAGCCCCGAAGGTCCATCATCTCCTGCCATGTCCATCGAAAGACGCCCACATTCTGGCGCGGATCTGGTCCTCACGGTTCTTCTCAGCCATGATCCGGTCCTGCAGGGACCGGCCGCCCGCCCAGTCCTTGCGCAGGTACTTGCCGCGGCCGTCGAACTCGCCAGCCTCCGCGCTGCACCTCGAACCAAAAGTCAACGAATGCGTTGCTGCCATCGCGGAGAATAAAGCGGTGTTGCAGTTCCGGGGCGGCAAAACCCAACTGCCCCATTCGGACCCTGCTGAGGGATTCGCCGGCAGAACCGGACAGTCCTGACGCGAACTCAATGACGGCCACAGCCCTGTTCCGGGCCGACTTTGACGGAAGGAACTCGGCCGCGTGAAGCAGCTCCGGCTTGGACAGGGGTGCACCCTGCGGTTCATCGACGCGCCACACGGGCTCGTGGTTGGACTCGGGGAAACCCATGGGAGTGAAGACGTTGACCGGCCGGGGATACTTGGCCTTGTGCAGGCTGGAATCACACACGGCCACGCCCGTTCAAATGTCAGCCGGGTGATCAATTCCATGGTTGTGGTGAGCTTGTCCGTCAGGAGGAGTGGGCCGCAACGCACCACCCCAGCGTCGATATGCCCAAAATGCCGGACGACGTCACCACGGCTGCGGCCGCCGCCCCTCTCCTCCGTCAGGACGTGCAGCTTTTGCGGAGTGCCGATGGTCCACAAGCCCCACAGCAGCGCGGCCGTGTTCCGGCAGAAGACCGGCTGGTGCTTGGTGGCCAGCTGGAACGCAATTGCACGCAGCCCATACTGCGAGGGCTCATCGAGTGGATGCCAGTCAGAAGCCTCCGCATAGACGCCGCGCCGGACACGAACATAACGCCCGATGTTGCACAGCCTGGCGAGGAGTCGTGAGTCCTGGCCGGCAAGCTCCACATCGGAGGGGAGAATCAACCGTGGCGTGCTCATGCCTCCAAGCGTTCCAGAGCCCGGGGCCCATGTAAGTGGGCTCGGCGGGACTGTGGATAACCCTTCGGAAGGGGAAACATCGGTTTGTCGATGCGTGCGGACAGTTTGCGCGCCCGGCCCCCAGTAATGCGCCCCGTAGACAGGGCGCATTACTGGGGGACGGGCGCATTTCCTAGGAGGTCAGGCCTGCGAGATGCGGACCGTGTTGCCGGAGGGGTCGCGGAAGGCGCAGTCGCGCGGGCCCCACGGCTGCTCGATCGGTTCCTGCAGCACCTCAGCGCCGAACGCCCGGGCCTGCTCGAACGTGCCGTCGAGGTCGTCGGTCTGGAACACAAGCATGGGCAGCACGCCCTTGGTCAGCAGTTCCTGAAGGGCGTCGCCGTCGGCCTGGGAGCGGCCGGCGTGCGGCTCCGAGATCACGATGCCCAGGCCGGGCTGCGCGTCGCTGCCGAGCGTGACCCAGCGGAAGCCGCCGGAGGCCACGTCGTTCAGGACGGACAGCCCCAGCGCGTCACGGTAGAAGGCCACGGCCTCGTCGGTGTTGTTGACGGTGACATTGGTGTATTGAAGTGAAATGGTCATGGCAACCACGCTATCCGGCGGCCCGTTGCGCCGCTTCTTCGATCCTGCTCGCCTTGCCCGGGGCCGCGGCCGCTGGGGCCGGGAGCGGATCCGAACCCTCCGCAGGGGGCGCCGCGCTGCGCAGGGGGCGGGTGGCAAACCGGGCAAGGCAGGATGGCATGGCCTCGACTGCGCTGTGCTCCCTCGCCCGGTAGGCACGCGGGGTTTCTCCCATGATCTCGCTGAACCGGGAACTGAAGGACCCCAGCGAGGTGGCGCCCACCGCCATGCAGGCGTCGGTCACGGAGATGCCGGACCGAAGCAGCATGGCTGCCCGTTCAATGCGCCGGGTCATCAGGTAATTGTAGGGCGTCTCCCCGTACGCGGCACGGAACTTGCGGGAAAAATGGGCGGGGGACATGAAGGCCTTCCGGGCGATGGTTGGCACATCGAGCGGCAGCGCATAGTCCTTGTCGATCATGTCCCGCGCACGCCGCAGCAGGGTGAGCGTGGCAAGTTCCTCCGGGGTCATGGCCCGAGATTACCAGCCGGAGGCGACGGAATGCTGAAGATTATCCACCCAGGTTTCCACGTCCCGGGGCGAGGCCAGCCGCACCACGCACAGCCCGGGAAACTCCCGTTCCAGGCCAGGCACCACTGACCTGAGCTTGTGCCGGGTACGCCAGCCCCACCGGACAATGTGGTCGGGATCGGTAAAGAAACTCCAGAACGCCGGTTCGATGTTGCCGTTCCACAGCTCCTCCTGGCGAAGCCGGCGCCGCACCGTGCGCCGGACGAGCCTGGACATGGAGACCTGCACCGGGAAGTCAAGCCAGACGAGCAGCTCCGCCCGTTCCGCCAGCAACGGCCGGGCCGCACTGTACTGCCACTCCGTAGCCCAGGCCGCCGCACTGGCGAGGTGTTCGACGTCGGCCATGAAGTCCGCGCGCGGCTGCCAGCCCGGTCCGTGGAACAGTGCGTCGATTTCAGTGTGGGGCACGCCCAGTACCACCCCTATGCGCCTGGCCAGGGTGGTCTTGCCGGCGCCGCTGACGCCTGCCACCAGGACGCGCCTGGGCCGGTCCGGGAGGGCATCCACAGCGGTGAGCACTCTTCCGATCCTAGGGCCGCACATGCCCCAAACGGTAACCTCCTTTGGCCGGACTGACACGGCGGGGATACTTTGGACTTATGAAGTATGCAAACTCCGTCCTTGACCTTATTGGCAACACCCCGTTGGTCAAGCTGAACAAGGTGACCTTTGGGCTCCAGGCCACCGTCCTGGTGAAGCTTGAATACATGAACCCGGGTGGCTCCGCCAAGGACCGCATTGCCGTCAAGATGCTGGACGAGGCTGCCAAGGAAGGCAGGATCCGTCCCGGCGGCACCGTGGTGGAACCGACCAGCGGCAACACCGGCGTGGCCATGGCCATGGTGGCGCAGCAGCGCGGCTACAACTGCGTGTTCGTGGTGCCGGACAAGGTGGGCGAGGACAAGCGTGCCGTCCTGGGGGCCTACGGGGCCGAAGTTGTGGTGACCCCGACGGCGGTCGACGCCGACAGCCCGCAGTCCTACTACGGCGTCTCCGACCGCCTGGTCAAGGAGATTCCCGGCGCCTACAAGCCCGACCAGTTCTCCAACCAAAACGGCCCGCTGAGCCACTACGAGACCACCGGGCCCGAAATCTGGCGCGACACTGAAGGCAAGGTCACCCACTTTGTCGCCGGGGTGGGCACCGGCGGCACCATCACCGGCACTGGCAGGTACCTGCGCGAAGCCTCCAAGGACCGCCCGGAAGCCGACGGCGGCGAAGTCCGGATCATCGGCGCCGACCCGGAAGGCTCCGTGTACTCCGGCGGCACAGGCCGGCCGTACCTGGTGGAGGGTGTGGGCGAGGACATGTGGCCCGCCTCGTACGATCCCAAGGTCCCGCACGAGATCATCGCCGTCACTGACAACGACTCCTTCGCCATGACCCGCCGCCTGGCCCGGGAAGAAGGCCTGCTGGTGGGCGGGTCCTCCGGCATGGCCGTGGTGGCCGCCCTCGAAGCCGCCAAGGGGCTGGGACCGGAGGCAGTCGTCGTCGTGCTCCTGCCGGACAGCGGGCGCGGCTACCTGGCCAAGATCTTCGACGACAAGTGGATGCAGTCGTACGGCTTCCTGAAGGCCACCGACGAGCCCGCCATCGGGGACGTGCTGAAGTCCAAGACCGGGCAGCTGCCCGACCTGGTCCACATCCACCCGAACGAGACCGTCCGCGACGTCATCAACCTCATGGCCGAATACGGCGTGTCCCAGATTCCCGTGCTCTCCGCCGAGCCTCCCGTCGTGATGGGCGAGGTCATCGGCGCCGTGGATGAACGCACGCTGACCGGCAAGCTGTTCCGCCACGAGGCGAAGCTGACGGACAAGATCACCGACCACATGCAGCCGCAGCTGCCCATCATCGGTTCGCTGGAACCCATCTCAGCCGCGCGCGCCAAGCTGCAGGACGTGGACGCGCTCATGGTCACGTTCGTCGGGGCGCCCGTAGGCGTGCTGACCCGCCACGACCTGCTGAACTACCTCAACGACTGACTTGCCAGGAGGCATCATGACTGACCACACCACCGCAGGCTTCAACACGCGCGCCGTCCACTCCGGGCAGACCCCCGACCCCACCACGGGCTCCGTCATCCCGCCGCTGTACCAAACCACCACCTTTGCCCAGGACGGGATAGGCAAGCTGCGCAACGGCTATGAATACGGCCGCGGCACCAACCCCACGCGCGACGCGCTGCAGGCCCAGCTCGCCGCGCTGGAAGGCGGCGAGTTCGCGTTCAGCTTCGCCTCCGGCCTGGCCGCCGAAGACGCCCTGATCCGCGCGCTCCTGGCCCCCGGCGACCACATCGTCATGGGCAACGACGTCTACGGCGGCACCTACCGGCTCATCAATCGCGTCCTGTCCGTCTGGGGCATCAGCAACACCGCCGTGGACATGAACGACGGCGGCGCGCTGGCCTCCTCCGTTGCCGCGGGCGGGCCCGAAGGCAAGACGAAGATGGTCTGGGTGGAGACGCCGTCGAACCCGATGATGAAGATCACCGACATCGCCGCGCTCGCCCAGGTGGCCCACGACGCCGGGGCCCTCCTGGTGGTCGACAACACCTTTGCGTCCCCCTACCTGCAGAACCCGCTCGCCCTGGGCGCTGACGTGGTGGTCCACTCCACCACCAAGTACATCGGCGGCCACTCCGACGCGTCGGGCGGCGCCATCATCCTCTCCGACGCGGAGGCCGCCGAGAAGATCGGCTTCGTGCAGTTCGCGGTGGGCGCCGTTTCGGCACCGATGGAGGCATGGCTGACCACCCGCGGCCTGAAGACGCTGGGCGTGCGCATGGACCGCCACTCCTCCAACGCGCAGGAAATCGCCGAATGGCTGCTGACCCGCCCCGAGGTGGAAACCGTGCTGTACCCGGGCCTGCCCGACCACCCCGGGCACGAGCTCGCCGCCCGCCAGATGCGCGGCTTCGGCGGCATGATCTCCGTGCAGTTCAAGGGCGGCGAGGCGGCGGCGCGAAAGGTGGCCGAGTCCACGCACGTGTTCACGCTGGCGGAGTCCCTGGGCGGCATCGAATCGCTCATGAACTACCCGTCGGAGATGACCCACGCCTCCGTCAAGGGCACCGAGCTTGCGGTCCCGGAGAACCTGATCCGCCTGTCCGTGGGCATCGAGGACGTCGCGGACCTGATCGCGGACCTGGACCAGGCCATCAGCTCGCTCTGACCCTCTGCGCTCATTAGACGCTCCTGCAGCTGTGGCAGTAGAACGGCGGACGCTCCTGCACCCACTGCAGGAGCGTCTCGTTTCTGCCACCCGTAAATGCGCGAGCGTCGGTACCACGCCGGTCATTCGGCCGGGATTCCCTCCAGCCAGTCCATGTAGCGCAGCAGCGACCTCCGGACGATGGGCCGGGCGTCGGCGGTGATGACACGGAAGGCACCGTAGAGCCGGTCGAATTCGAGCGGTGAGACGGTGTCCAGGATGCGCTGGATGGCCTTGCGCGGCAGCGGGATGTTGTTGACGTAGCTGCGCATCGCATTCACCGATTTCCTGTCGGCGCCGATTCCAATCGTGTCGCCCGTCAGGAGGGCACCGCGGCCCGCTGCGCCCGCCGGCCAGTGCAGCACGCTGCTGCCGGCAAAGTGTCCGCCGCACTGGATCATGCGCATCCCCGGCAGGATTTCCGCCCGGCCCTCCCACAACCGGATGGCCGGGTCCGGACGGCGGATCCACTGGGACGGCTTCCATGGCGTGGAGGCGGGGTTCGAGCTCCGTCACCCTGATGCGGTGCCCGGCGACCGCAAGCTCCTCCCTGGTGGTCCAACGTTGACCGCCTGCCGGAATGTACTGCCGTTCGTCGGCGCAGATTTCACAAATTTTCGGTGGTGCCGCTGTGTCCGGATGTTCGATGGCACACGTGGCGCAAGTCCAAACTGTCATGATGTCTCCTGAACCTTGAGGCGTAGGTGCGGGTATATGTTCGAGTGTCCGCGTGACCGGGCCGCCGTTTTTACGGAGACGCGGTGGGCAGCGGGACCATGCCGGAAATCGGCGGGGAACAACGGGACGCTCATGCGGGCTCCTTGGCGGTGGTGGCCAAGCGGAACATCACCAGCCAACCGGCTCAAGTCAGCTTGAGGTCAAGTCCACCCCTTGGCGCCACGCCACTCATGCTACAGAGTGCGCCCACCAGGCTGCTGCGGAAGGTCCGGGCTCGCGCTGGGTGCGAAAAGCGGCGGCTGACGCACGGCTCCGTGGATGAAAGACAACTTCGTACAGCTGTGCGGGAAGGCCGGTCAAGGATCATAGTCGATCTTAAATACACCATGAAACTGAAAATTACGGTGACAATTAGGTCACGATTACCTGATTTGCATATCGATTTGGTTTCGATCTACCGTTGACCATGCCCTCAGGGGCCGGCCGCGTCTCCTGCGGCCCACGAATGCCCGGGCCTGCCAACACCGCACACCGTCACGCAGCAGGCCACGGAAACGACCTCCATACCAACAGGTTCGACGGTGGCGCGCAGATGTCCGGGGACGGATGGAGCGAAGGTGGCCTTTGGGAGCACGCATCCATGAAGAACACGAAACTTACACGCAACATCAGCCGCGGACTTGCGGTTGCCGCCATTGCCGGTGCTGGACTGGCCGTTGCCGGAACCGGCGCGAACGCAGCCTCCGGCAGCACATGGGACGCCCTCGCACAGTGTGAAAGCGGCGGCAACTGGTCCATCAACACCGGCAACGGTTTCTCCGGTGGACTGCAGTTCACCCCCAGCACCTGGGCGGCCTACGGCGGCACCGGCTCTCCCCAGAACGCCACCCGAGCACAGCAGATCGCCGTAGCCGAGCGTGTCCAGGCCGGTCAGGGCTGGGGGGCATGGCCCTCCTGCGCAGCACAGCTGGGACTCTCCGGCGGGGGTGGCCAGGCCTACTCGCCGGCAGCCGTTCCCGCGCCGGCCCCCGTGGCCGCCCAGTCCTCCGAGGTTGCCCCGGTCCAGCAGGCCCCGGTCGAGCAGGCCCCGGCCCAGCAGGCCCCGGTCGAGCAGGCTCCGGTCCAGCAGGCTCCGGCCCCCGCTTCCGTTGAGCTCAGCGGCAAGACCTACACCATCCAGTCCGGCGACACCCTGAGCACGATTGCGCAGAAGCTGGGCATCAAGGGCGGGTGGGAAGCCGTCTACCAGGCGAACGCCAACACCGTCATCCACCCGGACCTGATCTTCACAGGTGCCGTCCTGCAGCTCCCGGCCTAAGCAGCACCACGGGCAGCTCGCCCGTAGCACCCTGAAGGGGCGTTTCACCTGCACGAACGGGTAGGTGAAACGCCCCTTCAATGCGTCCAGCCTGGGGGCAGGCCCGTGAGGCCGCTCCCAGGCGCCGCCACAGCAGGCCGTTCCCAGGCGCCGCCACAGCAGGCCTGCCCCCGGGCACCGGAGAGGGCTACACGCGGGAGGCCGCGGCACCCGCCCGGGCGACGTCGTCGTAGGTGTAGACGGGCTTGCCGCCGATGAACACCTTCATGGCGCGCTGCATGACATCCAGGGGATCCCCGCTCCAAAGCACCAAGTCCGCGTCCTTGCCTGGGGCCAGCGAGCCGATCCGTCCGTCGAGCCCCAGCACCTTGGCCGGGTTGATGGTGAGGGCCCGCAGCGCGGTGCGCCGGTCCAGGCCCTCCTTCACAGCAAAGGTGGCCTGGTGGACCAGGAAGTTGATGGGCACCACGGGGTGGTCGGTGATCAGCGAGATTTCCACACCGGCCGCTGCGAGCCTGCCCGGGTTGGCCAGGGAGCGCCCGCGCAGTTCCGGCTTGGATTTGGTGGTGAACAGCGGGCCGATGAGCACGGGGACGCCGCGGGCCGCCAGCACGTCACCAATGACGTGCGCCTCGGTGCCGTGGTCAATGACCAGGTCGTAGCCGAACTCGTCGGCCAGGCGGAGCGCCGTGGCGACGTCGTCGGTGCGGTGGCAGTGCTGGCGCCACGGAATTTCGCGTCGCAACACCATGGCCAGGGCCTCCATATGCGCATCGCGTGGACGCGGTTCGGGCTTGGCCAGCCAGTTCTGCGCCTCCATGAACGCCTGGCGGATCACCAGGGCCGTGCCCAGCCGGGTGGAGGGCGTTTGCTTCTTTTCACCGTAAACGTGCTTGGGATTCTCGCCCAGCGCGGACTTCAGCCCGCTGGGGGAGCGCAGCACCATCTCCTCGATGTACCGCCCGTGCGTGTGCATGGCCACGGCGAGTCCGCCGATGGGGTTGCCGGAGCCGGGATTGACGTTCACGGCCGTGACGCCGCCGGACAGGGCGTCGTCAAATCCGGGGTCAAAGGGGTCGACGGCGTCGATGGCCCGGACCGCCGCCATGACCGGGTCGGTCATCTCGTTGACATCGCTGGTGGAGCCCACCTCACCCTCTGGGTGCATGCCCAAATGCACATGCGCGTCGATGAAGCCGGGCAGCAGCCACTGGCCCTTCGCGTCCAGGACCTCCGCCCCGTCCGGCACCTGCACGGAGGCTCCCAAGGCCAGGATCTTCCCCCCCTCCACCAGGACGGTGCCGTCGAAAGGTTCGCCGTCGATCGGCACCAGGTGGGCGTTGATGAAGGCCACGACACGCTTCTTGGCGGCGTCGGCAGCCTCCCGGATGACGGCGCTGATGGAGGCCGTGTCCGCCGCGGGATGCGCCGGAACCGGCTTTCTCTTTCCCTGGCCGGCAGGCTTCCGGGCGGGCACGGCAGGCTTCGTCACGCGTCCTGGAACAAAGCCTGGCTTGGGTGTGGGCAGTGTGGGGGTCATGACGGCCTTTCAATGCATGCGCGCGGGTTCGCGGCGGAATTCCGGCGGACCGGTGGGCCCAATCCCAACTTACCGCGCCGCCCGTGAAAGGCGGCGCATGCCCGTAGGGTGGGTGCATGAACCACAGAACCGCATTGGTCACCGGAGCAGGGCGCACCGTGGGAATCGGTGCCGGCATCGCCCGGGCGCTCGCGGCCGACGGCTGGGACCTGGTCCTTAACTACTGGCAGCCGTACGATTCCCGCATGCCCTGGGGCGAACAGCCCGACGACGTCCGCACGCTCATGGCCGAACTCACCGCTGCCGGCGCCCGGGTCCGGGCCTTACCGGCCGACCTGGCCGACCCGTCCGCCGTCGACCGCCTTTTTGAGCAGATTGCCCGGGAGTCGGGGCCGCTGGAGGGCATGGTGCTTTCGCACAGCGAGTCGGTGGACTCCGCCATCCTGGACACCTCGCCGGAGAGCTTTGAACGCCATTTTGCCGTCAACACCCGCGCCAGCTGGCAGCTCATCGCGGCGTTTGCCCGTCAGGCCGGGCCCGACGGCGGTGCGATCGTTGCGCTGACCAGCGACCACACTGCGTTTAACCTGCCCTACGGCGCCTCCAAGGGTGCCCTGGACAGGATTGTGATCGCCGCCGCCCGCGAGCTTGGGGGCCAGGGGATCAGCGCCAACGTCCTCAACCCCGGTCCCGTCGACACCGGTTGGATGGACGATTCCATCCGGGCGGAGCTGACCGCACTGCAGCCGGGCGGCAGGCTCGGGTCCCCTGCGGACGTTGCACCGACCGCTGCGTTCCTGCTGTCCCCGGCCGGGCGGTGGGTAAGCGGCCAGCTGATCAAGGCCGACGGCGGCTTCTCGGCCTGATGCTGTTGGCGACGCATCCGGTGCCGCCCGGCGCAGGTTTCCCCGCCGCTGCCAGGCTTGAAACTGCAGCTGATGCGAAAAGTCAGGATCCGCCGATTCGAAACTGCAGCTGATGCGATGGAACCGGGCAAATCACATCATCAGCTGCAGTTTCGAATCAGCGTGGGCAGGCCAAGGTGCGGGAACTGGTGGCCGACAACACCGCCGCGGTGCAACAAGCGATGGCCAGGCCCTGGCGTGCTGCGAGAATGGGCGCTATGGCACGGGGCATACTGCGGATCTTCCTGGGGGCGGCCCCCGGCGTGGGCAAAACCTACGCCATGCTGGAGGAGGGTCACGTCCAGGCGGGCGCGGGCGTGGACGTCGTGGCCGGGATTGTCCTGGACCACGGCCGTGACCGGACGCGCGCACTACTGGACGGTCTGGAGCAACTGCCCGCCAAGACCGTCACCCACCGCGGTTCCGACTTTGACGAACTCGACATGGCCGCCCTGCTGGCGCGGCGCCCCGCGCTGGCCCTCGTGGACGAATACGCCCACTCAAACGTTCCCGGCGCCGGAAACGCCAAGCGCTGGCAGGACGTGGAGGAACTACTGGCAGCCGGCATCGACGTCTACTCCACCGTCAACGTCCAGCACCTGGCATCCCTGGCCGACGTGGTCGAGGCCATCACTGGCGTCCGGCAGCAGGAGACCGTGCCGGACGACGTTGTGCGCCGGGCCGAACAGATTGAGCTGGTGGACATCCCGCCGGAGCTGCTGCGCCAGCGCCTGAGCGCCGGCAACGTTTATGCCAGGGACTTGGTGGACGCCGCCATGGCAAACGACTTCCGGCTGGGCAACCTGACCGCCCTGCGCGAACTGGCGCTGTTGTGGCTGGCCGACCGCGTGGAGGAAGGCGTTGCCAAATACCGCGAGTCCCACGGCATCGAGGCCAGCTGGCCCACCCGCGAACGCGTGGTGGTGGGCCTGAGTGGCGGCGCAGAAGGCGAGTTCCTGCTCCGCCGGGCAGCCCGGATCCTGAGCCGGGTCAGCGGCGGCGAGCTCATGGCGGTGCACATCCCGCGCTCCGACGGGGTGGCGGGCAGCGTCCCGCTGGCCCTGGAAGGGCAGCGACAGCTCGTCACCGACCTTGGCGGCAGCTACCACTCGGTGGGCGGGGAGGACACCGCCCGCGCCCTTCTGGACTTTGCCCGCAGCGTGGGAGCCACCCAGATTGTCATCGGCACATCCCGCCGCAAGCCGCTGCTGGGTGTGCTGGCCAGGCCCGGCGTTGGTGCCAGGGTGGTCCGCGACGCGGGCGACATCGACGTCCACATGGTCCCGCATCCCTTGGGCGGAAAGTCCGGCCTGCAGTTCAGCCGGGGGGACCTGAACAGGAAGCGCGCCATTGTCGGCTTTGCGCTGGCCGCGCTGCTGCCCGTGCTGGTGCAGCTGGGCACGGGCGAGCTTAGTCTGCAGCTGACCATGCTCATCCAGTTCGCCGCCACCATAGCGGTGGCCCTGGTGGGCGGCCTGTGGCCGGCCGTGGTGGCCGCAATGTGGAGCAGCCTCCTGCTGAACTTCTACTCCGCGCCGCCTCTCGGCACCCTGACCATCAGCGACCCGGAGAACCTTCTGGCGCTGCTCGTGTTCCTGATGGTGGCCGTGGCCGTGGCGCTCGCCGTGGACCGGTCCGCCAGGCGGTCCCGGGAGGCCAACAGGGCCAGCGCCGAGGCCGCCACCCTGAGCGAGCTGGCCCGGGGCATCCTTGCCTCACAGGACACTGTCCAGGTGTTTTTGGAGCAGGTGCGCGAACACTTTGGCATGCGATCCGTGGCCTTGTTCTCCGGCCTGGGCGGCGGCGGCGCGGGCGGCGGTCCGGACGGTGACCACGGCGGCTGGCTGCCCGACGCCAGCGTGGGGGAAAGCCCGCCGCAAAGCCCCGACGCGGCGGACAACGTCCTGGAAATTTCGGACCACTGGATCCTTGGGCTGAGCGGGCGGATACTGCCGGGCAGCGACCGCCGCCTGTTGGCCGCCTTTGGTGCGCACCTGATCGCCCTGGAGCAGCGCGAGGCACTGACACTCACGCAGCGCGAGTACCAGCAGCTGGCCCAGGACAACAAGATCCGCACCTCCGTGCTGCGTGCGGTGTCCCACGACCTCCGCACGCCGCTGGCCGGGATCAAGCTGGCCGTCAGCAGCCTGCGGCAAAGCGAGGTGCAGTTCTCCGCCGAGGACGAAGCGGAGCTGCTGGCCACCATTGAGCACTACTCGGACAGGATGGACGCCCTCGTGGGAAACCTGCTGGACATGTCGCGGCTGAGTGCGGACATGGTCTCGCCCGTGTTGGGCCCCGTCACCTGGCAGGACGTGCTCCCGGCGGCCCTGCACGGCATCCCATCCGGCCGCATCCGACGCGACCTTCCCGCAAACATGCCCCCCGTGGAGGCCGATCCCGGCCTGCTGGAACGGGTCATCGCCAACATCGTCGAAAACGCCGTGAAGTACGCACCGGACTCCGGCATTTTGCTGGTTGGGGCTGTGGGCGGCAGCGGCAGCGCCACCGTGGCCGGGCGCCCCGCCAGCGAGCTGCGCGTGGTGGACCACGGCAAGGGCGTCCCCGCGGAACACGTCATGGCCATGTTCCGGCCCTTTCAAAGGCTCGACGACGTCTCCTACGGCGCCGCGGGAGGCACCGGGGTGGGGCTTGGCCTGGCAGTCGCCAAGGGATTCATCGAAATCATGGGCGGCGTGCTGGAAGCGGAGATGACGCCCGGAGGCGGGCTGACCATGGTGATCCGGCTGCCGCTGTCCACGGGGATCACGACCACAGGGAACGGGCCGGGGAACGGATGAACACGGTACTGGTGGTGGACGACGAGCCGCAAATCCTGCGCGCCCTGCAAATCAACCTGCACGCCCACGGCTACCAGGTGGTCACGGCGCCCACCGGTGCCGCGGCGCTCCAGGCCGCACAAACCCACGCCATCGACGTCGTCGTGCTTGACCTGGGCCTGCCGGACATGGACGGGCTCGACGTCATCGCCGGGCTGCGCGGCTGGACGGAGGTGCCGATCATTGTGCTTTCGGCGCGGCACGGCTCCTTTGACGTGGTGGAGGCGCTCGACGCCGGTGCGGACGACTATGTGACCAAGCCGTTCGGGCTGGACGAACTGTTGGCGCGGCTGCGGGCCGCGTCGCGACGCGCGGGCCCGCAGGCAGCCGAACCGATGGTCAGCACCGCCGAGTTCACCGTGGACCTGGCCAACAAACTGGTGCTGCGCAAAGGCGCGCCCGTGCGGATGACGCCCACCGAATGGAAGGTGCTGGAACTGCTGGTGCGCAACCCCGGCCGGCTGGTCAGCCAGCAGCAGATGCTCTCCGAGGTGTGGGGGCCGGCCTATGCGAAGGAGACGCACTATCTGCGCGTGTACATGGCCCAGCTGCGGCGCAAGCTCGAACGCGACCCGGCGAACCCCGAGCACCTGCTCACCGAGGCCGGCATGGGATACCGCTTCCAGCCGTAGCCCATGCTGCGGTGCACGGACCCACAGGGCCCAAAACAGGCCGCCGCTGCAGTAAATTTGTTCCATGAACCCTGCCGCCCCCGGAACCGTCCTTGCCCTGTGCCGTGTCCACCAGCTGGCCGCGACCAGGACCGGTTTCGGTGTCACCGCCATTGACAAGCGGCCCGTGGCGGAGCCTGTGGCCATCCGGAAATTTGGCGTCTTTGGCGACGTGCAGGGGGACCGGGAACACCATGGGGGACCGGACCAGGCCGTGTATGCCTATTCCCAGGAAGACGCCGACTTTTGGAGCCGGGAGCTGGGCCGGGAGATCCCGCCCGGGTTGTTCGGTGAAAACCTGCGCACCCGGGGCGTGGAAACGACCGGAGCCGTCATTGGCCAGCACTGGCGCGTGGGCAAGCACCTGCTCCTGGAGGTGACGTCGCCGCGCGTGCCGTGCGCAACCTTCGCCGAGCGCATGGGCGAGCCGCACTGGGTGAGGCGCTTCACCGAAGCCGGACGCGTGGGCGTGTACTTCCGGGTCCTGCACAAGGGCAAGGTGCAGGCGGGGGACACGGTCACGGTGGAACCGGCCCCCGCACACGGCATCACCGTGGGCAAGTTCTTTTCCAGCCCCACTGTGGAGGACGTGCACACCCTGCAGGCCCTGCACGACGCCGGCGAGCTCACCTTGAGTGCGCACTACGGCAAGTACTTCCAGCGGATCCTGCACAACGAGTAGTCGGGCGGCGGGCGCCGGCGGGCGCCGTCGAACCTCCCTCCACAGGGTCCGAAGGGGGACCATGTGCCCAACCTCACGCGCCCCCATCGACAACCGCTGCGGCGAATGTGTAGCGTATGCCCTACAATTTAAATATCCCCCACTCCGGTATCTCCTTTTATTTCTGCCCAATTTTTGAGGCAGAAGCCTGAAGTGTATGGGGCCCGCAAGCATGTTGGGCGGGCAGGAAAGCGTTCATAGGGGATTGCCGGCAAAGTAAACGCCATGTGGCGTTGGCATCCGCTGACGCCTGCAACGCGCTGAAAGCGCCTAGCGATGGTGCGGAATCCTGCCACGGGATGGTACGTAGCGGCTGGATTCTCCCGAATGCGGCACTCACATGCCGCCTGGCCCTATGAATGAGGACATACTCACCATGCCCGAAAACTTTACCCAAGACGCCCCCGAGGTTGACGCCGTCAATAAGGACGAAGCCCCGGAAGCTACCTTTGCCGAGCTCGGCATCGACGGACGCGTGCTCTCTGCACTGAGCGACGTCGGCTACGAAACCCCCTCGCCCATCCAGGCCGCCACCATCCCGCTGCTGCTCGAAGGCCGCGATGTTGTGGGCCTGGCGCAGACCGGAACCGGAAAGACGGCAGCATTCGCCGTTCCCGCACTGTCCCGCATGGCCGAGCTGATGGACCTCAACGGCCCCACCAAGAACACCCAGATCCTGGTGCTGGCCCCCACCCGCGAGCTGGCCCTGCAGGTTGCCGAGGCGTTCACCTCCTACGCCAAGTACATGGACAACTTCTCCGTGCTGCCCGTCTACGGCGGCTCGGCTTATGGTCCGCAGCTTGCAGGCCTGCGCCGCGGCGCCCAGGTGGTTGTCGGAACCCCCGGCCGCGTGATCGACCACCTGTCCAAGGGCTCCCTGGACCTCTCCAACCTGCAGTACCTGGTCCTGGACGAGGCCGACGAAATGCTGCGCATGGGCTTCGCCGAGGACGTGGAGCAGATCCTGTCCCAGACCCCGGCCGAGAAGCAGGTTGCCCTGTTCTCCGCCACGATGCCCGGTCAGATCCGCCGCATCTCCAAGCAGTACCTGAACAATCCGGCCGAGGTCACGGTCAAGTCCAAGACCACCACCGGCGCCAACACCCGCCAGCGCTACCTGCAGGTCATGGGCCCGCACAAGCTCGACGCGCTGACCCGCGTGCTG
Organism: Arthrobacter dokdonellae; assembly: GCF_003268655.1. Taxonomy (NCBI): domain Bacteria; kingdom Bacillati; phylum Actinomycetota; class Actinomycetes; order Micrococcales; family Micrococcaceae; genus Arthrobacter; species Arthrobacter dokdonensis. The sequence goes on along the minus strand of NZ_CP029642.1, from coordinate 4,341,748 downwards.
GAGGTCGAGGAGTTCGACGGCGTCATCGCCTTTGTGCGCACCAAGATGGCCACCGAGGACCTGGCCGACAAGCTCAAGTCCCGCGGCTTCCAGGCTGCCGCCATCAACGGCGACATTCCGCAGCAGCAGCGCGAGCGCACCATCGAAGGCCTGCGCGACGGCCGCTTCGACATCCTCGTCGCCACCGACGTGGCTGCCCGCGGCCTGGACGTTGAGCGCATCTCCCACGTCATCAACTACGACATCCCGCATGACACGGAGTCCTACGTGCACCGCATTGGCCGCACCGGCCGTGCCGGCCGCTCCGGCGACGCGATCCTGTTCATGACCCCGCGCGAGAAGTACCTGCTGCGCGCCATTGAAAAGGCCACCCGCCAGCCGGTTGAGCAGATGCACCTGCCCTCCGCCGAGACCATCAACTCGCTGCGCCTGGGCAAGTTTGCCGAGAAGATCACCGAGACGCTGGCCAGCCAGGACGTGGCCAAGTTCCGCGACTTGATTGCCAGCTACGAGGAAGAGCATGACGTCCCCGCCGCGGAGATCGCCGCGGCCCTGGCCGTCATGGCCCAGGGCGGCCAGCCCCTGCTGGTCCAGGACCTGCCGGCAGCACCGGAGTACCAGAAGCGTGAGCGCGCCAAGGACGGCTTCGGCTCCCGCGGCCCGACCCGCACGCTGACCGAGGGCAACGCCACCTACCGCATCGCCGTGGGACGCCGCCAGCGCGTCATGCCCGGTTCCATTGTCGGCGCCATCGCCAACGAGGGCGGCCTGTCCTCCTCGCAGATCGGCGGCATCGACATCCGCGCCGACCACACCCTGGTGGAGCTGCCCGCGGAGCTGTCCAAGGACCAATGGCGTGCCCTGAGCAAGACGCGCATCGGCGGGGAGCTCATCAACCTCGAGCTGGACAAGGGCCGCCGCCCGGCGTCCTCCGGCGCAGGCTACAAGGGCCGCGATGACCGTGGCGACCGCGGCCAGGGCGGCTTCCGGAAGAAGTTCGACGGCGGCCAGGGCGGCTACCGCGGCGACCGGGACCGCGGCGCGGACCATGGCTACGGCGCGGACCGCGGCCAGGGAAACAGCCAGGGCCACACCGGACACGGTGGTGGCGACCGCCGTCCCCGCCACGAGGGCGGCCAGAGCTTCAACAGCAAGGGCAAGTGGTAACGAGGCCGTTGCCGGACACTATGATCCGGTCGGAACCTTGAAATCGTAATTTGCCGGGACAGGGGGCGGGGCGCAAAGGAAACTTTGTGCCCCGCCCCCTGTCTGGTATCCGCGCGCCCGGAGCTGTGACGCATGTCATCAGTCCCGCCCCGTGGGCCGGACTGCCCGGTTCCATGCGCCGGAAATGGGGGTGTTCCGGCCGCATTTCGGCACCGTGTACGGCCCCATCCGCGCCTCTCACGCCCCGATGCGGGGGCCGGTCCCGAGGGGTGGAATCCTCGATTTCGCATCCTGCAAAACCGCTGGTAAAGTATTTTCTCGTTGCCCCCCTAGCTCAGTGGTAGAGCGCGTTCTTGGTAAGAACGAGGTCACCGGATCGATTCCGGTGGGGGGCTCGCAAATGGGGTGGCTCGTGTCAATACGGTTTTGGCCGACAACACGGGCCAAACTCATTTATGGCGGCGTAGCTCAGTTGGTTAGAGCGCACGACTCATAATCGTGAGGTCGGGAGATCGAGCCTCCCCGCCGCTACCGAAACAAAACCCGTGGTCCCGGCCGAAAGGCCCAGGGGCCACGGGTTTTTTGCGCCCATGGCGGCATGCTTGGCTGTGCGGCCGCCTGCGTGCACCGTCGGCGCTGCCGCCTGACTGGCGCCCTCGTCGCGCCCGGTGTGTACTGGGAGGACGCAGGCAGCGGTTCCTGGCCGCCGCCGTGACGAAGGAGCGGCAGCATGGGCAAGGTCATGATCATTGGCGGGCACGGGAAGATTGCACTGCTGTTGGCCCCGCTGCTCAAGGAGCGCGGCTGGGAGGTTTCCGGCGTGATCCGCAACGCCGCCCAAATCGACGATGTTGCCGCGGCGGGGGCCACCCCGGTGGTGCACGACGTCGTGTCCGCGTCCGTGGACGAGCTCGCCGCATTGATGGCCGGACAGGACGCGGTCGTCTGGTCCGCGGGCGCAGGCGGGGGAAGCGCCGAACGGACATACGCCGTCGATCGCGACGCGGCCATCCGTTCCATGGACGCCGCAGCCCAGGCCGGCGTGACGCGCTATGTGATGGTGTCCTACCTGGGGGCCGGCCCGGACCACGGCGTCCCCCGAGAGGACAGCTTCTTCCCCTACGCCGAGGCCAAGGCGGCCGCAGACGCGCACCTGCGCGGCACGGGCCTGTCCTGGACCATCCTGGGGCCCGGGGCGCTGACCCAGGACGACCCGACCGGGGCCGTCACCACGGCTGCCGACCCCGCCAGCCGGAACACCTCCCGGGCCAATGTCGCCCTCGTGGCGGCGGCGGTCCTTGGCCGCCCGGACACCGTGCGCCGCACCATCGAATTCACCGACGGGGATGTCCCGATTGCGCAGGCGCTGAACCCCTGATCGGCGGCGAAAGATCTTTGCTGTCTTCCTCCAGCGTTGAACCCGTGCCCTGCCGGCGCCGTCTCTAGATGCAAGCCCGGCCGCCAGGCGAGGGCTCCAATCTAGGAGAACACCATGAGGAATTTCCGGCTGGCCGCCGGCGTCCTGGCGCTGGGGGCCGGCCTGCCGCTCGCAGGCTGCGGCGGGACAGTTGCCCGGCCCGCGGCACCGCGGCCCCGGCGTTGTCCGCGTTCCCGTGGTTCCAGGCCGGCCGGCGGCCGCCACGGCAGCAGTGTTATTGTCGCCGCGACCCCGGCAAGCGTATGGTTCCGGTATCGCACCATTCTCGAGCAGGCGGTGGACTCGTATGAGCTCCTGTAGGCGCGCGGTGGCGCGCAGATGACCCCCTCACCGCCGATGCGGCCAAGTCCTGGCGGCCCTGCGCGGATCGCCTACAGCCTGCGGGCGCCTTTTGCCTGGCGCCCGGTGGCCGTGGTCCTGGCCGTTGACGCGGCCCTGTTCCTGCTGACCGTGACGCGGTACGGCTACCATCGTGACGAACTGTATTTCCGCGTCCTGTCCATGCATCCGGCCTGGGGCTATGTGGACCAGTCCCCCTTGACGCCGATGGTTGTCCGGGCCGGGATCTGGGTGTTTGGCGACAACCTGTGGGCGCTGCGCGTGCCGGCGATGCTGTTCGCCCTCGGCGCCGTGGCCCTGACGGCCCTGCTGTCGGCCGAACTCGGCGGCGGCGCCCGGGCACAGCTGCTGGCTGCGGCGGGCGCCAGTTCAACGTTTGTCTTCATTGCCGGGCATATCCTGTTGACGGCTTCCGCCGACCTGTTGCCATGGCTGGGGTTCATCCTGTTCGCCTGCCGGGCGTTGCTGCGGGACCGGCCGCGGTGGTGGCTGCCCGCCGGCCTGGTGGTGGGGCTGGGCACCTACAACAAGTGGTTGATTGCGCTATTGTTGCTCGGCTTCCTTGGCGGCCTGCTCCTGGCGGGACCGCGCAGGGCCCTCACCCAAAGATGGCTGTGGGCAGGAGTGCTCGCCGCCGTGCTTGTCGGGGCCCCGAACCTGGTTTACCAGGCCGCGACGGGCTGGCCGGAACTCACGATGGCCGGAGCGCTGGCGCGCGACAAGGGCGGCGACGACAGGCTGTACTTCGTGCCGTTTCAGCTCATACTCCTCGGCATCACCCTCGTCCCGATCTGGATCGCCGGTCTCGTGGCGTTGTTTCGGCGCGCCGAGTGGCGGCCGGTGCGGGCATTTGCCTGGGCGTACCCGATCGTCGCCCTGATCGTCCTGGCCACAGGCGGCCAGCCCTACTACACGTTCGGGCTGCTGGCCTTCGCCTACGCTGCCGGGTCCGCCGTGAGCGTCCAGTGGGCGCGCCGCCGTGCCCTCCGTTGGTCCGGCGTCTGGACCGCCGTCGCGGTTGCCGGGGCCACGGCCGTGGTGGTGGCGCTGCCGGTAATCCCGGCGGCATCATTGCCACCTGTCATCGCCACGGTCAACCAGACGGCCAGGGACTCCGTGGGCTGGCCTGCCTACGTGGACCAGGTGGCTGGAGTCTACGACGCACTGCGGCCCGCCGAGCGGGCGCGCACGGTGCTGTTGGCGCAGAACTATGGGGAAGCGGGCGCGCTGGAGAAATTCGGGCCGACCCGCGGACTTCCGCCGGTGTTCAGCGGGCAGAACCAGCTGCATGCCTACGGCCCCCCGCCGGCAACGGCGACTGCCGCCGTCACTGTGGGCTTCGATGAGCTGTCCAACCTCTTCACCTCATGCACCGTGAAGGCCAGGCTGGATAACGGGATCGGCGTCCAAAACGAGGAACAGGGACGGGCCGTCATGGTCTGCCGCGGCCTCCGCGCCCCTTGGACGTCCCTGTGGCCAGGGATGCAGCACTACGACTGAGGCCCCCGTGCCCCACGACCGGGGAGCAACAGGCAGGCTGCGCGGGAGGATCAGGGTGCGGGTCCTCGGGAGACGCTAAGGTGAGAGCGTGGAACAGCTGGTACTGGTCATCGGACTCCTCTTCGCCACGGTGGTTGCTGTCGGGCTGGGAGACAGGCTCAAGCTTCCGTACCCGGTGCTCATGTTGCTCCTGGCCGTCGCCATGACGTTCATCCCGGGTTTCCCGGACCTGCAGATCGACCCCGAGCTGATCCTGCCCATCTTCCTTCCGCCGTTGCTTTTCGCCACCGCACAGAAAAGCTCCTGGTCGGTGTTCCGTGTCCGTTGGCGGACCATCATCCTGCTGGCCGTGGCCCTCGTGGTGGTCTCCACCGCGGCGGTGGCGGGTGCCGCATGGCTGTTGATTCCCGGGATCGGCCTGCCTGCTGCCGTGGCGCTGGGCGCGATGGCCGCCCCGCCGGACCCGGTGGCCGTGGAATCGGTGTCGGGCCGCGTGCACATGCCCCGCCGCCTCATCACCGTGCTGCAGAGCGAGGGCCTGTTCAACGACGCCGCCGCCATCGTGGTCTTCCAGGCGGCCGTGGCCAGCGCCCTGTCCGGCCAGCCCTTCGGGGCCGAAGTGGCGGCCAAGTTTGCCCTGGGAGCCGTGGCGGCCGTCGTCGTCGGCATGCTCATGGGCTGGCTGACGGGGCTGATCACCAGGCTCATCACGTCCTCCGTGGCCCGCAGCGCCGTGACCCTGGTGGTCCCGTTTGCCGCCTACATCCTGGCCGAGGAGGTCCATGCCTCCGGCGTCATCGCCGTGGTGGTGACGGCGCTGGAGATCAAGCGCCACGCCCGTGCCGAGGACGCGGCCGAGCGTGTCACCCGGGCGGCGTTTTGGGACGTGGTGGAACTGCTCGTCACCGGGCTCGCGTTCGGACTGGTGGGACTCGAGGTCCGCGAGGTCGTCAACGCCGAAGGTTCGGCAATTTGGGGCATGATTCCCCCGGCAGCCGGAATCAGCGTCCTCGTCATCGCGGTCCGTTTCCTGTGGTTCGGGCTCCTCGCGCTGCTTTCGCGCAAATCCGAGGGCGGGCTTCAGCCCACCAGCCTCAAGGACGTGGTGATCCTCACGTGGTGCGGCATGCGGGGGTTGGCCACCTTGGCGCTGGCGCTGGCCCTGCCCACCGTGCTGCCGTCCGGCGACGCGTTTCCCGGCCGCCACGAGATCATCGTGGTTGCCTGTGCCGTGCTGCTGGCCACCCTGGTGCTGCCCGGCCTCACCCTGCCGTGGCTCATGCGCGTCTTAAAGGCAACGGACGACGGCGTGGAGGAGCGTGAGGCCGGGCGGCTGCTGGCCCTGCGTGCCCAGGATGCGGCCGTGGCGGCCCTTCGGGACAACGAGCTCATCAAGAGCCTGCCGCAGGAAAAACTGCAACTGGTCAAATCCAGGATGAAGCGCCTGCACGCTGAACTGCTGGACGGAAACGTGGACGACGGCGGTGCGGACGGGCGACGCCGTCGGGGCCGGGAACTGGCCATCGCCGTGCAGACCATCGCCCTGGACGCCGCCCGGCAGGAGGTGCTCACGGCACGCAACGAGGCCGCGACCGATCCGGAAGTGGCCGACCGGGTGCTGCGCCAGCTCGACCTGCGCACCATGATCATGCCGGAGTAGCGGCCCGCGCGGGGCCGGCCAACTGGCACATTCCGCCAGCCGGTGGGGCCGGGTCTTGTAGGAGCGCGCAGCGATTCCGGCGCGGAGTGCGTATACGGTAGATGTATGTCTAGTACCGTTCACACCGACTCCGCGTCCAAGCCACCCCGCACCCGCAATATTCCGGCTGAAATTGCCCGGTCATGGCTGCTGGTACCCGCGACCCGCCCGGAGATCTTCGATGAGGCCGCGGATTCGCGTGCTGACGCCGTGGTTTTGGACATCGAGGACGCGGTTGACCCGAAAAAGAAGGACGCCGCGCGGTCCGACGTCATTGCCTGGCTGCGCAACGGGGGCAAGGCCTGGGTCCGCATCAATGACGTCCACTCGGACTTCTGGGCGGACGACGTTGCCGGCCTGCGCAACATCCCCAACCTGCTCGGTGTGATGCTGGCGAAGACCGAAAACGCCGAACAGGTCAAGGAGACCTACCACCGTCTCGACGGCAAGACCCGCGTCCTCGCCCTGGTGGAGTCCGCACTGGGCATTGAGGAAGCGAACAACATCGCCCGAGCAGAGGGTGCCTTCCGCCTGGCATTCGGCTCGGGCGACTTCCGCCGCGACACCGGCATGGCCGCCGACCGTGAGGCCATGGCGTACCCGCGCGCCAAACTCGTGGTTGCCAGCCGGGTCGGAAACCTGCCCGGCCCCATTGACGGCCCCACCGTCGGCACCAACCACCCGATCCTGCGGGAACAGTCCGCCATCACCGTCTCGATGGGCATGACGGGCAAGCTTTGCCTGGCGATCGACCAGACGACGATCATCAACGAGGTCATCAGCCCCACACCCACCGACGTTGCCTGGGCCACCGACTTCATGAATGACTTCGAGGCGCGCGGCGGCGTCATCCGGGACGGTTCGGACCTGCCCCGCCTGGGACGTGCCGAAAAGATCATGAAGTTGGCCGTGGCCTACGGCGTCCAGCCAGCCGTCTGATGTGATGGCCGGTCCGGTGATCGATCCCGGGGCCCTGGCCCCGACGGGCCCGGAGAGACCTGGCGTGGTCGGCGGACAGCCGGCGAGCGGGACCTTGGTCCGCGGAATCACCTGGTCCGCGGACGGGCCCGTGCTTGCCGTGACCACGGACGACGGCGGTGTACGCCTGCCGCTCGAGCCTGGGCTTTGGCTGCGGTTCCGTGTCGAGTGCGGCGCCGGTGTCCCGGCCCGGCACTGTCTCGGGTTTTCGGTGGTGCTGGGCCCCCATGACGCCGAACACCACAGCTGCCCCACGGGTCAGGCCGCAGAGCGCGGCTACCAGTGTGGCAGCTGCTTGGCGCGGGACGACTTCCGCTTCATGCACGACTTTCACCGCAGCGGCATTGGGCCGCCCGGCCTGAAGGCCTACCTGGCACAGCCGCACTGGTTGTATATCGCCACGTTTGCCGATGGCACCGTGAAGGTCGGAACGGCATCCCAGCGAAGCAAGTGGAGCCGACTGGCAGAGCAGGGAGCCATTGTTGCCCGATACGTGGCCCGCGCCCGGGACGGCTCCGTGGTGCGGATGCTCGAAGACGCAGTGTCCGCGGAGCTGGGCCTGACCCAAGTCGTCCGCGGCGCGGCAAAATTCGCCTCCCTTTTGCAGCCGAAGCTGGACGCCGAACTGGACGCCGTCAATGCCACCGCCTCCGGTGCGGCGCGCGCCTTCTTGAGCACGTGCGCGCTGGATGGGTTTCAACCCGTGACCGAACGGTTTGACCTCGGTCCTTTTGCCGCCGCGGTGGCGCGACCCGGCCGGCGGATCGCCTACCCGTTGCCTCTGTCGTGCGGTGAGCACGGCATGCGGCTGGATTCGATGGTGGGCAGTTATGCCTTGGTGGCCGTGGACGACACGGAGACGGAGTTTCTGGCCGACCTCGCCGGGCTGAAGGGACACAAGATCCAGTTCGGCGACTACGCGACTGAGATCCCCGCGCTGCAGGAGTCTCTCTTCTAATCCGGAGGCTGGCCCGTTTCCGGTGGTTGAACATCGCAAAGGTGCAGGAGCGTTGCCGAAAAAGCCGCCAAAGCTGCAGGAGCGTCGATAGTGGGGCGGCTGCGAACCGGGGCTTGGGCATTACCCATTAGACTTGGGACGTGCTAAACGACTTTTGGGAAACCGCGCCTCCGGCCTATAAATATGCCGTTTTCGGCGGCATGGGCCTGACTGCCCTTGGCATCATCATCATCGTCATTGGTGCCGTCACCTCCACGCCGCACCTGACCTTTGTCGGCCTGCCGTTCATCGGCGTGGGGCTGATCGCCCACATGGTGTCGCTGGGAGTCCGCAGCCGCGCCGTCCGCAAGGCCCTCAAGAACGCGGACAAGCGAAACAGCGGCCGCTGAAGCGAACACACCGGAGGCTGCTGACAACAGGCCTCAGCGGGCCCCAGGATCCGCGCCGGAATCGGCGGCGCGCAAGGTCCGCAGGCACATGACGGCCGCGCCCGCCATCAACGCAACACCCACCAGCGCGACCAGCCCGGAGCCGCAATCAAAGGCGTGCCTGGCCGATGCCAGCAGTGCGGATCCCTGTCCGGCAGGCAGCGTGTTGGCAACGTCGATCGCCCCGCCCAGCGTCTGGCCCGCCGCATTCCGCTCCACCGCGGAGAGCGACCCGGGCACCACCACGTTGAGCCGGTAGGCGGCCGCCAGGATGCTGCCCAGCAGGGCGGTTCCCAGGACCGAGCCGACCTCGTAGGCGGTCTCCGAGATCGCCGACGCGGCACCGGCCTTGGCCGGTGGGGCAGCGCTGAGGATGAGGTCGTTGGAGATGGTCTCCGCGATCCCCACGCCCGCACCCAGCACAACAAAGGCCGCCACAATGCCGGCCACGGCGCCGTCCGGGTTCAACCACACGATCCCAAATCCGACGGCGTTGAGCAGCAGGCCTGCGGACACCAGCCGGGACGGCTTGAAGAACCTGGCCAGCCGGGCCGCCAGCAGCCCCGTCACAATCGAGACGGCAAGCCCCGGGACCAGCACAAACGCCGCCGCGGTGGGGGAGAGCCCCACCACCAGCTGCAGGTGCTGGGTGACGAAGTACAGGAAGCCCACCAGCGAGAAAATGCTCAGCAGGTTGGCCAGCACGCCCCCGCTGAACACCGGGTTGCGGAACAGCCGCACATCCAACATGGGGCTGTCCCGGCGCAGCTGGCGCCGTACAAAGACGAAGCCCAGCGCCAGACCTGCCGCGATCAGGCCGGCATGTACCGCCCAGGGCCCGCCCTGGGCGATCTCCTTGATGCCAAAAATGACCGGGACCATGGCGCCGAAGGAGAGCAGGATGCTGAGGGGGTCAATCTTCCCGGGCTCGGGGTCCTTTGATGCAGGCACAAAAATGGGCGCCAGGATGAGCAGTGGCACCAGCACGGGGACCGAGAGCAGGAATACCGAGCCCCACCAGAAGTGCTCCAGCAGGAATCCGCCCACAATGGGACCCAGTGCGGCCCCTCCGGAAAAGCACGCAGCCCAAATGGCGATGGCGGTGCGCCGCTGGTCCTGGTGCGCGAAGAGGTTGCGGATCAGGGAAAGCGTGGAAGGCATCAGCATGGAGCCGAACACGCCCAGGAGGGCCCGGTAGCCAATCAAGGCCGCGGCCGACGGCGCAAAGGCCGCCAGCACGGACACCACGGCAAAACCCGTGCTCCCGAGCAGGAGCAGGCGGCGACGGCCAAAGCGGTCGGCCAGGCTGCCCATGGGGACCAGCAGCGCGGCCAGCACCAGCGGGTAGACGTCAATGATCCACAGCAGCTCCGGCGCGGAGGGGACCAGGGCAAGCGAGATGGAGGGGACGGCGAAGCTCAGCACCGTGTTGTCCACGGAGATCAGCAGCACCGGCAGCATGAGGACCGCCAGGGCGACCCAGGCCCGTGTGTCCGCGCGGGCGGCGGCGGCGCCCTGTTTGGGATTGTCGAGAATAAAAGCCATGACAACCACTCTAAACCGTCTAGTCGGTACAGTAAACCGGCTGGACGGTACAGTCCATCACTTCTTGTAGGCTGTAAGGATGACTACACCACCGTCCGCGCGCGTCCGGGTCCTGCAGGCGTACGAGGACCTGTTGATCAACGACGGCCCCCGGGCAGCCACGCTGGACGCGGTTGCGGCCGCTGCGGGCGTCTCCAAGGGTGGCCTGCTGTACCACTTCAAAAGCAAGGAAGCCTTGACGGCCGGCCTGGTCGAGAAGATGCGTCAACTGGCCGAGGCTGACTTTGCCCTGATGGCCAAAGACCCGGAAGGCTGCGCCAACTACTACGTGCGCACCAGCGTCTTCGGTGGAACCACGTTCGACCGCACGGTCGTTGCGGCCATGCGGCTGGCCCAGGGGGACGACACCACCGTGCGCGCAGCCTTTTCCGAGATGCACGAACGCTGGTACCAGCTGATCCTCGGCGACATCCAGGACGCCTCGGTCGCGCGCGCCGTCATGCTCATCGGCGACGGCCTCTACTACAACGCGGCCCTTTTTGGTCTTCCGACGCATGCCGGGAACGACGCCGGACCCGACGGAAGCGTTGACGTCCGGTCCTTACTGACGGTGGTCGCGCGGATGGGATCGGGTGCCCGGACCTAGCGTGCGCAGCATGCGCCGCCCGGTAGCGCCCACCGACCTCCCCGACCTCGCTTCTCCCCGGCGGCTCCCACCGCTCGCAAACTCGCGGCGGGACCCTCGCCGCCGTGGGCCCATGCCGGGGCCCCTCGGCCGGTAGCGCCCACCGGCCTCCCCGTCCTCGCTTCTCCCCGGCGGCTCCCACCGCTCGCAAGCTCGCGGCGGGACCCTCGCCGCCGTGGGCCCATGCCGGGGCCCCTCGGCCGGTAGGCTTGGATCATGACCATCAACCCCCAATTGCAGGGCCGAAGCTACCCGGCCGGCGACGTGTACAGCGTGGGCCGCGAGTCCATCCGCGAATTTGCGCGCGCCGTCAAGGCCGTCCACCCCGCCCACTTTGACGTCGCTGCCGCCCGGGAACTGGGCCACGCCGACCTTGTGGCGCCCCCGACCTACGCGATCATTGTCGCGCAGCGTGCCGACGCCCAGCTGATCAACGATCCCGAGTCCGGGATCGATTTTTCCCGGGTAGTCCACGCCGAGCAAAAATTCACGCACCACCGCCCCATCACGGCCGGCGACGAGCTCGTGGCCGAACTCCACGTGGACACCGTCCGGGCCATGGGCGGCGGCGCCATGATCACCACCCGCGCCGAAATTTCCACCGTGACCGGGGACGCCGTTGCCACTACGGTGTCCGCCATCCTGGTGCGCGGGGAGGGCCAGTAATGAACCTTGCGGAACTCGCGGTCGGCCAGGACATCGGCAGCCGGACACTTGAGATCTCCCGCGCCGACCTGGTGAAGTACGCCGGGGCTTCCGGCGACTTCAACCCCATCCACTGGAACGAGCGCTTTGCCCGCGAGGTGGAACTGCCCGGGGTCATCGCCCACGGCATGTTCACCATGGGCGCGGCGGTGCAGCTGGTGACAGACTGGGCAGGCGACCCGGCCGCCGTCGTCGGTTATGGCACGCGCTTTACCAAGCCGGTGCCGGTGGCCGACCTGGACGGGGAGCCGGGCGCCGTCGTCGAGGTCTCCGGCACCATCGGCGCCCTCGACGCCGACGCGGGGACGGCCCGGATCGACTTGGCCGTCACCCTCGACGGGCAAAAGGTGCTGGTCAAGGCGCAGGCCACGGTCCGCGTGGCGTGAGCGGAACCAACACCAGCAGCGCTGATTCCAGCATCGCCGGCGCGGATACGGCGGGCGTCAATGCCTGGCGCAACGGCGTGGTCACCGCCTATGCCGGGTCCGGGCTGGTCTTCTCCACCTGGGTGTCCCGCATCCCGGCGATCCGCGACGGGCTCGGCCTGACGCCGGCCACGGTGGGGCTGATCCTGCTGTGCATGTCCCTGGGCTCGTTCGTGTCCGTGGCCGCCTCCGGACTGGTGGTGCTGCGGCTCGGCTCCAGGCTGACCACCCGCGTCTGCACCACCATCCAGGCAGTGGGCCTGGTCCTCATGGGGGTGGGCGCCAGCGTCTTTATCAACCCGCTGGTGGTGGGGGCGGGCCTGGTCATCGTGGGCTTGGGCACCGCCAGTTTCAACACCGCTTCCAATATTGAGGGCGCCGCCGTGGAGCGGGCGCTGGGCCGGCACATCATGCCGCGCCTGCATGGCTCGTTCAGCGTCGGCACCGTGGTGGGCGCGGGGCTCGGCGCACTCGCCGCCCTGGTGCACGTTCCCGTCGCCATCCACGTCGGCGTCATGGCCGCGATTGTGTGGACCGCCATCTGGTTCGCCACCCGCCACTACCAGGCGGACCGGCTTTCCGCGGAGGCCGGACGCGGGCAGGGCGCGGTCCAGCTGGGCGAGCTGGACTCCGTGCCCGGCACCGGACCCATCCCCATCGTCAGGCCGGGCACAACGGCGCGTGCCCCCGCCAAGCGGGCGGCCGACCCTGCCGCCGACCCGGCGGTCGACGCCGCTGCCGCCCTGGCCGCGGAAAGCCGCAGGCTGGCCCAGGCCAAGCTGGACGGCAGGGCCAAGATCGCCGCCGCCTGGCGCGACCCGCGCACCGTGCTGATCGGCGTGCTGGTCCTGGGCCTGGCCCTGGCCGAAGGCGCCGCGGGCGACTGGGTTGCGCTGGCCCTCGCGGACGGCTACGGCTCCTCCAACGCCGTCGGCGCGCTGGGCTATGGCATCTTCGTCTCCGCCATGACCGTTGGGCGCTTCGCCGGCACCACGGTCCTGGACAGGTACGGCCGGGTGGCCGCCCTGCGCGTCAGCGCGGCCATGGCCGTGGCCGGGCTGGCCGTTTTTGTGTTCGCGCCCACCCAGGAGGTCGCCCTGGCCGCCCTCGTTTTCTGGGGCCTGGGATCCGCGCTCGGGTTCCCCGTCGGCATGTCCGCAGCCTCTGACGACCCCGACCACGCGGCTGCCCGCGTCTCCGTGGTCTCGACGATCGGCTACGGCGCCTTCCTGGGCGGACCGCCGGTGCTGGGCCTGCTCGCCGAACACGTCGGCGTGCTCCATTCCCTGCTCGCCGTCCTCGTCATGCTGGTGGTGGCCTTTGTGCTCACGCCGGTGGTGCGCAAGACCGCGACGGCCGGTGCCAGGCAAGGCACTACTGTTGAAGCGTGAGTGAAAACGTGCTGCTGAGTTCCCTGACCACCCTCGGCGTAGGGGGACCCGCGCGCACCTACGTGGAAGCTGCCACCGAGGCGGAGATCATTGCCGCGGTCCGCACCGCCGACCACGCCGGCGAGCCGCTCCTGATTGTGGGTGGCGGGTCCAACCTGGTGGTCTCGGACGACGGCTTCGACGGCACGGTCCTGAAGATTGCCAGCCAGGGCTTCAAGGCAACTGCCGAGGACTCCTGTGGCGGGGCCTCCGTGGTGGTTGCGGCCGGCCACGACTGGGACAGCTTTGTCCACCAGTCGGTGCTGCACGCCTGGAGCGGGCTGGAGGCCCTCTCCGGCATTCCCGGCCTCACCGGGGCCACACCCGTGCAAAATGTGGGCGCCTACGGCGCCGACGTCGCGCAGACCGTCGCCGCCGTGCGCGTCTGGGACCGCGAGAAGGATGCCGTGCGCACCTTTACCAATTCGGAGCTGAAGTTTGGCTACCGGGATTCCATCATCAAGCAGACCACTGTCAACGGCTCGCCCCGCTTCGTGGTGCTGACCGTGGAGTTCCAGCTGCTCCTGGGCCGCATGAGCGCCCCCGTGAAGTACGCCGAGCTGGCCCGCCGCCTCGGCGTTGAGGTGGGCAGGCGCGCCAATGCGCTGGATTTGCGCCGCACCGTACTGGAACTGCGCGCCTCCAAGGGCATGGTGCTGGATGCGGCGGACCGCGACACCTGGTCCACGGGCTCCTTCTTCACCAACCCGATCGTCGGCGCCGCCGAGGCCGCGTCACTGCCCGCAGACGCCCCGCGCTACCCCGCCGCCGCCGGGCTGACCAAGCTCAGCGCCGCCTGGCTGATTGAACATGCGGGCTTTTCCAAGGGGTACGGCCTCGCGCTCGATGGCAGGAAGCGCGGCGGAGTGGCGTCCCGCCGCGCTGCCCTGTCCACCAAGCACACGCTCGCCGTCACGAACCGTGGCGGGGCTTCGGCAGAAGACGTACTTGCGGTCGCGCGGGAGGTGCGCGCCGGCGTCGTGCGCCAATTCGGCATCACCCTGCACCCGGAGCCGGTGCTGGTGGGCTGCCAGCTCTGACCCGCCCCCGGACGCTCCTTCAGTTCCGGGGCCTTTTCGGCGGACGCTCCTTCACTCATGACGGCGCCACCCCTACCCCGGTACGGGGCCAAGACGGCTCCCGGGTGTGATGTGCCCGGAGTGGAGGGTCCGTAGCGTTAGTGGAAGATTCAGACCTTTCTCATAACGCGGTGTTTTAAGCTCCGTGAAGTACTGGAGGAACACCATGTCATCGGCAACATTGGACCACGCGGACCTGCTCGACGAAACGCCCGCCGCCAAACCCGCACGCAAGCGCCCCACCCGGGACCGCCACGTCACGGACTTCATCCAGCTCTGCGAGCAGGCGCGCGACGCCGGCCTCATGGAGCGCGACATCAAGTGGTACGTGGCGCGGATTGTCCGTCAAAGCCTTGGCTACCTGGCCGTCCTGGCGCTGTTCCTGACGCTGGGGCAAAGCTGGTGGCAGCTGGTCACCGCCGTGCTGTTCGCTTTCCTGTGCACGCACACCGCCTTTCTTTCGCACGACGCCGCGCATCGCCAGGTGTTCGCCTCCGCCAAGAAGAACGCCTGGCTCGCCCGTTTCGCCGGGAACCTGTTCGTGGGCCTGTCCTACGGCTGGTGGATGAACAAGCACGGCAAGCACCACCTGAACCCGAACAAGATCGGCGTGGATGGCGACATCGATCCGGGCGCCTTGGTGTTTGACCCCGAGAACGCCGCCAAGCGTACCGGCTTCGCCAAGTGGTTCGCCCGCCGCCAGGGCGCGTTCTTCTTCCCGCTGCTGACGCTTGCGGCGCTGGACCTTCACATTTCCGCCGTCCGCCGGGTGCTCGACCGCAAGCAGGTTGTCCCCGAGCGCAAGGCCGAAATCGCCATGCTGGTGGTCCGCCTGGTCATCTTGCCGGCGTTCACGCTCTGGTTCCTTGGCTGGGGCCTGGGCCTTGCCTTTATCGCCGTGCAGGTCATGGCGCTCGGTGTCTACATGGGCGGCTCCTTCGCCCCGAACCACAAGGGCATGCCGCTGGTCCCCAAGGACGTCAAGATCGACTTCATGCGCCGCCAGACCCTGATGAGCCGCAACATCTCCGGCGGATGGTGGGTCGACGCCGGCATGGGCGGGCTGAACTACCAGATTGAGCACCACCTGTTCCCGACCATGTCCTCCAAGAACCTCAAGGCCGTCCAGCCCTTGGTCCGCGCGTACTGCGCCGAGCGGAACATCACGTACACGGAAACCACCCTGGGCCAGTCCTACATGATCGTCATGCGCTACCTGAACCGCGTGGGCCTGGGCCAGCGCGACCCCTTCGAATGCCCCATCACGGCCCAGCTGCGTTCCGCCCGCTGACCCCCCCTCCACAGCTGACCTGCAATAACGGTCGAAAAAACGATCTTTCGGGACGTTTTTCGAAGGGGCCCAGGCCCGCGAGTGGCCCTTGCCGAGGAACGAGGTTGGGGAGCGGGTGGGGGCTATTGCGGGCCGGCTGTGTGGGCGGGGATACTTTGGGGGATGGCCCCCAGCGTCACACCCGCCGTCCTTGCCCGCCTCCGCCTTGCGGCCCAATGGATCCTGCCCGCGTCCACCCGTCCCAGCCCGGGGCCGGTGGACGTTGTGCGTTGGCTGACGGCACTGCAGGGACAGGACCTCCCCGGCGCGCTGTGGTCCATCGGGCTCCGTGCGTCCGGCACCGGCCGGGCCGGCGTCGAGGCGGCCTTCAACCGCGGGGAGATTGTCCGTTCGTGGCCCCTGCGCGGCACCCTCCACGTCACGGCTGCCGAGGACCTCGGGTGGATCCTGTCGCTGACCTCGGGACGGATGCTGGGATCCATGGCAGGCCGGCACCGCCAGTTGGGAATTACGACGCCGGACCTCAACCAGGTGCGCGATGTTGCCCTGGCGCTGTTGGAACCGCCGGGCCGGGAAGCCGGGACCCGTAGCAAGGGCGGGGCAGGCGTCACCGCCAGTCCTGGCGCCAGTGCCGGCCCGGACGGCGGCTCCTGCGGCAGGGCGACGCGGGAGGAGCTGCTGGGGGCCTTCGAAGCGGCGGGACAGCGGACCGCGGCCCAGCGGGGCATCCACCTGCTGTGGCTGCTCTGCGTGGAGGGCTCACTGGTACAGGGGCCCATGAACGCGGCCGCGGGCAACGGCAACACCCAGTTCTTTGTGCAGGCTGACCATTGGATCAAGGACCGCCGTGTCCTGGAACGCGGGGAGGCGTTGGCCGAGCTTGCCCTGCGGTATTTCCGCAGCCACGGCCCGGCCACCATCAAGGACTTCCAATGGTGGTCGAAGCTGACCCTGGCGGACATCAAGGCCGGGCTGGACCAGGTGGCTGGCGGGCTGGAATCCGTGGAGTGCGGCGGAACAAGCTACCTGCTGGCCCCGGAAACGGCGGAATTGCTGGGCGGCACGCTGCCCGGGGCCAGGACCATCCTGCTGCTGCCCGGCTTTGACGAATACCTGTTGGGCTACACGGACAGGAGCGCCGCGCTTGCGCCACACCATGCGCCGCTGACAGTGCCCGGCAACAACGGCATGTTCAAGGCACCAGTGGTGGCAGGGGGCAGGGTGGCCGGGACCTGGCGCAAGGCGCAAGGCGCGGCCGAGAAACAACGGGAAGTCGCCGGCGTCGTTCTTCCGGAGCTGTTTGACGGGCTCAGCCCGGCGCAGGACAGGGCGCTGGAAAGATCTGCGGCGAACTACGCAAACTTCCTCGCCACCTAAAGATCTGTGTTGCACTTATTGGACGAAAACCGTCATTGGACGAAAACCGTCCCGGAAGGCGCTATCCAGCCGAAGAAGTGCAACACAGATCCGGGTCTAGAGCGTGCCAGTGGCGATGGCCAGCATGCGCCGCAGCGGCTCGGCCGCGCCCCAGAGGAGCTGGTCGCCGACGGTGAACGCGCTGACGTATTCCGGCCCCATCTCCATCTTGCGGATACGGCCCACGGGGACGTCCAGGGTGCCGGAGGCGGCCACCGGGGTCAGGTCCGCCATGGACGCTTCCTTCGTGTTGGGCACCACCTTGGCCCACTCGTTGTCGTTGGCCAGCAGGGCTTCGATCTCGGCCACCGGGAGGTCCTCGCGCAGCTTGAGCGTGAGCGCCTGCGAGTGGGAGCGCATGGCACCGATCCGCACGCAGAGCCCGTCCATGATGACCCGGTTGTCCGCGGAGTTGCCCAGGATCTTGTTGGTCTCCACGCCGGCCTTCCACTCCTCGCGCGACTGCCCGTTGCCCAGATCGGAGTCGATCCAGGGGATGAGCGAGCCCGCCAGCGGCACGCCGAACTGGCTGGAGTCGATGCCTTCGCGCTGGTGGGCGAGGACCTTGCGGTCAATGTCCAGGATGGCCGATGCCGGGTCGTCCAGTTCGCTGGACACCTCGCTGTTAAGCGTTCCGAACTGCTTGAGGAGCTCGCGCATGTGGCGGGCGCCGCCGCCGGACGCGGCCTGGTAGGTCATGGCCGTGCCCCACTCGACCAGGTTGTTCTTGAACAGTCCGCCCAGGCCCATGAGCATGCAGGAGACGGTGCAGTTGCCGCCGATGAAGTCGCGGGTGCCGTTCACCAGGCCCTTGTCGATGACGTCGCGGTTGATGGGGTCCAGGACGATGATCGAGTCCTCGTTCATGCGCAGCGTGGAGGCTGCGTCCAGCCACAGGCCGTCCCAGCCGCGGCCGCGCAGCTCGGTGTGGACGCGCTTGGTGTAGTCGCCGCCCTGGGCGGTGACAATGATGGGCAGCTTGACCAGCGTGTCAATGTCAAAGGCGTCTTCGAGCGTGCCCGTCTCGCCAGAGACTGGACCGGCCAATGCCGGGGCCTTGCCGCCGGCGTTGGAAGTGGAGAAGAAGACGGGGTTGATGCTTGCGAAGTCGCCCTCGTCCTGCATGCGCTGCATCAGGACGGAACCGACCATGCCGCGCCAGCCAACTAGGCCGACGGAAGGAACATTGAGTGAGGTCATGCGTCCAGTTTAGGCGGGAGGGGGAGAGCCCCGCCAAGTTGGTGTCATCTGGTGAACGCCGTCTCAGCCTCGCGCACGGATGGCTTATTCGGGCACCTCAAACTCGGACTCGCCCCGGGCCCACAACGTGAAGCGGTATTCGGCGCCGTTCTTGGCGGTGCGCCAGCCCTCCTGGGGCGTGGCGCCGCGGAACGTCCACTCCGGGCCCAGCGCGGGTGCCAGCGTGTCACCTGGCACATCCGTGTTAATAACCGTGACGACGGCGACGTTGCAGTCGTCGATCGCCTGGGCGAAGATCTGTCCGCCGCCGAGCACCCACACTTCCTCGCCGCCGGGGGACAGCTGCGCCTCCACCAGGGCCTGATCCAAGGAGTCAAGCACGACGGCGCCACTCGCGTCCGGCGTCGAGCCCCAGTTTTCCTGCCGGGTCACCACGATGTTGGTGCGGCCGGGGAGCGGCCGGTACTTTTCCGGAAACGAATCCCACGTCTTGCGGCCCATCACCACCGGGTGGCCCTGGGTGACGCGCTTGAAGTGGGCCAGGTCCTCGGGCAGGTGCCAGGGCATGCCACCCTCGGCGCCTATGACGCCTTGGTTGGTTTGCGCCCAGATCATGCCCACGATGGGCTGGGTGAAGCGGTACTGTGGGGGCTGTCCGGGGGAGCCGGCGTCGGTGCTCATACGGCGATCGGTGCCTTAATCGTCGGGTGGTGCTGGTAGTTGACCAGCTCAAGGTCGTCAAAGGTGTAGTCAAAGATGGAGGACGGCTTGCGCGTGAACCGCAGCTGCGGGTACGGGTATGGCTCGCGGGTGAGCTGCTCGGCGACCTGGTCCACGTGGTCGTCGTAGATGTGCACGTCGCCGCCGGTCCAGATGAATTCGCCCGGCTCCAGGTCCAGCTGCTGCGCCATCATCATGGTCAAAAGGGCGTAGGAGGCAATGTTGAACGGCACGCCCAGGAACGTGTCCGCCGACCGCTGGTACAGCTGGCAGCTGAGCTTGCCGCGCCGGTCCTCCGTGGGGGCAACGTAGAACTGGAAGAACGCGTGGCACGGCGGCAGGGCCATGTCCTTCAGCTCACCCACATTCCAGGCAGAGACGATGTGCCTGCGGGAATCCGGGTTGCTCCGCAGGGACTCCATGACCTGGGAAATCTGGTCGATGTGCCCGCCGTCCGGCGTGGGCCACGAGCGCCACTGGACGCCGTAGACCGGACCAAGCTCCCCGGCGTCGTCCGCCCATTCATTCCAGATCTTCACGCCGTGATCCTGCAGCCAGCGCACGTTGGAGTCGCCGCGCAGGAACCAGAGCAGCTCCATGGCGACCGACCTGAAGTGGACCCGCTTGGTGGTGATCAACGGGAAGCTCTCGGAAAGGTCGAAGCGCAGCTGCCGGCCAAAGACGCTGAGCGTGCCGGTGCCGGTGCGGTCCGATTTCTGCGTGCCGTTGGCCAGCACGTCCCTGAGGAGGTCTTCGTACGGGGTCACAATAGTCACGCCACCAGTCTACGTGTCCCGCCGCTGGAGGCCGCCCTGGACGGGGCTGGGGCCGCAGTTCGCCGGCGGCGTGGGTCCGGGTTCAGTCCTCGTAGGGCCGGTGCTGCTCCACCGCCACGATGCGCCCGGGGTCGTTGACGGACACGTGCGCCACGAGCACCTCGCCGGGGGCCAGGTGGGGGTCGCCCAGCGGCAGCCTCGCTGCCAGTGCGCCGTCCATGTGCGTGGCCAGCGTCTCCAGCACGGTCGGCAGCACGGGCCGGTGGGTGCACACGGCCGCGGCGCTGGACTTGGACAGCAGCTTTTCCACGGCGGCGGCGGCCTTGGCGGGGTTCCGCTTGTGGTCCGCCTCGGTCAGCGCCGGCACCACCTTGACCTTGGCCTTGGTGGCCTGGGTGTAGGGGGAGATGGTGGCAATGCAGCGCATCCAGCCGCTCGTGAGGATCTTGCCCGGGTGCCAGGCCATCAGCAGCCGCTGGAGGTAAAGCGCCTGCCGCTTGCCCGTCGCCGCCAGCGGCCGCTCGCCCTCGGCGCGGGTCCAGGCCGAGCGCGGCTTGGCCTTTGCGTGCCGGATCACCAGCAGGGGCCAGGTCGGCAGCGTTCCGGCCTCATGCGCGGCGAGCAGGGCCTCCAGCGGTTCGACGTCGGACGGGTTGGAGAGCAGGCCCCTCGCCTTCGTGGGGGAGCACCAGACGGCGGTGTCCACTTCCTTGCCGTCGGGCAGGGGCGGCATGTCGTCCACCTCGGCCGCCCAGTAGTGCACCTCCTTCATTCCGGGCTTGACGGCGTAGCGGATGGCGGGCAGCGGTATGCCCAGTGTGATGGGCAGCCCCACTTCCTCGTACACCTCGCGCACGGCGCACTCGGCCATGGTTTCACCGTTGTCCAGCTTGCCCTTGGGCCAGGACCAGTCGTCGTAGCGCTGCCGGTGGATGAGCAGCAGCTCCAGCTTCTTCTTTTTGACGCGCCAGCACAGCGCCCCTGCCGCGTACACGGAAATTTCCGTGCCGGTGGGGGCGGCGTCCTCCAAGTGCTCGCTGCTGCGCATCACCGGTGCAGGGTCGAACGCGGGCGGGAGCGGCTGGCGAGCAGCCACGACTGGACGTCGCTGAGCGGGGTGCCGTCCGCAGCGAGGTGGTGGCGGGTCCATTCACCGTCAACGCCGAGATGCCAGCTGGACGTGCCGGCGTCGAGGTAGCGGTCCAGAAGTGAGTTGACCTCCCTGATGTGGTCCGGGTTGGACAGCTGCACCAGCGCCTCCACCCGGCGGTCCAGGTTGCGGTGCATCATGTCCGCGGAGCCGATGTAGACCACCGGGTCCCCGCCATTGGCAAAGGTGAATACGCGTGAATGTTCCAGGAAGCGGCCCAGCACCGAGCGCACGGTGATGTTCTCGCTCAGCCCCGCAACGCCCGGGCGGAGTGAGCAGATGCCGCGCACCACCACCCCGACGTCCACCCCCGCCTGCGAGGCCCGGTACAGCGAATCGATGATGGCCTCGTCGACCATCGAGTTGACCTTGAAGCGCACCTGGGCTGGCAGCCCGGCTTTTTTGTTGGCGATTTCCGTGTCGATGCGCTCGATGAGGCCCGATCGCACGGAGCGCGGGGCCACGAGCAGCCGCTCAAACTCGGACTTGGGCGCGTACCCGGAAAGCTGGTTGAACAACTTGGTGAGGTCCTCGCCCACCTGGTTGTCCGCCGTCAGCAGGCCCAGGTCCTCGTAGTAGCGGGCCGTGCGCGGGTGGTAGTTGCCCGTGCCGATGTGGCAGTAGCGGCGCAGCCCGTCCTGTTCCTGGCGCACCACCAGGGACAGCTTGCAGTGGGTTTTCAGCCCCACGATGCCATAGACGACGTGCACGCCGGCCTGCTCCAGCTTTCTGGCCCAGGAGATGTTGGCCTGCTCGTCAAAGCGTGCCTTGATCTCCACCAGCGCCAGCACCTGCTTGCCGGCCTCGGCCGCGTCGACCAGGGCGTCCACAATGGGGGAGTCGCCGGAGGTCCGGTACAGGGTCTGCTTGATGGCGCGGACCTTGGGGTCCGAGGCGGCCTGCTCGAGGAACGCCTGGACCGAGGTGGAGAAGGAGTCATAGGGGTGGTGGAGCAGGATGTCGCGCCGGCGCATGGCCGCGAACACGTTGGCGGCCTTGGACGTCTCCGACTCGTTCAAATCGCGCGAGGTGTGGGCAACGTGCTTGGGAAACCGAAGATCGCTGCGGTCAATGCCGCCAATGACGGACAGGCCGCGCAGATCCAGCGGGGCCGGGAGCTTGTAGACCTCGGAGTCCTCGATGTCGAGCTCGCGCACCAGCAGGGCCAGGACGTTTGGATTGATGTCCGTGGCCACCTCCAGGCGGACGGGAGGGCCGAACCGGCGGCGCAGCAGTTCCTTTTCCAGCGCCTGCAGGAGGTTCTCGGCGTCGTCCTCCTCGACCTCGAGATCCTCGTTGCGGGTGACGCGGAAGGTGTGGTGTTCCAGCACCTCCATGCCGGGAAAGAGCTGGTCCAGGTGCTGGGCGATGACTTCCTCCAGCGGGATGAACCTGGCCACGCGCCCCGGCACGGTGCCTGCCCGGGCGCCGTCAACGGAGACGAGCCGGTCCAGCAGGTCCGGCACCTTCAGCCGGGCAAAGAGCTCCTTGTCGCTGACGGGGTTGCGGACCACCACGGCCAGGTTCAGCGACAGCCCCGAGATGTACGGGAACGGGTGGGCCGGGTCCACGGCCAGGGGCGTCAGGATGGGGAACATCTTCTCGGCAAACATCTTGCCCAGCTGGTCCTTGGCGCCCTCGTCCAGCTCGTCCCAGCGGACCAGGTGGATGTGCTCGTAGGCCAACGCCGGGCGGATCTGGCTGGCAAAGACATGGGCGTGCCGCGCCTGCAGCTTGTGGGCGGCGTCGCTGATCTGTTCCAGGACCTCAATGGGGCTGAGCCCGGCAGGGGAGGGCACGGCCAGGCCGGCGGCGATGCGGCGCTTGAGGCCGGCCACCCGGACCATGAAGAATTCGTCGAGGTTGGAGGCAAAGATGGACAGGAAGTTCACCCGCTCCAGCAGGTAGACGTCCGGGTCCTCGGCGAGTTCCAGGACGCGGGCATTGAACGCCAGCCAGCTGAGCTCCCGGTCCAGGAAACGGTCCGGGCTGATGTCGCCCTCCGGCAGGAGGTTCGGCTCAAATTCGGGGATGTCGATCCGGTCCTGGGTGGCGCGGGCAGCCTGCACCTCCCCGGAGCCGAAACGTTCCCCGTTCAGCGACGCCGCGGTTCGCGCCGGTGCCTTGTATTCACGTTTCATCGGTAGATCCTCACAGTTGGTGCTGCCATGTTCCAACATTACAAGCCGCAGCGGGCCGGGGCAGCCCCCGCCGGACCCCTCCTCGGGCGGTTCAGGACGCGGAGACCGGGCCGTACATGACGTCGGAGTCCCACTTCGTGAAACCGAGCCGGCGGTAGAGGGCCACGGCGGCTTCGTTATCCGCGTCCACATACAGCATGATGGCGCGCAGCCCCTG
This sequence comes from Arthrobacter dokdonellae, assembly GCF_003268655.1. Lineage (NCBI taxonomy): Bacteria > Bacillati > Actinomycetota > Actinomycetes > Micrococcales > Micrococcaceae > Arthrobacter > Arthrobacter dokdonensis. The sequence continues at coordinate 4,318,461 of NZ_CP029642.1, read as the reverse complement.
CGACTGCAGGTAGTCGATGCCCTGCACGGTCAGCGTCCTGCCCAGGCCCATTCCCTGGGCATCCGGGGTCACGCCCACCACGTAGACCTCGCCCATGGGGGACTGCCCCGCCCTGCCCGGGTGCACCTTGGTCCAATGAAAGCCGAGGATCGCCCCCGAAGCGTCGACGGCCAGGAAGAATCCGGCCGGGTCAAACCACGGCTCGGCCATGCGGGCCCGGAGGTCGTCCAGGGTCAGCGCGCCCTGCTCCGGGTGGTGGGCAAACGCCGCGGCGTTGGCGGCCAGCCAGGCGGCCTCGTCCTGGCCGGGGACGAACGTCCGCAAGGTCACGCCGTCGGGTACGGAAGGGCGGTCCGGCGTCAGGGCCGCGTCCGGGGCGCGCCGGACCAGGCGCATGCGCCACAGCTCGCGGATGGCCCGGTAGCCGTAGCTGGCCGCCAGGTCCGCGGCGGCCTCATGGTCTCCGTGCGACCACGCCCTGATGCCCTGCAGGCCGCGCACCGCCACCAGTTTGTCCACCAGCATGGACCCGACGCCCTCATTGCGATAGTGGGGATGCACCGCGATCTCCAGCACGCCCTCACCACCGTCAAGCACGACGACGGCCACTCCGGCCAGGTCTTCACCCTCCGTCGGCGAATTCTCCTCCGGCGCATGCGTGAGCAGGACCAGCACGGTGTCCGGGCCCGCATGGCGGGACTTCAGCTCCACCAGGGTCTGCTCGGAAAACGGCGGGTTGCCATCTTCGTCCTCGGCGTCCGCGACCAGGTCGAGGATGTCGCGCAGGACGTCGGATTCGGGGGTGCCCGGGACCACCGTCACGGGCCAGCTGCCAGTCTTTGCAGGGCTCATGACCACAGCCTAGTCCCCACGCCCTCCCCGTGTGACGCTGGCGCGTCACCCGGGGTCCCTCGGGCGCGTGGGCCCACCACGCCCTCCCCGTGTGACGCTGGCGCGTCACCCGGGGTCCCTCGGGCGCGTGGGCCCACCACGCGTGCGGGACACTCCCGCCGCATTCACCCTTGCCGGCCCATGGGGACCCTTGGTGGGCGCGCCTTCTGCGACTTGGTTTGCGCCGGCGCCCGCCCTGCCATAGAGTTTGAGGGCAGCAACTGGGGGGATGCACCAGTGGGGTGTCCTCGATACGTTCGACCCGTATGTCCTCCACCAAATGCAAAGGCCCGCTCCTGACCGGAGCGGGCCTTTGCTTTTAACGGCCGTCCACCTGACGTCCGCGCGCCCTGGACGTCCGTCCGCGCGGACCCGCTACCAGCCCTCCGCCCTACGCCTCGGCCAGTTCGTCGTCGGGCACCTTGGCAATGGTCAGGCGGTAGCCGACATTGCGCACGGTGCTGATCAGGCTCTCGTGGTCCGAGCCGAGTTTGGCGCGCAGGCGCCGCACATGGACGTCCACGGTGCGCGTGCCGCCGTAGTAGTCGTAGCCCCAGACCTCGTTGAGGAGTTGCGCGCGGGTGAAAACGCGGCCGGGATGTTGTGCCAGGTATTTCAGGAGTTCGAATTCCTTGTAGGTCAGGTTCAGTACCTTGCCGTGGACCCGCGCAGTGTAGCTGTCCTCGTCAATCACCACGCCTGCTGCCTGAATTTCCTGGTGTACGGAGTCCTCGGCGTCCGATGCCCGCGTCAGTGCCAGGCGCAGGCGGGCTTCCACCTCGGCGGGGCCGGCGGTTTCAAGGATGACGTCGTCCGCCGCCCAGGACGCCGTCACGGCCGCCATGCCCCCTTCCGTGAGGACCAGCAGCAACGGCACGCTGATGCCCGTTGCCCGCAACAGCTGCGTCAGGGACCGGGAGCCGGCCAGGTCCCTGCGGGCGTCGACAAGGATGAGGTCGGACGGCTTTGCGTCCAGCAGGGCCGTGGGCACCGCCGGAAGGATATGTATGGAGTGGCTGAGCAGTTCCAGGGCAGGAAGGACGTCCACGGAACTGCCGTGGTTGTTGGTCAACATTAAGATCTGCGACATGACTTCCTCCAAAGTGCGTCGATGTGCGCATCTTTGAGCGACAAACCACCTGTCACCTCGGACCGGCAGTCGTGCACCTTGCAGCCAAGGCAAACGGCCGCGGCACAACGCACCGGAGCGAGGGTTGTTCCACAGTGTACCGCCAGAGTAGGGCAGGATTGATGTGTGAAGTCATCATTAGCCGGTCTTGCAGGAATCATTGCGCTTGCAGCCATCGTGGCGGGGCATTATTTCGGGCTCGGCTACATTGTGGGCGTCGCGGTGGCGCTTGCGACTGCATTCGGCTTCGGCTGGCCGCACTACCTGGGCATTCCGGCGAAGAAGACACTGGGCACCGTCATTGCGTTGACCGGCGCCGCTGCGGCCCTGACCAGCGGGCTGACGGCCGACGCGAACTTCCTGGTGTGGACGCCCATCTTCATCGCGTTGGGCTTCGGCGCCGTCATGGTGGTGCAGCTGATCCGCGGGACCGGCCAGGCGCACCGGCTTGAATCCACCCTCGGCGCCGGGGCGGGTGTCCTCATCGCAGGGTTTGCCGGCGGATGGGTGGCGTCGTACCGCTTCCTGGGGGAGCCCGGGATGACGTTGGTTACCGCCATCAGCGCTGCTGTCGCATTGGCCGTGGGCATGCTGTCATGGCCCGACCGGGTCCTCGCGCCCCTGGCCATCGTGCTTGCCGCGCTGGCTGGCCCGCTTGCGGCGCTGCTTTTTTCAGAGCTCAGGATCCTTCCCGCCGCGGTACTTGGCGCGCTCGTGGCCGCCGTCATTGCCAGTTTCCGCCGCCTGGGCACGCTCACGGGGCCGGTGCGCAACGTCGCTGGGGGCCTTTCCGCGGCCGTCGCGCCCGTCCTGTCGCTGGGCGCTTTGGTCTATTTCATCGACAAGCTGCTGTTGACCTGAGCGCCAAAAGTTCACGATAGTATGGCTCCATGAGCGTACTTGCCTTGGAAATCTTCTTCATCTGCCTGTTGGTCCTTGCCGGCCTCACCATGGCCTGGTTCGCCGGACTGGTGGTGTGGCGTCTCTTCAAGGGACAGCAGTAACCTGCCATGCCCATTGAAATACCCACGGACCTGACGCCCGAACTGGTCCCGCTGTCGTGGCTGCTCGGCACCTGGACGGGACGTGGCCGGCTCGGTACCGGCGAGGCCGATGACGAGCACTTCACCCAGACCGCGACCTTCAGCGCCAACGGGCTGCCCTACCTGCAATACAAGGCCGAGTCCTGGCTCACCGACGAGGAGGGCACCATCCTGCGCCCCCTGTCCGTCGAAACCGGCTTTTGGCAGCTGGACCGGCCCCTGAACGACGCCGACGGCGGACCGGGCCTGATCCCGGCGGACATCGTGCCCGCCTTGAGGACAGCCGACGACGTCGAAGCCCTGCGGAATGCCGACGGCGGCTTTGACATCATCGTTAACATCGTCCATCCGGGTGGGATTTCCGAGCTGTACTACGGCAGCATCAAGGGCCCCCAGATCCAGCTGGCCACCGACGCCGTCATGCGGCACTCCGGCGCCAAGGACTACTCCGCGGCCACCCGCATCTTCGGCCTGGTCAACGGCGACCTCTTCTGGCGCTGGGACGTGGCGGCCCAAGGCAAGTCCCTCGAGGCCCACGCCTCCGCGGCGCTGCACAAGGTTCAATAAGCCCGCCTTTCCGTTGAGGTTGGAGATGACGACCTCCGCGCCCGTTGAGGTTGGAGATGACGAGCTCCCCCTTCGCCAGCCGCGGAGGGCGGACCTCGCTGCCTTTTCCCCGGCAGGACTACCAGGCGCCGGACAGACCGTGGCCGCGCATTTGGTGGTCACCAGCCCACGGCACGGTTCCATGGATGCCGAGAGCACGGCATTGGTGGGGTGGCGGACCCCCAGACCGCCGTATCCGTACAATGACCGGTAGATAACCGCCCATGCAGGGGAAATGCCACGGCTTTCGGGCCGAGGCCGGAAATTCCCGCAGCCGAAGCTGCGGCACGGACGGCCATTTGTCGCCAACCACAACGGCGGCCCGCACGTCGTTATGTCGAACCTCAACGATGGGGCACGTCGTTATGTCGAACCTCAACGATGGGGGAGGTCGTTATCTCCAATCTCAACGGGGGCAGCGGGGGAAGGGCGGCCAGTGGCGCACGGAATAGGCGCATCAGGGAAGGCGTTGCACACGGCATGAGCTATTTGAGTCCTTTGCTAAACCGCCATGGCGCCGTCCAGGCCGCCGGTCTGGACGCCGGCGTGGCCGCACACTACGGCGACCCGAACAAGGAGCAGCGGCTGCTGGCCGGTTACCTTGGAAAGCCGCCAAGCGCCGTCGTGGACCTCTCGCACCGCGGCGTCGTCACGGTGTCCGGCCCGGACCGGCTCAGCTGGCTGAACACGCTGTCGTCACAAAGCGTCACGAACCTGGCGCCCGGGGTCGGCACCGAACTGCTGCTGCTCAGCGTCCAGGGCCGGATCGAATATGACGCCCGCGTGGTGGACGACGGCGCCACCACCTGGCTGATCGTGGAAGCTGACGAAGCCGGGCCGCTGGCCGCCTGGCTGAACTCCATGAAGTTCATGCTGCGGGTCGACGTGTCGGACGTTTCGGCCGACTGGGCCGTCCTGGGCTCCGTGGCGGAAGTTCCGGAATGGAACGGGCGGCCGGTCTGGATCGACCCGTGGCCGCACGTCGGGGACGGGGGCTGGAGCTACGCCGCCATTGACGAGGGCAGCCACCCCGGGCTGGAGCGGCCATGGCGCGAATACCTGGTGCCCGCCGCGGAGCTCGTGGCCACGGTGGGGGACCGGCCGCTGGCCGGGGCCTGGGCGGCGGAAGCCCTGCGGATTGCCGCCTGGCGCCCCCGCCGAGGGGCCGAAACGGACGAGAAGACCATTCCTCACGAGCTGGACCTGCTGCGCACGGCCGTGCACCTGGAGAAGGGCTGTTACAAGGGCCAGGAGACGGTGGCCCGCGTTCACAACCTGGGCCACCCGCCGCGCCGCCTGGTGTTCCTGCAGCTCGACGGGTCCCAGCACACCATTCCGGCTGCCGGCAGCGAGGTGTTTTCCGGCGACCGTAAGGTGGGTGTGGTGACCAGCGTGGCCCAGCATTATGAGATGGGCCCCATTGCCTTGGCCCTCATCAAGCGCACCGTGGACCCCGGGGCCGAACTCATCGTGGACGACGCCGGGGAAAAGTACGTGGCGTCGCAGGAGACCATCGTGGCCACCGACGCCGGCCAGGTGGTGGGCAGGGCCACCGGCTTCCTGCGCGCACCCAGGTGACGGATCCGGCCCTATAAGCCGCCGGTCGACGGCGGACGAGGCCGGCGCCGTCGACGCCAGCCCTGTCCAGGGTTGGGAAAAAGCGAGAAATACATCACAGGACCAGACCCGGCCGCCTGTTGTTTCCCGCATAGTCCACGTGGAATAATTCTTATGGACTAGAGTGTGGAATGAGGGCGGGCATGGCAACAGAAAAGCAGCTGACCCCGCTTGGCGTGGCGGCGCTGGGCCTGTTGGCCGAGCGCCCCATGCACCCCTATGAGATGTACCAGCTGCTCATCCACCGGCGCGAGGACCGGCTGGTGAAGGTCAGGCCGGGCACGCTGTACCACACGGTTGGCAGGCTGGCGGAGGCTGGCTTGGTCAAGGCGGTCGGCACCGAGCGGGAAGGAAACCGGCCGGAGCGCACCACCTACTCGATCCTGCCTGTGGGCCGCGAAATGTTGGAAAGCCGGCTCAAGGAACTCCTGGCCCGTCCCGCCACCGAATACCCCAGCTTCCCCCAAGCGGTCGCCGAGGCACACAACCTGCCCGCCGGCGTCGTGCTTGACCTGCTCGAGCGGCGGATGGACGCCCTGGAGGCCTCCGTGGCCGAGCTGGAGGCGGACGCGCACACGGCCCAGTGCAAGGGTGTGGAACAAAGGTTTTGGATGGAAATCCGGTACCAAGAGGCCATGACGGGCGCGGAACTGGCCTGGATCCGCCAGCTACACGCGGACATCACCAGCGGTGCGATGCCATGGCATCCGCCTGAACACTCGAACAGTACGGCTCAAAGCAAACTTTAAGGAATAATCCATGGAAACAGTGGCAAAACCGTGGCCCGCATTATGGGCGCTCGTGCTGGGCTTCTTCATGATCCTGGTCGACTCCACCATCGTTTCGGTGGCCAACCCGAAAATCATGGAAGGCCTGAACACCGACATTAACTCCGTCATCTGGGTGACCAGCGCCTACCTGCTCGCCTACGCGGTGCCCTTGTTGGTCACGGGGCGGATGGGAGACAAATACGGCCCCAAAAACCTGTACCTGGTCGGGCTGGGCGTCTTCACCCTGGCATCGCTGTGGTGCGGACTCTCCGGGAGCATCGGGATGCTGATCCTGGCCCGCGCGGTCCAGGGACTCGGCGCGGCCCTGATGACGCCACAGACCATGGCCGTGATCACCCGCATCTTTGCGCCCGACAGGCGTGGCCCGGCCATGGGCCTGTGGGGCGCCACGGCCGGCGTGGCCATGCTGGTGGGGCCGATCCTTGGCGGCGTCCTGGTGGACGGCCTGGGCTGGGAATGGATCTTCTTCGTCAACGTGCCGGTGGGAGTGGTGGCATTCGTCATGGCCGCGCGTCTGGTGCCGTCACTGAAAACCCACGACCACAAGTTCGATCTTCTGGGCGTGGCCCTGAGCTCCGTGGGCCTGTTCATGCTGGTATTTGGCATCCAGGAAGGTGAAAAGTACAACTGGGGCACCATCGCCGGTCCAATCTCCGTTTGGGGACTAATCATTGCCGGCATCGTTTTCCTGGCGCTGTTCGTCGTCTGGCAGGCCGTCACCAAGGGCGAGGCGCTGGTGCCGCTGCACCTGTTCAAGGTCCGCAACTTCTCGCTGGCCAACGCCGCCATCACCACTGTGGGCTTCACGGTCACCGCCATGAGCCTGCCGCTGTTCTTCTACTACCAGCTGGTGCGGGGCATGTCGCCGACGCAGTCGGCGCTCATGATGGTGCCGATGGCCCTGTTGTCCGGCGTGCTGGCGCCGTTCGTGGGCAAGCTTGTGGACACCGTCAACCCGCGGTACGTGGCACTGACCGGTTTCCTTCTGATGGCGGCGGCGCTGCTGTGGACCTCGTCGCTGATGAATGCCGACACGGCCATCTGGCTGTTCCTGCTGCCCAGCGGCCTGCTCGGCATCGCCAGTTCAGGGATCTGGGCCCCGCTCTCGACGACGGCCACCCGCAACCTGGGCCCGCGCGAGGCCGGCGCCGGCGCCGGGATCTACAACACCACCCGCCAGATCGGCTCGGTGCTCGGATCCGCGGCCATCGCCGCCCTGATCGGGGCGCGGTTGACTGCGGAAATGCCCGCCGGCGCCCCGCAGGGTGCCAGCGGCGTCAGCGGGCAGCTTCCCGAGTTCCTGCGCGCAGGCTTCTCGACGGCGATGGGCCAGTCCATGATCCTGCCGGCCGTGGTGATCCTGGTGGGTGCCGTGATGGCGGTGCTGTTTGCCAAGCCCCGGGCTGTGGATGCTATCTATGCGGAGTTTGACGGGATTGAAGGGCAACCGACGTCTGGAGCCCGGCCACGTTAAGGCCAACTGACAGGGCCAGCGCGTGGGCGCCCGCGTTGTTGATGTCCGCCCGCCACTGGACGATCAATCCGGTGGCGAGCGCTTCGTGGGCGGCGATGCTGGTGGCCAGTGCGCCCAGCCCGCGTCGCCTGTACGTCGGCGGCACCAGCGTGCCCAGCTGCGCCAGCAGTCCGGCAAACTCGGCATAGGCGGCGCAGGCGGCGGGCCCCGCGCCGGGATCGCCGGATTCCATGACGGTGAACTTGTGTGGAAGGGCGGCCAGGCCGACGTCGTTCACGTCGTCGGGCGGGCACATCGCCTCCAGCGCCGCCGCCTCGGGGTATCCGTGGGAGACCATGACAGTTTCGGCTGGTTCGTGGAGGGGCATGTCGTCAGCGTAGTAGAGGGCCTGGGTGCCCCGGCCCCGCCCGCCGTCGTCCCGCGTGAGGCGCAGCATGTTGGCATGGTCGCTGAGGTCATCGTCGCTGTAGGCCTCCGCGGCGCGCAGCAGCTCGGGCGGCCCGGTCAGCACCGACTGGTCCCAGAGCCGAAGGAAGGTCAGCGACCCCGCGTCGCCGGCCTGGTTTATGCGGGCGCCGGAGCCGCTCGCTACCAGTGAATCGGCGGGGAGGCCCAGATGCCGTTCCCAGGCCAGCCGGACAATCGGGGCGGAGCTCGCGTCAAAGGTCATGCGTCAAGGCTAGACGCCCTGGCGCCGGCGCGTGGGGTTCGGACGGTCAGCCGAAGAGGATGGCGGCCTCGTCGTAGCGGTGCTGCGGGACGGTCTTCAGGTTGCCCAGCGCCGACTCAAACGGGACGTGTTCAATCTCGGTGCCCTTGAGCGAGACCATGGTGCCCCACCGTTCCTCCACGACGGAGTCGACGGCGGCCATGCCCAGGCGGGTGGCCAGCACGCGGTCGAAGCTGGAGGGAACGCCGCCGCGCTGGATGTGGCCCAGAATGGTGGCGCGGGTTTCTATGCCGGTGCGGGCCTCGATCTCCGGGGCCAGCTGCTCGCTGATGCCGCCCAGCCGCGGGCGGCCGAAAGTGTCCAGGCCGCGCTCGGAATGGGCGGAGTCCCGGTGGTCCGGCACGAAGCCTTCAGCCACCACCACCAGCGGTGCGCGGCCGCGGTCGTGGGCCTCCTGCACCCATGCGACGATCTGGTCCATGCTGGTCTTTTGCTCCGGAATGAGGATCGCGTGCGCTCCGGTGGACATGCCCGCGTGAAGGGCGATCCAGCCCACATGGCGGCCCATCACCTCGGCGATCATGCAGCGGTGGTGCGATTCGCCCGTGGTGCGGAGGCGGTCGATCGCCTCGGTGGCAATTTGGACGGCTGTATCGAAACCAAAGGTGTAATCCGTGGCATCAAGGTCGTTGTCCACCGTTTTCGGCACGCCCACGATCTTCAGGCCGGCGTCGGTCAGGCGGCGGGCCGCAGCCAGCGTGCCTTCGCCGCCGATGGCGATCATGGCGTCGATGCCCAGACGGTTCAGGTGCGCCTTGATGACGTCCGGCCCGCCGTTGCCCTCAAACGGGTTCGTGCGGGAGGTGCCCAGAATGGTCCCGCCCTGCTTGGAGATGCCGCGGACCATCTGGCGGGGGAGGTCCATGACATCGCCCTCCACCACGCCGCGCCAGCCGTCGCGGAAGCCGACGAATTCGTGGCCGTAGCTCTTGATGCCCTTGAGCACGATGCCGCGGATAACGGCGTTCAACCCGGGGCAGTCGCCGCCGCTGGTCAGGATTCCAATCTTCATGGGTAATAAGGTCCTTCAGGGATGGAGTCAATGGGGTTTGAGCGCACCGTCGAGCTCCTCTCTCTTGGACATTCTAGACGCTCGTGTGACGGGGGCAACGCGGAGCGCGGATGGTGGGTCGCTGCGTTGACCGCCTGTGCCGCGCCAGCGGCGTCCCTTCCGCCCTTCCAGCGCCGGGCTTAGACTGTGGCCACAACGAGCACCAGCCCCACGAGCTGCAGGTGAGCCCAGCATGACGCGCATCGAACTTCCAACCCCCACCGTGCGTACCACCGGCCTTGAAGCGGACCTCCGTGCGAGGGTCGATGGGGAGGTGCGCTTTGATGCCGGGTCACGGGCGGCCTACTCAACGGACTCGTCCAACTACCGTCAGGTGCCGGTCGCCGTCGTCGTTCCACGCACAGTGGAGGCGGCGGCGGAGGCGATGCTGGTCTGCCGCGGGCATGGGGTCCCGGTGCTCTCCCGCGGTGGCGGCACCAGCCTGGCCGGCCAGTGCACAAATGCCGCGGTCGTCATCGACTGCTCGAAGTACCTGACGCAGCTGCTCTCCGTCGATCCGCGCGAGCGCAGCTGCTGGGTGGAACCGGGCATCGTCCTGGACGAGCTGAACGGGCAGTTGGCGGCTTACGGCCTGGAGTTCGGGCCGCGGCCGGCCACCCATGACCACTGCACCGTGGGCGGGATGCTCGGCAACAATTCCTGCGGCGCGACGGCGCAGCGCACCGGCAAGACAGTGGATAACACGCTGGCGCTGGAGGTGATGCTTCCCGACGGCACGCGGATGGAAGTCGGCGCGACCTCCGAGGCGGACTACCTGGCCATTGTCCAGGGCGGGGGCCGCCAGGCGGAGGTGTACCGGCAGCTGCGCGAACTCGTGGACGCGCACGGCGAGGAGGTGCGCCGGCAATACCCGCGGATCCCGCGCCGGGTCTCCGGATACAACCTGGACTCGCTGCTGCCGGAACACGGATTCAACGTGGCGCAGGCGCTGGTGGGCTCGGAAGGGACCTGTGTGTTCGTCCTGCGGGCGAAGCTGCGGCTCATGCCGGTGGTCGCGGCGAAGGCGGTGGTGCTGCTGGGATATCCGGATGCGGGGGCCAGCGGCGACGACGTTCCCGCCATTCTGGACCACGATCCGATCGCCTTGGAGGGATTCGATGGCAAAGTCGTCGGATACGAGCGCGCCACCGGACTTCCCGTGGACGCGCTGGCCCTGCTCCCGGACGGCCCGCAGGCGTGGCTCCTGGTCGAGTTCGGCGCGGACACGCCGCAGCAGGCCGCCGACAAGGCTCATGCCTTCGCAGCGGCCGCCCGTGCCTTGGCCTCACGTCCCACCGTCACCGAGTACGACGGCGGGCAGGCCCGCCGTCTGTGGAAGTTGCGCGAGGCGGCCCTTGGCGCCACGGCGCACGTGCCCGGCCTGCCGGCCATGTGGCCCGGATGGGAGGATTCGGCGGTGGCGCCCGAACGCATGGGCGACTACCTGCGCGCGTTGCGGGAGCTGTATGCGGAGTTCGGGTTCGAGGCCGCCTCGCTCTACGGCCACTACGGCCAGGGCTGTGTGCACACCCGCATCCCGTTCGACCTTGCCACCGCGGCGGGCGTGGCCACGTTCCGCACGTTCATGGAGCGCGCCGCCAGGCTCGTCGTCTCGATGGGCGGATCGCTGTCCGGCGAACACGGCGACGGCCAGGCGCGGGCGGAGCTGCTGCCCGTCATGTACGGCCCCGGCCTGATCGCGGCCTTCGCCCGGTTCAGGGCGATCTTCGACCCGCGGGGCATCATGAATCCCGGCAAGCTGGGCAGTCCGGCCCGGTTGGATGCGGACCTGCGGCTTGGCGCCGGCTACGCACCGGCGCCGCTGGAGACGCATTTCGCCTTCCCGGACGACGGCGGCAGCTTCAGTGAGGCCGTGCTGCGCTGCGTCGGGGTGGGGGCCTGCAGGCGGCACGAGGGAGGAGTCATGTGCCCGTCCTACATGGTCACGCGTGAGGAGGAGCACTCCACCCGCGGCCGCGCCCGGCTGCTGTTTGAGATGCTCCAGGGCCACGAGGACTCCCCCATCGGAGACGGCTGGCGGTCCGAGGCGGTAAGGGACGCGCTGGACCTGTGCCTGTCCTGCAAGGGCTGCAAGCAGGACTGTCCGGTCAGCGTGGACATGGCGACCTACAAGGCCGAGTTCCTCAGCCACTTCTACGCCGGGCGGGTCCGGCCCCGGTCCCACTATTCAATGGGCTGGCTGCCGCTGTGGGCACGGCTGGCGGCGCTCGCGCCGCGGCTGCTCAATGCCGTGTCCCAGGCGCCCCTGCTCGCCCGCGCGGGGAAGGAGCTGGCGGGCGTGGCGCCCGAGCGCCGGCTGCCGCAGTTCGCCCCGCAGACGTTCCAGGCGTGGTACGCCGGGCGTGGCCCGCGGGGCAGTGGGACTCGCGGGGACGTGGTGCTGTGGCCGGACACCTTCAGCAACGCGTTCCACCCGCATGTGGCGCAGGCGGCCGTGGCGGTCCTGGAGGATGCCGGGTGGAACGTGGTTGTCCCGCCGGATCCGGTCTGCTGCGGATTGACGTGGATCTCCACCGGCCAGCTCGACGTGGCGAAGAAGGTCCTGCGGCGCACGGTGGACGTCCTGGCGCCGCACCTGCGCGCCGGAACCCTCATCCTCGGGCTCGAGCCGTCGTGCACGGCGGTCTTCCGGTCGGATGCGGCCGGGCTGTTCCCCTCCGATCCGGACATGCGCCGGCTGCGCGAACAGACCGTGACGCTGGCGGAGTTGCTGGTCAATCACAGCCCCGGCTGGCAGCCGCCGCCGCTGGCCCGGCACGCCCTCGTCCAGACGCACTGCCACCAGCACGCGGTGATGGGGTTCGGCGCCGACGTGGCGCTCATGCAGCGGATGGGCGTGGACGCGGAGGTGCTTGATTCCGGCTGCTGTGGCCTGGCCGGCAATTTCGGTTTTGAAAAGGGCCACTATGACGTCTCCGAGGCCTGCGGCGAGCGGGTGCTCTTCCCGGCGCTTCGGTCGGCGGAGGCCGGGGCGGTGATCCTGGCGGACGGCTTCAGCTGCCGCACCCAGATTGAACAGGGCGACGCCGGCGGCCGCCAGGGCGTGCACCTGGCCGAATTGCTGGCCGCAGCCCTGCACCAGGACGCCGTCGGCCCGGGGGAACGGCCCGAGGACGTCTACGCCGAACGACCGCACACGCCGCGCACAGCCACCATCGCCGCGCTCGCCGCCGGCCTGCTCCTGGGCGCCGCGTGCGTGGCGGGTCCGGCCCTGGGGCTTCGCTCCATGATGGCCGCCAGGCGCCGCAGGGCCTAGACCTTCCCCGCCGGGCCCCGCCCGGCCCCGGTGCGTTCCGGTGCGTTCCGGTGCCACCGGCCAGTTGCCTACTTCCGCCGCAGCACGTTCACGGCCCCGCCTGCCACCATCGTCAGCCCGGCGCCGAAGAGCAGCCACATCGATGTCTGGCCGGTGTCGAGTGGCAGGCCGGCCTGCCGTGTGACGAGCACCAGGATGCCTATCACGACGACGACGGCGCCCCACACCAGGGTCCCCACCCTCACCGGTGGCCTGGCGACGGAGATCGTGCTGTCCGCGCCCTGCCTCGTGCCCTTCAGGGGGGTGTCCTCCGGTCCGGCGCCGGAATGACCGGGAAAGCCTAGTGGTTCCGTTGGATTGTTCATGGTGTTCCCTTTACTCTCTGTCTGCCGGCTATTTGCCGGCGACCGGAATGATCGTGACGTTGGCGGCCGCACCTTCCAAGGTGACCACCAGCCCGTTCCCCGTTGCCTCGGGATTGATGTGCGTGGTGGAGCTTTGCACCACGGCCTTGCCGTCGTTGCCCGGCTGGCCTTGGACCTCCAGACTGGATACGGCAAGATCGCTCTTGATGGTGACAGGGATGCTGGTGGGCACCTTGAGCACCGCCTTGGCGGCAACCAGACTCACGGGGATCTGGACGTCGCCGGCCAAGGCCGAGCCGGCGTCGAACCCCGTCAGGTCGATGTTGGCGCCGCCCATGGCCACGGACAGTCCGTCCTGCGCCGCGCTGACGGTGGTGGGCGCCCATGACTGGTTCGCCATCGGGGTCCACGGTGCATGTTGGGGGACCATGCTCAGCAGGCCGGCGACCACGAGGGCAATGATGGCGAAGGTCCCCACGCCGCCTGCCGAGCGACCGCGAAGGCCGGAGAAAATGATCGCCAGTCCGGCCGTGATGGCAGCGGCGGCAGCGGCAGCGGCCACCTGGTAGCCGTGCAGGTTCAGGACGCCCGATGCGTTAAGGATCAACACCAGGGCGCCGACCATGACGGCCAGCCCAAGGGACAGCAGGGTTGCCGCGGCACCCAGCCGGGGGCGCGCCTTGAGTGCCAGCGGGCCGTTCGGGCCCAGCGGGCCGTTGGGGCCGAGCGGGCCGTTGGGGCCGAGCGGGCCTGTTGGGCCGAGTGGGCCATGCGGGCCGAGGTTGCGCCCGGTCCACGTCCCGAAATTCCCGGTCAACGGTTCCGCCGCATAGGGGACGGCGCCGGGGGCCGGCGCGTACCGCGGGGCCCCGCCCGGTGCAGCCGCTGCGTCGAAGTGCTGGGCCTGGCCGGGTGAGCCTGCTGCGCCAAACTGCGGCTGCTGGTAGTGCGGACCCTGGGCAGCACGTGCCGGTCCGTCTTTGCCGCGGTTCACGGCCCAGACGATGATGGCCACGATGGCCGCCACCCACAGCACCGGCCAGGGGATCCAGCCGCCATGTCCGTTCCAGGCGACGCTCTGCCCGGGGCCGGCCATGCCAAGGAAAGTTGCGACGGCGGCGCCGGTCATCCCGGTTGACCAATGCCCGCGGGCCACCTGCTCCACATGGATGCGGCCGTCCGGTTCGGGCAGCAGCGCCCAGGCCACGCCATAGGCCAGGAGGCCGACGCCAAAGAACAGCGTCAGGACCACGGCCAGGCCCCGGACGATCACCGGATCGATGCCCCACTTCTCCGCGAGCCCGCTGCACACGCCGCCCACCCAGCGGCTGCTGCCGCGGCGGACGCCGAGGGAGCGCAGCCACACAAAGCAGCGCGCGCTCGGCTGCGGGGCCGGACCCGGGTAGGCCGGACCCGCGGATCCGGGCGAATATGTCTGTTCCTGGCCCGACAGCGGCGGCTTGTGCCCTGTCGCGTCGTTGGGTGGCGCCTGTTCCGGCCCGGGCGGCTGCTCCTGCCCTGTCCCGCCGTCGTGCGGTGGCACCGCGCCTGCGTGGTTGTCGTGCGGCGGCACAGGGCCGGGCTCCTGGTTTTCATGGCTCTCGTTCATGGTTCAATGGTGTCCTGCCGGGGTGCGGCCCGCCATCGGGGGCCACCCTGAATCAACCCTGAAGCAACCCTTGGAATCACTGCGGGCCCGCCCGGGGCGTGCTTGGATTGACCCATGAGCACAAAGATGTACCGGTCGCCGAACCGGATGGTGGCGGGCGTGTGCGCCGGCCTGGCCGAACACCTCGGCCTGCGCGTGAGCACCGTCCGGGCCGTCATGGCCGGCTCCTGCTTCCTCTTCGGTGCCGGGCTGGTCTTCTATGCCTGGCTGTGGATCCTGGTCCCGTTGGCCGGCGACGACGCAGCCACCGATGCCCCCCTGCTGGACGACGACGGTGCACCCCGGCTCAAGCTGTTCCGTCCCGCACCCGCCACGCCCGGTGCCCAAGGAGGCGCCCCGGAGCCTGGCCGTTCGGCGGGGCGGCCAGGTGCCGCCGTCGGACTGAAGGAAATCCTGATTGGTGGCGCGCTGGTGGTTGCCGCCCTCCTGCTGTTCAGTGCCAGGTCAGGGGTGAACCTGGATCTTGGCACCGTCATTCCGCTGGGCGTGATCGCCGCCGGCGCCGTCCTCGCGTGGATGCAGCTGGACGCCACCCGGCGTGTGGGCCTGCTTAACGCCGCGAGAATGGACACCCCCTGGTCGGTGGCCAGGTTCGCCGCCGGCATCGTCCTGGTCGTGGCCGGGGTGCTGATCATCGTGACCGGCTCGGGATCGTGGGCGCTGGTGTGGGCATCCATCGTGGCCTCCCTGGCCGTACTGGCCGGCGTCGGACTGGTGCTGGCCCCCTGGGCACTGAAGTTCTGGCGCGACTTCCAGGGAGAACGGGCCGGGCGCATCCGTGAAACGCAGCGCGCCGAGATTGCCGCACACCTCCACGATTCCGTCCTGCAAACCCTGGCGCTGATCCAAAAACGGGCCGGCTCCCCGCAAGAGGTCAGCCGGCTGGCGCGAGCCCAGGAAAGGGAGCTGCGCCGGTGGATCTACCAGGACGAAGGCAAGGACCCCGGGAAGCTCGTCGCCCGCATCAAAGCTGTCTGCGCCGAAGTCGAGGACCTCCACGGCCTCCCCGTGGAAGTGGTGAGCGTGGGCGACGCCGAGCTCGGGGAGCGCACGCGCGCACTGGTCCAGGCCACGCGCGAGGCGACGCTCAACGGGGTGCGCCACGGAGGAACGGCGGTGTCCGTGTACGTGGAGGCAACGGGGTCCGGCGTCGACGTGTTCATCAAGGACCGGGGTGCGGGCTTCGACCCCTCTGCCGTGCCGCCGGACAGGCTGGGGGTCCGGGAGTCCGTCGTCGGACGCATGCAGCGCCACGGCGGCTCGGCTGAGATCATTGGCACAGCGGAAGGCACCGAGGTGCGGCTGCACCTGCCCGCCGTGCCGGCGCAGGCCGGGCCGCAACACGGCAACGGCAGAATCCAAAACACGGAGGACATGAAGTGACACAGGCAGGACGGCCCATCAGCGTGGTCGTGGTGGACGATCACGCCATCTTCCGGTCGGGGCTCAAGGCGGACCTCGCCCCGGACATCCGGGTCCTGGCGGAAGCCGCCACGGTGGAGGAAGCCATTGCCGCCGTCACGGCCCATGTGCCGGATGTGGTGCTGCTGGATGTCCACCTGCCCGGGGGCCGCGGCCAAGGCGGGCGGGAGGTGATCGCCGGCTGCTCCGGGCAGCTGGCGCACGTAAAGTTCCTGGCGCTCAGCGTCTCCGATGCGGCCGAGGACGTGGTCTCGGTGATTCGCGCCGGAGCCCGTGGCTATGTCACCAAGTCGATCTCCGGCAGCGAAATTTCCGACGCCGTCCGCCGGGTTGCCGGGGGAGACGCGGTCTTCTCGCCCCGGCTGGCTGGGTTTGTCCTGGACGCGTTTGGCACGGCGGACGTTGCCGTGGAGGACGAACTGGACAAGCTCTCCGCCCGTGAACTGGAAGTCATGCGCCTGATCGCGCGAGGGTATTCCTACAAGGAAGTGGCGAAAGCGCTTTTCATCTCCATCAAGACCGTGGAAACCCACGTTTCCGCCGTCCTGCGCAAACTGCAGCTGTCCTCCCGCCACGAACTCACGCGCTGGGCCGCCGACCGCCGCCTGCTTTGAACCGGTTACGCCTTGGCGGTGCCCAGGAGCTCCTGAAGGCGGCCGACCCCTGTGGCGAGGTCGTCGTCGCCGAGGGCGTACGAAAGGCGAAGGTAGCCGCTGGGGCCGAACGCCTCGCCGGGAACGACGGCAACCTCGGCCTTATCCAGGATCAGGGCGGCCAGCTCAGCGGACGTGGCCGGGCGGATGCCGCCAATGTCGCGGCCCAGCAGGCCGCGGACATCCGCGTAGGCGTAAAAGGCGCCGTGCGGGGTGGGGCACTCCACGCCGTCGATCGCGTTAAGGGCCGCTACCATCGCCTTGCGGCGCCGGTCAAAGGCCACTTTCATTTCCTCCACGGCCGTCAGCGGCCCGGACACGGCGGCGAGGGCAGCCATTTGCGACACGTTGGCCACGTTGGAGGTGGCGTGGGACTGCATGTTGGTGGCCGCCTTGGCCACGTCGGCGGGGGCGATCATCCAGCCCACGCGCCATCCAGTCATGGCATAGGTCTTGGCCACGCCGTTAAGGACCACCACCCGGTCACCCAGCTCCGGTACTGCCGTGGCAATCGAGGTGAACGGCACGCCGTCGTAGGTCAGGTGCTCGTAGATCTCGTCGGTGACGACCCACAGACCCTTGGCCGCGGCCCACAGGCCAATCGCGCGGGTCTGCTCCGGGGAGTACACGGCACCGGTCGGGTTGGACGGGGAAACGAACAGCAGGATCTTGGTGCTCGGGGTGACTGCGGCTTCGAGCTGGTCCACGGTGACGAGGTAGCCCTGTTCGGGGCCCGCGAAGACTTCCACGGGCACGCCGCCGGCAAGCCGGATCGCCTCCGGGTACGTGGTCCAGTAAGGGGTGGGGACAATGACTTCGTCGCCGGGATCCAGCAGGGTGGCGAAGGACTCGTAGACGGCCTGCTTGCCGCCGTTGGTCACCACCACCTGGGACGGCTCCACGGCGTAGCCCGAATCACGCAAGGTCTTGGCGGCGATGGCCGCCTTGAGCTCCGGCAGGCCCGCGGCGGGGGAGTAACGGTGAAATTTCGGCTGCCGTGCGGCGGCCACGGCGGCCTCCACGATGTAGTCCGGGGTGGGGAAGTCGGGTTCTCCGGCACCGAAGCCGATGACGGGACGGCCGGCAGCCTTGAGGGCCTTGGCCTTGGCGTCCACCGCCAGCGTGGCAGATTCGGCAATGGCGGCGATGCGGGCGGAAACCCGGCGGCCGGCGGCTTGGTCAGCTGTCACTTCGGCAGGCATCTTCTCTACTCTCGTTCGAAAGGGCGGGCCCCGCAGGGGACGCTTCCGTGCTGGATGCTGCGGGGCGCTTCGGCGCACACCACTACTTTAGGCGCTTCCCGTGGCCGGTTCGACGTGGCGGGCAACAATGCGTAGAATGGACAACCGGTGTTGAAACACCATGATGGTGCACGCCTTGGAGCGGGTTTGGAAACCTTCGCCCAAGACGGTAAATTGTTTCATGGCCTTCGGCGCCGGTGCGACCTCAGGGCCGCACAGCAAGCAAGTTTCATAGGGTAGTGGCGCAATTGGTAGCGCAGCGGTCTCCAAAACCGCAGGTTGCAGGTTCGAGTCCTGTCTGCCCTGCGCTAAGGCGCGGCGGGTTTGGTTCACGCAATTCACGTTCCACAGGGATTGCAGTAAACCAAATCCCGCCCGACCTGGCGGATAAAAGCACATGGCATGGTCCGCTCACGCGGGTTCGCGTGTTTTCCAACTAATGATGAGTGAGGCAATGGTGACCGAAACCGCGGCGAGCCGCTCCAATGGCCGCCCCGCCAAAAAGGAAGCCACACCCAAGGGGCCCGGCTTCTTTGCCCGCATAGCCATTTTCCTGCGCCAGGTCATTGGCGAAATGAAGAAGGTTGTCACCCCCACTCGCAAGGAGTTGCTCAACTACACCGCGGTTGTGCTGGTATTCGTTGTCATCGTGATGGGTATTGTTACCGTCCTGGATCTGGGTTTCGGCAAGCTCGTGCTTTGGGTCTTTGGCGGCAACGTACACATCGAGCACTAAACGCTCAACTTTGGCCGGCCCCGTCATTGTATTTTGACAAGGGGACGGTTTGAGCCATTTAAGAAACGCACCAGGAAAGCAGGAAATTCGTGTCTGAGCAGGAGCCCGAGGCAACTTACAGTGAGCAGGATCTGGACACTGTGGTTGCTGATGCTGCCATCAGTGCTGACCTTGATGCGTCCACGGACGACGCCGTAGCGGCCGACTCCGCGGAAGGCGCCGACACTGTGGCTGGCGGCGAGTCCGTCGATGAGGCCGACGTCGCCGCCGCCGAAGGTGGGACCGCCGACGTCGCCGACCCGGAGACCGCCGACTCCGAGCCTGCCGAACCCGCGGTGGACCCCGACGAGGAGTTCAAGGCCAAGCTGCGCCGCCAGGAGGGGGACTGGTACGTCATCCACTCCTACGCCGGCTACGAAAACCGGGTCAAGGTCAACCTTGAGTCCCGCAGCCTGTCGCTGAACATGGAAGATTTCATCTTCGAGGTCCAGGTCCCCATGGAAGAAGTCGTGGAGATCAAGAACGCCACCCGCAAGGTGGTGAACCGTGTCCGCATCCCTGGATATGTCCTGGTCCGCATGGACCTGACGGATGCCTCCTGGGGCGTTGTCCGCCACACGCCCGGCGTCACCGGATTTGTGGGCAATGCCCACAACCCGGTCCCGCTGCGCCTGGATGAGGTCTTCTCCATGCTCGCCCCGGTCTTCGAGGAGCAACGGGCCGAAGAGACCGGCGTTCCGCTGCGCCATGACCCCGTCGACGCCGAGATCGACTTCGAGGTCGGCGAGGCAGTCATCGTCAAGGACGGACCGTTTGAGACGTTGTCCGCCACGATCTCCGAGATCAAGCCCGAGTCCCAGCAACTCGTTGTGCTCGTGTCCATCTTCGAGCGCGAAACCCCTGTCACGCTCGCCTTCAACCAGGTCACCAAGATCTAGTTGACCCACCAATTTCGCTGAACGGCAACTTAGCTTTGTTGCCGGGCAGCGTACGGCCGGACGCCATCCGGCCACCCACCTTGGACGCGCTCCGTCGTCGAAGGAAAGTTATTGAGAGAAGGACCCTACATTGGCTCCCAAGAAAAAGGTCACCGGCCTTATCAAGCTGCAGATCCAGGCAGGCGCCGCCAACCCGGCACCGCCCATCGGTCCTGCGCTTGGCCAGCACGGTGTCAACATCATGGAATTCTGCAAGGCGTACAACGCTGCCACGGAATCCCAGCGCGGAAACGTCATCCCGGTTGAAATCACGGTTTACGAAGACCGTTCCTTCACCTTCATCACCAAGACCCCGCCGGCTGCCGAGCTCATCAAGAAGGCTGCAGGCGTTGCCAAGGGTTCAGCGACCCCGCACACCGTCAAGGTGGCACAGCTGACCAAGGCACAGGTCACCGAGATCGCCACCCAGAAGCTGGTTGACCTCAACGCCACGAACATCGAAGGCGCCGAGAAGATCATCGCCGGCACCGCCCGTTCCATGGGCATCACCGTCGAAGCGTAAGCCTTCTTTAGGCTTTGCTTCACGCCCATTTGGGCATTCACAAACATCAAGAACGACGCCGGACAACTCACCTTTGGGTGGTTGCGGCGGACGTACGTGGCAGGGCCCGCGCGGTCCTAACGACCACAACTGCACAAGGAGAAACAAGCAGCATGGCAAAGCGCAGCAAAGCATATGAGGCAGCCGTAGCCAAGATCGATGCGGACAAGGTTTACGCACCGTTCGAGGCCATCAAGCTCGCCAAGGACACCAACCCGTCCAAGTTCGACGCAACCGTTGAGGTTGCCTTCCGCCTGGGTGTTGACCCCCGCAAGGCTGATCAGATGATCCGCGGCACCGTCAACCTCCCGCACGGCACCGGCAAGACCGCCCGCGTCCTCGTTTTCGCGACCGGCGAGCGTGCCGAGGCAGCGATCGCGGCCGGGGCCGACTTCGTTGGCACCGACGACCTGATCGAAAAGATCCAGGGCGGCTGGACCGACTTCGACGCGGCCGTTGCCACCCCCGACCTCATGGGCAAGGTTGGCCGTCTGGGCAAGGTCCTGGGTCCGCGCAACCTGATGCCGAACCCGAAGACGGGGACCGTCACCAACGACGTCGCCAAGGCCGTCAACGACATCAAGGGCGGCAAGATCGACTTCCGCGTCGACAAGCACTCCAACCTGCACTTCATCATCGGCAAGGTGTCCTTCGACGAGACCAAGCTGGCGGAGAACTACGCGGCAGCACTGGAAGAGGTGCTTCGCCTGAAGCCGTCCGCTTCCAAGGGCCGCTACCTGCAGAAGGCCACCGTCGCCACGACGTTTGGCCCCGGCATCCCCGTTGACCCGGCCGTGACGAAGGTTGTCATCGAGGCCTAGTCGGTGCGTGTGAACGCTGCCTGACGAGAGGGCCCGGCGTAGCGATTTGCTACGCCGGGCCCTCCCTTTTTGTATGGTGGAGGGGCGGGCAGTGTGGCTTCGATGGCTGGAAGCAAAAGATTTCAATGGGGGAAGCGGGTTGAACATGACCATGTCATGGCGGCCGGCACAAGCTACTTTCAGGAGCAAACGACATGACTGACATCCGGATCGAACAGCTGCGGGTGCCCGACACCCTCGACGGCGAGGGCGCCGCGGACTTCCTGCGCGCCGTGGACGTCTCCCGGCAGGTCCGCGTCAGCACCTGGGGCAATGACGATCTCGCGTACACAGGGGAGGAACTGCTGGCCCTGTGCCACGATCCCTACGAGTGGTATGTGATGCTCGTGGCCCGCGTTGACGGCACGATCGTCGGACGTGCCGGCATTGCCATGCCGCTGGACGACCAGACGGAGCTGGCGCACGTCACGCTGGACGTGTTGCCCGTGGCGGAGGGACGGGGATTGGGACGCCGTCTGTTGGAAGCCGCGGAAACGTTCGTGCGCGGGGAGAACCGGCGTGTTGTGGTGGTGGAAACGAACCATTCAGCCGCGGAGCTGCGGGCACAGCTGGAGTCCGGCACCGACGTCGAACTGCTCCATCCAGCCACCGGCGTGGGCGCGCTGCCGTTGGCGAACCGCCAGGCCCGCTTCGCGCACAACGCAGGCTACCGGCTGGAGCGGGTCGAGCAATTCAGTTCCTGCGCACTGCCGTTTCCGGAGAGCCGGGCCGCGGCACTGCTGGAGTCGGCCGCGGCTGCACATGGCGACGAATATGCCGTACACCAATGGACCGACACGTGCCCGGACGAATGGGCGGTGGACGTTGCGCGCCTGGAGCAGGAAGGAGGCGCGCCGGCGGGCGAAGGCAGCTGGGATGTGGCACGCCTCCGCGAGGCCGAGGAACTGTCCCAGTCAACGGGCCGGCGCACTTTGGTGACCGCGGCCGAAAGCCGGACAACTGGACGGCTGGTCGGCTACACGTCCATCTCGGTGCTGGGCCACCGCGACGACGTCGTGTTCCAGGACGACACAGTCATGGAGGGCGGACACCGCGGCCGCGAGCTGGGCCTGCGCATGAAGCTGGCCAATCTGGAGCTGCTCCGCCGTACCTTCCCGCATGCGCATGCCATCTACACGTGGAACGCGGCGGAGGACACTCACCTGATCACCATCAATGCCCGGATGGGCTTTGCCGCCGCCGGAGTGACAGGTCAGTGGCGAAAGTCCTTTGACCCCGAAATGTAGGCATTGTCCTTTCCGCGCCCTGGTGGGGTGCGGCCCCAATTTGGAGTGGACCAAGCAACTGTTGTAGCCTTGGAGGACCAAAGACCGTCGGTCGATGGAAATCACCCCCCACGCGCCGGACGCAGCATGCGTCCTGCAGTGTGGAACTGGGAAGGTTTCCATCCGAAAGTCCTGAACAGGGACGGCCAGCGCAGGTGCACAAAGCTTAGGCAGTGTTTGATGCGGGTGAAAGCCCATGTATCCACGGCCCCAACGCCCCGTACATCTGTGCGGGGCGTTTTTGTTTTCCATTGCATTCCCTCAGGGGAATGGCGCTGGGCAGGGCCGGAAGGACCGGCACTAATTCCCGGAAGGAGGGTTATGGCAACGCCAACAAAGGTGGCCGCAGTTGCAGAAATCAAGCAGGATTTCAGCGATTCCACTGCAGCAGTCCTAACCGAATACCGTGGGCTCACCGTTGCCCAGCTCAAGGAGCTGCGCGTTTCTCTCGGCCAGGACACCAAGTTCTCGGTCGTCAAGAACACCCTGACAGCCATCGCGGCCAAGGAAGCCGGTGTTGACGCTTTTGAAGGTCAGCTCTCGGGTCCCACCGCCATTGCCTTCATCAAGGGTGACGCTGTTGCGGCAGCCAAGAGCCTGACGGATTTTGCAAAGGCCAACAAGGCGCTGGTCATCAAGACCGGCCTCTTCGAAGGCAAGGCTCTCGACGCTTCTGAGGTCGCCGCCCTGGCTGCCCTCGAATCCCGTGAGCTGCAGCTGGCCAAGGTTGCCGGCATCCTCAAGGCTCCGATGGCCGCCGCTGCGCGCACCATCGATGCCCTGCGCCTGAAGCTTGCCGAAGGTGCACCTGCTGAAGAAGCTCCGGCTGCTGAAGAAGCGCCCGCCGCTGAAGAAGCTCCGGCTGCGGAAGCAGAGACCGCCGAGGCCTAGCCCCCCTTTGCCGGCTGGTAAATTGCTGACGCAATGTCCCGGAACCTGGCAACCGCGGGCCCCATGCATGTCCCTAATTCCATGAGGACTTAGGTTTTTAGATTCGCCCGTACGGGCAAGAACAAAAAGAAGGAGCGCCACCCATGGCTAAGCTCACCAACGACGAGCTCATTGAAGCTTTCAAGGAACTGACCATCATCGAACTCTCCGAGTTCGTGAAGAAGTTCGAAGAGGTCTTTGAAGTTACCGCTGCTGCTGTTGCAGTTGCCGGCCCCGCCGGCGGCGCTGCTGCCGAGGCCGAGGAAGAGAAGACCGAGTTCGACGTGATCCTCGAAGCCGCTGGCGACAAGAAGATTGCCGTCATCAAGGAGGTGCGCGCCCTGACCTCCCTCGGACTGAAGGAGGCCAAGGACGTCGTTGACTCCGCTCCCAAGGCTGTCCTCGAAGGCGCCACCAAGGAAGCTGCCGAGAAGGCCAAGGAAGCCCTCGAAGCTGCCGGCGCCACGGTTACCGTCAAGTAACCACCCACGCAATTCACGAAGAAGCCCCGCACCGTCTGGTGCGGGGCTTCTTGCATGTCGAGCCAGGGACGCTCCTGCACCTTTGGCGTTGAAATGCGAAACGCTCCTGCACCTTTGGCGTTGAAATGCAGGACGCTCCCTCTGCGGGCGGGGTGTTCTGCGACTGTCGTCAAAGGGGGAACGCGGGCTGCGGAAAACGCTCGGGAGCTTCGGGCGCGCCGCGCCGCAGCCGCCGCTATCGCGGGCTCCGCCGATGCCGGAAAAACTGGGCCGATGACCACATGACTTCGTTGCGAAATCTTTCCCGTGGACCCGGACGCCACCGTGGAGTTCTACACGGAAGTTCTTGGTCTTCAACTCCCCATTGATAGACGCATCAGCGTTCAGCCTTATATCGCACTGACGCGCGGCACCATCCATGCGAACTCGTGCTGGTGACCGACGATCTCGAGGCGGAGCGTGTTCTCGTCAGCAAAGCGGGCTGGTCCGTGGTGGAGTACGTGGCATTGCGGGAGTGGGGACTGCACGATTTCCCGTTGCTTGACCCGGGCGGATATTACTGGAGAATCACGGAAAGCGGGACCGCCACTGCACAACGCCCCGGACCTGCAGGACCGCCGCCGCAGAACGCCCCGGACCTGCAGGAGCGTCGCTACTCCGGAACCGAGATGTCCGCAACGGTGGCGTCGAGGGCGGAGATGAGGGCGTCCGCTTCGACAAACATGCTGTAGCCGTGTTCGCCTGCCCCCAGGGCCACCCGCCGCCCGGCCACGCTTTCATCGACAAACACGGGCCACGCCGTCGTGCTTCCAAGCGGGGTGATGGTGCCCCGCTCGTAGCCGGTGGCGGCCAGGGCGACGTCCGGCTTGGGCATCTGCAGTTTGTTCACGCCAACCACGGAGCGCAGCTTCGGCCAGGAGATGGTGCGCCCGCCGGGCACCAGGGCAAACAGGAACGTGTCGTCGCTGCGCTTGACCACCAGCGACTTGACGATGTCCGACGGCGTGACGCCGATCAGCGCGGCGGCTTCGGCCAGCGAGTTGGCAACCGGCCGCGGGATGATTTCCACCGCGAGGCCCCGGGCGGCGGCGTCGGCGGCCACCCGGGCCCGGCCGGTCGGTGTTCCACCGGCCCGGGCCGAGCCCACTAAGCGTTCCGGAACAGCAGCAGCGCCTCACCCTGGCCGCCGCCGCCGCACAGCGCCACGGCGGCCCGGCCTGCCCCGCGCCGTGCCAGCTCGGAGGCGGCATGCAGGGCCAGGCGCGCGCCGGAGGCTCCGATGGGATGCCCCAGGGCGATGGCGCCGCCGTGGATGTTGCATTTCTCGAGCGGGTAGTCCAGGTCCCGCAGCGACTGGACGGCCACCGAGCCAAACGCCTCGTTGATCTCGATGAAGTCCAGCTCCTCGGCGCTCCATCCGGCCTTCTTCAGGGCACTCTGGATGGCGTGGGACGGTTGTGAGTGCAGCGAGTTGTCCGGGCCCGCCACCTGGCCCGGGGCCCCGACCACGGCCAGCCAGGGGAGACCGTGAGCCTCCGCGTAGGACCGGCTGGCCACCACCATGGCCGCGGCGCCGTCGGACAGCGGGGAGGAGTTGCCGGCCGTAATGGCGCCGTCGGCCGAGAACGCCGGACGCAGCGGGGCCAGGGATTCAATCGAGGTTTGGGCCCGGACGCCCTCGTCGAGCGTGAGCACCAGGGGGTCGCCCTTGCGCTGCGGGACGCTGACGGGGACGATCTCGCCGTCGAAAGCGCCCGTCTGCTGTGCCTCCGCGGCCCTGCGGTGTGAGGCCGCGGCGACCTCGTCCTGTGCCGTGCGGCTGATGTTGAGGCGGATGTTGCCCCGTTCCGTGGACAGGCCCATGGACTCGCCGTCAAAGGCGTCGGTGAGCCCGTCGTGGGCCGCGACGTCCAAGGCCTGCACGGCGCCGTAGGTCCAGCCCTGACGGGAGCCGGGAAGCAGGTGGGGGGCCCGGGTCATGGATTCCTGGCCGCCGGCCACCACCACGTCGGCGTCGCCGCTGCGGATCATCCGGGCGGCGTCGATCACCGCGGTCAGCCCCGAAAGGCACACCTTGTTCAGGGTCACGGCAGGCACGTTCCAGCCAATCCCGGCGCCAACGGAACTTTGGCGGGCCGGGTTTTGGCCGGCACCCGCCTGCAACACCTGCCCCATGATGACATGGTCGACGTCGGACGCCTTGACGCCGGAACGCTCCAAGGCGGCGGCGATGGCCTTGGTCCCGAGCTCGACGGCGGAGAAAGGCGCCAGCTGCCCGTTCAGCCGTCCCTGCGGGGTCCGTGCCCCGGCGAGAATGACGACCTCCACGGAATTGCTTCCGTTTGCCGCATTGTCTTGTGCTGTCATGGCAGGCGCTCCTTACTCATTGTCCACACAGGTCACCCTTGACCTGCACCGGCCCTCCATAGAATCTAACAGCTTGGGAGGGCGGGAAATTTCCGCGCCACGGGCCGCCGGGGGAGAACCTGGCAGCCACGATTGTGAGGGGCGGAACATCCATGCTTGCGTATTTGCGCATCGTGCGGTAGACACGCGGGCAATATGCCTGTAGTGTAGTTCTTTGCGTATCCCTCTTAACCTTCAGCCTTCATATAGCGGTGGGCTTTGCTTCGGACAACGGTTGGAACGGCACGCGTCTTGGGAAGATTCAACTCCCACGTCGGGTGTTTTTGCAACTTTTTGTCCAGCGTTCGTCTTGGTTTGATGACCAATCGGCGAATCGGGTGAGGGTTCACAAGAACAAGCCTGCAGGTCTGTGGAAGGATCCCTCTTGGTCGCCTCGAGCACCTCTAATGTAAATAACGCTGCAACCGCTATCGATTCAAACAGCACCGACGGTGCAAAGAGTCGCCTCTCATTCGCAAAGATTCACGAGCCGCTTGACGTGCCGAATCTGCTTGCACTCCAGACCGAGAGCTTTGACTGGCTCGTCGGCAACGAGCGCTGGCAGGGCCGCATGGAAACCGCCGTGAGCGCCGGCGATGACAGCGTGGCCGTCACGTCCGGGCTGTCCGACATCTTCGAAGAGATCTCCCCGATTGAGGACTTCCAGGGCACCATGTCCCTGTCCTTCACGGAACCGGAGTTCGCCGATCCCAAGTTCACCGTTGACGAGTGCAAGGACCGCGACGCCACGTACGCCGCGCCGCTGTACGTCAAGGCTGAGTTCATGAACAACCTCACGGGTGAAATCAAGCAACAGACCGTGTTCATGGGCGATTTCCCGCTCATGACCAACAAGGGCACGTTCGTCATCAACGGCACCGAGCGTGTTGTTGTGTCGCAGCTGGTCCGTTCCCCGGGCGCCTACTTTGAGCGCACCGCGGACAAGACCAGTGACAAGGAAATCTTCACCGCCAAGATCATCCCCTCGCGTGGAGCCTGGTTCGAGCTGGAGATTGACAAGCGCGACCAGGTCGGCGTGCGCCTTGACCGCAAGCGCAAGCAATCCGTCACGGTGCTGTTGAAGGCCCTTGGCTGGACCGAAGGCCAGATCCTGGAGGAGTTCGGCGAGTTCGACTCCATCCGCGCCACGCTGGAAAAGGACGCCACCACCGGCCGTGAGGACGCGCTGCTGGACATCTACCGCAAGCTGCGCCCGGGTGAGCCGCCGACGGTCGACGCCGCCGACGCGCTGCTGCACAACCTGTACTTCAACGCCAAGCGCTACGACCTGGCCAAGGTTGGCCGCTACAAGATCAACCGCAAGCTGGGCATCGACATGCCGCTGAGCAACCCGGAATCCTCCGTCCTCAGCGTCGATGACATTGTCGCCATGATCAAGTACCTGGTCACCCTGCACGCCGGCGGCAAGACGACCAAGGGCATCCGCGACGGCGCCGAAGTCGACCTCCGCGTCGACGTGGACGACATCGACCACTTCGGCAATCGCCGCATCCGCGCCGTGGGCGAGCTCATCGAGAACCAGGTCCGCACCGGCCTGTCCCGCATGGAGCGCGTTGTGCGTGAGCGCATGACCACCCAGGACGTCGAGGCCATCACGCCGCAGACGCTGATCAACATCCGCCCGGTTGTCGCCGCGATCAAGGAGTTCTTCGGAACCTCCCAGCTCTCGCAGTTCATGGACCAGAACAACCCGCTGGCCGGTCTGACGCACAAGCGCCGCCTCTCCGCGCTGGGCCCGGGCGGTTTGTCCCGCGACCGCGCCGGCATGGAAGTCCGCGACGTCCACCCGTCGCACTACGGCCGCATGTGCCCGATTGAAACCCCGGAAGGCCCGAACATCGGCCTGATCGGTTCGCTGGCTTCCTACGGCCGCATCAACCCGTTCGGCTTCATCGAGACGCCGTACCGCCGGGTCAAGGACGGCGTCGTCTCCGACGAGGTCGACTACCTGACGGCCGATGACGAGGTTGACGTTGTCATCGCCCAGGCCAACGCGCCGCTGGACGACGACAACCACTTCACCGAAGAAACCGTCCTGGTCCGCCAGCGCGGCGGTGGCGGCGAGCCCGTCCTGATCCCGGCCGACGAGGTCGAGTACATGGACGTTTCCCCGCGCCAGATGGTGTCCGTGGCGACCGCCCTGATCCCGTTCCTGGAGCATGATGACGCCAACCGCGCCTTGATGGGTGCGAACATGCAGCGCCAGGCCGTGCCGCTGGTCCAGTCCGAGGCCCCGTTTGTGGGCACCGGCATGGAGCGCCCCACGGCTGTTGACGCCGGTGACGTGGTCATCGCGAAAAAGGCGGGCGTGGTCTCCGAGGTTTCCGCCGACGTCGTGGTCATGTTGAACGACGACGGCACGGAAACCAACTACCCCATCGCCAAGTACCAGCGTTCCAACCAGGGCACCGCGTACAACCAGCGCGTCCTCGCCTCCGAGGGCCAGCGCCTGGAAGTGGGCGGCATCATCGCCGACGGTCCCGCGACGGACATGGGCGAGCTCGCCCTGGGCAAGAACCTCCTGGTGGCGTTCATGTCCTGGGAAGGCCACAACTACGAGGATGCCATCATCCTCTCGCAGCGCATCGTGGCAGAAGACGTGCTCTCCTCGATTCACATCGAAGAGCACGAGATCGACGCCCGCGACACCAAGCTCGGCGCCGAGGAAATCACCCGGGACATCCCGAACGTTTCCGAGGAAATCCTGGCCGGCCTGGACGAGCGTGGCATCATCCACATCGGTGCCGAGGTCGACGCCGGCGACATCCTGGTCGGAAAGGTCACCCCCAAGGGCGAGACCGAGCTGACCCCGGAAGAGCGCCTGCTGCGAGCCATCTTTGGTGAGAAGAGCCGCGAAGTCCGCGACACCTCGCTCAAGGTGCCCCACGGCGAGTCCGGTACCGTCATCGGTGTCCGCGTCTTCGACCGTGACTCCGACGACGACCTGCCTCCCGGCGTGAACCAGCTGGTCCGCGTCTACGTCGCCAACAAGCGCAAGATCACCGATGGTGACAAGCTTGCCGGCCGCCACGGCAACAAGGGTGTCATCTCCAAGATCCTGCCGATCGAGGACATGCCGTTCCTGGCCGACGGAACTCCCGTCGACATCGTCCTGAATCCGCTCGGTGTCCCCGGCCGCATGAACGTGGGCCAGGTGCTTGAAACCCACCTGGGCTGGGTGGCCAAGACCGGCTGGAAGATTGAAGGCGAGCCGGAATGGGTGCAGAAGCTGCCGAACCTGCCGCGTGAAACCGGCCAGACCAAGGTTGCCACCCCCGTGTTTGACGGCGCCCTTGAACAGGAAATCACCGGCCTGCTGGATTCCACGAACGTGACCCGCGACGGCGACCGCCTGATCGATTCCTCCGGCAAAACGCGCCTGTTCGACGGCCGCTCCGGCGAGCCGTTCCCGGACCCGGTCTCCGTGGGCTACATGTACATCCTGAAGCTCCACCACCTGGTGGACGACAAGATCCACGCCCGCTCCACCGGCCCGTACTCCATGATCACCCAGCAGCCCCTGGGCGGTAAGGCACAGTTCGGCGGCCAGCGCTTCGGTGAGATGGAAGTGTGGGCCCTGGAGGCCTACGGCGCCGCGTACACGCTGCAGGAACTGCTCACGATCAAGTCCGATGACATCCACGGCCGCGTGAAGGTCTACGAGGCAATCGTCAAGGGCGAGAACATCCCGGAGCCGGGCATTCCCGAATCCTTCAAGGTGCTTATCAAGGAAATGCAGTCGCTGTGCCTGAACGTGGAAGTCCTTTCCACCGACGGCACCACGATTGAGATGCGTGACTCGGATGAAGAAGTCTTCCGGGCCGCGGAGGAGCTGGGCATCGACCTGTCAAGGGCCGAGCCGAACTCTGTCGAAGAAGTTTAGGGGGCTCTTTCGGCGGCACCCTGCCGTGCCGCCGAAAGAACCTTCGCTTCCTCCCGTACCCGCCTAGACATTCAGACTTAGAGAATTAGAGAGAACAGGACCCCTATGTCCAGCGAATCCTCCTTCGGCCTCATGCAGATCGGACTGGCCACCGCGACAGATATTCGCGACTGGTCACACGGTGAAGTCAAGAAGCCGGAAACCATCAACTACCGCACGCTCAAGCCTGAGAAGGACGGCCTCTTCTGCGAGAAGATCTTTGGCCCGTCCCGCGACTGGGAGTGCTACTGCGGCAAGTACAAGCGCGTGCGCTTCAAGGGCATCATCTGTGAGCGTTGTGGTGTGGAAGTCACCCGCGCCAAGGTGCGCCGTGAGCGCATGGGCCACATTGAGCTCGCCGCCCCCGTCACCCACATCTGGTACTTCAAGGGCGTTCCGTCGCGCTTGGGCTACCTGCTGGACCTGGCGCCGAAGGACCTTGAAAAGGTCATTTACTTCGCCGCGTACATGATCACCAGCGTTGATGACGACGCCCGCCACGCCGAACTGCCGAACCTCCAGATCGAGCACGACCTGGAGAAGAAGCGCATGGTCGACATGCGTGACTCCGACATTGCCACGATCGCCCGCGACCTCGAGAACGAGATTGCCCGCCTCGAGGGCGAGGGCGCCAAGGCGGCAGACAAGAAGAAGGCCCGCGACTCCGCGGACCGTCAGATGGCGAACGTGCGCAAGCGTGCCGACGCGGACATCGACCGCCTCGAGCAGGTATGGGACCGCTTCAAGGGCCTGAAGGTTGCCGACCTCGAAGGCGACGAAGCCCTGTACCGCGAATTGCGTGACCGCTACGGCATGTTCTTCGAAGGTTCCATGGGTGCCGAGGCGATCAAGAAGCGCCTCGAAAACTTCGACATGGCGGGTGAAGCGGAGATCCTGCGCGACATCATCCAGAACGGCAAGGGGCAGCGCAAGACGCGTGCCCTCAAGCGCCTGAAGGTCGTCAACGCGTTCCTGACCACCAACAACTCCCCGCTGGGCATGGTGCTGGACGCCGTCCCGGTGATCCCGCCGGAACTGCGCCCGATGGTCCAGCTTGACGGTGGCCGTTTCGCCACCTCGGACCTGAACGACCTGTACCGCCGCGTGATCAACCGCAACAACCGTCTCAAGCGCCTGCTTGACCTGGGTGCTCCGGAGATCATCGTGAACAACGAAAAGCGCATGCTGCAGGAAGCTGTGGACTCGCTGTTCGACAACGGCCGGCGCGGCCGCCCGGTCACGGGACCCGGCAACCGTCCGTTGAAGTCGCTCTCCGACATGCTCAAGGGCAAGCAGGGGCGCTTCCGCCAGAACCTCCTCGGCAAGCGCGTTGACTACTCCGGCCGTTCGGTCATCGTGGTCGGCCCGCAGCTCAAGCTGCACCAGTGCGGCCTGCCGAAGCAGATGGCGCTGGAGCTCTTCAAGCCGTTCGTGATGAAGCGCCTGGTTGACCTCAACCACGCACAGAACATCAAGAGCGCCAAGCGCATGGTGGAGCGTTTCCGTCCCCAGGTGTGGGATGTTCTCGAAGAGATCATCACCGAGCACCCGGTGCTGCTGAACCGTGCACCAACGCTGCACCGCCTGGGCATCCAGGCGTTCGAGCCGCAACTGGTGGAAGGCAAGGCCATCCAGCTTCACCCGCTGGTTTGTGGCGCCTTCAACGCCGACTTCGACGGGGACCAGATGGCAGTGCACCTGCCGCTGAGCCCCGAAGCGCAGGCTGAAGCCCGCATCCTGATGCTCTCCAGCAACAACATCCTGAAGCCTTCGGACGGCCGCCCGGTCACCCTGCCTTCGCAGGACATGATCATCGGCCTGTACCACTTGACCACCAAGCGCATCGGCGCCGTGGGCGAGGGCCGGATCTTCTCCACCCCGGCCGAGGCCGTCATGGCGCACGACGCCGGCGAGCTGCACCTCAACTCGCAGGTCAAGATCCGTCTGGACAACTTCGTGCCGTACGCGGGCTGGGAAGCCCCCGAGGGCTGGGAAGCCGGCCAGCCGGCCATTGTGGCGACGTCGCTGGGCCAGGTCATCTTCAACGAGACCCTGCCCGCCGACTACCCGTGGGTTGAAAAGGTCGCGGACAAGGGCCAGCTCTCCGAGATCGTCAACGACCTCGCCGAGCGCTACCCGAAGGTTGTTGTCGCGGCGACGCTGGACAACCTGAAGGATGCAGGCTTCTACTGGGCCACCCGCTCCGGCATCACCGTTGCCATCTCGGACATCGAGGTGCCGAAGGCGAAGCCGGCCATCCTGGAGGGCTACGAAGTCAAGGCCGCCAAGGTCCAGGCCCAGTTCGACAAGGGCCTGATCGCCGACGACGAGCGCCGCCAGGAGCTCATCGACATCTGGAACCAGGCCACCAACGAGATCGCCGATGCGATGCGTGCGTCGCTGTCCGCCTCCAACACGATCAACCGGATGGTTTCCTCCGGTGCCCGTGGTAACTGGATGCAGGTCCGCCAGATCGCCGGTATCCGTGGCCTGGTGGCCAACCCGAAGGGCGAAATCATTCCCCGGCCGATCAAGTCCTCCTACCGCGAGGGCCTGTCGGTGCTGGAATACTTCATCGCCACGCACGGTGCCCGCAAGGGTCTGGCCGACACGGCCCTCCGTACAGCAAACTCGGGCTACCTGACGCGACGCCTGGTTGACGTCTCACAGGATGTCATTGTTCGTGAAGACGACTGTGGCACCGAGCGCGGCCTGACCCTGCCCATCGCGGTGGTCACTGAAACCGGTGAAATCAAGCTGCACGAGGAAGTCGAGAACAGCGTGTACGCACGCACCTTGGCCGCCGACGTGCTGGATTCCTCCGGCGAGGTGCTGGCCTCTGCCGGCGACGACGTGGGCGATGTCCTCATTGCCAAGCTGTTCGCAGCCGGCGTTGAAGAGATCAAGGTGCGCTCCGTGCTGACCTGCGAGTCCACGGTGGGCACCTGTGCCCTCTGCTACGGCCGGTCACTGGCCACCGGCAAGACCGTGGACATCGGTGAGGCCGTGGGCATCATTGCCGCACAGTCCATTGGTGAGCCCGGCACGCAGCTGACCATGCGTACCTTCCACACTGGTGGTGCCGTTTCGGCCAGCCGCGGCGAGGACATCACCCAGGGTCTGCCCCGTATCCAGGAGCTGTTCGAGGCACGTACCCCCAAGGGTGTTGCCCCGATCGCGGAAGCTGCCGGCCGCATCAACATTGATGAGTCCGAACGCACCATGCGCCTGATCCTGACCCCGGACGACGGAACGGAAGAGATCGCCTACCCGGTCCTGCGCCGTGCCCGCCTGCTGGTTGCAGACGGCGAGCACGTCGTGGTGGGCCAGAAGCTGATCGTCGGCGCCGTCGACCCCAAGCAGGTCCTGCGCATCCTCGGCCCGCGAGCCGCCCAGAAGCACCTCGTGGAGGAAGTCCAGGGCGTCTACCGCAGCCAGGGTGTGGGCATCCACGACAAGCACGTGGAAGTCATCGTGCGCCAGATGCTGCGCCGCGTGACGGTCATCGAGTCCGGTGACTCCAACCTGCTCCCCGGCGAGCTGGCCGAGCGCGGCCGCTTCGAGACGGAAAACCGTCGCGTGGTGTCCGAGGGCAAGAAGCCGGCATCGGGCCGTAACGAGCTCATGGGCATCACCAAGGCCTCGCTTGCCACCGAGTCCTGGCTCTCCGCCGCTTCCTTCCAGGAAACCACCCGCGTCCTGACGCAGGCGGCCATGGAAGGCAAGTCCGACCCGCTTCTGGGCCTGAAGGAGAACGTCATCATCGGTAAGCTGATCCCGGCTGGTACGGGTCTGCCGCGCTACACCAACGTCACGGTGGAGCCGACCGAGGAAGCCAAGGCCAATCTGTTCACCGGTCCGAGCGCATTCAGCGACTTTGACTACGTGGGCGGCGTGGGCGACCTTGGCGCCGAGTTCCGTGCCATCCCCCTGGATGACTACGACCTGGGCACCAACTTCAGCGGCTGACCTGGCCATCTACTGATGCGATAAGAGAGCTGCCGAGGCCCCTCGAGCCTGGGGACTTGCGAGGTTGGAGAGGCAGCGAACGGGCGGTGAGTCACCTTTCACAGGTGACCCACCGCCGTCGTACTTTAACAGGCAGGCAGCTAGTTGGCGTAGTCGCCTGCCTTCCATGCCTCCCAGTCCCACGTGGTCAGGAACTGCTGCCCGCTTGCCTGGCCCTTGCTGAACATGATTTCCTTGTCCTCCTGGGTCAGATGGAAATCGGTGGCACGGTAATTGGTCGTGTCGACGAAGATGGTGCGGGAGACCGCCTGCGGGTCATTGACGTAGCTGCGGTCGTGGGCGCCCATCATGGTGCCCAGCAGCGACTTCGCCAGCTGGACGTTGCTGTTGTCCGGCGCCCAATCCGCTGTCCGGATGCTGGTCTGCCCGGACAGCTTCACGCCGAGCGTGGGCCAGCGCGACGGCTGGCCGTCATGTCTGTCGAATATCGCCATGGGAAAGTTGGAGAGCAGGCCGCCGTCGGCGCAGACTATGTGGTCATGTCCGGTCTCGGCGGCGTTGATGGGCATTTTCCAAGGCCGGAAAAAGAAGGGTATCGACGCGGAGGCACGGATGGCGTCCGCGACTGATGCGGTGTCCGGATCAACGCCCAGCAGTTGTTCGTAGTCCCAGGGCAGCCGCAGCATCAATCCGCGGGAGACGTCGGAGACGATGACCACCAGCTTGTAGCGCTGCCCGGGAGGAAGTGCGCTGCCGGGATCCTCTTCCTTGAGGTCGGCCCAGGTATAGACGCCTTCGCCGGCCAGCGTCTCGGAGATCCATTCATGCAGGAACCCTCCGGCGAAAAGGCCTTCGTGGAAGAGCAGTCCTGCGGACTGGCCCAGGCCGGGCAGGTGGGCCATGAATCCCGATTCGTCCTCAAACTTCGCAAAGTCCAAACCGTCCATGACGTCCTTGACCCGGGCCACGGTCATGCCGGAGGCCAGAAGGCCCGCAACGATGGCACCGGCGGAGGTGCCTGCCACGCGGTGGAACGAGTAGGGATCGGTGTGCGTGGCAAGTGCGGTCACCGCCCCCACCAAGCCGGACCCCTTGACGCCGCCGCCTTCGAGCACCAGATCTGCATCAGCCATGACACACCTGCCTACCGCCTGTAGCTTCCCGCTCCACATGGGTGCCGCAGGTGGGAGACCGGCCGAGGTGCGGCGTGGAGTACCTTTGAGATTGCGCCTACGGCGGGGCCCTGTCAAGGGCAATCCCGGGGCACCCCGGCCGTGATTTTTAGCTCGTGCCCGCCGCATGGTAGTGTGGTTATCAATTGTTAGTGTGGCAGTGGATAAGAGCGCCCATTTCTCCAGGTTTCCCGGGAGAGGGGTCGCGGGTCCGGGTTGTACGGTTCTTGTACAGCGAATGCCACATTTTTGCATGCCTAGGCGCTGTGAAGTCGCCCAAGTCTGCGACTACCAGTAAAAGGCTCTTCCTCGGCGGACGATGGCCAGGAAAAGCGATACGAGAAGCATCTCGAGAAAACAACGGAGAACACGAAAGTGCCTACGATTAACCAGCTGGTCCGAAAGGGCCGGACACCCAAGGTCACGAAGACCAAGGCTCCCGCATTGAAGGGCAGCCCCATGCGTCGCGGCGTTTGCACGCGCGTTTACACCACGACCCCGAAGAAGCCGAACTCGGCCCTCCGCAAGGTGGCACGTGTGCGCCTCAACGGCGGCGTGGAAGTCACCGCTTACATCCCCGGTGTCGGACACAACCTCCAGGAGCACTCCATCGTGCTCGTTCGCGGAGGCCGTGTGAAGGACCTTCCCGGTGTTCGGTACAAGATCGTCCGTGGCGCATTGGATACCCAGGGCGTTAAGAACCGCAAGCAGGCCCGCAGCCGCTACGGTGCAAAGATGGAGAAGAAGTAATATGCCTCGCAAGGGTCCGGCCCCCAAGCGGCCGCTAGTTGTAGATCCCGTTTACGGTTCCCCCCTGGTCACGCAGCTGATCAACAAGGTTCTGGTCGACGGCAAGAAGTCCACCGCGGAGCGCATTGTTTACGGCGCACTCGAAGGTGTCCGCGAGAAGACAGGCGCCGACCCCGTCGCAGCGCTGAAGAAGGCCATGGAAAACATCAAGCCGAGCCTTGAGGTGAAGTCCCGCCGCGTCGGTGGCGCAACCTACCAGGTACCGGTCGAGGTCAAGCCGGGCCGCCAGACCGCCCTTGCCCTGCGCTGGCTGGTCGGCTACTCCAAGGCCCGCCGCGAGAAGACCATGACCGAACGCCTGCGCAACGAGGTTTTGGATGCCTCGAACGGCCTTGGTGCCGCAGTCAAGCGTCGCGAAGACACCCACAAGATGGCCGAGTCCAACAAGGCATTCGCCCATTACCGCTGGTAACTAGAGCCGTGAGGGTGGTTCCGAACGGCCCGGTTGCCGCAAGGAACCACCCGCAAGCTCATCTCTAGAAAAGGGAGAAACCGTGGCACAGGACGTGCTTACAGACCTTAACAAGGTCCGCAACATCGGCATCATGGCCCACATTGATGCCGGCAAGACCACTACTACCGAGCGCATCCTGTTCTACACGGGTGTGAACCACAAGCTCGGCGAAACGCACGACGGCGCCTCGACGACTGACTGGATGGAACAGGAAAAGGAACGCGGCATCACCATTACCTCCGCCGCGGTGACCTGTTTCTGGAACAACAACCAGATCAACATCATTGACACCCCCGGCCACGTTGACTTCACGGTTGAGGTTGAGCGCTCCCTGCGTGTGCTCGACGGCGCCGTCGCCGTCTTCGACGGCAAGGAGGGCGTGGAGCCGCAGTCCGAGACTGTCTGGCGCCAGGCTGACAAGTACAACGTGCCGCGCATCTGCTTTGTCAACAAGATGGACAAGCTGGGCGCCGACTTCTACTTCACCGTCGACACCATCATCAACCGCCTCGGCGCCAAGCCGCTGGTCATGCAGCTGCCGATCGGCGTCGAGAGCGAATTCACCGGCGTCGTGGACCTGTTGACCATGAAGGCCTTCGTCTGGGCAGGCGACTCAAAGGGTGACGTCACCATGGGTGCCGCCTACGAGATCCAGGAGATCCCCGCGGATCTGCAGGAAAGGGCTGAAGAGTACCGTGCTTCCCTCATTGAGGCGGTTGCCGAGTCCTCCGAAGAGCTGATGGAGAAGTACCTTGAGGGCGAAGAGCCGTCCATCGAGGAACTGAAGGCGGGCATTCGCAAGCTGACCGTGAACTCGGAGATCTACCCCGTCTTCTGTGGTTCTGCCTTTAAGAACCGCGGCGTGCAGCCCATGCTCGACGCCGTCATCGACTACCTGCCGAACCCGCTGGACGTCGGCGCCATGGTGGGCCACGATCCCAAGGACGAGTCCGTGGAGATCAAGCGCGAGCCGAGCGAGGCGGAGCCGTTCTCGGCCCTGGCCTTCAAGATCGCCACGCACCCGTTCTTCGGTCAGTTGAACTTCATCCGCGTGTATTCCGGCCGGGCAACCAACGGAACGCAGCTGCTGAACTCGACCAAGCAGAAGAAGGAACGCATCGGCAAGCTGTTCCAGATGCATGCCAACAAGGAAATGCCCGTCGATGAGATCCACGCCGGTCACATCTACGCCGTGATCGGCCTCAAGGACACCACCACCGGTGACACCTTGTGCGACCCCGCAAATCCCATTGTCCTTGAGTCGATGACCTTCCCCGAGCCCGTGATCTTCGTTGCCATCGAGCCGAAGACCAAGGGGGACCAGGAGAAGCTGTCCACGGCCATCCAGAAGCTCTCCGCTGAGGACCCGACGTTCACCGTCAACCTCAATGAAGACACCGGCCAGACCGAGATTGGCGGCATGGGCGAGCTGCACCTGGACATCCTGGTGGACCGCATGCGCCGCGAATTCAACGTTGAGGCCAACGTCGGCAAGCCGCAGGTTGCGTACCGCGAAACCATCAAGCGCGCCGTTGTCAAGCACGATTACACGCACAAGAAGCAGACCGGTGGTTCGGGGCAGTTCGCCAAGATCCAGATCGCCATCGCGCCGCTGGATACTGCCGAAGGTGCCATGTACGAGTTCGAGAACAAGGTCACCGGTGGCCGTGTTCCGCGCGAATACATTCCCAGCGTTGACCAGGGCATCCAGTCCGCACTGCCTGACGGCGTGCTGGCCGGCTACCCGATGGTCGGCATCAAGGCCACGCTGCTTGACGGCGCGTCCCACGATGTTGACTCATCCGAAATGGCCTTCAAGATCGCCGGCCGCATGGCGTTCAAGGAAGCGGCCCGGATGGCCAACCCGGTCCTGCTCGAACCGCTGATGGAAGTTGAAGTCCGCACCCCTGAGGAATACATGGGTGAAGTTATCGGTGACATCAACTCCCGCCGCGGCCAGATGCAGTCCATGGAGGATGCCAGCGGCGTCAAGGTCATCCGTGCCCTGGTGCCCCTGTCCGGAATGTTCGGCTACATTGGCGACCTGCGTTCCAAGACCCAGGGCCGTGCCGTGTACTCGATGAAGTTTGACAGCTACGCTGAGGTCCCGAAGGCAGTAGCCGACGAGATCATCCAGAAGGCCCGCGGCGAATAACCGCACTTTTGCTTGGGTCCATTCGGCACTTTATGCTGATACGGACCCAGGCAAGCAGTAATTTCCTAAATATCAAAAGCCCCCAGTAGACTTGCTATCGATTTCGGTGACGAAAAGCGTCGCCGAGAGTAAGTCAACGAAAACGTTCTAGGAGGAACCCGTGGCGAAGGCAAAGTTCGAGCGGACTAAGCCGCACGTTAACATCGGCACCATCGGTCACGTTGA
The DNA here is from genome assembly GCF_003268655.1 of Arthrobacter dokdonellae. Lineage (NCBI taxonomy): Bacteria > Bacillati > Actinomycetota > Actinomycetes > Micrococcales > Micrococcaceae > Arthrobacter > Arthrobacter dokdonensis. Next base: position 4,279,535 of record NZ_CP029642.1, on the reverse strand, counting down.
CCATGGTAAGACGACGTTGACGGCTGCCATTTCCAAGGTGCTGTACGACAAGTACCCCACACTCAACGAGAAGCGCGACTTTGCTTCCATCGACTCGGCTCCCGAGGAGAAGCAGCGCGGCATCACCATCAACATCTCGCACGTTGAGTACCAGACCGAGAAGCGTCACTACGCACACGTTGACGCTCCCGGACACGCTGACTACATCAAGAACATGATCACCGGTGCCGCCCAGATGGACGGCGCAATCCTGGTGGTTGCCGCGACTGACGGCCCGATGGCCCAGACCCGCGAGCACGTTCTGCTGGCCCGCCAGGTGGGCGTTCCCTACCTGTTGGTGGCACTGAACAAGTCCGACATGGTTGACGACGAAGAACTCCTCGACCTGGTCGAAATGGAAGTTCGCGAACTTCTCTCCTCACAGGGCTTCGATGGCGACGAGGCACCGGTTATCCGCGTCTCGGGCCTGAAGGCACTGGAAGGCGACCCCAAGTGGGTCAAGTCCGTTGAGGACCTGATGGACGCCGTTGACAACCATGTTCCGGACCCGATCCGCGACAAGGACAAGCCGTTCCTGATGCCGGTTGAAGATGTCTTCACCATCACCGGCCGTGGCACCGTTGTGACGGGCCGCGCCGAGCGTGGAACCCTCAAGATCAACTCCGAAATCGAGATCGTCGGCATTCGTCCGGTCCAGAAGACCACGGTTACCGGCATCGAGATGTTCCACAAGCAGCTCGACGAGGCTTGGGCCGGCGAGAACTGTGGTCTGTTGCTCCGCGGCATCAAGCGCGAAGATGTCGAGCGTGGCCAGGTCATCGTGAAGCCGGGTTCCATCACCCCGCACACGAACTTCGAAGGCAACGTCTACATCCTGGCCAAGGATGAGGGTGGGCGTCACAACCCGTTCTACTCCAACTACCGCCCGCAGTTCTACTTCCGCACCACGGATGTTACCGGTGTCATCACCCTGCCCGAGGGCACGGAAATGGTCATGCCTGGCGACAACACCGAAATGACCGTTGAGCTGATCCAGCCCATCGCCATGGAAGAAGGCCTCGGCTTCGCCATCCGCGAAGGTGGCCGCACCGTTGGTTCAGGTCGAGTTACCAAGATCATCAAGTAACCTGCCCGCCAGGTGACTCAGGTCTGGAGGAAGGCCCCCGGCTTCGGCCGGGGGCCTTCCTCCTTTAACGACAGGGTGTGCACGCGGCGGTCCGCGTGGCGGCGCGTCCGTTGGCGACGCGGGCACCGTGGCGACGGGTGAGGTTCCCCACTCGGACGAGATCCCGGGCCGGCAAATACCGCGCAGGTGCGCCACGTGCGCGGCACGGTGGGCGGTTCAGGGCATGCCGAAGCCGGGCGACGGGACCTCCGGTTGGCGTTTCGCGTCTGATTCCGGCATACTTATTGAGTTGTTCAAGTGCCTTTTCGTGTCCCGGTTGAGATAATGCTCGACGCAGGGTCCAAGCTAAGGACCAAACATAACCCACCTTCGCACGTAGTTGCGGGCATGTGCGCATTCTTGATCGCGACACGCCCGACCGCGGGGGTCGGAGCTTCGGCGGATTGAGGAACCCGGAAATGTCCGGATTCAGTGCGTTGGAAGCGTGGCCGGAGAGCCACGGTGAACTGAGAAAAGTAAACAGCGTTTACGTCAACAGCATTGCTCCCACAGGATGCTTCGTTACAGGAAAGAGAGTCACGACGCCATGGCGGGACAAAAAATCCGCATCCGGCTGAAGTCATATGACCACGAGGTCATTGATGTTTCAGCGCGGAAGATCGTTGAGACGGTCACGCGCGCAGGCGCAACGGTAGTTGGCCCCGTGCCGCTGCCCACCGAGAAGAACGTGTACTGCGTTATCCGTTCGCCTCACAAGTACAAGGACAGCCGCGAGCACTTCGAAATGCGCACGCACAAGCGTCTGATCGACATCATCGACCCCACGCCCAAGGCGGTGGATTCGCTCATGCGTCTCGACCTGCCGGCCGACGTGAACATCGAAATCAAACTGTAGGGAGGTGCTGAGAAACTATGACCGCGACCCGAAACACTAAGGGCATCCTGGGCACGAAGCTCGGCATGACCCAGGTCTGGGACGAGAACAACAAGCTTGTTCCTGTAACCGTCGTCCAGGCCGACTCCAATGTCATCACCCAGCTGCGCAACGCAGAGGTCGATGGCTACACCGCCGTTCAGATCGGCTACGGCCAGATCGACCCGCGCAAGGTGACCAAGCCGCTGGCCGGCCACTTTGAAAAGGCTGGCGTCACGCCCCGCCGGCACGTCGTCGAGCTGCGCACTGAAGACGCCGGATCCTACTCCCTCGGCCAGGAAATCTCTGTTGAGATCTTCGAAGCCGGCCAGAAGGTCGACGTCGTCGGCACTTCCAAGGGCAAGGGATTCGCCGGTGTCATGAAGCGCCACGGCTTCCACGGTGCCCCGGCATCCCACGGTGCCCACAAGAACCACCGCAAGCCCGGTTCCATCGGTGGCGCGTCCACCCCTGGCCGCGTCTTCAAGGGTGTCCGCATGGCTGGCCGCATGGGCGCCGAGCGTGTCACGACCATGAACCTGACGGTTCACGGTGTCGACGCCGAGAAGTCGCTGCTGCTGATCAAGGGTGCCGTCCCCGGCGCCCGCGGCTCGGTCGTCCTGGTACGCACCGCCGTGAAGGGAGCATAAGAAAATGGCTACTGTAAAGGTTGACCTGCCTGCAGAGATCTTTGACGTCCAGACCAACGTGCCGCTGCTGCACCAGGTCGTCGTCGCACAGCTCGCTGCTGCACGCCAGGGTACCCACAAGACCAAGACCCGCGCCGAAGTTTCCGGTGCCGGCCGCAAGCCGTTCGCCCAGAAGGGCACCGGCCGCGCCCGCCAGGGATCCATCCGCGCCCCGCACATGACCGGCGGTGGCATTGTCCACGGTCCGACCCCGCGCGACTACAGCCAGCGCACCCCCAAGAAGATGAAGGCTGCAGCCCTGCGCGGCGCCCTCTCCGACCGGGCACGCAACGGCCGCATCCACGTGATCTCCGAACTGGTTTCCGGCTCCGCGCCGTCCACCAGGACGGCCAAGGCCGCCTTGGCGGCGGTTTCCGACCGCAAGAACCTGCTGGTTGTCATCGAGCGCAGCAACGACGTTGCCGCCTTGAGCGTTCGGAACATCACCAACATCCACGTGCTGTACGTTGACCAGCTCAACACCTACGACGTGCTTGTTGCTGACGACGTGGTCTTCACCCAGGCCGCCTACGAGATCTTTGTCTCCGGGCGCGCCGCTTCCGAGGCGTTTGCCTCCAGCATGGTGTTGGTCGAGGACCTGGGTTCCGCAGATGCTGCCGAAGGCACCATCAAGGGCAACAAGGACTCCATGAAGTACCACGTGCCTGGTTCACGCTGGTACGACGCCACCGTGGCCGAGGTATGGTTCGCAACCGTCGAGGAAGCCAAGGCCGCAGGCTTTGTTCCCGCCGGCGGCGAAGCTGCCCAGACGATTGAGGAGGACGCCAAGTGAGCGCCGTCACCATCAAGGATCCGCGCGACGTGGTGCTTGCACCGGTCGTCTCGGAAAAGAGCTACGGCTTGATCGACGAAGGCAAGTACACCTTCCTGGTCGACCCCCGCTCGAACAAGACCGAGATCAAGCTGGCCGTGGAGAAAATCTTCTCTGTCAAGGTCGACTCGATCAACACCATCAACCGTGCCGGGAAGCGCAAGCGCACCCGCTTCGGATGGGGACAGCGCAAGAGCACCAAGCGCGCCATTGTCTCCCTCAAAGAAGGCACGATCGACATCTTCGGCGGTCCGCTTTCATAAGCGGAGACCACTTTAACGAGGAAATAAACTATGGGAATCCGTAAATACAAGCCGACAACCCCGGGCCGTCGCGGCTCGAGCGTTGCCGACTTCACTGAAATCACGCGGTCGACGCCGGAGAAGTCTCTGGTCCGTCCCCTGCCCAAAAAGGGTGGCCGCAACAACACCGGTCGTATCACGACACGTCACAAGGGTGGTGGCCACAAGCGCCAGTACCGCCTGATTGACTTCCGTCGCCACGACAAGGACGGCGTCAACGCACGTGTGGCCGAGATCGAATACGATCCCAACCGCACCGCGCGCATTGCCCTCCTGCACTACGTCGATGGCACCAAGCGTTACATCATCGCTCCGAACAAGCTCAAGCAGGGCGACTTTGTGGAAGCCGGTTCCGCGGCCGACATCAAGCCTGGCAACAACCTGCCGCTGCGCAACATCCCCGTGGGTACTGTCATCCACGCCGTGGAGCTGCGTCCCGGCGGCGGTGCCAAGATGGCCCGATCCGCAGGAGCTTCCGTCCAGCTCGTCGCCAAGGAAGGCAAGTTCGCCCAGCTGCGTCTGCCTTCCGGTGAAATCCGCAACGTCGATGCGCGCTGCCGCGCAACCATCGGTGAGGTCGGCAACGCCGAGCAGTCCAACATCAACTGGGGCAAGGCAGGGCGCATGCGCTGGAAGGGCGTCCGCCCGACCGTCCGCGGTGTCGTCATGAACCCGGTTGACCACCCGCACGGTGGTGGTGAAGGCAAGACCTCCGGTGGACGCCACCCGGTCAACCCGAACGGTAAGCCCGAGGGCCGTACCCGCCGCCCCAACAAAGAGAGCGACAAACTCATTGTTCGTCGCCGTCGTACTGGCAAGAACAAGCGATAGGAGCCTGGAGACATGCCACGTAGCCTGAAGAAGGGTCCTTTCGTAGACCAGCACCTCTTTGTCAAGGTAGCTAGGGAAAACGACAAGGGCACCAAGAACGTCATCAAGACCTGGTCCCGCCGATCGATGATCATCCCGGACATGCTGGGTCACACGATCGCCGTGCACGATGGTCGCAAGCACATCCCCGTGTTTGTCACCGAGTCGATGGTCGGGCACAAGCTCGGCGAATTCGCCCCCACGCGGACATTCCGCGGCCATGTCAAGGACGACCGCAAGGGCAAGCGCCGCTAGGCGTTTGGCACTTACGGCTAAGACGAGAGAAGGATAGCAATGGAAGCCAAGGCAAGTGCGCGTCATCTGCGCGTCACGCCTATGAAGGCCCGGCGCGTCGTCAACCTGATTCGTGGCAAGCAGGCGAATGAGGCATTGGCGATTTTGAAGTTTGCCCCCCAGGCAGCTTCGGAGCCGGTATTCAAGGTAGTCCAGTCCGCAGTGGCAAACGCCCGCGTTCTGGCTGATCGCGACAGCGTCGCGTTCAATGAAAATGATCTGTACATCAGCGAAATCTTCGTTGACGAGGGCCCGACCATGAAGCGGTTCCAGCCGCGTGCCCAGGGTCGTGCGTTCCAGATCAAGAAGCGCACCAGCCACGTCACCGTGGTTGTCGCTACCCCCGAGAAAGAGGAGGCTCGCTAAGTGGGACAGAAAGTAAACCCGCACGGGTTCCGTCTCGGGATCACCACGGACCACCGTTCACACTGGTTCGCGGACAGCAACAAGCCCGGACAGCGTTACAAGGACTTCGTAAAAGAAGACATCAAGATCCGCGCGCTCATGTCCACGGGCATGGACCGCGCCGGCATTTCCAAGGTGGAGATCGAGCGCACCCGTGACCGTGTACGTGTGGACATCCACACCGCACGCCCCGGCATCGTGATCGGCCGCCGTGGAGCTGAAGCAGACCGCATCCGCGGCGAGCTCGAAAAGCTCACCGGCAAGCAGGTCCAGCTCAACATCCTGGAGGTGAAGAACCCGGAAGCAGACGCTCAGCTCGTTGCCCAGGGCATCGCCGAGCAGCTGACTTCACGTGTGGCCTTCCGCCGCGCGATGAAGAAGGCCATGCAGTCCGCACAGCGCACCGGCAGCGTCAAGGGCATCCGTGTCGCTTGCGCCGGTCGTCTGGGCGGCGCTGAAATGTCCCGCACCGAGTTCTACCGCGAAGGTCGTGTGCCCCTGCACACCTTGCGCGCCAACATCGACTACGGCTTCTTCGAAGCCAAGACCGTGTTCGGCCGCATTGGTGTCAAGGTCTGGATCTACAAGGGCGATGTCACGAGCAAGGAACTGGCTGCCCAGGCAGCCGCAGCTCCCGCCCGTGGCCGTGGCCCGCGTCGTGACGGCGATGACCGCGGACCCCGCGGCCCCCGCGCCGGTGGCGACCGCCGTCGTAACGACCGTCCCGAGGCTGCTGCCGCGGCCCCGGCTCCTGCAGCTGCAGAGGTTGCAGCTCCGGCAGCAGAAGGAGGACAGGCTTAAATGCTTATCCCACGTCGAGTAAAGTACCGCAAGCAGCACCACCCGGGTCGCACCGGGCAGGCTACGGGCGGCACCACGGTCACGTTTGGTGAGTGGGGCATCCAGGCCCTGACGCCCGCTTACGTCACCAACCGCCAGATCGAGTCCGCTCGTATCGCCATGACGCGTCACATCAAGCGTGGCGGAAAGGTGTGGATCAACATCTACCCTGACCGTCCGTTGACGAAGAAGCCTGCCGAAACCCGCATGGGTTCCGGTAAGGGTTCGCCCGAGTGGTGGATTGCGAATGTCAAGCCCGGCCGTGTTCTCTTTGAACTCTCCGGTGTATCAGAAGAGGTAGCTCGCGAGGCACTGCGCCTGGCGATCCACAAGCTGCCGTTGAAAGCACGCATCGTGCGTCGCGAAGGTGGTGAGTAGAGATGTCAGTTGGATCGAAGGATCTGGCCCCCGCACAGCTTGACGGGTTCGACAACGAGCGTCTTGTTGAAGAACTCCGGAAGGCCAAGGAGGAACTGTTCAACCTGCGCTTCCAGTCCGCCACCGGTCAGCTGGAAAGCCACGGCCGCCTGCGCGTCGTCAAGCGCGACATCGCCCGCATCTACACGGTGCTGCGCGAACGCGAGCTGGGTATCCGCCCGGACGCTGTTGCTGCAGCACCCGTGGAGAAGGCCTCCAAAAAGGCTGACAAGGGAGCCAAGAAGGCCTCCAAGAAGGCTGAAGAAACTGAGGAGGTCGCCAAGTGAGCGAATCTGTAAACAACACCGAAGCCGTGGGTGCAGCCCGCGGCGAGCGCAAGAAGATGCGTGGCTACGTCGTCTCCGACAAGATGGACAAGACCATCGTCGTCGAAGTTGAGGACCGTGTTAAGCACGCCCTCTACGGCAAGGTCCTGCGCCGCAACAAGAAGGTCAAGGCCCACGATGAAGGGAACACCGCCGGCATCGGCGACCTCGTCATCATCAGCGAGACCCGTCCGCTCTCGGCAACCAAGCGCTTCCGCCTGGTTGAGATCGTCGAGAAGGCCAAGTAATTCATCAGCCCCGTGCTGATTGATTTTGGGCCCGTCACCGTTCGCGGTGGCGGGCCCGACCTGCTTTAACGCCCGGCGGCGGACGCTTCCGTTGGAGCGACCCCGTACCAGGTGGTTGAGCTCGTCGAAACTGATCGGGTAGGCATTCCCTCGGCGAAGCAGCGCGGTGAAGCCGGCCTCGTCTCGGCGAAGCAGTGCGGTGAAGCCGGTTTCGTCTCGGCGACTATTCGCCACACGGCCGCGGGCGGCCTTAGTGACTCCTTTACGTCGCCTACGAGAACTTGGCCGCCACTGCTGCGGGCGAGTCCGGTGTTTCAGTAGGCGACGTCAAGGAGGCCGACGGTCCTCCACGGCCGCCGGCCGGAAAGCCGCGTAGGAAATGCCGGGCCTGCCGGCGTCCTGGCCGCCGCGACGACAATGTAGCTGCTGTCTTCCCACTCCGGGTTGATGGTGCAGGTAATGCGGCTTGGGGCCGGGCCAGCCCGCCGAAGCTGCACTATCAATTCATACATCGGGTTCCAGCCCGCCGAAGCTGCGCCATCGGTTTGGGGGTGGGGCTCCAGCCTGCCGGCGTCCTGGCCGCCGCGACGACAATGTAGCTGCTGTCTTCCCACTCCGGGTTGATGGTGCAGGTAATGCGGCTTGGGGCCGGGCCAGCCCGCCGAAGCTGCGCCATCAATTCATACATCGGGTTCCAGTCCGCCGAAGCTGCACCGTCGATTCGGGTGTGGGGTTCCAGCCTGCCGACGTCCTGGCCGCCGCCACGACAATGTAGCTGCTGTGCTCCCGCTCCGCGTTGATGGTGCAGGTAATGCTGCTTGGGGCCGGGCCAGTCCGCCGAAGCTGCACTATCAATTCAGACATCGGGTTCCAGCCTGCCGACGTCCTGGCCGCCGCCACGACAATGTAGCTGCTGTGCTCCCGCTCCGGGTTGATGGTGCAGGTACTGCGGCTTGGGGCCGGGCCGGTCCGCGGAAGCTGCACTATCAATTCGGACATCGGGTTCCAGTCCGCCGAAGCTGAACCATCGATTCGGTGTGGGGCCCCAGTCCGGGGGCCGCCAAAGGCGAGCCGCCGCTGAATTTTCCGGGGCCTGACGCCGGAGCCGGCCAGTCGCGCCTGTGGGGAAGGCAACGCCGTGGGTGGGCCGAGGGCGCGGGCCGGGGTTCAGGCGTCGTGCTAGGATTATCTATTGCTGCGCCTTTTCTGTGCCGCCGATATCGGCAGTGGCAGTGGGTGCGCAAATACCTCGTAAATGCTCGTGCCACTACAAACTGCCGTCCAGCAGGTGGATTAGTCCACCGCATCCGGTGCGGAAAGTGCAGTTGGCATGAGGTATTTAGGCGTGTTTTGGCAAAATCCAGGCACGTCGAGAGACATCCCGAACAATACGTTCCGCAAGGCTTATCCACAGATGGATTGTGGCCAAGAACCGGCGCGACGAACAGGAGACACTAGTGATTCAGCAGGAGTCGCGGCTTAAGATCGCCGACAACACGGGTGCCAAGGAAATCTTGACCATCCGCGTTCTCGGTGGATCCGGGCGCCGCTACGCAGGCATTGGCGACACCATTGTCGCTACCGTCAAGGACGCAATTCCCGGCGGAAACGTAAAGAAGGGTGACGTCGTCAAGGCTGTCATCGTTCGCACCAAGAAGGAACGCCGCCGCGCGGACGGTTCCTACATCAAGTTCGACGAGAATGCAGCAGTGCTTCTCAAGAACGACGGGGACCCCCGCGGTACCCGTATCTTCGGCCCGGTTGGCCGTGAACTTCGTGACAAGAAGTTCATGAAGATCATCTCGTTGGCTCCGGAGGTGCTGTAACTTATGGCGAAGATCAAGAAGGGTGACCTGGTTCAGGTCATCACAGGTGGCAAGGCCGAACGTGGCGGCGACCGTGGCAAGCAGGGCAAGGTCCTGAAGGTTTTCCCCGAGACCAACCGCGTGTTGGTTGAAGGCATCAACCGCGTCACCAAGCACACCAAGGCTGGCCAGACGGAACGTGGCACCACCACCGGTGGCATTGAAATCGTCGAGGCTCCCATTCACATTTCCAACGTTGCCGTGGTGGATCCGTCCACCAAGAAGCCGACCCGCGTTGGCTACCGCATCGAGACCGTTGAGCGCGATGGCCGCGAGCGTCAAGTACGCGTCCGCGTTGCCAAGGGCTCGGGGAAGGATCTGGCATGAGCGCCGCAGTTGCAGAGAACACGCCCAAGGTCTCGCCTCGCCTGAAGACCCGCTACGCAGCGGAAATCAAGGCGACGCTGACGCAGGAATTCGGTTACGCGAACGTCAACCAGGTTCCGCGCCTGGTCAAGGTCGTTGTCAACATGGGTGTTGGAGATGCCGCCAAGGACTCCAAGATCATTGACGGCGCCGTCCGCGACCTCACCGCCATCACCGGCCAGAAGCCCCAGGTTTCCAAGGCCCGCAAGTCGATCGCACAGTTCAAGCTGCGCGAAGGCATGCCGATCGGCTGCCACGCCACGCTGCGTGGGGACCGCATGTGGGAATTCCTCGACCGCCTGGTCACGCTGGCACTGCCCCGTATCCGCGATTTCCGCGGCCTGAGCGGCAAGCAGTTTGACGGCAACGGCAACTACACCTTCGGTCTGACCGAACAGGTGATGTTCCACGAGATCGACCAGGATGCCATTGACCGCGTACGCGGCATGGATATCACCGTCGTGACCACGGCCAAGACCGACGACGAAGGCCGCGCGCTGCTCAAGGCGCTTGGCTTCCCGTTCAAATCCGAAGATAACTAATCTACGTAAAAGGTCCGTTTCACGGTTCAGGCACGTCGAAACCTGGTTTCGACAGGCACTGTGCACGTGAAGGAAACCGTTACGAGGAAGGGCAAGCGCCCAAATGACAATGACAGATCCTGTCGCAGACATGCTTACGCGTCTGCGCAACGCAAACTCGGCACACCACGACTCCGTGTCCATGCCGTTCAGCAAGCTCAAAGGCCACATCGCCGACATCCTCAAGGCACAGGGCTACATCGCCGGCTGGAAGGTCGAAGACGCCGAAGTTGGCAAGAAAATGACCATCGACCTGAAGTACGGCCCCAGCCGCGAGCGTTCAATCGCCGGCCTGCGCCGCATCTCCAAGCCCGGCCTGCGCGTTTACGCAAAGTCCACCAACCTCCCCAACGTGTTGGGCGGTTTGGGTGTCGCCATCCTGTCGACGTCGTCCGGTCTGCTGACCGACCGCCAGGCTGCCAAGAAGGGCGTGGGTGGGGAAGTCCTCGCCTACGTCTGGTAGTAGAGAGAAGGGAAAGAATAATGTCACGTATTGGACGTCTCCCCATCTCCGTGCCTGCCGGCGTCGAGGTCAAGATCGAAGACAGCCTCGTTTCCGTCAAGGGCCCGAAGGGAACGCTGGAGCACACTGTGGCCAGCCCCATTGAGGTTGCTCTCGAAGAAAACACCATCACGGTGACCCGTCCCAACGATGAGCGCGCATCACGCTCACTCCATGGCCTGACGCGTACCCTCATTGACAACCTGATCATCGGTGTCACGCAGGGCTACGAGAAGAAGCTGGAAATTGTTGGTACCGGTTACCGCGTAGCCGCCAAGGGCGCAAACCTCGAGTTTGCCCTCGGCTTCAGCCACCCGGTTGTCGTCGAGGCACCGGCCGGCATCACCCTGACGGTTGAGGGCCCCACCAAGCTCTCCGTCGCAGGCATTGACAAGCAGCAGGTGGGCGAAGTTGCTGCCAACATCCGCAAGCTGCGCAAGCCCGACCCCTACAAGGGCAAGGGCGTTCGCTACGCAGGCGAGATCATCCGCCGCAAGGTCGGAAAGGCTGGTAAGTAACCATGGCACTGTCCGTAAGAGGAAAGTCCAAGGCCGCAGCACGCGGCCGTCGCCACCTGCGCGTACGCAAGCGCATCAGTGGAACCACCGTGCGCCCGCGCCTGGTGGTCAACCGTTCTGCGCGCCACATCTTCGTGCAGGTCATCGACGACACCCAGGGCCTGACCCTGGTGTCCGCGTCGACCCTGGAGGCAGACATGCGCTCCTTCGACGGTGACAAGACCGCCAAGGCCAAGCGCGTTGGCGAGCTCGTCGCCGAGCGGGCCAAGGCTGCCGGCATTGACGCTGTGGTGTTCGACCGTGGCGGCAACCGCTACCACGGCCGCGTCGCAGCTGTCGCCGACGGTGCACGCGAAGGCGGTCTGGCACTGTGAGCGAAAACATTAACAAGGAGAACACTGTGTCAGAAGCAACTGCAGCTGACGGCGCGGCTGCCAAGACCGAGACCGCAGCAGCAACCGACGGCGGCCGTGGCCGCGGCGGTCGCGACGGAGGTCGTGGAGGCCGCGAAGGCGGTCGTGACGGTGGCCGTGGCCGCGGCCGCGACGGTGGCCGCGAGGCCGAGAAGAACCAGTTCATCGAACGCGTTGTCAACATCAACCGCGTTGCCAAGGTGGTCAAGGGCGGTCGCCGCTTCAGCTTCACCGCTCTCGTGATCGTTGGCGACGGCAACGGCCTGGTCGGCGTCGGCTACGGCAAGGCCAAGGAAGTTCCCGCGGCCATTGCCAAGGGCGTGGAGGAAGCCAAGAAGTCCTTCTTCCGCGTTCCGCTCATCGGCAAGACCGTCCCGCACCGCGTGCAGGGTGAGGCCGCTGCCGGCGTCGTCCTGCTGCGTCCGGCTGCCGCCGGTACCGGTGTGATCGCCGGTGGTCCGGTGCGCGCCGTGCTGGAATGCGTTGGCATCCACGATGTGCTGTCCAAGTCCCTCGGATCCTCGAACGCCATCAACATTGTTCACGCAACCGTTGATGCGCTCAAGCGCCTGGAAGACCCCAAGGCGGTTGCGGCCCGCCGCGGACTGCCCTTGGACGAGGTCGCCCCGGATGTGCTGTTGCGCAACATGCAAAAGGCAGGTCTGTAATGACTACACCGAAGAACGTTCAGCCTTCCGACGCGAAGCTGAAAATCACTCAGATCAGGGGCGTCATCGGCGTCAAGCAGAACCAGAAGGACTCCCTTCGCTCACTGGGCCTGAAGCACATCGGCGACTCTGTCGTTCGTACGGCTGACGCAGTGACCGCGGGCATGATCAACACGGTTCCGCACCTTGTCAAGGTTGAGGAGGCGAAGTAACAGTGGCTGAGAAGAACACTGCTGAAACTGCTGAAAAGCAGAATGCACTGAAGGTTCACCACCTGCGCCCGGCGCCCGGTGCCAAGACGGCAAAGACCCGTGTTGGCCGTGGTGAAGGATCCAAGGGTAAGACCGCAGGCCGCGGTACCAAGGGTACCAAGGCCCGCTACCAGGTAAAGGCCGGCTTTGCCGGCGGCCAGCTGCCGCTGCACATGCGCCTGCCCAAGCTGCGTGGCTTCAAGAACCCGTTCCGCGTTGAGTTCCAGGTTGTCAACCTGGACAAGCTGAACGAGCTCTTCCCCGACGGCGGCGTTGTCACCGTCGAGACCCTGGTAGAGAAGGGTGCGGTTCGCAAGAACCAGCCCGTGAAGGTGCTGGGCACCGGCGACATCACCGTCAAGGTTGACGTCACCGCTCACGCGTTCTCCACCAGCGCGGCGGAAAAGATCAGTGCTGCAGGTGGCTCGACCACCGAACTCTAAACAGTTCACTGTAATGCGCACATCTGGCGATTAGACTCCTGGTGGGCGGAGCTCATGTTCCGCCCCCGGGAGTCTTTTGCCTATGTGCCAAGAAGCTGCCGCCCAGCGCGGCGGCAGGCAACGGGTGGTGCCGCGCGTTTCAGTGCGAGCCAGATCACCCGCTAGAATCTTTCCTTGGGTTCACTTGCGAACCTTCACTTCTCTCTACACATCAGGAGGACGCTTGCTTACCGCATTTGGCCGCGCCTTTCGCACGCCTGATCTGCGACGCAAGTTGTTGTTCACGCTGGGAATCCTCGCCATCTTCCGCTTGGGTGCATTCATCCCCTCGCCCGGAGTTGACTACCGAAATGTCCAACAGTGCGTAAATTCCGCCAACACCAGCGAAGGTATTTACCAGCTCGTTAACCTGTTCAGCGGCGGCGCCCTGCTTCAGGTTTCGATCTTTGCGCTGGGCATCATGCCGTACATCACCGCGAGCATCATTGTTCAGCTCCTGCGCGTGGTCATTCCCCGTTTCCAGGAACTGCACCTGGAAGGCGCCCAGGGCCAGGGCCAGCTGACGCAGTACACGCGCTACCTGACCATCGCCCTTGGCCTGCTCAACGCCACCACGTTGGTGACGCTGGCACGCTCCGGCCAGTTGTTTGCCGGCTGCGGCGCGGCCGGCAGCGCAACCCCGTTGATCCCGGACGACAGCCTGGTGGTCGTCGGCCTGCTGATCCTGACCCTGACGGCCGGTTCGGGCCTGATCATGTGGATGGGCGAGCTCGTCACCGAAAAGGGCGTCGGCAACGGCATGTCCCTGCTGATCTTCGTGGCCATCGCCGCACGGTTCCCGACCGCCCTCGGCGCCATCCTGAAGACCCAGGGCTGGGGCACGTTCCTGATCGTCCTGCTCCTCGGGCTGGTTATCGTCGCACTGGTCGTGTTCGTGGAGCAGTCCCAGCGCCGCGTCCCCGTCCAATATGCAAAGCGCATGATCGGCCGGCGCACCATGGGCGGCACCAGCACCTACATCCCCATCAAGGTCAACATGGCCGGCGTCATCCCGGTCATCTTCGCCTCGTCGATGCTGTACCTGCCCTCGCTGCTGGCCCAGTTCGCCACACCCAAAAACAGTGCCAACATTCCGGGCTGGATTGAGTGGATTAATACCTACCTCACGCGTGGCGACCACCCGATCTACATGCTGATGTACTTCCTGTTGACCATCGGGTTTACGTACTTCTATGTCGCGATAACTTTCAACCCCGAAGAAGTCTCTGACAATATGAAGAAGTACGGCGGCTTCATTCCCGGTATTCGTGCCGGCAAGCCCACGCAGGACTACCTGCAGTACGTAATCTCACGCGTCACTCTGCCGGGATCGCTCTACCTGGGCATCATCGCCCTGATCCCACTCATCGCCCTCGTCCTGATTGGGGCAAACCAGAACTTCCCGTTCGGCGGCACCTCGCTGTTGATTGTTGTCGGTGTCGGGTTGGAGACGGTCAAGCAGATTGACGCACAGCTCCAACAGCGCCACTATGAAGGGTTATTGCGATGACAAGAATGCTGATCATTGGACCTCCCGGGTCAGGCAAAGGAACGCAGGCCGAACGCATCTGTGCCGAACTGGGCATCGTCGCCATTTCCACAGGCGACATCTTCCGTGCCAACGTCAAGGGTGAAACCCCGTTGGGCCTGGAAGCGAAGAAGTACATGGACAATGGCGACTTCGTGCCGGACAGCGTGACCAACCGGATGGTTCGTGACCGGCTCGCCCAGGATGACGTCAGTGACGGCTTCCTGCTGGACGGTTACCCCCGCACCACGGCCCAGGTCGACGAGCTCGACGACATCCTGGCCACGGCCGGCGTCGTGCTTGACGTCGTGGTCCAGCTGACGGCCGACGACGAGGAACTCGTCAAGCGCTTGTTGGGCCGGGCCCGGGATACCGGCCGCAGCGACGACAACGAAGCCGTCATCCGCCACCGACTGGACCTCTACCGGGAACAGACAGAAGTCGTGGTGGCGCGCTATGCGGAGCGCGGCATCCTGGCGAAGGTCGACGGCCTGGGCGGCATGGACGACGTCACGGACCGCATCATGGACGCCATCAAGAACATCTAGCTCAACCAGATTTGCCTCTCCCGCGTTCCCATGGACGCCCTGAAGGGGAGGAGGGCTCCTTTCCGTCGGCGGGAAGGAGCCCTCAAATTTTTCCAGCGAAGGGATCCAGCCATGGCATTCGGCCAGCAACGGATTGAGTACAAGACCATCGACCAGATGCGCATCATGCATCGCAGCGGACGCATACTCGACGACGCCCTTAACCAGGTGGTTGCCGCGGCCGCACCGGGCGTCACCACCGCCGCCCTGGACACCCTCTTTGCCGCCCTGCTCGACAAGGCCGGAGCCACGTCCAACTTCCTTGGCTACTACGACTACCCGGCGACCATCTGCACCTCCGTCAACGAGGTGGTGGTGCACGGCATCCCCGGCAAGAGGGTGCTCAAGGCCGGGGACGTGCTGTCCATCGACGGCGGCGCCATCGTCGAGGGCTGGCACTCGGACTCTGCCCGCACCGTGATTGTGGGCGGTGCGGCCGCGGAGGACCCCGAGGACCGGCGCCTGAGCGACGTCACCGAGGAAGGCATGTGGCGCGGCATCGCTGCCATGGCAACAGCCAAGTACGTCGGCGACATCGGCGACGCGATTGACGAGTACGTCACTTCGCAGCCGGGAAAACCGCTGGGGATCCTCGAGGACTATGTGGGCCACGGCATCGGTTCGGCCATGCACATGGCCCCGGACGTGCTCAACTACAGCTCGAAGCACCGAGGCCCCAAGCTCAAGCCGGGCATGTGCCTGGCCATTGAGCCCATGCTGGTGCGCGGCGGGCTGGAAACCAGGACGCTGGCCGATGACTGGACAGTTGTCACCGAGGACGCGGCCCGTGCCGCCCACTGGGAACATTCCGTGGCCGTCCATGCCAAGGGCATCTGGGTGCTGACGGCGGCCGACGGCGGTGCGGAACGGCTGGCGCCGTTGGGTGTCACGCCCGTGCCGCTGGGCTGACGGACGCCGCCGGCTCCGTGGCGCGGCGCTGCAGGCACCGTAAACGGCGGGAGGCCGGCACCCATCGTAGAAGGCTGCACAGGGGCATGCCCACCGGGGCGTTTGCGCACGCTATCGACGAAAGCCGGCCCGGCGGTTGCGCATCGTCTCCCGCCGACCATGTGGAAATCAATCATCCCGCCGCAATTGCACCCCAAAAGCCTGTCAAGTAACTCCGCGGTCCAGCTAGATCCGGCGGCAGCGAGCACCCCTGCCGGACACCTGCGGAGGAGGCCGATCCGCAGGGCTTCGCTGTGCCGCCGGACGGGCGCATATTTGGTGGTGGGACCTAGCATGGTCGAGAGGGCAACATCCGAATGCGCCGGGAGGACAAGACATGAGCAGGGGTTCCATCACGGACGTGCCCGGCATCCGGGTGGGCCACGCCCAGCGCCGCGGGGGCGGCTGGCTCACCGGCGTCACCGTTGTGCTGCCGCCGGCGGGCACCATCGGCTCCGTCGACGTCCGCGGCGGCGGCCCCGGCACGCACGAGACCGACGCGCTGGACCCGACCACCCTGGTCCCCACCGTCGACGGCGTAGTGCTGACCGGCGGAAGCGCCTACGGGCTGGCCGCTGCCGGCGGCGTGCAGCGCTGGTGCGAGGAAAACGGGCGGGGCTTCCCCGTGCCCGGCGGCGTGGTCCCCATCGTGCCCGCCGCGGCGATCTTTGACCTGGGCCGCGGCGGGGACTTTGCCGCACGGCCCGATGCGGCCATGGGGTATGAGGCGGCGCTGGACGCGGCGGGCTCGGCCGAGGGTTCCGCCGTCGAACGTGGGAACGCCGGGGCCGGGACGGGTGCCGCCATCGGTGCCGGGAGGTTCAAGGGCGGCGTCGGGACTGCGTCCGTCCGGCTGTCGGGAAAGAACAGCGGAGTGGTGGTGGGCGCCCTCGCCGTGGTCAACGCCGCCGGGGTGCCGTGGCACCCGGGTGCCGTCCCGCCGTCGTCCGGTGAGGGGCTTAACACGACCCTCGTGGTGGTGGCCGTGAACGCCGCCCTGAGCGTTGCGGAGGCAAAGCGGACGGCGACTGCCGCGCACGCCGGAATGGCCCGGGCGCTGAACCCCGTCCACACGCTGGCCGACGGCGACACAATCTTCACGCTGGCGACGGGGGCCGTTGTGCTGGCCGCCGATCCGCGGTCGCCCGCCGCGGCCATGATCGAGCTCCAAAGTGCCGCCGCAGAGGCGGTGCGGGTGGCGGTCCTCGACGGCGTGGCCGCCGCCGAGGAAGTGTCCACGGCAGGCGGGAGCTGGCCGGCCTTCCCGGCTGCGGGCGGCTAATATCACAAGCGGGGGACCCTGCCGCAATTTAACTTATTTGGCGCTTTGCCGTAGAGTTGGTTGTTGGTTGTCTGTGCCCGCTGTTCTTTGGGGCGCGCTGCGGAAGCCGGGCATCATGGCCGGGCCGTCCACCGTGAACTCAGACGAACAAATATTAGTAGTAAACCCAAAGTCGTCCCGTGTTGTGCCCATTCCGGGCGGAGCCGGGCCGGCGCAACAAAGTTAGCGGAGGATATGGCCAAGAAAGACGGGGTCATTGAGATCGAGGGCGTTGTGACTGAAGCGCTGCCCAATGCGATGTTTCGTGTTGAGCTGACGAACAAGCACATCGTTCTTGCCCATATCTCAGGAAAAATGCGCCAGCACTACATTCGTATCCTTCCTGAGGACCGAGTTGTGGTGGAGCTGAGCCCTTACGACCTCACCCGTGGTCGCATCGTCTACCGCTACAAATAACCACAACTGCAATCACGCAAAGGAATGCCATGAAGGTCAAGCCGAGCGTCAAGCAGATCTGCGACAAGTGCAAGGTGATTCGCCGTAACGGGCGTGTCATGGTGATCTGCGAGAACCCGCGCCACAAGCAGCGCCAGGGCTAATCCTTCCCTTTGGGAGGAAGCCGGGCAGCCGCTCACGCAAGTACATAAATAAGGCAGCACAAGTTGGACGAAGGCGAAAAATACTTTCGCAACCGGCCAACGGACCCCCGGTCGGAGGCCGGGGCCGCACTGGACAATAGTGCGGGTGTACTGTCTACGACCTCCGGTTTACACAAGGAGCAGCCACTATGGCACGTCTCGCTGGCGTAGACCTTCCCCGCGAAAAGCGGCTGGAAGTAGCGCTTACATACATCTACGGCGTGGGCAAGACCCGTGCTAAGAAAGTCCTGGCAGACACGGGGATCTCCCCGGACGTCCGCGTGAAGGACTTGTCCGACGCTGAACTCGTTCAGCTGCGTGACAACATCGAGGGTAACTACAAGGTTGAGGGTGACCTTCGCCGCGAGGTTGCAGCAGATATCCGCCGCAAGGTTGAGATCGGCAGCTACCAGGGCATCCGCCACCGCCGCGGCATGCCTGTGCACGGCCAGCGCACGAAGACCAACGCTCGCACCCGCAAGGGCCCGAAGCGCACCGTCGCAGGCAAGAAGAAGGCCGGCCGCTAAAAATAGCGCACGCCGACCCCTCAAAAAAACTTTCGTAGGAGAATAAAATGCCCCCAAAGACTCGTGGAGCGGTTCGTAAGCCGCGTCGCAAGGATAAAAAGAATATTGCGCTGGGCCAGGCGCACATCAAGAGCACCTTTAACAACACCATCGTGTCCATCACGGATCCGAACGGTGCCGTCATCTCGTGGGCTTCCGCCGGCGAGGTTGGCTTCAAGGGCTCGCGCAAGTCGACTCCGTACGCCGCACAGATGGCTGCTGAAGCAGCTGCCAAGCGCGCACAGGAGCACGGTCTGCGCAAGGTTGACGTTTTTGTCAAGGGTCCGGGCTCGGGCCGCGAAACGGCTATCCGTTCGCTGCAGGCTGCTGGTCTTGAGGTTGGCTCCATTCAGGATGTCACCCCCAGCGCCCACAACGGCTGCCGCCCGCCCAAGCGCCGCCGCGTCTAACGACACCGCCGCAGTGTGAGTTGGCCTTTCTCGACGGCCTTGGATTCAATCCAAGGCGTCCGGGGAGGGCCAACTCCGCCGCCGTTAAGTCGCCAGCCGCCTTTTCCACCACCTGTGTTGCGTCATATAGCGGATGCTCGCTGAAAGGAAACCCCCAGTGCTCATTGCACAGCGCCCCACCCTCTCTGAAGAAGTAGTCTCCGAAAACCGGTCCCGGTTTGTCATCGAACCGTTGGAGCCCGGCTTCGGCTACACCCTGGGAAACTCCCTCCGTCGGACCCTGTTGTCCTCCATCCCCGGCGCTGCTGTCACCAGCATCCGCATCGATGGCGTCCTGCACGAGTTCACCACGGTTCCTGGTGTGAAGGAAGATGTCACCGAGATCATCCTGAACATCAAGGGCCTCTCCGTTTCCTCGGAGCACGACGAGCCCGTCGTCGCCTACCTGCGCAAGCAGGGCCCCGGCGTCGTCACGGCCGCTGACATCGCCCCGCCTGCCGGTGTGGAATTCCACAACCCGGACATGCACATTGCCACGCTGAACTCGAAGGGGAAGTTCGAGCTCGAACTGACCATCGAGCGCGGCCGCGGCTATGTTTCGGCAGCCCAGAACAAGAGCCTGGATTCCGAGATCGGCCGCATCCCGGTTGACTCGATCTACTCTCCCGTCCTGAAGGTGACCTTCCGCGTGGAGGCCACCCGTGTTGAGCAGCGCACCGACTTTGACAAGCTGATTGTTGACGTTGAGACGAAGCAGGCCATCTCCCCGCGTGATGCCATCGCCTCCGCCGGCACCACGCTGGTTGAGCTGTTCGGCCTGGCCCGCGAGCTGAACACCGCCGCTGAAGGCATCGAGATCGGTCCGTCCCCGACGGACGCCGCACTCGCCGCCGACATGGCGCTGCCGATCGAGGACCTGGACCTGACGGTGCGTTCCTACAACTGCCTCAAGCGTGAGGGCATCCACTCCGTGGGTGAACTCGTTGCCCGCTCCGAGGCTGACCTGATGGACATCCGCAACTTTGGTGCGAAGTCCATCGACGAGGTCAAGGCAAAGCTGGTTGAACTGGGCCTCTCCCTGAAGGATTCCCCTCCAGGATTTGACCTCGCCGCCCGTGCGGCAGCCATTGACGAGAACGACGACGCATACAACGACGACGAACTCTAAGACGAACAACAATTCTTTAGCCGGCACCGCCAGCCACAACTGATGTGACTGGCCCGGTGCGGCTGGTACTTGAGGAGAAACACCATGCCAACACCCGCCAAGGGTCCCCGCCTCGGAGGCGGCGCGGCTCACGAGCGCCTGATGCTCGCGAACCTGTCCGCCGCCCTGTTTGAGCACAAGCGGATCACCACCACCCTGACCAAGGCCAAGCGCCTGAGCCCCTACGCCGAGCGGTTGGTCACTTTCGCCAAGCGTGGCGACCTGTCTTCACGCCGCCGCGTTCTCGGCCTGATCAGCGACAAGGGCATTGTCCACGAGCTGTTCACCGACATCGCCAAGGCTGTGGAAAACCGCGACGGCGGCTACACCCGCATCACGAAGATCGGCAACCGCAAGGGCGACAACGCCCCCATGGCCGTGATCGAACTGGTTCTGGAGCCGGTGAGCGCCAAGCAGGCCGTCGTGAAGGAAGCCACCACCGCTGCCGTCACGGCCGCCCCCGCCGAGGAAGCTGCCACCCCGGTTGAAGCTGCCGAAGCCAAGTACGCCGGCTCGCACGCGGCCACCGAGGACAACGAGGCCCCCGAGGGCTTCGAGGTCAAGGGCAACGAGGACTCCATGAAGTTCCACGTGCCTGGCTCGCGCTGGTACGACGCCACGGTGGCCGAGGTCTGGTTTGACTCTGCCGAGTCCGCCGCGGCTGCAGGCTTTGCACCCGCCGGCGGCGAGGCCGCCCAGGAAGTCGAAGCTGAGTAATCACGCTTCGGCGCCACGGTAGACTTGTGGCCATGAACCATCAGAAACCCGCCGTCCCCCATGTTGGGGGCGGCGGGTTTCGCCGTGTGCGCCTTGACCTGGCCTACGACGGCGGCCCGTTCAGCGGGTGGGCCATCCAGCCTGGGCGCCGCACCGTCCAGGGCGCGGTCGAGGACTCGTTGGCCATGCTCCTGCGGCGCCCGGTGCGCCTGACCGTGGCCGGGCGCACCGACGCGGGCGTGCACGCCCGCGGTCAGGTCGCCCACTTGGACGTTACGCCGCAGGAATGGGACGGGATCAGGCGCGGGCACGACGTCGAACCTGCGGACTCGTTCAAGCGCCGGCTCAACGGGGCTCTGGGCAGGGTGCTGGGGGACCTGCACGGGGCAGTGGAGGTCCTGTCGGCAGCGCCCGCGCCGGAGGGATTCGACGCGCGGTTTTCCGCCCTGTGGCGGCGCTACAGCTACCGGATCGCCGACGCGTCCACCCGGCGGGACCCCCTCCGGCGTGCGGTGACGCTCTGGCACAGGCACGACCTTGACGTGGACCTGATGAACCAGGCCGCACGGCCCCTGCTCGGGCTGCAGGACTTCAAGGCCTTCGCCAAGCCGCGCGTGGGGTCCACCACGGTCCGCACCCTGCAGCGGCTGGACTATGACCGCGGACCCGACGGTGTGATTAATGTCAACGTCCAGGCCGACGCCTTCTGCCACAACATGGTCCGTGCCCTGACCGGGGCGGCCCTGCGGGTGGGGGAGAGGCGTGAGGAGCCGGACTGGATGCACCGGCGCCTGCTGGCTGGCGTCAGGGACGCAAAGTCCGTCCTGGCGGCGCCGCACCCCCTGGTTTTGGAGGAAGTCCACTACCCTGACGATCCGTTTCTGCTGCAACGGGCCATCCTGACCCGGGCCCGGCGCGGGTCCCCGGCACCGCTTTGACCGGCGGGCACGATTAACGGTATCGTTGGTAGTCGTTGTGCGTGTCCTATCTCGATACCACGCGCCCGTTGGAGGTCCGGTTGCAGGACTGCCACCCAGCAGGCGCCATCGGGAAGTGTATGGATAACTGGTGTTAGAGCCCTCACCTCTGTTCCGGTAAACGCATAGATAGCAGGTGTCAACCATCTGTGACACCAACCAAGAACAAGAAACGAAGGCAAAAACCGTGCGTACGTATACCCCGAAGCCCGGCGATATCAACCGTCAGTGGCACATCATTGATGCCAACGACGTTGTCTTGGGCCGTCTTGCCAGCCAGACCGCAACACTGCTGCGTGGAAAGCACAAGCCGACCTTCGCTCCCCACATGGACATGGGCGATTTCGTCATCATCATCAACGCCGAGAAGGTTGCCCTGACCGGCGCCAAGCTCGAGCAGAAGCGTGCCTACCGCCACTCCGGCTACCCGGGCGGCCTGTCAAGCATGAACTATGCAGAACTGCTCGAATCCAACCCGGTCCGCGCAGTGGAAAAGGCCGTTTCCGGCATGCTCCCGAAGAACAAGCTGGGCGCAGCCCAGATCACCAAGCTGAAGGTCTACCGCGGTGCAGAGCACCCGCACGCCGCCCAGCAGCCCAAGACGTTCGAAATCACCCAGGTCGCCCAGTAGTCCTGGCCACCACCTAAATTTACATATCAAGGAGAATCGTGGCTCAGAACACTGAAGAGCTGAACACCGAAGCCGTTGCGGCTGAGGAAGAAGTTTTGACCAGCTACACCAGCGAAAGCGCACCTGCCGCCGACGCCGCACCCAAGAAGGAGCGCCCCGCGCTGACCGTTTCCGGTGCAGCCGTTGGCCGTCGTAAGCAGGCCATCGCCCGCGTGCGCGTTGTCCCCGGCACCGGCAAGTGGGTTGTGAACGGCCGCGAACTGGCCGACTACTTCCCGAACAAGCTGCACCAGCAGGAAGTCAACGACCCGTTCCGCATCCTCGACCTCGACGGTGCCTACGACGTCATTGCCCGCATCCACGGTGGCGGCCCGTCCGGCCAGGCCGGCGCGCTGCGTCTGGGCGTTGCCCGTTCACTGAACGAGATCGACCTCGAGAACAACCGTGCCATCCTGAAGAAGGCAGGCTTCCTGACTCGTGACGCACGCGTCATCGAGCGCAAGAAGGCCGGTCTCAAGAAGGCCCGCAAGGCCTCGCAGTACTCCAAGCGCTAATTTCGGCGTAGCCCTTAAGAGTCCCCGGTCGCCAAGCGACCGGGGATTTTTTTGGGTCCTGGCGCGGAAATTAGCGCTTGGCTCCACAAGCGCTAATTTCGGCGCAGCCCTTAAGAGTCCCCGGTCGCCAAGCGACCGGGGATTTTTGTGGGTCCCGGGGCAGAACTTCAAGCCTTGGGGATGGCGAGCGACGGGCTTGGACCCCGGCGTCGCCAGCTTTTGGGGCCGCATGATTTAGACTGAACGGGATGTCTAGATTATTTGGAACAGACGGTGTCCGCGGATTGGCCAATGGCCTGCTGACGGCAGAACTCGCGTTATCGTTGGCGCAGGCCGCCGCCGTGGTTCTTGGCCACGATCGAATGAGCGAGGGCAAGCGGCCGCGTGCGGTGCTGGCCCGGGACCCACGCGCCAGCGGTGAATTCATCGGCGCCGCGGTGGCGGCGGGACTGGCCAGCGCGGGCGTGGACGTCTATGACGCCGGCGTCCTGCCCACTCCGGCCACGGCATTCCTGATTGCAGACCTCGGGGCGGACTTCGGCGTCATGATCTCCGCCTCCCACAACCCGGCCCCGGACAACGGCATCAAGTTCTTTGCCCGTGGTGGCCAAAAGTTGGCCGACGCCGTCGAGGACGCCATCGAGGAACAGCTCCAGCATGATGCGTTCCGTCCCGTGGGGGTCGATGTTGGCCGTATCCAGCGCTTCTCAGACGCCGAGGACCGCTACATCGTCCATCTGCTGGGCACCATGCCGCACCGCCTGGACGGGCTGAAGATCGTCCTGGACTGCGCGAACGGTGCCGCCAGCGGCTGCTCGCCCCAGGTCTTCACCGATGCGGGGGCCGCTGTAACCGTCATCGGCGCCGACCCTGACGGGCTGAACATCAACGACGGCGTGGGCTCCACCCATCTGGAAAAGCTGCAGGAGATGGTTCTCTCCACCGGCGCCCACCTTGGCATTGCCCACGACGGGGACGCCGACCGCTGCCTGGCTGTTGACCATGAAGGCCACGTCATTGACGGCGACCAGATCATGGCCGTCCTGGCACTGGCCCAAAAGGAAGCCGGCCAACTCAAGGACAACGTCCTGGTGGCCACCGTCATGAGCAACCTCGGACTGAAGATCGCGCTCCGCGACGCGGGAATCACCATTCGTGAAACCGCCGTGGGCGACCGTTATGTTTTGGAGGAAATGCGCCGCGGCGACTATTCCTTGGGCGGCGAGCAGTCCGGGCATGTCATTTTCTCCGAGTTTGCCACGACCGGCGACGGACTCCTGACCGGTTTGCAGCTGGCTGCCCAAGTGGCCAAGACGGGCAAGCCGCTCAGGGACCTGGCCGGCGCCATGAAGAAGCTGCCCCAGGTCATGGTCAACGTCAAGGACGTGGACAAGTCGCGTGCGGCAATTGTTCCCGCGGTGAAGGCGGCCGTGGCCAAGGCCGAGGCCGAGCTGGGCGATACCGGCAGGGTGCTGCTGCGGCCCTCCGGCACCGAGCAGCTGGTGCGCGTCATGGTTGAGGCCGCCGACACGGCCACGGCGCAACGGATCTGCAACGAGCTGGTCGACGTGGTGCGGACCGAACTCTCGCTCTAGCGCGAAGCCCCTGAGCACCGATTCCACCTCTTAAGCAAATTGAGGGCGACAACTCCGATGGAGTTGCCGCCCTCAAACAACTGACGACTACAGCCTCGCGCGAAGCGAGTCGCGGATTTCGGTCAGAAGTTCAATCTGCGGATCAACGGGAGGCTCCTCCTCAACAATGCCCAGCTTTGCGTTGCGGCGGGCGATGATGTGGTTCATGGGTACGACGACCACAAAGTAGATGGCTGCGGCAACCAGGATGAAATTCACCAAGACGGTGAGGAACACGCCAAACAATATGTCATTGTGGTTGATGGTAACTTTGCCAAAACTGTCAAAGTTGGGAGACCCAACCAGAGCAGCAATAAGTGGCATGATGATGTTCTTTACGAGTGAGTTGACCACGGCCCCGAACGCGGCACCGATGACGACGGCGACGGCAAGGTCTACGACATTGCCCTTCATAATGAAATCTCTGAATCCCTTTATCATGTAACCAAAGTACCGCAAACACGGATCAGGCCAGACGGATATGACAAATTGGATTCCGAGCGTGTCGGCTGCCGGACGGGAGCCACTTAATAGCCCGGTGCACTGGGCAGGCCCACATACTGTTCCAACGTCGTGACGCCGCGCTTTTTTATATCCAAGGCGGTGGCAATTCCCGCATGGCGCAGGGCCGTGGCCCGGCCAGATATCCTGTGATTCCTTCCAGGCCCAGCTGGTACCTGGTCATGAAGCCGTCATCGGCGGCGCCGGCAGCTACACCTTCCTCAGCAGCATCCGACGGATGGAGTGGTCGGAATCCTTGGTCAGCACCAGCTGCGCGCGGCCCCGGGTGGGGAGCACATTTTGCAGCAGGTTGGGCTCGTTGATGCTCTTCCAGATGCTGGTGGCGGTGGCGACCGCCTCGGCGTCGGACAGGCCCGCGTACCGGCGGAAATATGATTCCGGGTTGGAGAATGCTCCGCTGCGGAGGGAGCGGAAGCGGTCGATGTACCACTGTTCGATGTATTGCGTCTTTGCATCCACGTAGATGGAGAAGTCAAAGAAGTCGCTGACGGCCAGGCCGGAGCGCCCGTCAGGACGGGGCCGGGCGGCAGCCAGGACGTTCAGGCCCTCGACAATGAGCACGTCCGGGCGGTGGACCACCACCTCACGGCCGGGCATGATGTCGTAGGTCAGGTGCGAGTACATGGGGGCGCGGACTTCCTCCGCGCCGCTCTTGACGGCGCTGACAAAGCGGAGCAGCGAGCGGCGGTCGTAGGACTCGGGGAAGCCCTTGCGCGCCATCAGCCCGCGGCGCTCCAGTTCGGCGTTGGGGTAGAGGAAGCCGTCCGTCGTCACCAGTTCCACGTTGGGAGTGTCCGGCCACCGGCGCAGCATCTCGCGAAGCACGCGGGCCGTGGTGGACTTGCCCACCGCCACCGATCCCGCCACGCCAATGACAAACGGGGTGCGGTTGCCGCGTTCGCCCAAAAAGGTGGTGGTGGCACTGTGCAGGTGCCCGGCCGCGCCCACATACAGATTCAGGAGCCGGGACAGCGGCAGGTAGACGTCGCGAATCTCACGCATGTCGAGCTGGTCACCCAGGCCGCGGATGCGGGCCAGGTCCTCTTCGTTGAGTGGCTGCTCAATTTTGTTGGCAAGCCGCGACCACGTCTGGCGGTCCAGTTCCACGAAGGGGGAGGCGCCGTCGCCGTTGCTGGACTCGGATTTTTGCGATGTCACCTTGTTGATTCTGCCTTGTTTGTGGTGCAGCGCGAAATGTGTCCGTTCCTGCTGCCGCCGGCCAATGGCGCCGGTTCGGCGCCCCTCACGGCCTTGACGTAGGACGTTCTACAAATTGCCCAGCGATTATGATTGGTTTTCATGTGTGGAATTGTGGGTTACGCCGGAACTGCCCCGGCCAATGGAATGTCGACCGCCTCCGGGCACCAGGCCCTGGACGTGCTCATGGAGGGCCTGCGCCGCCTGGAATACCGCGGCTATGACTCGGCCGGCGTCGCGGTGGTGGCCGACGGCGGCATTGCCATGCGCAAGAAGGCCGGGAAGCTGGCGAACCTGACCGCAGAGCTCGCCGGGCGCCCGCTGCCGGACTCCATGACGGGAATCGGCCACACCCGGTGGGCAACCCACGGCGGTCCCACTGACAAGAACGCGCACCCGCATGTGGTGGGCGGGGGAAAGCTCGCCGTCATCCACAACGGCATCATCGAGAATTACGCGCCCCTGAAGGCCGAACTGCTCCAGCAGGGCCACACCTTCATCTCCGACACCGACACCGAGGTGGCGGCCGTGCTGCTGGGCGAGATCTACGCCTCGTTGCCCACGGGCGGGCCGGCCGACGGCGCCCGCCTGACCCGGGCCATGCAGCTTGCCGCCCAGCGACTGGAAGGCGCGTTCACCCTCCTGGCCGCCCACGCCGACCACCCGGGCACCGTGGTGGCCTCACGCCGGAACTCACCCCTCGTGGTCGGCCTGGGCGAGGGCGAGAACTTCCTCGGCTCGGACGTGTCCGGCTTCATCGACTACACGCGGCGCGCCGTCGAACTTGGACAGGACCAGGTGGTCACCATCACGGCGGATTCGGTGGACATCACCGACTTCCTTGGCGCACCTGCCGAGGGCCGGGAGTACCTGGTTGACTGGGACGCGGCCGCGGCCGAGAAGGACGGGTTCCCGTCCTTCATGGAGAAGGAAATCCACGACCAGCCCGAGGCGGTGGCGCAGACCCTGCTGGGGCGCTCGGACATCGACGGCAAGCTGACGCTGGACGAAATGCGCATAGACGCCGCAGTCCTCAAGTCCGTCAACAAGATCATCGTGCTCGCCTGCGGCACCTCCGCCTACGCCGGCCAAGTCGCCAAGTACGCCATTGAGCACTGGTGCCGGATTCCCACCGAGGTCGAGCTCTCGCATGAATTCCGCTACCGCGACCCGATCGTCGATGACAGGACGCTGATCGTCTCCCTGTCCCAGTCCGGCGAAACCATGGACACCCTCATGGCCGTCCGGTACGCGCGCGAACAAGGCGCCAAGACCATCGCCATTTGCAACACCAACGGCTCCACCATCCCGCGCGAGTCGGACGCCGTGCTGTACACGCATGCCGGACCGGAGATCGCGGTGGCGTCCACCAAGGCGTTCCTCGCCCAGATCACGGCCGCCTACCTTCTGGGCCTTTATCTGGCACAGCTGCGCGGAAACCTATTCCAGGGCCAGATCAAGGACGTGCTGGCCGATCTGGCCAAGGTACCCGCCAAGATCACCCGGATCCTGGAGAACGACCAGCAGATCAAGGACCTGGCCCGCAGCATGGCCGACGCCCGCTCCGTGCTGTTCCTGGGCCGCCACGTCGGCTTCCCCGTGGCCATGGAAGGCGCGCTCAAGCTCAAGGAACTCGCCTACATCCACGCGGAGGGGTTTGCCGCCGGCGAACTCAAGCACGGCCCCATCGCCCTGATCGAAGAAGGCCAGCCCGTCATTGTGGTGGTCCCCTCCCCGCGCGGCCGCGACTCCCTGCACGCCAAAGTGGTCTCCAACATCCAGGAGGTGCGCGCCCGCGGCGCCAACACGATCGTCATTGCGGAGGAGGGCGACGAATCGGTGCGCGCGCATGCCGAGCACGTCTTTTACATTCCCGAGACCACCACGCTGCTGGCGCCCCTGCTGGCCACGGTGCCGCTGCAGATCTTCGCGTGCGAACTGGCCACGGCGAAGGGCTATGACGTGGACCAGCCGCGCAACCTGGCAAAGTCCGTCACCGTCGAGTAATTCAAGACCGGATGGCACTCGCGGTGCGGCTAGGCTGGTGCCATGATTATTGGCATTGGTGTGGACGTCGTTGACATTGAACGCTTTGGCCGGCAGCTGGAACGTACTCCCGGACTGCGGGACAGGCTGTTTGTTCCCGCCGAGCGCGGGCTGAACACGCAGTCGCTCGCCGCGCGCTTCGCCGCCAAGGAGTCGGTGGCCAAGGCGCTGGGCGCGCCGGCCGGCATGAACTGGCAGGACTGCTGGATCGGCCTGGACGAGCACGGCCCCACCATCAACGTCAAGGACACCGTGGCGGCCGTTGCCAAGGCCAAGGGCATCAAGCGCTGGCACCTGTCCATGAGCCACGACGGCGGCATCTCCACGGCCATGGTCATCGCCGAGGGCTGACGTGCTGCGTGCCTACACCGCCGCGGCAATCCGGGCCGCGGAACAACCGCTGCTCGACGCCGGCCGCGGGGCCGAACTCATGCAGCGCGCCGCGCACGGCCTGGCCATGGGCGTGGTTTCCGTCCTGCGGGGCCGCGGCCGGGGTGTGTATGGCTCCCACGTGGCGCTGCTCATCGGTTCGGGCAACAACGGGGGAGACGCACTGTTTGCGGGAGCCTGGCTGGCCTCCCACGGCGCCCGGACGACGGCGCTGCTCACCAGTGCGCGCCCCCATGCGCAGGCTCTGGCCGCCTTCGCGAAGGCGGGCGGCCGGGTCCAGTCCGCACCTGGGGACAGCGAGACGTTTTGTGTTTCCGCAGCACGCGCCGACGTCATTGTGGACGGACTGCTGGGCACCGGCGGGCATGGCGGCCTGCGGGAACCCTCGGCGTCGGTTGTAGCGCGACTGTGCGAAATAACGGGCTGCGGCTCCACTGCAGACGGGGGCCGCGTGCCACGCCGCGGCACCGGAACGGATGCTGGATCCGCAACACCAAGCGGCGCCACCGCAAAACCCGGTCCCGCCGTGGTGGCGTGCGACCTGCCCAGCGGCGTTGACGCCACCACGGGGGAGGTCCACCGGCCGGTTCTCGCGGCCAACCTCACGGTGACCTTTGGCGCCGCCAAGACCGGGCTTCTCGCAGCGCCCGGAGAGCAGCTGAGCGGCGACGTGGACGTCGTCGGGCTGGGCCTTGAGGAAGGGCTGGGGGAGCCGGACCTGCTCCGCCTGGAGCCGGCGGAGCTGGCCGCCCTGCTGCCCACGCCGGGCGCGGCCGACCAGAAGTACACGCGGGGCGTAGCGGGGATCGTGGCCGGCTCCGCGCAGTATCCGGGGGCCGCGCTGCTGGCCGTCGCTGCGGCCTCGGCCTGCGGGCCCGGCATGGTGCGGTACTTGGGCGCGCCCGCCGTGTCGGCGGCGCTGCATGTGCGCAACCCGGAGGCGGTCTGCTCCGAGGACGACCCGGACGACGTGCGCGTGCAGGCATGGCTCGCCGGTCCGGGAATCAACGGGGACGACGCGCAGCTGGTGCGGGCACGCCGGGCGCTGGCGTCCGGCCTGCCCACGGCGGTCGACGCCGGGGCCCTGGAACTGGTGGGCCGGGCCGGGACCGCTGACCACTCGCATCTGGTCCTGACCCCGCACGCCGGCGAACTGGCCGCGCTCCTGACACGGCTGGGTCGGGGGACGGACCGGGCGGACGTGGAGGCGTCTCCGCTCCAGGCGGCCCGGAAGGCCGCCGCGCTGACCGGCGCCACGGTCCTGTTGAAGGGACCGACCACCTTCGTCGCGGCGCCCGGCGGCCGCACTTACGCGCAGGGCGACGGAACGCCGTCGTTGGCCACGGCAGGCAGCGGTGACACCTTGGGCGGCATTCTGGTGGCACTGCTGGCCATGACCACAGGCCGCGCGCAG
Organism: Arthrobacter dokdonellae; assembly: GCF_003268655.1. Lineage (NCBI taxonomy): Bacteria > Bacillati > Actinomycetota > Actinomycetes > Micrococcales > Micrococcaceae > Arthrobacter > Arthrobacter dokdonensis. Next base: position 4,249,379 of record NZ_CP029642.1, on the reverse strand, counting down.
GCGGCCGGCGTGGATCCCCGCGACACCCTGGCCGAGACCGCCGCGCTCGCGGCCGCCCTCCATGGCAGACTGGGCCGGGACGCCGCCGGGGCGCCGCTGAACGCGGGCATGCTTGCAGGGCGCATCCCGGCTGTCTGGGGCGCAATGAGCGGCACGGGCGGGTGAACCGCGCACCGCACCATCCAACACGTCGCGCCGGGGCGGACGGCGGCCCACGCCGCTGACGCCCGGGGGAGCTCCCGCCGTCGTCCGTGCCCGGCGGGTGGGTCTGGGAGGACCACCCGCAATGGAGGCCTCCGCGCGGTTTCGGTGGCAGGATGGAAGGCATGACCTTCAATGCTGCGCCTGACCGCTACGAGACAATGCCCTACCGCCGCGTCGGACGCAGCGGACTTAAACTGCCTGCCGTCTCGCTGGGGCTGTGGCACAACTTCGGGGACGACAAGCCGTTTGACGTCCAGCGGGACATCCTGCGCCGCGCCTTTGACCTTGGCATCACCCACTTTGACCTGGCCAACAACTACGGCCCGCCGGACGGCAGCGCGGAGACCAACTTTGGCCGCCACCTGAAGGACGATTTCGCCGCCCACCGCGACGAACTGGTCGTCTCCACCAAGGCCGGCTACTACATGTGGCCGGGCCCGTACGGCGAGTGGGGCTCCCGCAAGTACCTCCTCTCCAGCCTTGACGCGTCCCTGGAACGCATGGGCCTTGACTACGTGGACATCTTCTACAGCCACCGGCCGGACCCGGAAACGCCGATGGAAGAGACCATGGGGGCATTGGACACGGCCGTGCGCTCGGGCCGGGCCCTCTACGCCGGCATCTCCTCCTACACGCCCGCCCAGACGCTGGAGGCGGCACGCATCCTGAAGGACCTGGGCACGCCGCTGCTCATCCACCAGCCGTCCTACTCCATGCTGAACCGCTGGACGGAGGACGGTGAGCCCAACTTGTATGAGGCGCTCGACGCCGTCGGCGCCGGTTCGATTGCATTCTCGCCGCTGGCGCAGGGCATGCTGACGGACCGGTACCTCGACGGGGTCCCAGCCGATTCCCGGGCCGCCAAGGAACGCTTCCTGCACGAAAACGACCTCACGGAAGACAAGATGGCCCGGGTCCGGGCGCTTAATGACATCGCCGAGGCGCGCGGGCAGTCGCTGGCGCAGATGGCCATTGCCTGGATCCTGCGGCGGCAGGCCAAAGGAAGCCCCGTGACGTCTGCGCTGGTGGGCGCCTCCAGCGTCCGGCAGCTGGAAAACAACGTGGCTGCCGTCAACAACCTGGAATTCAGCGACGACGAGCTTACGGCGATCGACGAGTTCGCCGTCGAATCCGACATCAACAAGTGGGCGCAAAAATAGCACCCGCCCCGCCCCGGTGAGGTCCCAGGAAGGCTGCCGCGGAAAAAACCGCGACGTGGGGAACAAAAACGGGGGCCGCGGAGTTGGTTAGTATGGTTAGGGCGCCGTTGGGGCGTCAGGTCCGGTTCGACCAGCCGTCCGTCTTGCCTTCATGGCTTTCTTCATGAAGACGTGCGCCGACCGATCACCCTGGAAACGGGTCCGGGCCGGAGTAATTTTTTAAAAAGGAGTTCCGTGTCCAATCATCCTATTCGGGTTGCCATTGTCGGTGTGGGAAACTGTGCTTCGTCGCTGGTCCAGGGCGTGCAGTACTACAAGGATGCCAACCCGTCCGCGAAGGTGCCCGGCCTGATGCACGTCGAGTTCGGGCCGTATCACGTCAATGACGTGACGTTCGTTGCCGCATTCGACGTGGACAGCAAGAAGGTGGGGCTGGACCTCGCTGACGCCATCGGCGCCAGCGAGAACAACACCATTAAGCTTGCCGACGTCCCCGCGCTGGAGGTCCCCGTCCTGCGCGGGCCCACCCTGGACGGCCTAGGCAAGTACTACCGCGAGACCATCGTGGAATCCGACGCCGAAGCGGTCGACGTGGTTGCCACCCTCAAGGATGCCAAGGCCGACGTCCTGGTCTGCTACCTGCCCGTCGGCTCCGACGCCGCCGCCAAGTTCTACGCGCAGTGCGCCATCGACGCGGGCGTGGCCTTCGTCAACGCGTTGCCCGTCTTCATTGCCGGCACCAAGGAATGGGCCGACAAGTTCACCGCGGCCGGCGTTCCGATCATCGGCGACGACATCAAGAGCCAGATCGGCGCCACCATCACCCACCGCGTGATGGCCAAGCTGTTCGAGGACCGCGGCGTGATCCTGGACCGCACGTACCAGCTGAACGTCGGCGGCAACATGGACTTCAAGAACATGCTGGAGCGGGACCGCCTGGAATCCAAGAAGATCTCCAAGACCCAGGCCGTCACCTCCAACACCTCCGCGGTGCTGGGCGCCGACGACGTCCACATCGGCCCGTCCGACTACGTCGCGTGGCTGGACGACCGCAAGTGGGCCTTCGTCCGCCTGGAAGGCCGCAACTTTGGCGACGCGCCCGTGTCGTTGGAGTACAAGCTGGAAGTCTGGGATTCTCCCAACTCGGCAGGCGTGATCATCGATGCCATCCGCGCAGCCAAGATCGCCCTGGACCGCGGAATTGGCGGCCCCATCCTCTCCGCCGCCAGCTACTTCATGAAGTCCCCGCCGGAGCAGTTCGCCGACGACATAGCGCACGAAAAGGTCGAGGCGTTCATCCGCGGAGACATCGAGCGCTAATACCGACGCTCGGTTCCAAGCGGGGCACTTTTCTCCAACGCTCGGTTGCGACCGGGGCAAAAAGGGCGGACGCTCCCCACATTCTTGTGCGGGATCGTCCGCCCTGTTTTATGGGAGACCAGTTCAGCTGCCAGTGGTGAAGCCGGCAACGACGGAAGGGTCTGTCCAGGCGTGGCGCAGGGCCGCCTTGATCCTCCGGACGGCACCGTCGTACCCTTCGGCGAGGTCCTCGCTGTTGAATACGAGGACTGTCCAGCCGGCCTTGCGGAACGCTTCATCCCGGCGCCTGTCACTCTTGGCCTGGAAGGGATCATCGTGGGTGCCGCCGTCGTATTGGATGGCGATCCGCCGCCGACGATAGCCGAGGTCGGCGGACGGTGAGTTGGGCGTCGGCCACAGGGAAAGCTGCAGCCCCGGCTCGGGCAGTCCGGCGTCGAGCATGGCCAGGCGCAGGAGAGTCTCCGGGCCGGAATCGGATCCCACGCGCATCAGCCCCAGGGCCTCCCTGGCCCGGACAATCCCCTGCAAATTCCTGTGCCTTGCCATCATGGCGCCCAGCGAGGCCGTCGTGGCGAACGGTGCCACGCGCCCCTCAAAGACGGCGCGGGGGATGCGGATGAGCTGATCACCCATGCACACCAGGTTGGGCAGGGGAAGGATGTGGGCCAGATCCAGCCAGGTGCGGGCACGGGTGCTCATCCGCAACCCATCGATGGTTTCGACCTCGTCCTCGAAGGTGAGGAGCGTGTGGCCCGTGATGCCCTTGCGGCGGGTTTCTGGCAGTGTCCGGGGCTTGCTCACGTGCAGGTCCGTCTCATGCTGCAGCCAGGACGGCAGAATGAGTCCGTGTAGCTGTGCCGCTGTCGTGTGGGAAATCCAGGCGCCGGGCGTGGCCGCGCACAGCGCCCTGGCCGCCTCGTGGAGCGTGAATTCCCATGCAGCCGGCCGATAGAGTCCGTACCCGGAGCCCGCGAACTTCGATCCCCTGAGCCGGTCCCGGGTCACACCCAACGATTGGGCTTCATCGAGCGTGAACGGCATGTGGGGGAGCCGGGGTTCGTCTGGCGTGTCCATCATTACATTATGTCCGCCCTGCTGTGCCGTCGTTGAAGTTATCCACAGCCTTGAACAATCCAGCGCAACGGTGGCACGGGCGCCTGATGGCGGTGCGGAATCGTTCGGGAAAATCGCCCCGGTTGCAACCGAGCGTCGGTTTTAGGGGGCGAGCCAGAGGGTGGTCTCGGCCGGAATGGTGCCGTCGGCCGGCTCGCCGGAGCTGAGCACCACCTTGGAAAGGTCGACGCCGGTGGGCAGCTTGGCGGGCGCCGCACCAAAGTTGGTCAGCACCTCCCACCCGTTGGGACGCCGGTAGCGGACCACGCTCGCCGCAGCCTCGCTGAGCCACTCCAACGACTCTTCGGCCTGCAGCTTGCGGCGCCAGCCCAGGGCGGCCCGGTACATTTCCAGCGTGGACCCGGCCGTGCCGTCCTGCACGTCGGCGGCCAGGGCGGCGAACCAGTCGGGCTGGGGCAGCCACGGGGCGCCGCCAAAGCCAAAGTCGGGCCCCGCCGCAGTCCACGGAAGCGGTACGCGGCAGCCGTCGCGGCCCTTTACCTGGTGGTGCGTGCGGAACCAGGTGGGGTCCTGCAGCGAGTCGGCAGGCAGGTCCGCCACCTCGAAGAGCCCCAGTTCCTCGCCCTGGTACAGGTAGGCCGAGCGGGCAGGCCCAGCATGAACAGCGTCGCGGCCCGGGCCCGGCGCAGGCCGCGCGCCAAATCCGGAACGGGGGCCGCGCCGTCGGCCAGCAGCCAGGCCTCAAGGTCCTCCAGCGTGCTGCCATCCGGCAGCGCGTAGCGGGAGGCGTGGCGGACGACGTCGTGGTTGGAGAACACCCAGGTCGAAGAAGCCCCGGATGCCTCCGCCTCCACGAGGCACTTCGCGGCGATGGCCCGGAATTCGGCGGCGTCAAACGGCGCCTGCAGCAGGTCAAAGTTGAACGCCTGGCCCAGCTCGGTGGGGCGGGCGTACATCAGCCGGCGGTTGGTAAACGGCACCCACGCCTCGGCCACCGCGGCCTTCGGCGGATCGTATTCGTTCAGGACGTCCCGCCAGCCGGCGAAGATGCCATGGACGGCGTCGCGGTCAAAGAGCGGGTCGGTGCCGTCGTCGACCAGGATTTCCAGTTTCGGCTTGGACCGCAGAGGCAGGGACATGTCCTTGACCAGCGCATGGGCCACGTCCACGCGGAAGCCGTCCACGCCGCGGTCCGCCCAGAAGCGCAGCGTGGTGTGGAAGTCCTCGCGCACCTCGGGGTGGTCCCAGTTGAAGTCCGGCTGCTCGGTGGCGAACAGGTGCAGGTACCACTGCCCGGGGCGGCCGGCGTTCGGTCCGGCCTGCTCCACCACGCGGGTCCAGGCGGCGCCGCCAAAGTGTGAGGGCCAGTCCGACGGCGGCAGCTCGCCGCTTTCGCCCAGCCCGTCGACAAAGTGGTAGCGGGCCCGCTCGGGGGAGCCCGGCGCCGAGGCGAGGGCGGCCTGGAACCAGGCGTGCCGGTTGGAGCTGTGGTTGGGCACCACATCCACGATGACCCGGATGCCGGAATCGTGTGCGGCGGCGACCATGGCGTCAAAGTCGGCCAGGGTGCCGAGGCGCGGATCAACGTTGCGGTAGTCGTCGACGTCGTAGCCGCCGTCGGCCAGCGCGGAGGGGTAGAACGGGCTGAGCCAGATCGCGTCGATGCCCAGCGCGGACAGGTAGCCCATGCGTGATGTGACGCCGGGCAGGTCGCCCATGCCGTCGCCGTTGGCGTCCGAGAAGCTGCGGGGGTAGATCTGGTAGACGGCGGCCTGGCGCCACCAGTTGGCGCCGTGTTGGTAGGGGGCAGGCATTATTTGATGGATCCTCTCATGACGCCGGAAATGACCCAGCGCTGGGCGAACATATACTCCAACACTAGCGGGGGCGGCTAGGATGGCTGCAACGCAGGGAGGCGGTGCAAATGGTCCGGTATTGGGCCCAGGCCGTGGTTGGTGCCGTCCTGCTCACCGGGCTGGCGGCATGTGCGCAGGGGCCCACAGGTCCGGCAGCGCAGGGTCCCACAAGGCAGGGGGCCGTGCAGCAGAATCCCCTACAGCCAATCCCGCCGTCGGAGGGACCCTCCATGACTCCGCCCACCGCCAACACCGTCCCGCCCGGCGGCGTGGAACCGTCCACGTCCCCGCGGCCTGCCGGCGCCCAGACGGACCTGTCCATCACCGTGACGCCCTTCCCGGGGGCCCCACCGATCATGTACCGCCTGGTCGTGGACGACGGCGTGCCCGGGGCGGGATCGACGGTGCCCGACCTGGCGGCCGCCGTGGCGGCGCTGGAACGCTTTGGCGCCGGCGTTTTCTTCCCCATCCCCGGTCCGCCGAAGCGGTGCATGGATGTCTACGGGGGCCCGCAGGTGGCGGTGGTCGCCGGCGTTTTTCAGGGGCGCCCGGTGGAGGCCGTGTTCAAGCGGACCGACAGCTGTGAGACCGCCCGCTGGAGGGCTCTCGCGCCGCTGTTTGGCGCCGTGGCCGGCGGCACGGGCGCCACGTAGCCCGCCGTTAAAGGACTGTGTGTCAGAAACCGCACCTCCATCGACCCTTTTTGATCGATGGAGGTGCGGTTTCCGACACGGATGGGACGGGTGCCCGGCCTAGATCTTCAGGTTGGGCTGGGCCGACGCGTCCGGAAGGACCAGCGGCTGGTCCTTTTTCTTGGGGTTGTTCCTTCCGTTGCCGTTGCCCGGTGCCACCGCGGTGCCGCCGGGGGAGACGATGACCGAAACAAAGGTCTCGGTGCCGGAGCCGAAGGAAACGCGCCCAATGTAGGAGCCCGCTTCGAGTCCGGTCCAGTTCAGGGAGACGGACCCGGATTTGCCGTTGGCCAGCTTCAGCGGGTTGGGCGTCACCGTGGCGTTGCCCGTGTTGGAGCCGAGCACGGCCGCGTCAACCGAGGCCTTCACGGCCGCCGCGCCCGTGCTGGAGTAAAGGTTGGCCAGCACGGTGTAGGTGCCCGGGGCGGGGTTGGCCAGCGACAGGGTCTCACTCGTGGCGCCGGTCCGGACGTCGTAGTACGATCCGGCAGGGTTGAAGACCACCATGTCGAAGTCGGCCGCCGGGTCCGAGGAGATGACGGAGAACTTCGCCAGCTTGGCCCCGGCCGGAACCTGGACGGTCTTGAGGAAGTTCGACTTGTCCGTCGTCACGGCCAGCGGTCCGGGAACGAGCGAGATCGCCGAGGAATCAGCCTTTGACAGCCCATCGAGGGTGACCGGAACCGGGGCGTTGGTGCCCGAGACCACCGGGATTTTCCCGGAGCCGTTGCCGCCCCTGGACGTGAATGCCGTGTCCTGGGCCACGATGACTGGCAGCGGCCGGACCGCGACGGGGGATGCCACGTTCTTGCCGGCACCTTCCCACACCAGGCTGCCCATGGCGAACTTGCCCAGGGGTGCGGTGGCGTTTTCAAAGGTGACCTTGAAGGTGCGCTGCTGTCCGGCCTTCGCGAAGTTCAGCACGGACGGGGTGACCTTGACGTCCACGCCGGGCACGTTGGCCGTGGCACGGTACAGGCCCGGCGTCAGCGCCGTGACGGTGCGCGTGACGGTGACCTTGCCGGCCAGGCTGCCTACCGCAAACGAGGCAAGGTTCATGTCACGGGCGGCGGTGCTGCCCAGACCCGGGATGCCCAGGTCCATGCCGGTGCCCTGGATGAACCTCAGGTAGTCGTTGGTGCCGGCGTCGTAGACCAGTCCCGGGTCAAGGACCTTGGCGACGGCGACCTGGCCCGCGCCGGTGGCGAAGACATCGGTGTTCTTGGTGCCGTCGGCATTGACCACGTTGGTAGCCGTGGTCATCATCGCCGACTTGACCGTTGCCGGGGACCAGGTGGGGTGCTGTGAAAGGACCAGCGCACCGAATCCGGCCACATGCGGGGACGCCATGGACGTCCCGGACATCATGCCGAACTGGTCGCCGCCGGACCCGATGGGGGAAACGCCGGCGAGCACGCCCACGCCGGGCGCGGCGACGTCGGGCTTGAGCAGGTCGGAATCCGTGGCCGTGAGCGGGCCGCGGGAGGAGAAGCCGGCAATTTGCGGCTGCGGCTCAACGGGCAGGCCGGTGGTGTCCTTGTTGACCAGGGAAACCAAAATGTCCGGGTTGGCCTTGACCTTGTCCTTGATCTGCTGGCTGGCCGGCGGGTTCACATGGACCGTGGGCACCGAGTGGAGGTCCAGGTCCTCGGACCCGGGCGTGATGTTGGCCAGGATCATGCCGATGCCGCCGGCGCGCTTGACCTCGGCGCTCTTGGCAACGCGGTCAAAGACGCCGCGGTCGCAGACAACCACCTTTCCGGTGACCTTGGCGCCGTCCAGGGAACCGGGCCCGCAGAGTTCGGGCGTGGCTGCTCCGGCCGCGGCAGCGCCGGCGGCCAGAACAACATGGCTGGCCGGAACTTCGTGGTCCATCATGCTCGCGCCGCGGAACTTGGTTCCGTCGGAGAATTCAGCGGTTCCCTGCAGCTCGGAGCTGAAGGTGGTGGCCGCCACGGTGGTCAGCCACGGGGCGCCGTGGTTGACCGTGCTGGGGGTGGGACCCGAGTTGCCGGCCGAGGCGGCAACAAAAATGCCTGCCGAGGCGGCGGACAGGAAGGACAGTGCCACCGGATCCGTCGTCGTGGCCGTGCTGCCGGAGATGGAGTAGTTGAGCACGTCGACGCCGTCCAGGATGGCCTGGTCGATCGCGGCCACGGACGCCGAGGTGTAGCAGCCGCCGGTGTCGGGATCGTCGTCCTCCCAGCAGATCTTGTAGATGGACAGCTTCGCCGCCGGGGCGACGCCGCTGGTGATGCCCATGTCCTTGGCGCCGATGTTGGCATGAACGTTGGCGTTGCCCGCTGCCGTGCTTGCCGTGTGCGTGCCGTGGCTGCCCACGTCCACCGGGGAAAGCAGTTCCTGTGCCGCCCGGTGTTCGGGTGCCACGTACTTCAGGAAGTCGTCGGCGAAGTAGCGTGCGCTGAGGACCTTGGAGTTGCAGGCGGAGCCGTCAAAGGCTGCCCCCGTCCCGATACCCGGCTGGCATTCCCCGACGAACGTTTCGCCGTCGGCCTTCAGCATGGCGATCTTGCCCTCGGGGGTGCGGTAGGGCACGCCGACCTTGGCTTCGCCGCGCAGTGGCTTGACGTCGTCGCCGGCGAAGAACGCGCTCGACGGCGTGTACCCGGAGTCGATCACGCCGACCACCACGCCCTTCCCGGCGTTCTTCTGCCCGCCGAAGGCGGTGTTCCAGGTGCCTTTCGCCCCGCTCAGCCCCAGGAAATCGGTGGTCGAGTAGTCGGGCGCATTTTCGGTGTCGGGCGCCACCATCAGGACATCCGGATCCTTGGCCAGCTTGAGTGCCTGGTCGGCGGAAAGGTCCGCCGAGAAGCCGTTCAGCGCCGCCGTGTACTCGCGGTTGACCTTGACCTTTTCCGTTTTGGCCACGGCGGCCTGCTTGCCCCGCAGGTGCGCCTGGTATTTTTTGACCTCCGGCTTGTTGGCGTCAAGCTTGTGGCCCTTGGCCGGCTTGGTCGGGGCCAGCCCGGCCGTGCCGCCGTCATACGTTGCGGCGGGCTTTTCGGCCAGGACCACAATGTAGCGTCCGGCCTGGTAGTTGAGCGGATCCAGGTTTTTGGCCTGGACGGTGGATGCCGTGGCCGGCAGCGGGCCGGCGGATGCCGGCAGCGCCCCCACGGTGGTCAGGAGCAGCGGAAGGCCTGCGGCAATTGCCGCCGCCCTCCTGAAGCCTGGCCTGGAAATCAGGACTCTCCCCAGAGTTTTCACGAGTGATGCGAACCTTTCGACAGGAACCTCCCGGCTTTTTCGCCGGGGCGGTTATCATGGCGCCGGAAATGACAATGTTGTCAATTCACTGCGGGTACCTGTCAAACGGTACAGGGTGATAATCATTTGTGATGGGGGACACGCCTACTTGCGGCCGGCCGGGCGGAGCGGCGCGTGTGCCGAGTCCCCCGCCCGTGCCGGGCCGCGCTTGGTCCTAGGGATTCGCCCGGTCCACCAGGACCTTTCCGTGGTTCGTTTCGATGTGGTGGCGGTAAGGGCGGCCGGAATCGTCCTTGCCCGAGTAGTCCGACGTCGAGTTGCCGTCCGACTCGCTGGTGACGCCAGCCGTGCGTCCGAGGATGCCGTAGGAGTCCACTGTCCAGTTCCAGTTGCGGGCGGTCTTGTCGCTGCCTTCCTTCACCACGCTGTCCACTTCCTGACCCATGTGCACGGTGGCCGTGAGGGAGAAGTTCTGGTCGTTCGTGTAATTGGCCGACGACGCGTCAACCGTGATCGGGTAGGACTCGTCCAACGAGCTGGAGCGGATGGTCTTGTTGCCGATGCGGGACGTTGAGTTGGCCTTCATATGGTCCGTCTGGGAGATGGACTGCACCAGGCCGCCGTCGCTGGCCGTTCCGGCGTTCTGCCATTGACGGCTGTTCTCCACGGTGGTGTAGACGCGACCGGCGGAAGTGTCGACGTAGCCCGTGGTGACGTCGTTGCGGGTTGCCTTCTGCGCGTATTTGACCGCGCCCCGGGAAGGAGGGTCGATGACGGTCGACGTCGTGGCTGCCGCGGCAACGTTGCTCGAGACCAGCGCACCGGAGGTTTGGGCCTGGCCGTGGTCGGTGAACAGGAACAGGTTTGCCATGACGTTCCAGCCGTCACCGATCGGGTTCATGGAGACGGTGATGGTGTGGGTGCCGCCGTCGACCAGCTGGCCGGCGAAGGGCGTCAGGTCAAGGTTTTCCGGGCGCAGGTCAAGTGTGTCGATCGCAAGGACCGGGCGCCACAGGGTGGGGACGATGCCGCCGGAGTAGACGTGCGGGTAGGTGCCGACCGCGCCGGCCCGGGTGCCGTCGACGGAGACCAGCGCCTCACGGTAGGAACCGTGTCCGCACATTCCCGCGCCGGGGAATTGGGCCGCCACCTGGTCGGGAACCGTGGTGAACCACTGCTCGTCGCAGCCGTTGCCCTTGAGCGTGAGGCGCAGCTGCGCCTGCGTAACGTTGCGAGGCAGGCCCTTCAGGGTCGCCGTGGCGCTCGGGGAGCCGGGGGACAGGTCGGAGATGGGCACCGCGATGACCTTGTCGGGCGTGCGGGCTGCCGGGAACGCCTTGCTGGTCCTGTAGTAGGTGACCGTCACAGTCTGCCTGTACACGCCGGTGTAGACGTTGGACGTGTAGTTGCCAATGCCGCCGGAGAAGGTCTGCGGCGTGGTCAGCAGCGAGGTGTAGTCCGTGATGTCCTTGCTGAAGTGGAAAGTGGTGGTGTTCGGGCCGCTGGGCTCCTGGGTGGTGCCGAACCATACGTTGACGCCGCCAATCTGGAGCGTTCCGGAGCGGTCGAACTGGCGTCCGCTGACGGTCGTCGTATAGTCCAGGATCACCTTGGACCACGGGCCTGCGCATTCGGCCGGCGGGGCCAGGGTGCCGGAGAAGTTCTGCGGGCTGCCATTGGCCGCGTTGGAGGGAAAGTCCTGGGCAAGGGTGGTGGTGCAGCTTTCCGTCGACGGGCGGCCGACGGGCGGCGCGGCCGAGACCGGGTCGCTGACGCCTGTCTCGATGAAGGCCGGGGACGGTGCCGGCTCCGCGGCCTGGACGGGGGCCAGCGCTGTCAGGGACAGGGCTGCGGCAACTGTCAGCGATGCCAGCGGCCTGCGCAGGGATGGGAAGGATCGGGCCATGGTGATGCTCCGTATCTAGCATAAATGTGATCTTTTGTGCGAACCAGGTGACAGTCTTCACCTTGTGCCCGGGCCAGTCAACTGGCTCCAAAAGAATTGACACAATTCCGAATTGAGGTGTCACATTTAACAGGCCACAGGCCACAGGCCACAGGCCACAGGCCACAGGCCACAGGCCACAGGCCACCAGGCGCCGAGCCAGTGCCAACACCGCAACAGTCGGGCAAGCCCTAAAGCAGTTCGGGGCTCAGCATGCGGGCGGTACCACGTATTGATAGGTGAGCGAAAGGTCGTAGCTGGCCATGGTGTGGGCGGCCGTATTTTCCCAGCCAAACGATTCGGCGAAGACGGAGGCGGCCCGCCCCATGTCGATGCGGGTTTGCGGGAAGTCGTGCAGGGAGGCGATGGCCTCGGCCCACAGCCTGGGCGATCGCCCTTCCACCAGGAGCCCTGTCCGGCCGTCGCTGACTGCGCGCGGAAGTCCCCCCACGTTCGTGGCGACGACGGCGGTGCCGCATGCCTGCGCCTCGAGGGCCACCAGGCCGAACGATTCGCTGGAGGACGGCACCGCCACGAGGTCCGCGCTGCGGTACCAGTCCGCGAGCTCCCCCGCGGCGACGGGGGGCAGCACGGAGGCGGTGCCGTCCAGCCCGGCGTCGGCGAGCAGTTGCGCCAGGTCGTACCTGTCGTGGCCGCTGCGCGCGCCGAGGAACGTCATCCGCAGCGGGATGTCGGGGCGTTCGGCCTGCAGCAGCTTGGCCGCCTTGACGAGCACGTGGGGCCCCTTCAGGCGTTGGAGCCGCCCGGCGAAAAGCACATGGAAATCGTCCGGGCCGATGCCGCGCAGCTGCCGAGACCGGTCGCGGAACGCCGGCTTGAACACTTTCAGGTCCACGCCGGGGGACACCACGTCGATGCGCTGTTCGCACCCGTCGTAGTGTGCCTCCAGCTCGGCCGCTTCGGCCGTGGTGTTGGCAATGAGCCGCGTCGCGGCCGCCACGATCTGCTGTTCGCCCTCCTCCCGGATGCCCGGTTCGGCGGGCTGGCCAGGCGGCAGGTGCTTGTTTTTCACCCGGGCCATGGTGTGCATGGTGTGGACCAGCGGCAGGTCGAGGTTCCTGGCCACGAGGATGCCGGCCATGCCGGAAACCCAGTAATGGGAATGGACCACATTGACGGGCACCCCCTCCGGAACGGGCGTGCGCGGCGCGTCGAGGCCACGTGTCTGCCGCGCGGGCATGGACGGCAGGGCGGCCAGGGAGGCAATGTGGGCGGAAACGGCGTCGGCCATCTGGGGGATCAGCTCCGGCAACGATTCCTTGGACACCTTGCCGAAAGGTCCGGCGGTCACATGGTGGACGTTGACGGCGGGCGCCAGGGCCACCGTGCCCGGCTGGTCGGCGCACGTGCGGCGCGTGTAAATGTCAACCAGGATGCCCGCTGCCGCAAGCTCCAGCGCCAGCTGGCGGACGTAGACGTTCATGCCGCCGGCATCGCCCCCGCCCGGCTGGTCCAGGGGTGAGGTGTGGAGGGACAGCATGGCGACGCGTCGGACCTGGTGCACTGATTGCCTTCCTACTCATCCTTCGACCTGTCTGCCTCCATCTTCCCATTCCCGGCCCATGATGGCTGCGCCAGTGCGGCGATCTTCCGCGGCGGGACGGCGGCGTGCCGGCCGCTGGACGGGGGCAGCGCCGGAAGAGGCCTAAAATGGTGGTGTGAACCCCACTGTTGTGCCTCCGTCCGTCCGCGACGACGTCCCGGAGCGGCAAGCCGTCATCAACCTTTCCGCCATCGCCCACAACATTGCGCAGCTGCGCTCCATCGCGGCGCCGGCCAAGCTCATGGCCGTGGTGAAGGCCGACGCATACGGCCACGGCTTGCTGCCGGTGGCACGCACCGCCCTTGCCGCCGGCGCCCACTGGCTGGGCACGGCGCACGTCAGCGAGGCCCTGACGCTCCGTGGCGCCGGAATCGACGCGCCCCTCCTCGCCTGGCTCCACACGCCCTCCACCGACTTCGCGGCCGCCGTCGCCGCGGACATTGACCTGGGCTGCTCCGGCTGGGAACTGGAGCACATTGCCGCCGCGGCGCGGGCCGAGGAGCGCCCGGCCCGCGTCCACCTGAAGGTCGACACGGGCCTGGGCCGCAACGGCTGCTCGGTGGCCGGGTGGGACGCGCTGGTTTCGGAGGCGATCGCCTACCAGGACGAGGGCCTCCTGCGGGTGGTGGGCGTCTTCAGCCACTTGGCCGTCGCCGACGAGCCCCACCGTCCCGAGACGGACGCGCAGCTCCAGGTTTTTCGCGAGGCAGTGGCCGTTGCCGAGGACGCCGGCGCCGACCTGGAGGTGCGCCACCTCGCCAACACGCCTGCCACGCTGTCGCGGCCGGACACGCACTTCGACATGGTCCGCACCGGCCTGGGCATCTACGGACTCTCCCCATTTGAAGACCGCACGTCCGCCCAGCTTGGCCTGGTCCCCGCCATGACACTGCGGACCCGTGTGGCCCTGTGCAAGGACGTGCCCGCCGGACAGGGCGTCTCCTACGGACTGAACTTCGTCACCGACCATCCCACCACGCTGGGACTGATCCCGCTGGGCTACGCCGACGGGATCCCGCGCATCGCCAGCGGCGGCCCTGTCCGGGTCAACGGCGTGACCTACCCCGTAGTGGGGCGGATCGCCATGGACCAGATGGTCATTGACCTGGGCCCCGACGCGCGCAGCGGTTTTAGCGGGGCGGCGGTTCCCGGTTCGGCCCTCGGCGCCATTGCGGTCCTCTTTGGCGACGGGACCGACGGCGGCCCCCTGGTTGAGCAGTGGGCCGAAGCGGCGCGGACGGTCAACTATGAGGTGGTGACGCGAATCAGCCAGCGCGTACCGCGGACGTATGTGGGCGGCGCCTGATGGACTGGAAGTTTTCCACCGCGACCGCCGAAGGGACCCAGCGTCTTGCCGGAAACCTCGCCCGCATGCTCGAGGCCGGGGACCTGGTCATCCTCAGCGGCGGGCTCGGCGCCGGCAAGACCACGTTCACGCAGGGCCTGGGCCGCAGCCTTGGCGTGCGCGACGGCATCATCTCGCCAACATTCGTGCTGGTCCGCATCCACCCGAACCTGCCCGACGGCCCCCGCCCCGGCGGCCCCGACCTCGTCCACGTGGACGCCTACCGGCTGGGCTCCGAAGCGGAAATTGACGACATCGACCTGGAAAACACCATGGATTCCGCGGTCACCGTGGTGGAGTGGGGGACCGGCCGCGTGGAGCACCTCTCCGCAAGCTGGCTGGAGATCGAGCTGGACCGGGCCACGGGAGCCGCCAGCCCAAGAGCCGACGACGGCGGTCGCGACGACGTCCCAGGGGGCATGGGAGCTGACGGCAGCATCGACGAAGACGACGCGGACGAGCCCCGCACCCTGCGCCTGCGCGCCGTCGGTCCGCGGTGGGACGGTGTCGACTTCAGCGCGCTCGCCGGCGCGTCCAATGACGCCAGGGCTGTCTATGGCGCCGGCGGCACCAAAGGGATGGCCGAATCCTCCAAAGGCGACGTGGAATAGGCTGGACGCGTGCGAATCCTCACCATTGACACCTCCGCCGTGGCCAGCGCCGCCCTGCTCTCCTTTGATGCGGCCGATGCCTCCGCACCAGCCCGCGTCGAGACCGAATTTGCCACCGCCGACACCCGCAGCCACGCCGAGGTGCTGGCCCCCGGCGTCCGGTCGCTGTTCGCCGATCCCCTCACGGAGGGGCCCGCGCTGGACGCGATCGTGGTCGGCGTGGGGCCGGGCCCCTTCACCGGGCTGCGCTCCGGCATCGCCATGGCGCGCACGCTTGCTTTCACGTGGAGGGTGCCGCTGCACGGGCTCATGAGCCTGGAGGCACTGGCCTGGGACGTGCTGTCGCTGCGGCAGGCCCCGACAACCTTGCCGGACGACGGCTTTGTGGTGGCCACGGACGCCCGGCGCAAGGAAGTGTACTGGGCGCGGTACTCGGCCGCCGGCGAACCACTGGACGGTCCGGTGGTCGGGCCGGCCGATGCAATCCGGGACGTTCCCGTGCACGGCGCGGGCGCCGGACTGTATGCCGCCGAACTTGTGGCGAACGGCTGCATGATGAACCCCGCCACGGCCGGCCTGCAGCCCGCCGCCGCGTCGCTGGGCCACATGGCGGCCCGCAGGCTCCGGCAGGGCATGGAACTGCCGGACACCGCGCCGCTGTACCTGCGGGAGTCCGACGCCAGGGTGCCCGGCCCCAGGAAGCGGGCCCTGCTGTGAAGGGCGCGGACGTGAACGACGCCCGGGCCCCCCTTCCGCAGGCGACGCTGCGGGACATGGTGGCGCACGACGTCGACGTCATTACGGCATTGGATGCCCAGCTGTTCGGTGTGGACTGCTGGCCCCGTCAGCTGTTCGTGGACGAACTGGCGGCACCCAAGACCCGGCGGTACATCGTCGCCGAGGTGGCCACCACCTCAAGTGACGGCACCGCCGGGCCGGCAAGGACTGTGGGCTACGCAGGGCTGATGTGCGTGCCGCCCGTCGGCGACATCCAGACCATCGGAGTCCTGCCCGAATTCGAGGGCCGCGGCATTGCCCGGGCCATGTTGGTGGAGCTCATCGAGGAGGCGCGGCAGCGGGGGGCCCGCGACGTGATGCTGGAGGTCAGCTCCACCAACCCGCGCGCGCAGGAACTCTACCGGCGCTTTGGCTTTGAACACATCCACACGCGCCGGCGCTACTACCGGGACGGCTCCGACGGGCTGGTCATGCGCCTGTCCCTCGCCGGCGCCGACGGCACCGAAACGGCCGGCATAACGACCACCGGTACGAAGGATCCCTCATGAACCAGTCCAATCCGTTGATCCTGGGGATCGAATCGTCCTGCGACGAAACCGGGGTGGGGCTGGTCCGCGGCACCGAGCTGCTGACCAACACGGTGTCCTCGTCCATGGAGGAGCATGTGCGTTTTGGCGGGGTCATCCCCGAAATTGCCTCCAGGGCGCACCTGGATGCGTTTGTGCCCACACTGGAACAGGCGCTCGCCGATGCCGGCGTGGCTCTGGACGACATCGATGCGATTGCGGTGACCAGCGGGCCCGGGCTGGCCGGCGCCTTGATGGTGGGCGTGAGTGCCGCCAAGGCGCTGGCGCTGGCCACCGGCAAGCCGCTCTACGCCGTCAACCATCTGGTGGCGCACGTGGGGGTGGGACTGCTGGACGAATCCATCGCCGCCACCGCCGCGGCCGGGCGGCTGCCCGCAAACCTGGGCGCACTGCTGGTGTCCGGCGGCCACACCGAAATCCTGCGGGTGCGCAGCATCGCCGCGGACGTGGAACTGTTGGGCGCCACCATCGACGACGCCGCCGGGGAGGCTTTCGACAAGGTCGCCCGGCTGTTGGGCCTGAGCTACCCGGGCGGTCCCGCCATCGACAGGCTTGCCAGGGAAGGCGACGCGAAGGCCATCCGCTTCCCGCGGGGGCTGACCGTGCCCAAGTATATGGGCACGGCCGACGCGCCCGGACCCCACCGCTACGACTTTTCCTTTTCCGGCCTGAAAACCGCGGTGGCCCGCTGCGTCGAGGGGTACGAGGCCCGCGGAGAGCAGATCCCCGTGGCCGATGTTGCGGCGTCGTTCCAGGAAGCGGTGCTGGACGTCATCACGGC
The DNA here is from genome assembly GCF_003268655.1 of Arthrobacter dokdonellae. Lineage (NCBI taxonomy): Bacteria > Bacillati > Actinomycetota > Actinomycetes > Micrococcales > Micrococcaceae > Arthrobacter > Arthrobacter dokdonensis. The sequence continues at coordinate 4,232,274 of NZ_CP029642.1, read as the reverse complement.
CAAGGCGGTGCTGGCGTGCCGGGAAAACGGCATCACCACGCTGCTGCTGGGCGGGGGCGTGGCCGCCAATTCCCGCCTTCGGGAACTGGCGCAGCAGCGGTGCGCTGCCGCGGGCATCACGCTGCTGGTGCCCAGGACGTCGCTGTGCACGGACAACGGGGCCATGGTGGCCGCCCTCGGCGCGCAGCTCGTCATGAATGGCGTGGCCCCCAGCGACCTCGCCTTCGCGCCGGACTCCTCCATGCCCGTGAGCAGCATCAGCCTCTAGCGCGAACGGGCACTTAACGGCGGTGTTGCCGCACAAAATTGCCCCTAAGCGCCCGCTCGTGGACGCTGCCCGCGGCCTGCGCGGCGCAGCCTGGCCGCCCGGTAGCCGATGCCCACGGCGAACATCGCCAGTCCCGCGAGCACGGCCTCCAGCGGCAGTGTGGCCACCAGTACCGCGCAGGCGGCCGCGCCCAGGACCTGCAGGAACCGGGGGTAGCGGCGGTCCGCGCCGTGCTGGGTTAATGCGGAAACGTTCGCCACGAGGTAGTAGAGCAACACGCCGAAGGAGGAAAAACCGATGGCCCCGCGGAGGTCGGCGAAGGCTATGATCACGCAAACCACGGCGCCCAGGGCCAGTTCCGCCCGGTGCGGGACCTGGAACCTGGGGTGGACCGCGGCAAGCCACTGGGGGAGATCGCCTTCGCGGGCCATGGCCAGCGACGTCCTGCCCAGCCCCGCCACGAGGGCCAGCAGCGCGCCCAGCGATGCCAGGGCGGCACCCACCCGCACCACCGGAACGGCCCAGGACCACGCGCCGGCGGCCACCGCCTCGGCGAGGGGCGCGGGGGTGGCAGCAACGGCGTCGGGCCCCAGGGCGGCCAGGACGGTGACGGCGACCGCCGCATAGACCACCGCGGCGATCGCCAGGGCCGCGAGAATGGCCCGCGGGATGGTCCGGCGCGGGTCCTTGACCTCCTCGCCCAGCGTGGCGATGCGCGCGTAGCCGGCGAAGGCGAAGAACAGCAGGCCGGCCGACTGCAGGATGCCGTACCAGCCGTGCGCGAGGACCCCGGCGCCCCACAGTCCCACCGTCCCGCCGGCCGGTCCGCCCGCCCACACCGCGGCCACGGACACTGCCAGCGCCATGAGGACGGCCGTGACAATCATGCGGGCCAGCGCGGCCGTGCGCGTCACGCCACGGTAGTTGACGGCCGTCAGGAGCACGACGGCGGCAACCGCCACCGGGCGCTCCCAGCCGGGCGGCGCCGCATAGGCGGCAAAGGTCATGGCCATGGCGGCGCTGCTGGCCGTCTTGCCCACGACGAATCCCCAACCCGCCACGAATCCCGGCCATGGCCCCAGCTGTTTCCGCCCGTAAATGTTCGTCCCCCCGGAGGTGGGGTAGGCGGCGGCCAGCTGCGCCGAGGACGTTGCATTGCAGTAGGCCACGACCCCGGCACATGCCAGCCCAATCAGCAGACCGGAGCCTGCCGCCTGGGCCGCCGGGGAAAACGCCGCAAACACGCCGGCACCCATCATCGATCCCAGCCCGATGACTACGGCGTCGCCCGTGCCCAGGCGGCGGGCCAGTGGTGGATTGCTGCTCATCGACGGCGGCCTTTCAGTTCATCGCGGAGGTACTCCCACCGACAGTAGCGCCATGGGTGAACAAATGCCGCGGCCACCCGCGGTGCCGCTACCCGGCAGCGGGGAAGGCCAGCTCCATGGTGGTGCCGTGCGGTCCCGTGGCGCTGATTTCGACCCGCCCGCCGGCGGCCACCGCGATCTCGCGGACCAGTGCCAGGCCCAGGCCGTAGCTGCGCCGGCTGCCGGGGGACGGCTCGGCGGTGCGGGCGAACCTGTCGAAGACGCGGTCCTGGTCGATCCCGGAAATGCCGGAACCGGTATCCGCCACGGTGACGGCGGCCCCGCGCCCCTCGGTGGCGACCGTGACCGTGATCCGGCCGCCTTCAGGGGTGTGGACCAGGGCATTGTCCACCAGCCCGAGAACGGCGCGGCGCAGGCTGTTGGGGTGGATGCGCACGCGGGGGCTGCCGTTGTCCGTGAACACCAGCCGGACGCCGTGCGTGGCGGCCATGTCCTGGAGATCGGCCGTGACCTCCGCCACCACGGAGCCGACGTCCACGGGCTCGGCATCGGGGGAGGCGGGATCACCCGTAGCCGCCAGCAGCAGTTCCTGGACAGTCGCGGTCAGGCCGGCGGTGTCGCGGCGGACCTGGGCCAGCAGCCCCGCCGCCTCGGAGCCGTCGTCCACCTTGTGCTGCGCCAGCTGGACCCGGGCGTCCAGAATCGCCAGGGGGGTGCGCAGCTCATGGCTGGCATCCTGGACAAACCGGCGCTGAAGTTCCAAGGCCCGGCCCAGCGGCCGGATGGCGCTGCGCGCGCTGAGCCAGCCGATGGCCCCGGCGGCCAGGATTCCGGCCAGACCGGCAATGGCCATGGCCTTGAGCATGTCGTTCGACTCCACATACACCCGGGCCGAATGGGGGTCCTGGGCGGACAAGTCCGGATGGCGGGAGAGATAGAGCATGTAGATGGCCGCGGCAACAATGACCGCGACCACCATGACGGAACAGGCCACGGCGATGCGCAGGCCCACCGTGATGGCGGCCCGGCGCAGCTGCAATTCGTCGGGCCGCTTCCCGGCGTCGGGCCGCTTCCCGGCGTCGGGCCGCTTCCCGGCAGGTATGCCGGGGCGGGCGATCATGAGGCATCGCCGATCTGGTAGCCGGCGCCGTGCACGGTGCGGATCACGGACTTGGACACCTTCTTGCGCAGGTAGTGCACGTAGGTGTCGATGACCCCGGGCGAGTCCTGGGGGTGGAACAGCGCCTCCATGAGTTCCGGGCGGGTGAAGACGCGGCCCGGTTCGCCGGCGAGCATGGCCAGGAGTTCGGTTTCCTTGGCTGTGAGCTCGACATGGGCGCCGTACAGGGAACGCAGCCGCCGCCCCGCCGGATCCAGCGTCCAGTCGCCAATGGCCAGCGCGGCCGGCGCCGGATCAAAGCGGCGCGTGATGGCCCGCAGCCGTGCGCGCAGCTCGCCGGCGTCGAACGGCTTGGTCATGTAGTCGTTGGCGCCGGCGTCGAGCCCCTCAATTTTCTCGGCGGTGCTGCCCAGGGCGGTCAGGATCAGGGCCGGCGTGGCCTTTCCCGCGCGGCGCAGGGCCCTGATGAGTTCGGCGCCGTCCATGGCTGGCAGCCCGCGGTCGACCACCATGACGGCCCATTCCCGGGTCAGGCCCAGGTGCAGCCCGGCCTGCCCGTCCGCGGCCAGCTCAACGTCGTAGTCGCCGGCCAGCAGCTGTGCGGTCAGCGGTCCCAGGACGGGATCGTCCTCCACGAGCAGGAGGCGGGGGCGCTCATTGGTGTGCATGCCTTCCATTGTCGCCCGCAACGGTCTCGGATGTGGGGGTCTCTGAGGCGGTGACCGCGTGGCGTGCCGCCCGGCGCGAGCGCAGCACGCTGATGATGCCGGGAATGATGGACACAAGCACCATGAGGACCGCGATGAGGTCGATGTTCTTGGCGATCACCTCAAAATGTCCCAGCCAGGTGCCAAGAAGGACGACGGCGGTGGCCCAGCCAAGTGCCCCGCTCACGTTCCACAGGGTGAACTTTTTGTGGTTGTAGTTGGCGGTGCCGGCCACCAGCGGCGCATAGGTGCGCACGACGGGAACGAACCTGGCCAGCACGATGGCCCAGCCTCCGTGCTTGGCGAAGAACTCCTCGGTCTCGACGAGGTATTTGGTCTTCAGGACCCGGGCGTCGTCCTTGAACCAGCGGCGGCCGAACTTGCGCCCGATGAGGTAGCCCACCTGGTCGCCGGCGATCGCGGCCAGGGCAACGACGCCGATCAGCACGGGCAGGGCCAGGTTCAGCTGCTGGTGCAGCAGCCCGGCCGTGAACAGCAGGGAGTCCCCGGGCAGGAACGGGAACAGGACGCCGGATTCAATGAAGACGAGCACGGCAACCACGGCGAGCGTGGCCGGTCCGAGGCCCTGCAGGAGCGCGGACGGGTCAAGGACGGAGGTCAGCCCGGCGGGGGCAACGGCAGGAAGTGTGGCGGCAAGCATGTGCATGGTGCGCTCCTCCTCAGGAGTGGGCTGCGGGGACAGCGTCGGGGCAGACCGGGCCGAAGCGGTCCAGGAGGGGTATGCGCGGCAGGATGCTCCCCTGGAACCGGTTCCAGACGCCGACGAAGAGGATCACCGCGGCCGTGGAGGCCAGGAAGGATCCAATGACGTCGCTGGGGTAGTGGACGCCGACGTAAAGCCGCGACAATGCCACAACCACGGGCACCAGGATGCCCAGGATGACCGACAGCCGGGACCAGCGGGTGTTCCGCGCCAGGAACCAGAACGCCCAGGCCAGTCCGACGGCCAGGGCCACGTGGCCGCTGGGAAAGCTGTTGGAGCCGGTTTCCGGTGCCAAGGGGTCAAAGAGGAGGGCCGGGTTGGGGCGCTGGCGCTCAACGATCACCTTGAAGAACTGGCTGGACAGGTAGCCGGCGGCGGCCGTGCCGCCAAAGGCGATGGCGTTCACGGGGGATTTGCGCACCACCAGCAGGAACAGCGCGCACAGGGCGATGATGGCGATTCCTCCGGCCGGGGAAAACAGGTAGTTCAGGGTCATGGCCACGGCGGTCAGGAAGCCGTCGTGGTTGCGGCTGAGCTCCTGGTCGACGGTGAACTCGTTGGTGCTGAATCCGCGCATGTCGGTGGCGACAAATCCCAGGGTCAGCACGGCCGCGGACAGCAGCGCCACCCACACGCCCCATAGCCGGAGCTGCGGAAGCATGGCCAGGCGGGTCTGCTGTGGCAGCGACGTGCGGCCGGAGGAGCTGGCCGGATGGCCGTGGCGGTACTCGTGGGCTGGAACGGGGTGCGGCAAGTGTTTCTCCGATTCGTGCGCGGACAGGGAGGCGGCCCAAGGGGCCTTTCCTCCACTGTCCCGCACGGGATCTAAGAATTTCCTAAGATTTGCCCTCGAAAGGGGTCCGGCGGCGTCAGGCTGCGGTGATCTTGAACACCAGCGTCCGGGCCTCGGGGCGCAGCGCGAAGTCCGGCCAGACATCCGGCCCGCACGCGCGCGAGCCCAGGCCGTGCTGGGCCGCATCCAGGTACAGGTGGCTGTGGCGTGGTGCCGGCAGCTCGTGCGGATGCGCCGCACCGGCCACCTGCTGGGCCGTGTGGCGGGCGAGGGTGAATCCCGGCCGCCGCCCCGCCGCGTCCGGTTCGGCGTCGATGCGCAGCCACGGCGCGCCGTCCCGGGACAGCTCCAGGGATCGCAGGCCTCTCCGGTGCCCGCTTTCCTGCGGCCGGGCGTAAGGCACGCCCAGCCCGTCCAGCGTTTCGGCGTGGCGCCCCACCAGCGCCGCATGCATGCTGTCCGGGTAGGACTCCCGGGGCCCGGCGCCAAACCAGGAGGCCCCGTCCACCGAAACGGGCAGGTCCAGGCGGACGCCGATGCGCGGCCACACCATGTCCCAGCCGGAGCTCGGCGTGATGTCGATCCGCAGCCACAGTTCGTCGTCGGCCAGCTGCCAGTTTTCCTCCACGGCCACGGTGTTGCGGCTGTTGGCGGCCGCGTAACGTGTGCGCACGCGCAGGCCCCCGTCCAGCGAGGCAACGTCTTCGACGCGGCCGGTCAGCCGGTCGAGTCCCGCGGCGCGCCATCCGCTCGCGGACGACGGCGCCGGCACGCCCCTGCCGCTGTTCAGCCAGGGGTCGGCGAGGTCATACGAACCGAAGCCCGCCCCCTCGTCGTTGTCTGTCGGCGCCCGCCAGAGCTCAAGCCGGGGACCGTCCACGGGCGAGCCGGCCAGTGAAACCAGGCGGCCGGCGTCGAACCGGGCCGGGCCCAGCGTGAGGGCGCCCGCTGCCGGACCCGCCGGCTGGACGGCGGGACGCGGGGGCCTGGCCGGGGTGCGGGGCGCCGAACAGTCCAGCTGTGTTGCGGACAGCACGTGGCCGGCCGGCCCCCACGCGGTGGCCTCGCGGAGCACCGCCTCCACGGTCAGCCAGGTTTCGCCGTGCCTGGCTGCCGCCACGGGCGGAAGCGAAATGTCCGTGGAATCGCCGGCCGCGAGCGGTGCGCCCCCAGGGGCGGCGGCGTCCACCTCGCCCGCCGCCGTTTCCGCGCCGTCGTGCTCCACACGCCAACGCAGCACGACGTCGGACGCGTCGGCCGTGTGCCGCAGGTTGGCGAAAGCCAGGCGGGGCGCGCCGCCGTCGTCCTGCGTGAGGGCGAGGCGGAGGGGGGAGACGACCTGCTTGTATTCGTACAATCCGGGCGTGGGGGTGGAATCGGAGAGGACCATGCCGTCCATGACGAAGTTGGAGTCGTGGACCACCTCGCCAAAGTCGCCCCCGTAGGCGAAGAATTCGGTGCCGTCCGCCGTCGTCGTGCGGATGCCGTGGTCCCGCCACTCCCAGACGAATCCGCCGTGCAGGCGCCGGTATTTGTCCACCAGGTCCTCGTACTGGTCGATGGCGCCCGGGCCGTTGCCCATGGCGTGGACGTATTCGCACAGGACGAACGGCTTGGTGCGCTGCCGGGCCGATTCGGCGGCGGAACAGCCCAGCAGCAGGGCGCGGGAATCGTCCCGGCCAATCGCGTCGGTTTCGGGAATGGAGGAGTACATGCGCGAGTACACGTCGGTGTAGGCGCCGGTGTAGTCGCCTTCGTAATGAACCGGCCGGCCGGTGTCGCGAGCATGGACCCAGGCGGACATGGCGGCCAGGTTGGCGCCGGTGCCGGACTCGTTGCCCAGCGACCACATGATGATGGACGGGTGGTTCTTGTCCCGTTCCACCGTGCGCTCGATCCGGTCCAGATAGGCGTCGCGCCAGGCGGGGTCGTCGCTGGGGTTGTCCACCCAGCCGCCGGATTCGAAGCCGTGGGTCTCGAGGTCACACTCCAGGATGACCCAGAACCCCAATTCGTCGGCCAGGTCCAGCAGCCGCGGGTGCGGCGGGTAGTGGCTGGTGCGGATGGCGTTGACGTTGAACCGCTTCATCAGTGCCAGGTCCGCCCGGGCGTCCGCGTCGTCAAAGACGCGGCCGCGGTCCGGATGGGTCTCGTGCCGGTTGACGCCGTGGAACACCACCCGCCGGCCGTTGACCAGGAAGCGGTCGCCCACGATCTCCACCGTGCGGAAGCCCAGGCGCAGCGAAATGGTTTCCGCCGCGCTGGACACGGTGGCGTCGTAGAGCCGGGGGACCTCCGCGGACCACGGTTCCACGCCGTCGAGGGCCAGGGGCACGACGTCGGACGGGGAGTCCCAGCGGACCGACACTCCCAGCCCGGGCACCTCAAGCGTCACCGGGAAGGCATCCGCGGGGGCGGTGATCTCCGGGTCGATGGTGCCCGTGCCCGTGGCGGACCTTTGCGCTCCGGCGGTCCAGCCGGTGCGCAGCCAGGCGTCGGTGATGCCGCCGGCCGGGCGGGCCTGCAACGTGACGTCGCGGAAGATGCCCGGCAGCCACCACTGGTCCTGGTCCTCCAGGTAGCTGGCGGCGGACCACTGGTGCACGCGCACCACCAGCAGGTTGGACCCGGCCCGCAGGGCGGCCGTGACGTCAAATTCCTGGGCCAGGCGGCTGCCGGAGCCCACGCCGATCTCGGTTCCGTTCACCCACACCTTGTAGCGCGACTCGACGCCGTCAAAGCGCAGGGTGAGCGCCGCCGTCGTACTTTCAAGCCAGGCGGCGGGGACGTCAAAATGGCGCCGGTAGTCGCCCGTGGGGTTGGCGTCGGGCACGTGGGGCGGGTCGGTCGGGAACGGGTATTGGACGTTGGTGTAAAGGGGGCGGCCGTATTTCCCGTCTTCTTGCAGCACCCAGTGAGAGGGGACGGGCAGGGTGTCCCAGCCGGCGTCGTCGAAGGACTCCGCGGCGACGCCTTCCACGTCCTCGCCGTCGGGAAGGGCGGGGCCGTCCGGGGTGCCGGGGACGCCGGGCAGCAGGCGGAAGCGCCAGTCCCCGTTGAGCGAGAGGGAGGGGGCGTCGCTGTGGAGCCAGGAGCGCGCCGGGACGCGGCGCCCGGTACCCGGGCCGCGGTCCGTGACGTAGCTCCCGCCGAGGGGGGAACCGGTGGCCGGAAGTGAGCGGGGCGATGTCATCACGTGGCTGATCCTTCGTCTGGGGCCGCCGCGCCAACAGCGCTGCGGCACGATAATGGCAATGGCGGGCGGAATGTTGGAGGGCAGGACTCCGCCGGTTGTGGAATGGACAAGAAGCTACCACAAAATTTGAGCGGGTACTCGAATTTGACGACGATGGATCGGGCGCGTGGTCTAAGCTGGCATGCCATGACCACCTCATCAGCGCAGCGGCCGGCAAAGCGCGGACCCTACGCGAAGTCCAAACAACGCCGCGGGAGCATCGTCCAAGCCGCCTACGAGGTCTTTGCCGCCCACGGGTACCGCGGCGGCTCGCTGCAGGACGTGGCGGACAGGGTGGGGATGAGCCAGACCAGCCTGCTGCACTATTTCCCGTCGAAAAGTGATTTGCTGCTGGCAGTGCTGCACTGGCGGGATTCCGTCACCGGCGACGGCAACCCGGGCGACCCGGAGGAAACCCTGGTCGACGCCGTGGTGCGGCAGGCGCGCTTCAACGAGACGGTGCCGGGCGTCATCGAGCTCTACACGGTGCTGTGCGCCGAATCCGTCACGGACAACCACCCCGGGCTGGAGTACTTCACGGAGCGCTATGAACGGCTGCGCCGCAGCTACGTGCGGGCGTTTTCGGCGCTCGCGGCGGAGGGCCGGCTGCGCTCGGGCGTTGACCCCGAGCGTGCCGCAGCCAGCCTGATTGCCCTGTGGGACGGCATCCAGACGCAGTGGCTCATGGCGCCGGAGCGCATCGACATGGCGGGGTGCCTGCGCGACTACCTTGAGTTGCTTGTCCTGCCGGAGTAGGGGGCGTCAACGGCCTCAATGCCGGCTGCCGCCGCGCGTTCGAGACCACCACCCCTCCGCTCGTTGAGGTTCGAGATAATCACCGCTGCGCTCCGCCTGGGGCGTCGTGATCTCGAACCTCAACGAGGGAGCGTCAGTTCCCTGCCATCTCCGCCACCAGTTCACGCACGACGGCGCGCAGGTCGCCCTGGTGCGCTGCCGCGACGCGGCGCTGGCGCTGGTAGCCGGCGCCGCCGGTGATGATGTCCTCGACGCCGGCCAGTTCCTTGGCGCAGCCGAGGCGGGCGGCGACGGGTTCGAGCTTGTTCAGCAGTTCGAGCGTGTGGTCGGTGACCAGCTGTTCCTTGCCGGCGGCGTCCAGGATGATGATGGCGTCCATGCCGTAGCGGGCGGCGCGCCACTTGTTTTCCTGCACGTGCCACGGCGGCATGGTGGGGATGGTGCCGCCGTCGTCCAGGGTTGTGGAGAAGTCCTCCACGAGGCACTGGGTGAGTGCGGCAATGGAGCCAATCTCCGCCAGCGTGGACATGCCGTCGCAGATCCGCATCTCAATGGTGCCCAGGTTCGCCACGGGGCGGATGTCCCAGCGGATTTCATTGGCCGCGTCAATGACGCCCGTGGTAAACATGTCCTGCACATAGGATTCGTACGCGGCCCAGTCCGGGAACTGGAACGGCAGGCCCGCCGTGGGCAGCTGCTGGAACATCAGGGCACGCTGCGAGGCGTAGCCGGTGTCTTCGCCATTCCAGAACGGGGACGACGCCGAGAGCGCCTGGAAGTGGGGGAAGTAGTTGACCAGCCCGTCCAGGACGGGCATGGCCTTGGAGACATGGTCCAGGCCGACATGGACGTGCACGCCGTAGATGAGCATCTGGCTCCCCCACCACTGGGTGCGGTCAACGAGCTTGGCGTACCGTTCCTTGTCGGTGACAGCCTGGGTGCGCGGGTTGCTGAACGGGTGGGTGCCGGCGCTGAGCAGTTCCAGTCCCAAGGGTCCGGCGGCCTCCCGGAGGACGGTCAGGTTGCCGCGCAGGTCCGCCAGGCCCTCCGCCACGGTGTGGCTGACCCCTGTGACCAACTCCACGGTGTTTTGGAGCATCTCGCCCTTGATGTGCGGGTGCTCGCCGCCGGCCATGGCGTCCGGATGGGCCGCGGAGATGTTCGCAAACATTTCATCGGCGCGGGCGGCCAATTCGCCGGTTTTCGGGTCAACCAGCGCGATTTCCCACTCCAAGCCCAGAGTGGACTGCTCAGATTTAGCGAAATCAATCTTCACTAGGGACGCCCCCTTGGCATTGGTGGAATTGTGTTGCAATGCGGCAAGGGTGCCGGCTGCATTCTGATTGTAGTTCAGGTATGCAGGCACAATGGGTGTGTGCCTATTCTGAATAAAGACATGACGTTGTGCATTTCCCTGGCCGCGCGGCCCAGCAACATCGGCACGCGATTCCATAACTACCTCTATGACGCGCTGGGCCTGAACTACGTCTACAAGGCCTTCGCGCCGGCGGACCTGGCCCAAGCCGTGGCAGGCATCCGCGGGCTGGGGATTCGCGGCGCGGCCGTGTCCATGCCGTACAAGGAGGACGTGATTGCCATGGTTGACGCCATGGATGCCTCCGCCGCGGCCATCGACTCCGTCAACACGATCGTGAACGACGGCGGCATTCTCACCGCGTACAACACCGACTACCTGGCCATCGCCCGGCTGCTCGCCGCCCACAAAATCCCCACCGACACCTCCGTCCTGCTGCGCGGCTCCGGCGGTATGGCCAAGGCCGTGGCGGCCGCCGTGCGCGACGCCGGGCTGTCGGACGTCACGATTGTGGCCCGCAACGAGGAAGCGGGCCGCGCGCTCGCCGGCCTCTACAGTTTCGCCTGGCTGCCGGAAGCGGACGGGGCCACGGCGCAGCTGCTCATCAACGTCACGCCGCTGGGGATGTCCGGGCCGGATGAGGGCGTCCAGTCCTTCAACGACGCCCAGGTGGCGGCCTCGCAGGTGGTGTTTGACGTCGTCGCCCTTCCCTCGGAAACGCCCCTGGTCAAGGCGGCGCGGGCCGCCGGCAAGCGGGTCATCACCGGCGCGGAAGTCATCGCGATCCAGGCTGAGGAGCAGTTTGTGCTCTACACCGGCGTGCGGCCCAGCCCCGAGCTGGTCCGGGAGGCGTCAGCCTTCTCGCGGCAGTAGTCCCACGCCCGGCGCCGCCGCGGCCTGTCCCATCAAGAGACGCTCCTGCACGTCCGGGGGCTTTTCGAGCAACGCTCCTGCACCAGGATGAAGGAGCGTCTGGCAATAACGCCCCGGATCTGAAGGAGCGTCTGGCAGTAACGCCCCGGATCTGCGGGAGCGTCTGTGCGTGGGGCGGGAACCGGCTAGAGCGAGCGGGGGGCGTCCACCGGGCCAAACGGCTCAACCACGACCGCGACCCTCTCCTCGCCGATCCTGGTGAGGATTAGGGTCGCCTTGTTGGGACCCTTCCCGGAGCCCGTCAGCAGCTGCCGGCGCAGCTCCTCGGGCGTGGTGGACACGCCGCGCTTCTTGATGTCCAGGACGCCGATCCGGTTCGCCTTGACCCAGCTTTTGAGCGCCTTGACGTTGAACGGCCTGACCTCCAGCACCTTGTAGGCGCGGGCGAAGGGCGTCTCGACGGGTTCATCCGCGCACAGGTAGGCGATGTGCGGGTCCAGCAGGTGGGCGCCGATGGCGCGGGCCAGCTCGGCCACCAGCCCGGCACGGATCACGGCGCCGTCGGGCTCGTAGAGGTATCCGGAGACGGGGCCGGTCTCCACGTCCTGGGCGGCCGGGTCGTAGCCCGCGCCGCTGGTCAGCTCCGCGGTCCCGTGCGGGCCGATGACCAGCGCGGCGCGGCGCACGCCGGGGCGCGCGAGCGCGTTGAAGTACAGGCCGGCCTCCACGACGTCGCCGTTGACGGAAACCCATTGGGCTTCCGCGGTGGCCGGCACGGCGTCGTGCGGGATGCCGGGGCCCATCTTCACGCCCACGGCCCTGCCCGAATCGGCCAGCTTTTCCACGAAGGACAGCGGGGGGGAGAAGGCCTCCGGGTCAAAAAGGCGGGTGGTGCCGGAGGTGCTGGTGGTGCGGCGGGCCGGGTCCAGCCAGATGCCGCCGACGCCGGCCAGGTCCACCTCCTCCGCCTGGGCGCACACCACCGTGGCCTGCGGGAACGGCATGAGGTTCACCGTGGCGCAGGCGGCGGTGAGCTCGTCCATTTCCACGGCCGTGACGTGGATGTCCAGGCTGGCCATGGCCAGGGAGTCCGCCCCGATGCCGCAGCCAAGGTCGGCCACGGAGGTGATTCCCGCCGTCGTAAACCGCTGCGCGTGGAGGGCGGCGATGCCCAGCCGGGTCGCCTGTTCCAGCCCGGCCTGGGTGAACAGCATCTGGCTGGCAAACTCGCCAAACTTGGCTTCCGCCCTGGCCCGGAGCCGGGATTGCGTGAGGGCCGCGGCGACGAGTTCGGGGGAGTGGCCGGCCTTCCGCAGGGTCTCGTTGAGCTTGAGCGAGCCGGCATCGGAGTACGGGCCAAGGGAGGACAAAAGTTCCCAGCCGTCGACGGTCAGGAGCGGGGATATTGCGTCGGTGGCCATGGAACCAGCCTACTGGCCGCGGCGGCTGCCCCGGGCACCGTCCGGAAGCCGGGAACCGCCCGGAAGGTCAGGTGTCCTTGCGGATCCAGCGGAAGGTCATGCGGCACAGGATCAATCCCACCACCAGCCACAGGCCCATGACCAGCGCCACCTGGTCCAGGTTCCACGCCCCGCCGGGCTCGATGGCTTCAAAGGACTCCGGCAGGAACACCGCCCGCATGCCCTGCGCCATCCACTTCAACGGGAAGATGCTGGCCACGTTTTGCAGCCAGCCGGGCAGTTGCGCAAAATTCAGGTAGACGCCGGAGATGAACTGCAGCAGCAGCACAATCGGGATGACCACCGCCGTCGCGGACTTGCCGGTGCGCGGCAGGGCGGAGAGCGCAATGCCCAGCACGCAGCTGGTGATGACGCCAAAGAGGAACACCCAGGCAAACGTGAACCACCTGCCGGCATCCGAGGGCATGGGCACGTTGAACGCAAAGCGCGCCACGAACAGCAGCAGCGCCGCCTGCATGATGGAGCTGGCCAGGACCATGCCGATTTTGCCGCAAAAGTAGGAAAATACCGGCAGGGGCGTGCCGCCGAGGCGCTTGAGCGTGCCGTCGCCCTTCTCCTGGGCAATGTCCACGCCCAGGTTCTGCACGCCGCTGAGCAGCATGCCGGCGGCCACCATGCCGGGGACGTAAAACGCCGCCCAGGTGATGCCGCCGCTGCCGTCCGGCGCCGCGCCGATGTTCGGGCTGGTGCTGAACGCCACGGCAAACACGGAGAGCATCAGGATCGGGAACAGGAAGGTGAAGAACACCGAGTCGCCCTGGCGGAAATACGTCCGCAGCTCGTAGCCGATGCGCGACCATCCCAGGCGCAGCGTCCTCATGCCGCGCCCTCCACGTCGTCCGCTGCGCCGGCCTGGGCGCCCACCAGGTCCAGGTAAATGTCCTCCAGGCTGGGCCGGGTGATTTCCAGACCCTCGACCTCGCGGCCGGCCTCGGCATACAGCCGTGCCGCGAGCGCGGACGGTGCGCTGGTGCGCTCTGAACGTACGACGCCGTCCTGCCGCCACCGCACGATCGGCACCCTGGCGCCGGCCCCGCCGATCTGGTCGATCGGGCCGATGTCCACGAGCCTTCCGCCCACAATCACGCCGGCGCGGTCCGCCAGCGTGGCGGCCTCGTCCAGGTAGTGGGTCGTGAGCAGGATGGTGGTGCCTTCGTCCTTGAGGCCGTTGACCAGCCCCCAAAACTGGTGCCGTGCCTGCGGGTCGAAGCCGGTGGTGGGCTCGTCCAGGAACAGCAGCCTGGGCCGTCCGATGATGCCCAGCGCCACGTCCACGCGGCGGCGCTGCCCGCCGGACAGCTTGCTGATCCGGGTCTTCGCCTGGGACGCCAGGCCCACCGCCTCCATGACCTCACCGACGTTGCGCGGGTTCGGGTAGTAGCCGGCAAAATGCTTCAGCTGCTCCCGCACGGTGACGTTGCCGCTCTCCCCGCTGGACTGCAGCACGATTCCCAGCTGCGCCTTCCAGGCCAGTCCGCCGCGCTGCGGGTCGGTGCCCAGTACGGTCACCTCCCCGCCGCTGCGGTCCCGGTACCCCTCCAGGATTTCAATGGTGGTGCTTTTCCCGGCGCCGTTGGGGCCGAGCAGGGCAAAGGTTTCGCCGTCGTTGATCTCAAAGTTGATGCCGTCGACGGCGGTGGCGCCCCCATAGGACTTCGTGAGCCCTCGGACGTGAACGGGCGCGTGGCCTGGTGTCATGCAAGCCATGCTTGCACCGCCGGGCCGCGTCGGCAACAGCCCCGTTGCCCGGCCAAGTGCCGCCCACCGTGCGCCGGAAGCGAAACCCGGCCCTCCGCCGTCGCACTTTTAGCCAGGTTTACTGGCACTCGCCTTGACCGAGTGCTAATCAATTCAATAGAGTCGGGTTAGCACTCTCACCCCGAGGGTGCTAACACCTTGGACTGCTCGTCCTGGGGGTCATCACCGGCACCGCGACGACGGTTGGGATCCCGCAACAGGTCAGGCGTCCTTGAGCCATCCATGAATTTAGTTATGTGAAGGGGAGGTCCGAGTGTCGGTCTCTATTAAGCCTCTTGAGGATCGTATTGTTGTCCGCCAGCTCGAAGCAGAGCAGACCACCGCTTCCGGGCTGGTCATCCCGGACACTGCCAAGGAAAAGCCCCAGGAGGGCGAAGTTGTGGCAGTGGGCCCCGGCCGCGTTGACGACAACGGCAACCGCGTCCCGATCGATGTTGCCGTCGGCGACGTCGTCATCTACTCCAAGTACGGTGGAACCGAAGTAAAGACCGGCGGCGAAGAGCTGCTGGTGCTTTCGGCCCGTGACGTGCTGGCCATCGTCGTAAAGTAACCACTTTGTGAAAGCCCCGCGCCCGGGACCGGACACGGTCACGCCGCGGGGCCTTTGCGTGAAAGGACAAACACATGGCTAAGCAGCTTGAATTCAACGACAGCGCACGCAAGGCGCTGGAGGCCGGCATCGACAAGCTGGCCGACACCGTCAAGGTCACGCTGGGCCCGCGCGGCCGCAACGTGGTGCTCGACAAGAAGTGGGGGGCCCCCACGATCACCAACGACGGCGTCACGATCGCCCGCGAGGTGGAGCTGGAAGACCCGTACGAGAACCTTGGCGCACAGCTGGCCAAGGAAGTTGCCACGAAGACCAACGATGTTGCCGGCGACGGCACCACCACGGCCACCGTCCTGGCACAGGCACTGGTCAAGGAAGGCCTGCGCAACGTTGCCGCCGGCGCCGCACCCGGCGAGCTCAAGCGCGGCATCCAGGTTTCCGTGGAAGCCATTGCCAAGCGCCTGCTGGAGAACGCCCGCCCGGTCGAGGGCGGCCAGGTGGCAGAAGTTGCGGCCATCTCCGCGCAGAGCCAGGAAATCGGCGACCTCCTCGCCGAGGCCTTCGACAAGGTTGGCAAGGATGGTGTCATCACCATCGAGGAATCCTCCACGACCTCCACCGAGCTGGTCCTCACCGAGGGCATGCAGTTTGACAAGGGCTACCTGTCCCCGTACTTCGTCACCGACGCGGAACGCCAGGAAGCCGTCATGGAAGATGCGCTCATCCTCATCAACCAGGGCAAGATCTCCAACCTGCAGGAATTCCTGCCGCTGCTGGAAAAGGCGCTCTCGGCCGGCAAGCCGCTGTTCATCATTGCCGAGGACGTTGACGGCGAGGCGCTCTCCACCCTGATCGTCAACCGCCTGCGCGGCACGCTGAACGTGGTTGCCGTCAAGGCTCCCGGCTTTGGCGACCGCCGCAAGGCCATGCTTCAGGACATTGCGATCCTGACCGGCGCCCAGGTTGTCTCCCCGGAGATCGGCCTGTCCCTGGACCAGGTTGGCCTGGAAGTGCTGGGCACCGCCCGCCGCATCACGGTCACCAAGGACAACACCACCATCGTTGACGGTGCGGGCACGTCCGAGGACGTTGCCGACCGCGTGGCACAGCTGCACGCCGAGCTCGCGCGCACCGACTCCGACTGGGACAAGGAAAAGCTGCAGGAACGCCTGGCCAAGCTGGCTGGCGGCATCGGCGTGATCAAGGTTGGCGCCGCCACCGAGGTTGAGCTGAAGGAAAAGAAGCACCGCATTGAGGACGCCGTGTCCGCAACGCGTGCCGCCTTGGAGGAAGGCATTGTTGCCGGCGGCGGTTCCGCCCTGGTACAGGCCGCCAAGGCGCTCGACGACGACGCAACGGTTGCCGCCCTCGAGGGCGACGCCGCGACGGCCATCGAGCTGGTCCGCAAGGCCGTGGCCCAGCCGCTGCGCTGGATTGCCCAGAACGCGGGCCATGACGGCTACGTAGTGGTCCACAAGGTGGGCGAGCTGGAAGACGGCTTCGGCTTCAACGCAGCCACCGGCGTGTACGAGAACCTGGTCCAGGCCGGTGTCATCGACCCGGTCAAGGTCACGCGCTCGGCACTGCGCAACGCGGCCTCCATCGCAGCCCTGGTGCTCACCACCGAGGTGCTCGTGACGGAGAAGCCTGCCGAAGACGAGGAAGCCGGCCACAGCCACTAGCGCTTAGCTGGGGCCCGCGTAAAAATTGCCGCCGTTCCCGCACATTGCCACCGATATACCGGCGGCATTTTGCGGGAACGGCGGCAATTCTTGTGTTCAGCGGCGAAACGCGCTGCGGACCCCTACGCCGCCGATGGCCACTTGCGCGTACTCCGCCGAGTAGCGCGTGGGCGCCGGGCGCCGGCGTCGAACCAGGCGGTAGGCGAGCAGCACCACGGCCGCGCTTATGACAATGCCGGCCACATTTAGGAGCAGCTGCAAGGCTGAGCCGCCGGCCCTGCCCGGCTCGCCGAGCACCAGCGCCACGGCAACGTACCCCGCGGCCGGGACTGTAGTGACCGAAATGAACACCCCCACCAGGGCAGCGGACTTCTTGCCGATGAGTGACAGCATGCCTGCCGCGCCGGCCAGCACCGCCACGATGAAGGAATAGGGCCCGGGGTGGTAGATGAACTCCGTGGCCCGGTTGTTCCCGAGGACATCGGCGGGATTGAACAGACCCAGCCGGCTGGAGGCCGCCGCGGCCAGGGCCGCGAGGACCATGGCAAGGGGAAAGCCGATGCACAGGGCAGCCGCGGCACGGCGCGCCAGCTTCCACCGCCGGTCCACAAGGGCCAGGGCAAGGCCGGCCAGAGGCCCAAACTCCGGGCCCACCACCATGGCCCCGACAATGGCAATGGTGGAATCCGTGACGATGCCGATTCCTGCCAGCTGGACGGCGATGGCCAGGAATGCCAGGTAGCTCCACGTCAACTTGGAGTCGTCGCTGGTGTCCTGTTCCACCTCGTCCCAGATGATGGCGTCGGCCCCGTCACCGGCCACTTCCTCCTCGGCCGCATCCAGCCGCTCGGAGATGACCAGCTCCGGGGCCGTGACGCTGACGGACCCAACCTTGGCGATGTTGAGGGTGTGCAGTTTTTGCAGAAGCATCTCCACGCTTTCGCGAACGGCCTGCAGGACAATGACATCGCCGGCGGGCACCATCGATGCGCCGGACAAGACGGATATTTCCGAAACGCCCGGATGGCCGCGGGCAATTGACACCACGGACCCGGTGAGGTCCGAGGGGGTAACAATGCGGATTTGCAGGGCCATCGGGTTCCTTTTGCTTGCCGGCGGGTGTGGGACAGATTCTACGAGACACTGCGGCAGCGCGGATGTGTCCGGGCTCACGAATTGCGGCTGTCCGGCCCGGCGTTGGTAGCGTGGATAGGAATTTCCGGCCGTCCGTGACGGGGCCGACAACCTGAAAGTGCCTGTTGCATGTCGATTGGAACGCTGGACCCGGCCAAACGCAAGGGGCGGCGCGCAACCGAGCCCGTCGTGGGTGCCGACGCTGCGGGGCAGCGCAGGTTCCTGCCTCAAGGACAGGCTCTGCAGGGACTCCACCTGTGACGCCGTCGTCGGCAACGTCCTGGTGTACCTCGACGACAACCACCTGACCTGGGTCTACGTCAAGACGATGGCGACGGACCTCGAGCAGCGCATCCTCGCCGCGACCAAATGGTCCAGGTGAGCGCGGCCCGATGTGGCGCACACCGCCAGATGGCGGGGAATAGGGCCAGCGGCCGATTCGTTTTAGACTGTATCCAACGCACAGACCAGCCCCGTAATGACGGGGCAGGCCATCGGATGCGCACCCCACCGGTTCTACCCCCGCCAAGGAGCCTTCGTGTCCCAGCCTGAAATCCATGATCCCTTCGCCTTCGTTGGCCTGACGTACGACGACGTGCTGCTCCTTCCCGGCCACACGAACGTGATCCCGTCCGAGGCGGACACCAGCTCGCGGATTTCCAAGCGGATCACCGTGGCAACCCCGCTGCTCTCGGCAGCCATGGACACCGTGACGGAGTCACGCATGGCGATCGCCATGGCGCGGCAGGGCGGCCT
This sequence comes from Arthrobacter dokdonellae, assembly GCF_003268655.1. Classification (NCBI taxonomy): domain Bacteria; kingdom Bacillati; phylum Actinomycetota; class Actinomycetes; order Micrococcales; family Micrococcaceae; genus Arthrobacter; species Arthrobacter dokdonensis. The sequence goes on along the minus strand of NZ_CP029642.1, from coordinate 4,213,794 downwards.
GGGCGTGGTGCACCGGAACCTCTCCATTGAGCGCCAGGCCGAGGAAGTGGACCTGGTCAAGCGCAGCGAGTCGGGCATGATCACGAACCCCGTGACGGTCGGCCCCGATGCGACGCTGGCGGACCTCGATGAGCTGTGCGCCCGCTTCCGCGTCTCCGGCCTGCCCGTGGTCGACCCCGACGGCCGCCTCGTGGGCATCGTCACCAACCGCGACACCGTGTTCATCCCGGACAGCGACTACCCGTACCGCCGCGTCCGCGAGGTCATGACGCCGATGCCGCTGGTCACCGGCCACGTTGGCATCAGCCGCGAGGATGCGTCCAAGCTGCTGGGCAAGAACAAGATTGAAAAGCTTCCCCTGGTGGATGACTCCGGCTACCTGCGCGGACTGATCACCGTGAAGGACTTCGCGAAGGCCGAGCAGTACCCGCTGGCCACGAAGGACGACGGCGGCCGCCTGCGCGTGGGCGCTGCCATCGGGTTCTTCGGTGACGGCCTCGAGCGGGCCATGACCATGGTCGATGCCGGTGTGGACGCCCTGTTCGTGGACACCGCCAACGGCCACAGCCAGGGTGTGCTGGAAATGATCGCCAAGCTGAAGTCCGATCCCGCGGCCGCCCACGTGGACGTGATCGGCGGCCAGGCCGCCACCCGCGAAGGCGCCCAGGCCCTGATCGACGCCGGCGCCGACGGCGTCAAGGTGGGCGTCGGCCCGGGCTCCATCTGCACCACCCGCGTGGTGGCCGGCGTCGGCGTCCCGCAGATCACCGCCATCTACGAATCCGCCAAGGCGGCCATCCCGGCCGGCGTGCCCCTGATCGCCGACGGCGGCCTGCAGTACTCGGGCGACATCGGCAAGGCGCTGGTCGCCGGCGCCGACACCGTCATGCTGGGCTCCCTGCTTGCAGGCACCGAGGAATCCCCGGGCGAGCTGGTCTTCGTCAACGGCAAGCAGTACAAGACGTACCGCGGCATGGGCTCCCTGGGGGCCATGCAGTCGCGCGGCAACAACACGTCCTACTCGAAGGACCGCTACTTCCAGGCGGACGTCTCCGGCGACGACAAGCTCATTCCCGAGGGCATCGAGGGCCGTGTGGCCTACCGCGGGCCGCTGTCATCCGTGGCCTACCAGCTGGTGGGCGGGCTGCGCCAGACCATGTTCTACGTCGGCGCGCCGACCATCCCCGAGCTGAAGGCGCGCGGCAAGTTTGTCCGCATCACGGCGGCCGGGCTGAAGGAGTCCCACCCGCACGACATCCAGATGACCGTCGAGGCCCCGAACTACCTGAGCAAGTAGCCGGCGCGGCCGCAGGCCGTCGAGGTTGGAGGTCACCACCCCTCGGGCCGTTGAGGTTGGAGATCACCACCTCACGGGCCGTTGAGGTTGGAGATCACCACCTCACGGATGTGGTGATGTCGGACGTCTGCGGAATCAGGCGTTAAGGGCGGACTCGAAGCGGACCAGCGCATCCTCCGCGGCTACTTCTTCTTCCGTGAACTCGGACTCGTCGCCGGAGCGCAATGTCCATTTCTCGGATTCGACGGCGCGCAGCTGGACGACGACGGGTTCGCGGCCGACGCGCACTCTCTTGACGACGGCGGTGGCAGGAAGTCCTTCGGCTGCGCCCACCAAGTATTCGCGGCAGAGATGCAGGCCCAGCGCCAGCATGGCGGTACCGGATTCGATGGGCTGGATCTCGTGCACGCCGAAGGGGCTTAGGCTCAGCAAAACGGCCCCGACGTTGGAACCGGCGGCAAAGAGCACGTGGTCGGTGGATGGCGTGGTCAGGGAAATTTCCAGCCATTCCTGCGCCTGCGAGAGCACCGTGCCCACGACGGCGCAACGTTCGACGGGAACAATTATCTCCCCCTGCGTCTCGGCCAGCCCGCGGACCAGCAGGGTGGTAAGGCCCGCGTTCTGCAGCAGTTCGTTGTCGGCATGCTGGTCCAGACGGAACAGCCCCAAAGTCGTGGCCGCCGACTCGGTGGGGGTCATGGAAAGCAGGGCCAGAAGCTCGTGGTCGGTCATGCGCAATTCGGTTTCGCTCATGCGCGCAAGCTTATCTGGCGGGCGGCCGTTCGTAGGTGGAGCGGTTCATGAAATCATTTTCTACACTGGGCGGCCCGCTCGCGCGAAGAGACCCCCTTGCGCGAACGTGGCCGGGCTGGGGGGTTTCCGGGCCGAGGGCCCTGCTGGGATAGGCTAGGGGCGTGACTTATGAGATCGAGATCGGCCGTGGCAAGCGTGGGCGCCGTGCCTACACCCTGGATGACATCGCGATTGTCCCTTCCCGAAGGACGCGCGACCCCAAGGATGTTTCCGTAAAGTGGCAGATCGACGCGTACCAGTTTGAAACTCCCGTCATCGGCGCGCCCATGGACTCGGTCATGTCGCCGGAAACCGCCATTTCGCTCGGAAAGCTCGGCGGCCTCGGCGTCCTGGACCTCGAAGGACTCTGGACCCGCTATGAAAACCCGCAGCCGGTGTTGGACGAGATTGCCCAGCTTGAAGGCTCCGTGGTTGACCCCGAATCCACACTGCGCATGCAGCAGCTCTACAGCGCGCCGATCCTGCCCGAGCTGATCACCCAGCGCCTGGCGGAGATCCGCGCATCAGGCGTGACCGTCGCCGGCTCGCTGACGCCGGGACGCACGCAGGAGTTCTACAAGACCGTGGTCGCCGCAGGAGTCGACATTTTCGTGATCCGCGGGACCACCGTGTCCGCCGAGCACGTCTCGAAGTCCACCGAGCCGCTTAATCTCAAGCAGTTCATTTACGAACTTGACGTGCCCGTCATCGTCGGCGGCGCTGCTGGCTACACGCCCGCGCTGCACCTGATGCGGACTGGCGCCGCCGGCGTGCTGGTCGGTTTTGGCGGGGGCGCGTCCACCACCACCCGCCGGGCCCTGGGCATTCGCTCGCCCATGGCCAGCGCCATCTCGGACGTTGCCGCAGCGCGCCGCGACTACATGGATGAGTCGGGCGGGCGCTACGTACACGTGATTGCCGACGGCGGCATGGGCTCCAGCGGCGATATCGTCAAGGCCATCGCCATGGGCGCCGACGCCGTCATGCTCGGGGCCGCGCTGTCCCGCGCGGCCGAGGCCCCAGGACAGGGCTGGCACTGGGGTGCGGAAGCGCACCACCAAGAGCTTCCGCGGGGCCACAGGGTCAGGATGGGCACCGTGGGAACGCTCGCCGAGGTGCTTCACGGCCCGGCCCACTCGGCCGACGGCGCCTCGAACCTGATCGGGGCCCTGCGCCGGTCGATGGCCACCACGGGCTATTCCGACCTGAAGGAATTCCAGCGCGTCGAGGTGCTGGTTTCGCCTTAGTTTTGTCAGTAGTCGGGGCGCCCCGGGCCGTTGTGGCCGGGGCGCTCTTTTGGTTTCTTCTCAATTTGCGTCGTCGCTGCCGACGCCGGTTGGTTTGCCTAGCAGCCGACGCCCGCGGGGTTTTGGTTGCAGTCGTCGGCATAGTTTTTCGTGACGGCGCGCCAGACGGTCAGACCGAGAGGGTTTGAGGTGAAGTGGCCTTGTTCGGGGATGGGAAGGGCGGGTCCGCCGTTGACGCTGTAGACGCCGTTGAAGTGGGTGGTGACGGTGATGGCGTATTTGCCGGTGGCGGTGTAGACGTGGCTGGTTTTGGTTTGTTCGCCGATTCTGTCGTCGGGCAGTGGTGCACCCGCGCTGATCGTCGGTCCCCAAAGGGTGCCGTCGCCGTAATTCCAGGTGTAAGTGGCGGGCGTGGCGGTGATGTGGACTTTTTGGCCGAGCAGGGTGAGATTGAATTGTTGTTCTGAGGCGTCGGCGTAGAAGTTGGTTTCCTGTCCGCGGAGGGTGTGGGGGCCGGGCTGGGAGCCGACCGTGGCAGGTTGGATGGGTGACTTTTGTAATTCGTGGCTGATTTGCGCGGCGATCTCCTTAAGGATGTCAACAGGCTTCTCGTCGTAGATGCAAGACGGGCCGGAATCGAAGACCCAAACAGGATTTGCCAGGATCCTCAGTGAGTGGTACCAGTAGACGGCTGTTCCATTCTTGGCTTGCTTGCATTCGGGCAGGCTGGCTGAACACGCCGGGTACATGGCCTGATCGGCAGCCATGCAGGCGAGTTTGTATTGGTAGATATAGGGGTCGGTGGTCACGGCAGATGGGAGTTGACCCCAGTGATCCGTTTCTCCGGGCAGCTGCTGCCAAACGAGTGACTTGGTGCCCGAATCGTTCCATGTGACATGGTCTGAGCCCTCGGCGACGCTTGGCATGCAGGGTAGAACTTGCGTCGCGAGCAAGGCGAGTATCGAGGCCGTCCACAGGTGTCGACGCCTCATCTCAGCCGACCTTGCTGCCTTGAAGGTGCTCCACAGTGTCGGCGATCCAATGGCCATTGACGTAGTGAGTGACAACGATGTCCGCAACGGAGGTTGTTACCCCCATGTCTTCGGAAAGACTCTTGTCGGCATTGAAGTACTTTACGTGCTCTTGCCGAACCATAGTTATGGTCTGGTAGCTGCCATCGGGCGCTGGGTCAATGTTTCCCGACACACTCTGGACAACGATTTGTCCACCCATGATCCACTTGTCCGCGGCATGGTTATTCTGCACGGCCCTCTTCATCGCCGTGCAGGGTTTGCATTCCGGATTACTAATGGCCATCATGGGTTTCGCGTCGCCCGTCTCGAAGGCGTAGCCGAGCGTGGAGTACCAATAGCGCGCGAAGGCTTCGAGCCCGGCTTTGGAGAACTCCTTGGCCTTGGCGGGCAGGACGGGGACGGGAACGTTTTGCGCGGGGCCGTTGGCCGTGGCGGGCTGGTAGACCGGGCTCGGTGCCGGCGTGGGTGCAGCGCTGGTGGCTACCGGCGCGGATGTTGTCGATGCCGCCGTCGGGCTGTTTGCCGCGTTGGGCGGGGCGCCCGAATGGGTGCAGCCGGTGAGGGCAAGCCCGGCGGCGAGGACCAGTGCGGCGGCAGCCAGGGCGGCACGTACTCTCAGGCCGTGGCGGGGCCTCCGACGGGGCCGGCGTTCTTGGGCTGGATGTGGTTGTGAGTGCGAACTGCTGGTCATCATGCGAGCCCCCGCGAGCCTGGTGGAAGGGCCCGTCCTGACCGGACCCTGTTTCAGCTAAACAACAAGCTACCCCAGATATGTGACACCGGCCACAACTTATCCACAGCCCTGCCGAACCCATGAAGTGGGGGCAGAAGGCGCATCGTCCCTCGTGACGTGGCGCTGTTCCGGCGTAATGTGGGGCGGAGTGCGCCTGGGCGCCGTTTTTAAGCCCTTGACACACCAAGCCGCGGCGCTGCGGGGGCGCATCGGGGACGGGCGGGGACGGGGTCCGACACGCTCGGCGGACCGGTCCCGGCGGTGCAAGACCCCCGTGAACACGCGGCGGTTTGCCCCCACTGCCTTTCTGGATGGCAACCGCGTAAGGTTTTTAGTGTCAGCTAGTCGTATCTCCAGGAGGTCCGAGATGTCTGTTTCACCCCATCCCAGCGGCAATTTGGGTCCGGCGGCGCGCGAGTCAAATCTCAAGGTGCTGCAAGCCACCTCCGAACCTGGCAAGGAATTGGACATTCTCATAGTTGGTGGTGGAGTGGTCGGTGCGGGAGCCTCCCTCGACGCAGTCACTCGGGGCCTGACAGTGGGGCTGGTGGAGGCTAACGACTGGGCGGCGGGAACGTCGTCGAGGTCGTCAAAGCTCATCCACGGCGGGCTGCGCTACCTGGAAATGCTCGACTTCGCCCTGGTGCAGGAGGCGCTGCAGGAGCGCGGCCTGCTCATCCAGCGCATCGCCCCACACCTGGTCCGCCCGGTGCCGTTCCTTTACCCGCTCACCAAACGATTCGTCGAACGCCCCTATGTCGGCGCCGGCATCCTCCTATACGACACCTTGGGCCTGACCAGCGGCAACAGCCGCGGCGTCCCCATGCACAAGCACCTCACCCGCCGGGGCACGCTCCGTGCGGCGCCCAGCCTCAAGGATGACGCCATGATCGGCTCCATCCGCTACTACGACGCACAAGTTGACGACGCGCGGCTGGTGGCCAACATCATCCGCACCGCCGCGAGCTACGGCGCGCACACCGTGAACCAGACCAAGGTCATCGACTTCCTGCGGGAGGGCGAGCGCGTGGTCGGGGCAAAGGTCAAGAATCAGGAGAACGGCGAGGAATTCGAAATCCGGGCCAAGCAGGTCATCAACGCCACCGGTGTGTGGACCGATGAAACCCAGGCCATGGTCACGGACCGCGGGCAGCTGAAGGTCCGGGCGTCCAAGGGCATCCATCTGGTGGTTCCCCGCGACAGGTTCCAATCCACCGTCGGCCTCATACTGCGCACGGAAAAGTCGGTGCTGTTCGTCATCCCGTGGGGACGGCACTGGATCATCGGCACCACGGACACCGACTGGAAGCTGGACAAGGCGCATCCGGCCGCCACCAGCGCGGACATCGACTACCTCCTCGAGCACGTCAACAAGGTGGTCAAGCGCCCGCTGACCCGCGAAGACGTCGAAGGCGTCTACGCGGGGCTCCGTCCCCTCCTGGCCGGGGAGAACGACTCGACGGCCAAGCTGTCCCGGGAACACGTCGTCGCACATCCCGTGCCGGGGCTGGTGGTGGTGGCAGGCGGAAAGTTCACCACGTACCGGGTCATGGGCAAGGATGCCGTGGACGAGGCCGGCCGGGCACTCGATGAGAAGGTGCCCGAAAGCTGCACGGAAACCATTCCGCTGCTCGGCGCCGGCGGGTACAAGGCGGCCTGGAACCGCCGGAACCGCACGGCCGACGAGTCGGGCATCCACGTGGCACGGGTGGAACACCTGCTCAACCGCTACGGCTCCATGGCCCAGGAAGTGCTGGACCTGGTGGCCGAAAACCCCGGACTGGCCGAGCCGCTGCCGGGTGCCGATGACTATCTCGGCGCCGAAGTGGTCTACGCGACGACGCACGAGGGGGCCCTGCACCTCAACGACGTGCTGACGCGCCGCACCAGGATCTCCATTGAAGCCTGGGACCGCGGCGTGTCCGCCGCGCCCGTCGCCGCTAGACTGATGGGGGACGTTTTGGGGTGGAGTGAAACCCAGGTCGACAACGAGGTGGCGCACTATCTGGCCCGGGTTGAAGCCGAACGGCTTAGCCAGCAGCAGCCCGACGACGTCACCGCAGACGCCGCCCGGCTGGGCGCCCCTGGAATCGTTCCGCTGACGTAGTGCAGACCTGAAAGGTACTGATGACAAACGGCTTGCTGGAGCGGTACGACGCCGAACTGACCAACCCCGGCCTTGTGATTTTGGAACTTGTGGCCGATTCCAAGGAAGATGCCGCCGCCCAGCTGGCCGCGAGACTCTTTGAACAGGGCAGGGTCAGCGACCTCGCGGGCTTCCTGCGCCACGTCAACGCCCGCGAGCACCAGATGGCCACCGGCCTGCCGGGCGGCATTGGCGTGCCGCACGCCCGCAGCGACTACGTCACGCAGACGTCCATCGCCGTCGGGGTCACCAAGTTCGGCCACAGCCTGGACTTCGGCGCCGTGGACGGCCCCGCCACAGTGGTCCTGCTCATCGCCACCCCGGCCAGCTCGTTCTCCGAGCACCTGGAGGTCCTGGCCACCCTGGCGCGCAGCCTCTTCAAGGAGAACTTCCGCGAATCCCTGCGCCGCGCCCACGATAAAGAGGTCATCGCCGAGCTGATCAACTCCACCCTGGTTTTCTTTGACCACTAGGAGCACGACGCCGGGACGTCCCCTGGCGGCGGCGGCCCGCCGTGGGTGCGCCGTCACCCCACCGCGCATTCGTTGTTCTACACGGTTACGAAGTACCGTTGTAGTGTGTTAAAAACCGCCGTCAAGCCCAAATGGATCGCAGCACTGGTCTTCGCCCTGGCCGTCGCGGCCGTCTTTGTCCTGCTGAGCCAGTGGCAGTTTTCGCGGTCCACGCAAACCGGCGTTGCCCCTCCGTCCGTCACGGAGAAGGTCCAGCCGCTGCTGAAGACGATCCAGCCCGGCCAGCCGCTGCTCGGAAGCGAAGAGGGCCAGCTGGTCACGGCCACGGGACATTTTGACGCGTCCAAGCAGGTGGTGGTGCAGTCCAGGATGCAGGACGGCAAGTCGGGCTTCTGGGTGGTCACCGCCTTCGTGGTGGACGGCGCAGCCAAGCTCACCGGGCAGGCGGCCACCGATGAATTGGTGATCCCGGTGGCCCGGGGCTGGATTCCGGACGCGGCGGCGGCCAAGGCCCCGCCCACGGGTACTGTGGCGCTTGAGGGCCGCCTGCTTAACTCCGAGGGTCCCGTTCTGGACAAGAACCTCCCGGCAGGGCAAGTCAGTGCACTGTCATCGGCCGAGTTGACCAACCTGTGGCAGACCACCACCTATGCGGCATTTGTGGTCTCCTACCAGGAACAGGTGGCCGGGAACGACGTCGGGGCTGCCGCGAGCCATGGCGACCTGGTGCGGATCACCGTGACGGCTACCGATCAAAACGGCAAGGTCAACTGGCTGAACATCTTTTATGCCGTTGAATGGGTGGTGTTTGCCGGATTTGCCGTGTTCATGTGGTGGCGGCTGGTGGCAGACGACTACCGCCGCGAACAGGACGCACTCTTCGACGTCCACCACGACGACGAGGAATTTGAACCAGACTTAGGAGAGTCAGCAAAGTGAGCGAAGTGAACCCGGCCCAGCCGAAAAACAGTGCGGCAGGCAACCCTGTTCCGAAGGCCGCGCCCAAGCGCCGGTTCGGCGGAACACCCGCGCAGATCCTTGGCGCCCTGAAGTTCTACAAGGTCCTCGCCTACGCCACCGGAACCATGCTGCTGCTGCTGTGCGTGGAACTTGTGGTGCGGTACGCCTTCCACAGTGTCCTGATGGCCGGCGGAAGCAATTCCATCACGGGCGCCGCGCACGGCTTCGGCTTTGTCAGCTCCGATGGCGTGATCGCCGGCGGCGTCAACATCTCCACCCTCGTGCTCATTGTGCACGGCTGGATGTACGTGGTTTACCTGATTGCCGACTTCCGCCTGTGGTCGCTGATGCGCTGGTCCTTTGGCCGGCTGGTCCTCATCGCTTTGGGCGGCGTGGTCCCGTTCCTGTCGTTCATTGTCGAAGGGCGGATCCACAAGGAAGTCCTGGCCGAGGTGGCCGCGAACCCGAAGGCCGGCAAGCGCTACTGAAAGAGCGGCAGGTGCGCCCAAGGAGGCGGGCATGAGTGTCCCGTCACGTGGCCGGCCCAACGGGCGGGCCGGTGGAAGGCGTGGGTTAAGATTGAACCGTGACTAATCCCGCTACGGCCCAGACTTCCCAGAAGCCCGTCCTGGTTGTGGACTACGGTGCCCAGTACGCCCAGTTGATTGCGCGCCGTGTGCGTGAGGCCAACGTGTACTCGGAAATCGTGCCGCATACCCATACAACTGCGCAGTTGCTGGCCAAAAACCCGGCTGCCATCATCCTCTCCGGTGGACCTTCGAGTGTCTACGCGGAGGACGCGCCCAACGTGGGTGCGGACCTCTTTGAGGCCGGCGTCCCGGTCCTGGGCATCTGCTACGGCTTCCAGGCCATGGCGGCAGCGCTGGGTGGCACCGTCGCCAAGACGGGGGCGCGTGAATATGGCGCCACCAACGTGACGCTCAGCGGCGTTGGCCGCTCCATCCTCGCCGCCACCCCGGCGTCGCAAAACACCTGGATGAGCCACGGTGACAGCGTCATGGCCGCACCGGACGGCTTTGACGTATTGGCATCCTCCGCCGGGGCCCCCGTTGCGGCGTTCGCCAATGAGGAAAAGTGCCTTTTCGGCGTCCAATGGCATCCCGAGGTCAAGCACTCGGAATTTGGCCAGAAGGTCCTGGAGAACTTCCTGTTCGAGGGCGCCAAGGTGGAACGCAACTGGACCACCGGGAACATCCTCGACGAGCAGGTCGAGCGCATCCGCGAGCAGATTGGCGACGCCCAGGTCATCTGCGGGCTCTCCGGCGGCGTTGATTCCGCCGTCGCTGCAGCCCTCGTCCAGCGCGCCGTGGGCGACCAGCTCACCTGCGTGTTTGTGAACCACGGACTGCTGCGCGAGGGCGAGGCCGAGCAGGTGGAACTCGACTTCGTGGCTTCCACCGGCGCCAACCTCTACGTCGCCAACGAACAGGACCGCTTCCTGAACGCCCTCTCCGGGGTTTCCGACCCGGAAACTAAGCGCAAGATCATTGGCCGCGAATTCATCCGTGCCTTCGAGGAAGCCGAGCGAGCCATCATCGCCGAAGCCGCCTCCGAGGGTGGGCAGATCAAGTTCCTGGTCCAGGGGACCCTGTATCCCGACGTCGTCGAGTCCGGCGGCGGCGAAGGCGCGGCCAACATCAAGAGTCACCACAACGTGGGCGGCCTGCCGGAGGACCTGCGCTTTGAACTCGTCGAGCCACTGCGCGCCCTGTTCAAGGACGAGGTCCGCGCCGTCGGCGCCCAGCTGGGCCTGCCCGCCGAGATCGTCGGCCGCCAGCCGTTCCCCGGCCCCGGCCTGGGCATACGCATTGTCGGTGAAATCACCGGCGAACGGCTGGAACTGCTGCGCAAGGCGGACGCCATTGCCCGTGCCGAGCTCACCGCGGCCGGCCTGGACGACGAGGTGTGGCAGATGCCCGTGGTGCTGTTGGCCGACGTCCGCAGCGTCGGCGTGATGGGTGACGGGCGGACGTACGGACACCCGATCGTGCTGCGCCCGGTTTCCTCCGAGGACGCCATGACGGCGGACTGGTCACGCCTGCCATACGACCTGTTGGCAAGAATCTCCAACAGGATCACCAACGAGGTGGAGGGCGTCAACCGGGTTGTCCTGGATGTCACGTCCAAGCCGCCGGGAACCATTGAGTGGGAGTAATCACCCTTACGGAGCGTTGGAGGGGGTCCGATAGTCCAGTTTAGGGCCTAATTTGGCCTCCTCCAGTGTGCCGAACAGGCATTGCGGGGTTGGGGCGATAGCCTGAATTGCATGTCAGTATGGTCAAGATCGTTCCGAGCGAGCGCAGAGAAGAAGGCATCCGTGTCCGAAGCCGCAAGTCCCGATGCGAGCTCCGTTGAGCTCCAAACTTGGCTTGCGGGACTGGACAGCTACGCCGGACCTGATACCGCGCTGGCTTTCCGGAAGACGGGAACCGGCTGCATCGACCTCACGCACGCCCACCCGTCCGGCCTGGCCCAGCTCCTGGCGGGCCGCAAGACGCGCTTGTCGACGCTGATCCGCGAACCCGAACACTACGCCTCCGCCAAGCGTGCCGCGGCGGCGCTGCGCGCCAAGATCTTTGAGCTGAGCACCGACCGGGGGATCGACGTCGGATACCTCGCCGCCGGGCTGGCCCGCTGGTCCGCCGTCGGCGGCCCCAACAGCGGAGATGTCTGCGCGCCCGTGCTGCTGGCCGGCGTCGCACTGACCGTCCGGGCAGGGCAGGACGACTATGAGCTCCAGCTCATGGAGCAGGCGCAACTGAACCCGGCCTTGGTGGCCCATCTGGCCCAGAACGCCAACATCAGGGTGGACGCGGCCGCCCTGGGCCGCCTGGCCTACAGCACGGCCCGCTTCGACCCGGCCCCCGTGCTGGACAAGTTGCGCACGCTGCTGGCCCCCATTGCCGGCGCCACCGTGGAGCAGGACCTGCTGGTCTCCTCGTTCGCGTTCCTGGCCGACAACCTGCGCGACCCTGCCCTGCTGGCCGGGACCGAACTGCTGGGCCGGCTGCAGCGCAACAGCGACGGCGACGTGCTGCCGGTGGAGCTGGCACCCGACTTTGCCCGCTTCACCCCCCTGGACGAGCGCAGCCCCGAGGACGAAATCCTGGTCCGCGACGCCGATCCGCAGCAGCAGTACGTGCTGGACCTGATCGGTGAAGGCGAATCCGTGCTGGTGTCCACGCCTCCCGGAACCGGCCAGACACAGACCGCCATCAACGCCATCGCCCAGCTGGTCCACGACGGAAAGAGTGTGCTGGTGGTGGGTGAGCGCCGCAGCACCCTGAACGAGCTGGCACAGATCCTGGGCAGCATGGACCTGGATTCGCTGCTCCTGCAGCTCAGCGCCCAGACCGGCCCGCAGCAGATCAAGTCCCAGCTGATCCGCGCCATCACGCGCAACGAAAAGGCGCAGGAACCCCAGCTGACCAGCCTGCACCAGACCCTCGTTGACCACCGCCACCAGCTGGTTGACCATGTGGCCAGCCTGCACAACGTCCGTGACCGCTGGGGCTGCTCGCCCTACCAGGCCATGCAGTCGCTGGCGGAACTGACCTCCATCCACCCGGCGCCGTCCACCACGGTCCGGCTCAAGCGCAGCGTCCTGGACAGCATCAAGGAACGCGGTGAACTGAGCGCGCGCATGCGCCGCGCCGCCGAACTCGGCTCCTTCAGCAAGGCCGCCGTCGGCAGCGCCTGGCATGGGGCACGCCTGGTGACCCGGAAGGAAACCGAGGCCGCCTACGCGCTGGCGGAAGAACTGTTCAAGGCCGTCCCGGCCTTTGCGGAAAAAATGCGCGAAGTTGCCGAGTTCGGACAGATCCGCAACGGAAGCACCTTTGGCGAATGGGGCCGCCAGCTCGACATGCTGGTGGCCATCCGGGAAAGCCTGGACAAGTTCAAGTCCGATGTCTTTGACTGGCCCATCGACGAGATGATCGCCGCGACGGCCACTGCCGCGTGGCGCCGTGATCGCGGCATCGACATGCCGGCCCTGCAGCGCGCACGGTACCGGCGCAACGCCAAGGACTTTGTCCGTCCCGGCGTGCACATCGCCGACCTGCACGAGTCCCTGGTGCTGGTCAACGAGCAAAGCACGCGCTGGGCGGAGGCCGCCACCAGCAAGCGGCACCCGACGGTCCCGGCCGGCCTGGCCGAGCTGAACCGAAGCTACCGGGACCTGAGCGCGAAGCTGACAACGTTGGGGACGGTGCTGGAACGCACCGTGGACGGCGGGGACCTAGCCAACGTCAACGCCGCCGAACTGGTGGGCCGTCTCGACGCCCTGGTCCAGGACAAGGTCTCGCTGGAAACCCTGCCCGAGCGCACCCTGCTGCTGGAAAGCATGCGGGAGCAGGGGCTGGGTGAACTCCTCGACGACATGGCCCGCCGCGAGGTTGCGCCGTCGGAAACTCGCGCCGAACTCGAATTGGCCTGGTGGCAGTCGGCGCTGGAAGCAATGATCAGCGGCGATGACTATCTGGCCATGTCCGACGGCGACAAGCTGCGCCGGCTCGAGGCGGAGTTCCGCCTGGCCGACCAGGCGCATGTCGCGTCCGGCCCCGCCCGGATCCGGTGGAAGCTGGCCCAGGAGTGGCGCGAGGTGGTTGCCGGACGCAACCGCCAGGGCGAGATGCTGCGCAACGTCCTCAAGGACGGCCGTGTCTCCCTCGAGGCCCTCGGAGTCCAGGCGCCGGACCTGTTGAAGAACCTCGTCCCCGTCTTCACCGCCAGCCCGCTGGTCGTGCCCTCCGTGATCCCCGCGGGGTTCCGCTTTGACACGGTGGTCATCCTCGACGCCGAATCCACCTCGCTCCAATCCGCCCTGCCGGCCCTGGCCCGGGCGGACCAGGTGGTGGCCTTTGGCGACGAGCAGACCGCCTGTCCCCGCAGTTTCACCGTCGCCGCGGGAGACCCCGGAAACCGGGTGGACCAGCATCCGCTGGAAAGCGTGCTGGGCGCACTGTCCCGGGTCCTGCCGCGGCACCGGCTGACGGTTTCCTACCGCGCCGTCGACGAGGACCTGGTGCTGCAGCTGAGCCGTGGCTTCTACGATTCGCAGCTGGAGCGCCTGCCGGACGGCCGTGCCGTGACGGGGCTGGAACGCTCCCTGACCGTGGACTACCTGCCGGACGGCAAGGGCCTTCCCGGCGCCGGCGACGGCGGTGTGGAATCGGTGGTGGCCGAGGTCAACCGCGTCGTGGACATGGTGTTCGAACATGCACGGGTGCGGCCGCGCGAATCGCTGGCGGTCATCACGGCCAGCGAACGCCACGCCGTCCGCGTGGCACAGGCCATCCGCCTGCAAATGGCCAACCACCCCCTGCTGGTGGCCTTCTTTGATTCCGGGCCCGAGTCCTTCCGTGTTGTCACGGTGGACCGCGCCGCGGGATTGGTCCGCGACCGCGTCATTTTCTCCCTGGGCTATGGGCGCACGCCCCACGGCCGGGCGCTGCACGGCTTTGGCCCGCTGTCGGAACCTGACGGCCGTGCGAAGTTTGCGCTGGCGATGACCCGGGCCAGGAGCCACATCCACATCATCAGCTGCTTCCGTCCGGAAGACCTGGACGAGACGCGGCTCAGCCATGGCGCGGTGGACTTCTTTGAGCTCCTGGACCGTGAACTGGCCGGAAAGTCCCTGTTGGGGACGCCTGCTTCGCGGGCCGAGGACAGCGAGCGGGAGAGCGGGGAGGACCCGCTGGTTGCCGACCTTGCCGACCGGCTGCGTGCCCGCGGCGCCAGGGTGTGGCACCACTACGACGGCGCCGTGGACATAGTTGCGGCGCCGGACCCGGTGACGCTGCTGGGACGCGAGGACCATGAGATCCCCGTGCCCGTGGCCGTGGAGTCCGACGGCACCGCCAAATACCAGAACATGAGCGTCCGCGAACGCAGCCGCCTCCGCCCGCAGATGCTGGAACGGCTTGGCTGGCGCTATGTGCCGCTGTGGACCATTGAAGTCTTTACCGACCCGTCCAGCTGCGCCGACCAGATTGGCCGGCACCTGGGACTGGTCTCGACCACGGGCGACGACGACCTGCCGTCCCTGATGGGGACGCCGCTGGACACGTCCATGACCGCCATCATCGATTCCCCCCGATCCCGGCGTCGGCAGGCAGCCGGCGGCCAGGATGTCCCCACGGTAAACCGCCAGCGATCCACCGGAACGGATCCCCAGGGCGTACAGCCTGAAGTCGGGGAGGCACCAACAGCAAATGAAGAAAGCGTGAACCCGGTGGGCAACCCCGATAAAGACATGAACGGCTCCAGCTCCCCTGCGGAGGGCGATGGCCCGGCCGGCAGCGACGGCCCGGCCGCCGGAAATGCCTCGGCGGCCGCCAATGGCCCGGGGGACGGGGACGGTCCCGCGCCGGAAACCAAGGCCGACGATTCGGAAGTGCTGCCCACGGTGGCCCCTCACGACGAGGCTCACACCTGGGGAGACGACCCCGGCGACCGCGGCCACGACGCGTGGCTGCGGGAGAACAAGCCTCCGCACTGGGGCTGACCCCGTACCTGGGGCTGATCCCGTTCTCCGAACTGGTGCGGCTGCGCGGAGCGCGGCCCATGCCCCGTCATTTCACCAGGACCAGAAAGATCTTGCCCTGGGCCGAGGCGCCCGCGAGCAGGACCGCCTGCTCCTCCGAGGCGGCAACGACCACCAGGCCCTCGGCATCCTGGGCCGGGAGCAACCCGCCGTTGGGCGCGGCAAGCGCCGGCGTCCATAACACGGCCACCGAGCGGGCCAGCACCTCGTTCTGCACGGGTCCGTCCACGCCCTTGCTGGCGCTGAGCACCACGTCGACGAGTTGGCCCTGGTGGAGGAGCTGGACAGTGGTGGGATCCGTGAGGCGGACAGGGACCGCCTGGGTGCCGACGGCCGCCCCGACCAGAAGTCCGTCGCCGAGAAGCGCGGCGTCGGTCAGGACTTCGCCGCGGCGCACGGGGCCGGAGAGCCTCGAGCCGACCCAGCCCGGCACTGAGCGGTCGATCCGCCCATCTGACGTGCTTCCCGGCGGACCGCCGTCAGCCAGGTCCGAGGCGCCGTCCGCCGCTGGAGCGACGGGAGCGCCGTCCGCCGCCTGAGGGACTGGAGCGACGGGAGCGCCGTCCGCGACGGACGCCGGCAGGCTTCCCTCAGGCACCATGGACGGGCTGACGGCCGCCGGCGCGAGATCAGTTTGACGCAGGGTGTGACCGGCCGGGAGATCGCGCGCGGCCACCATCACCGGGACGGTGGCCGGGGGAGCGGGTGTGAGCTGCTGGACGGCCACCGCAGCCGCGGCGCAAAGCAGTAGGGCCGCGGCGAGCCGGCGCCGCCGCCGGAGCAGGCGCCATAATCTTTCGCCCGGTGAGGCGGGGCGCCCGCGCACAGACCATGCCGGGCCGCGCGCCGCGAAACGGCCGGGCGCTGCGTACTTCGGCACGCGGGAGTGTGGCTGGCTGCCCCGTGCGGGGCTGGTGGATGACCTCATGTGCCCACGGTAGGCGCCCGCGCCGCGCTGTGGCCGGCCGGGACGCCGGAATGTGGGCAGCCCTCACGGGCGGGGCGGCTGTGCAGGGATGAAGCGGGAGCCGACCGACGCTGTGCGCGCGGGAGCCGCCTTGAGGTGTGCGGAGGCGCTAGCTCGCGACCGCCGCGGGTGCCTTGGACGGGACGGCGCTTCCAGAGCTCGTGCCCGACGCCGAGCCCGTTGCCGAGGCGGCAGCCGGTGCCGGGGCCGCCGAACCGGACTCGGACCCGGAGGCGCCGGAAGCACTGCCGGCGGCCGGAACGGTGCTGGAACCGGAGCGCGAGTCGGTGCGGTAGAAGCCGGAGCCCTTGAAGACCACCCCAACGGAATTGAACTTCTTACGCAGCTTTCCACGGCATGCGGGGCAGACGGTCAGGGAGTCGTCACTGAACGACTGCTGGATGTCGAATGCGTGGCCGCAGTCTTTGCAGGCGTAGGCGTAAGTGGGCACTGGTTTCCTCCTGGATGCATGCTTTGGGACCGCGGTTGCCGTCACAGTGGCTTGTGCACCGGCTGGCAGTCCAAGGTCCCGAGTGCCAATTCTAGCACCGCTTACCATAACACCCGGGCACCGTAACATATTACACCGGACGCCCTTCACTGTTCCGGAGTCTCCGCCTTGCTCCAGCCGCCGGGAGTGACGAGCCAGGCCACCGGCCGGTCGAGCACGTCGTGCGGGAGGGCGCCCTGGGGGAACACTTCCTGTTCATGGACGACGGCGGCAGTGGGCACCGCCTGCGTCCCGCCGTCCGCGGGGGACGCCAGTGCCGCGAGGAACCGGTCGTAGTACCCCCCGCCCTGGCCCAGGCGCACCCCGGCAGAGTCGACGGCCAGGGCGGGCAGCAGCAGCCCGGCGACCGCTCCCAGGCCGGCAAAGGGCAGGCGTGGCCCCGTCGGTTCCATGACGGGCGCAAATTCGCTCAGGGCCAGCCCGGTGCCCGGCGTCCATTCGGTCCAAGAGAGCTGATTGCCGGACTCGCAGACGGGCACATATACCCGGTGCCCTGCGCCGACCAAGGCCTCCAGCAGCAGGCCGGTTCCCGGCTCGCTGCCGGAGGAAATGTAGGCGCAGACGGTGGCGCGGACGTCGGCGCCGCACAGCTGCGCCACCCACCCGGCCCCGGCGGAAGCCAGGCCGACGGCGGCGAGGTGACGGGCGTCGTCGTCCATGGACAGGCGGGCGGCGCGCAGGCGGGACCGCCACTGGGACTTGGTGGTGGGGGGCATTGACATTCCTCTGCGTTGGGGTGGTGCGCGGTGCCATGCCCAAGTTAGCAGGGCGCGGAGCGGAAAAGGCCACATCGTCCGTTAGCCTTAGGACCATGACTGATGTTTCTCGCGTACGTAAAGCCGTCATTCCCGCGGCCGGACTGGGGACCCGCTTCCTGCCGGCGACGAAGGCGATGCCGAAGGAAATGCTTCCAGTGGTGGACAAGCCCGCCATCCAATACGTCGTGCAGGAGGCCGTCAGCGCGGGCCTGGTGGACGTGTTGATGATTACCGGACGCAACAAGCGCGCCCTGGAGGACCACTTTGACAGGGTCCCGGTGACGGAGCAGCTGCTGGAGGCGAAGGGCGACACCGAGAAGCTCGCGGCGATCCAGCACGCCACGGACCTGGGCGAGATCCACTACGTCCGCCAGGGCGACCCCAAGGGACTGGGCCACGCGGTGCTGCGGGCCAAGACCCACGTGGGCAACGAACCCTTTGCGGTGCTGCTGGGCGATGACCTCATTGACGAGCGCGATGAGCTGCTGACCACCATGATCGACGTGCAGGCACGCACCGGCGGGTCGGTCATTGCGCTGATCGAGGTGCCAAGGGAGAAGATTTCCGCCTACGGCTGCGCCGACATGACCGTCATTGAGGGCGAGGACTACGTCCGGGTCAACCACCTGGTGGAAAAGCCGGCCGTCGAGGACGCGCCGTCGAACTTGGCCGTCATTGGCCGCTACGTGCTCCACCCGGCCGTATTTGAGGTCCTGGAGAACACCGCTCCGGGGCGTGGGGATGAAATCCAGCTCACGGACGCCCTGCAGACCCTGGCCACCCGTGAGGGCGAGGGCGGGGGCGTGTACGGCGTCGTGTTCCGGGGCCGGCGCTACGACACCGGCGACAAGCTCAGCTACCTCAAGGCCGTGGTGACCCTGGCGTGCGAGAGCGACGACCTGGGCCCGGACCTGCGCGACTGGCTGGGCGAGTTCACCGCCGAGCTCGCGAAGTAGCTTCCGTGTGGGGCCAGGCTATTTGGCCTGTGACGCTGGAATCCGGGGATCTGGTCCTGCGCCCCATCAAGCTCCGCGACAAGGCGGAGTGGACGCGGGTGCGCGCGCGCAACGCGGCCTGGCTGCAGCCATGGGAGGCGAGCAATCCGGCCGGCCAAGGGGAGCTGCCCAGCTTTGGCGGCATGGTCCGCGCGCTCAACGAGCAGGCGCGGGCGGCCTCGGCGCTTCCCTTTGTCATCACCGAGCGGGTGCCCGGACGCTCAAGGCCCGTCATTGTGGGGCAGCTGACCGTGTCCTCGATCATGTGGGGATCGGCCATGATGGCGACGCTGGGATACTGGGTGGACCAGGACCGGGCCGGCCGCGGGATTGCGCCGACTGCGGTGGCCATGGTGACCGACCACTGCTTCCGGACCTTGGGCCTGCACCGGATGGAGATCAACATCCGGCCCGAAAACGGCCCGAGCCTGCGCGTGGTGGAAAAGCTGGGCTTTCGCGATGAGGGACTGCGCCCGCGGTACCTGCACATCAACGGGGACTGGGCTGACCACCGCAGCTTTGCCCTGACGGCGGAGGAGGTGCCGGGCGGCCTGCTCAGCCGGTGGCTGGGCAGCCTGGCGTAACTGTGCGGCGTAACTGTGCGGCGTAATTGGGCAGCGGTAATTGTTGGGGCACCTCGCGACACACCGGCAGTAATGCCGGTGGCTGCATGTTTGCCCTCTAGGGTTGAACTGTGGAAGCGCCGCCGCCGGGCTTCCGCGCTTTTTGGTAGTTGTTGCGACTGCCACGCCGCAGCCGGCACGCCAGAACAGCAGTAGCAGGAGACGTCAATGGAACGCACTATTTCCGACGCCCACACCCACGTGGAGCCGGAACGCCCGTCCGCCGCGCCCGCTTCCGGACCTGCCCCGCTCACTATTTACTGGGGCCGCACCGCGGTGGCCGCGGCAGGCCTGCTTGCGCTCCTCACCGCAGCCATCTCCGGAGCCCTGAACGTTTTCAACATCGGTTTTCCGGCCCTGTCCTGGGGCGCGCTGGTGGTTTTCCTGGCGGTCCTGGCCGGATTGCGCGCCATGGCCGTCCGGGACCAAAATGCCCGCCGTGCCGCCGCCCGCGTGGCAGCTGAACGTACGACGGCGGACGCGCGTTCCGCGGCATCGCCCGGTCCCGCCGTGGAACAGCGGGAAACAGTATTGTTTGACCGCGCCTCGGGTGCGTTTGGTGCCTCGGGTGCCGACGCCGCGCCGGCGCAAAAGCCGCTGACGGCCGAAGAACTGCGCAACGCGGCCCTGCGGGTTGCCGCGAAAGGCACCGCCGACGCCAAGCTCGCACACACGCAGACCCTCGCCGAGGGCGAGCTCTCGGCCGAAACGTGGGAGCCCGTGGAAGTGCCCAAGCCCGGCTACGTCACCGCCGCCCGTGCCGCGGCCGCGGCCGCCCGCCCGCTTGCCGTGCCGGAAGTGCCCAGGTCCGCCGGGACGTCCATCAAGGCCGACCAGGCTGGGATCGGTGTGCCCGCGGCTGAGGCCGAGGCGCCGGCGCGTGCCGTTGCGCCTGCGGCCGTCGCGGCCACCGAAGATGGCAAGGCGGAGGAGGACCCCGCTGCTTCCGCCAAGCCGGACAACGCCGGACACGCGCTGAACAACCTCGACGTCGTCCTCCAGCGCCGCCGCGCCTAAACCCGGGCCGCGACCCCTGACACCGGTGGTCGAGCAGCGAGTTCTGCGAGCGCGTCGAGACCTGCCACCCGCCCTATTCTGTTATTCCCCCTGCGAGGGTAGCCTCGAGCCATGGTGCTGATTGCTGTTGCGGGAGGAACGGGTACCGCTGGCCGGGCCGTGGTTGCGGACGCGGTGGGCCGCGGGCTGAGTGTCCGGTCGGTGAGCAGGCATGTTCCCGCGCCGACGGATCCCCGCCGTGTGGCCGGTGCAGACTACGTGGCCGCTGATTTTCGCACGGGCGACGGCGTCGCGGGCGCGCTGGCCGGCGTCGACGTCGTAGTGGAGACGCTCGACGCGCGGACGGGACCGTCGTTGAAGGCGCTGCCGGCAACCTCTGTGGCCGTGCTCGCTGCGGCCCGGCGGGCCAAGGTTGCGCATTGCGTGTTGCTCACCATTGTCAACGCCGCCGAGTGCTCCATGGGCTACTACCAGGTGCAGGCGTCGAGGGCGCGCAGCTATGAGTCGTCGGGGATGGCCACGACGGTTGTCTACGCGACGCAGTTCCACAACCTCGTCGCCGGGTTGTTCTCCGCGGGCGCGAAGGTGGGCATCGTTCCGGCGTTCTCTGGTGTGTCGTTCCAACCGATTGCGACGGCGGACGTGGCGAGGATCCTGGTGGACGAGGCAACAGGCGGGCTGGATGCACGTGCAGAACCGCATCGCTCCGTTCAGGCCGGCGGACCGTCGGTTTGGTCCATGCGGGTCCTGGCGGAACAGTGGAAATCCACCACGGGACGCCGCGGAGTGATCACGCCGATGCCGTTGCCTGGTTCCTTCGGAACGTTTCTGCGGGCGGGCAGGAACCTGGTCCCGGACGCCGCCGTCGGACGTATTGAGTTCAATGATTGGCTGACCGAGCAGAAACAGGCAAAGTGACTGGGCCCGTTTGACCCGGTCGTTGAGCTGGCCTTACCCGCTGGTTGAGCTTGTCGAAACCTTCGCTGCGAACAATTCCAACGCGATGTTGTCGGGGTCGCGAAACTCCACAATGAGGCCGCTGCCGATGTCCTTGATGCCGCCATGGTCAACGCCGAGACCGTCGAGCAGATGGATGGCGTCCTCGAGTTCGGCGGGGGAGCCCACGGCAAGGCTGAGATGGTCCAGCCCGGTCCGGTCTTCGTCAAAGGCATCCGTGGAGACCGGTCGGAGACCCAGAAGGGTATAACCCAGGTCGTAAATGACACCGCCGTGGAGGAATGCGTAGCGACCCTGATCTTTTGCCGGAGTGCCCGCCGGCATTTCGATGGCGACGGGCCACGCAAAGATTCCCTCATAGAAGGCACGCGACCGGTCGATGTCGGTCACGGTCAGGCGGATATGGTTGACGGAGCTGGTGTTGATGGCCATGGTTGCATCGTCCCACCAGACGCCGATCGGCGCCAGCGCCCAACGGGGATGGCCTCATGTAGCCCCTTCAGCGGGTCGGTTTGGAATCTCCGGCGGTCAGGGCTTAACCTAGAAAAGCTGACGGCGTTACAACCGTCACGGGGCTATGGCGCAGTTGGTAGCGCGCCTCGTTCGCATCGAGGAGGTCAGGAGTTCGAATCTCCTTAGCTCCACCCCGAAAGCCCTCTGACCTGCGGAAACGTTGGGTCGGAGGGCTTTGCTTTTGCCGAAAATTGAGGAAGCCCCCGTTTACCCCTCGAATTGGGGTGAAAAACTATGGCCAAGCGGTGGCGACAGACGACAATCTTTGGGACAGGTGCCTATTACGGACGGAGCTTCCGACAGCCTAATTGTCGAGTTCCTCCGGAGTTTCCTGCTGTGCAAACTTTTGAAGTGCATCCGTGAGGTCGGGCGTCTCCGAAGCCTTGGCAATATAGTGCTTCTCCGTGATGGCTGTGCCCGAGTGCCCCAGCTGGGCGGACGCCTGTTTCGAACTGTATTCCTGGTCGATGAGCGTGGCGACGGATTTTCTGAACACATGCGGCGTAACCCACTCGTAGGCCGAACCGGCACGGGCGTCCCGCCATTGCCGCCTGAAATTGTGGGGGCTTCGAACGGTGCCGGTTGAAGATGGGAACAGCATGTCTTCGGGTTCCGGACGCTCTTCGTGGATTTTCTTCTTCAGGGTGGCAACCGCAAACGGTGGCAGCTTTACCGTCCTAAATCCAGCGTTGGTCTTCGGGTGGTCCTGACGATAGGTGCCTCGGCTCTTTTCCATAACGACAGTTCCGGAGATGGTGATCGTTGGTGGCGTTGCATCCAGATTGATGTCCTGCCATCTGATGCCCAAGACCTCACCGATTCGGGCGCCCGTTGCGAGGAAGATGTCCAAAACGTCCAGGAGGTCGGAAGCCCTGGGCCGGCCCTGGTGGTCGGGGTCTGCCTGCCATTTGGTGATGACGGTACGAAGCTTCTGAACGTCTGTTACCGTGAGCGCTTTCACTTGTTTGGTCTCCAGCCGTATTGAATCAACATCCCGAATTGGATTGCGCCGCAATGCATCATGCCGGACGGCCAATCCGATCATTCCGGTGAGAACGATCTTCGAATGCCGCGCGGTTGTCGGATGGTCCAGCGCAACACTCTTCAGGAAGCGATCAAGACGACTGGTAGTTAGCTCGTTCAGGCGAAGGCTGGACAGAGCCGGCGCTATCACCCGACTATATGTGTCCTTGTAGCCGTCAACGGTTCTTCGGCCAGCTCGGCCATTGGTTTCGATTTCGGCGAACCAGAGGAGACTGAGCTCGGACAGCCGCATAGTGCCGGAAATGTCGGAGTCAACGTGCTCCTGACGATCCTTGAGTTGGGTTATCAGTGTCCGTTCTGCGGCTGCGCCTGTATTGCCCCAGGCTTCGACATCCCGGGTGACGCCGTCTGTGTCACGGTATCTGGCCCTTGCCCGCCAACGTCCACTGGACAATTTTTGGCGTCGTATTTTGCCCCACGAACCGAGGGGCAGCGGTGGCCGGGGCGGCATCATGCCTCCAAATGCTCGTACACCCAGGTCTCGAAGTCACTGCGAATGATGCGCACGTGCCTGCCGACTTTGTGGGCCCGTGGTCCTTGGCGGTTAACCCGCCATTGGTAGAAGGTCTGTTTCGGGATGTGCAGGATGTTGCAAACGTCCCGTGGCGATAGCCACTCCTCCGCCTCCGTAGCCGGAGGCGGATTGAGAACTCTGCTCGTCAACATGTTATGGCTCAGCGTTCAGAGGGACCGAAGTGTGGCTGGCTTCAACATGGGATTGCAGCCACTCATCGAAGTCACGGCGATCAATGCGCAGGTGGCGGCCAAAACGATAGGCGCGCGGCCCGACTCCCTTCACCCGCCACTGGTAGAAGGTCTGAAGCGGAATCTGCAGCTCCTGGCAGATTTCCGTCGGCGACATCCACCTGGTGGTTGTCGCGTCAAACCCGCTTTCCTGGTCTGTGTAGGTCGTCATTGCCGCCCCTTTCCTTCGCGATTGCCTGCCGCGTGGCGGAAGCAATGGGTATTCGTAGCACTCTCATAGTTGGGAATGAGCCTTACAACCTGACCTAGAGCAGTTCGTCCCGCTGCGCACCTCAAATCTCCAGACCAAGGATTTGATGCGTCTGTGCCATTTCCTGGAATATCTCGGGCATGCTGGCGGCAAAGGCTGCTCCCTTGCGCCCATGGATGGCTGCAAGACGGTTAACGACTCCACGCTCCACCAGGAGTGTCAGTTCACGGAGGGTGGCCCTCCTGGAAATGCCCAAGGCGGAGGCGATCTCAGCCACGGAGCAAGGACCATTCGTTGCCAGCATGTGTAGGATGCGGCTCCGCGTGAGGTTCATCAAGATCGAGGGTTCCATTGAAAACACTCCCGGCGTATTGCAGTCGAGTCGCATTGGACCCGTCTATTCTGTGTAATTTACTCTCTCTATGTCCATGGTGTAAATGGCCTAAAACAACGTGACTGAATGCAAATTGACGTGGCGGGGTACGCCGTGGCCCGCGATCCTGAAGAGGTGGACCAACACGGGACGGCTTCTTGCGACGCCGGAAGCTGGGGACAATACTGGAGGAGACGAGGCGGTGCCGGGACATTCCGACCCGTCCAAGCTGTGATTGTGAGGAGCCTGGCATGGCCGCTGGACGCAGTGACGCCCCGGAGTCGCCGTCGCCCCAGGTGGCCCTTGCAAGGCGCCTGAACCTGCTTCTGGATGCTGCCGCTGAAAAGCGGGGTGAAGCGGTCACCTTTCGCGAGGTCAAGGACAAGCTGGCCGAACGCGGGGTGGCCATGTCCCGCGCGCGCTGGTTCTACATGAAGGACGGCACAGGCGCCCTGGTCAGGGACAAAAAGGTACTGGGTGCCATATGCGAGATTTTTGACGTGGACCAGTCCTTCCTGCTGGACATGGACTCCGATGAGCTTCCGGAGAGTATTCAGGCCAGGCTTGAATTCGTAAAGGCCTTGCGGGCATCACGCGTACAGGCTTTTGCTGCCCGCACTTTGGCAGACGTTTCGCCGGATACGCTTCAGGCCATTACCGAGTTCCTGAATCGCGACATCGCGGCTCATGTCGCCGGTGTTAGCGCTCAGTCAGGTAGCGAAGGTGGGCTTCCAGAAGTGCCTTGATTCCCTCGGGGTTGGCTGAATAGCGCGGCGCGCGGCCGTGCCGGCGCCCCGGTTCGACGTCGGCCACCACGGCGCCGGCGTCCTCCAGGAGCACCAGGTGCTTGGCTACGCTGGCCTCACTGGCACCCACATTGGCAACGATGTCGCCCCGTGAGGCCGGCCCGTGCTCCAGCAGGTAGCGGATGATTTCAGTGCGCGCCAAGTTGCCGAAAGTGGACACGGCCACTTCGACTTCCTGGGGCCAATCCTTGGCAACCGGCCGCGTTATTCGAGGCATGCCTTCATTCTGCCCCATAGTTGTCAACAAGTTAAGAGTGACCCCTTGACAATATATCTTTGACACTCGCACACTAGTCTTACGACATTTCGAGCAGGGCCGCGCTGGACCAATGATTGAACCCAAGGGCCTGCTGACTCCGGCTCCGGCCGGCACGATTCTGCCGCCGCCACGGTGGCCCCAGGACCGCCCGCACGACAACCGCCAAAGGTGCCGTGCTTGCTATCCAATCAACGCGCGAAGCGGTGATCATGATGGGTCCACGGACCAATGAAGAAGTTGAGGCATCAGTAAGCAGAACGATAGACACGTCCCTCACCCGGCCGCTTATGCCGGACATTTCCGTTGACCAGCTGATGCGAGCCGTTGAGGGCGTCCGTCCCTACGTGGGGTCGCGGCTGGCACGCTATGGTCTGGTCCAGGACTTGAATGATGTCCTGCAGGACATCCGTATGGCGGCGTGGGACGGGAGCCTGCGTGGAAGCTATCACGCATTTCCTGATGTGAAATTTGACGCCTGGGTGCAGGGGATTGCCTGCAACCTGTGCGCCGACCACCTCCGCCGGTCCTTCGCCAAGCAGACCGTTCCGCTGGTGGACTGCCCAGTCCACGGCTCCCACGAAGTGGCAGACCTTGCGACGAACCGCCGCCGGGACCCGGTCAGCGAAGCGGTCACGGGCGGCCTCTGGGCGGCAGACATTCTGCGCATCGTGAAGGAACACGTAACCCCGGCCACGTGGGAGTTGGCCATGGAGAGCCTGTTGCGCAAGTCGAATGGTGGGGACGGCGGAGAGGTCCGTGTCGCCGACAGCAAACACTGGCATGCGCTCACCATGGTTCGCCAGATGGCCGTGACCGTCCGGAACGCCAAGGACGTCGATCCCGAGATCGTGGTAGATCTGGAATCGCTGCGGACCGCATCAATTGCGTCCCTGCCGACACCGCTGCTCCAACTCATTGCCGAACGGGTCGTCGTGACCGCGGTTCGGGGCAAGGATCGTGCCGCCGTTGGTGCCGTCGTCGCGCAGGAGTCCGGTGTCAGCAGCCGGTACGTCGAAGTCCAGGTCGGCCTTGTGCGCAGCATGGTCCGGGCAGCTGAGCAGATTCTGCGAGCCGGCACCGGCATCAAGGGCTCTGTCATCCCAACCAGCACCAAGCGACCAGCCAAGGCAGCATTGAAGGTTCCGGATTGCACAGTGACGGGCCGCAGCCATGTTCGCGAAATCGCTGCATCGTAGGCGACCACGCGGCCGGTTTCGCCGGTGGGTCTTGCTGTTCGTCGCTGCCGCAGCTATCGCCGGCATGGCGGCCGTGTTATCGATCAGGGCACCCGGCGCCGCTACGATTGTCAGCGGCCTTACGCCGGCCAGCACGGCCACGACAAATCCTCCTTTGCGGTCCCCAGTGGCGGCGGAGCGCCCGACGGCGGCCAGCCCGCCGTCGCCTGCCACCGCAGTCCCGTCGGGGCAACCGTTCACCCTGGACTTCCGCAAGTTGGCCGCTGCGGCTGCCCGGGCTGTCTACACCTGGGACACGCGCACAGCCACATACTCCCAGACGTACGGGCGGCTGCGCAGCTGGTGGCACGTGCTCCCGGATGGCTCGAATCCGCTGACGGTTTTCGCGCAGCAGTTTGAGGCCACGGGAACCAATGCCGCAGCCTATGCCTCATTGACAGGCTCCAAGGGCTATCGAACCGCCAGTCTCGTGAACTCGTCATGTGACGGGCAGCTGGCACAATTCGTCCAGCACCCTCCACCCTGGGCCGGGATGCACGTCTGCACTGTCACGTTAGCCGTGGCCGAGCACGCAACCTCGGGCACCAACAACTACACCGCACCGGTCAGTGTCATCCTCAATTGCCCGCCCGCCGCGACGGCACCAGCAGATCGCTGCGACATGGTGGCCTTCTATGCCGCGCCCGACAGGATCGTTTACTGATGCCCGCCCCGGCAGTGATCCTGGCCATGGTCAAGAAACGTGCAGCCCTCCGACTTGCTGGAGCAGCGTTGGGCGCACTGGTGCTGTGCTGCATCATGGCGTTTTGCGGGTCAATGGCCCTGATGGCCGTAGCGGCCCAAGGCCCGACGGCGGTGTGCACGGTTGCCGTCGGCGGACCTGGTACAACTTTGACCGTCGCCGTTCCCGGCGGGGCCTCGATCAGTTTCAGCCCGTTCCAGGTGGCAGTGGCCCGGTCCTACATTGCCGTCGGCCGTTCGCGGTCGGTGCCCGACGACGGCATTGTGATCGCGCTAATGATGGCGATTCAAGAGTCCAACCTGCAAATGCTGGCCAACCCGGCCGTGCCAGCGTCCATGAAATATCCCCACGACGGCGTCGGGAGCGACCACGATTCCATCGGCAGCGCCCAACAACGCCCTTCCGCCGGCTGGGGGAGTGTCCCCCAGCTCATGCAACCTGCTTACAACGCCGAAGCCTTCTATGGCGGGCCCCAAGGGCCCAACCATGGCCCACCGCGAGGACTGCTGGATGTTCCGGGCTGGCAACAGATGGACAAAGGCGCTGCGGCGCAAGCCGTCCAGGGATCGGCCTATCCAGAGCGGTACGCCCAGTGGCAACCCGTGGCAGCGCAAATTCTCAAGAGGCTTGAATCTCCCACTGGTCCAGTGGCGTGCGGCACCGCCCAGCCAGATTCCGGACGGCCAACTCTTCCCGCCGACCTAAGCCAGCTCAGACGCAACATCCTCGCCTACGCCCAAGAAGGTGTCGGCGGGGCCTACGTCTGGGGAGGCTCGGCCTTCAAGGCCTGGGACTGCTCCGGCTACGTCCAGTGGGTCTACCGCCAGGCCGGCATCACGCTCCCGAGGACAGAGCAATGGGCCGTCGGAACACGAACCGCGAAACCGCAACCAGGCGATCTCGTCGTGCAGAACCCTGATGGCCCAAACCACTGGGCCCACGTCGGCATCTACGCCGGCAACGGCATGATGTACAGCGCGCTCAACCCATCCGTTGGGACATTACTGCATCCTGTGAATTGGAATGTCGGATCAGCATACTTCCGCGTTCTCTTTGAACATTGATGGCTCAAATTTAACCTGGTTGTCCTTTCCATAGAATCCGACAACGATCCGCAGATTGACGTGGATAGAACTCGCGGTACAGTATCCATTTCTATCTTTTGATGTTTATTTATCCTCAAATACAAGCAAGGGTTCGTCGTGGAATCCAAGCACAAAGACATGGCTAGTTTCCATCGAATTATTTGTAGGCGACTCGTGGTACTCAATTAAATTGATCAGATCCTTTTCCGCGAATCCAATCTCCTAATGTTTCAGGTAATATTCACATATGGCGGCGTTCAAAATTTCATCGCCTATGTAAGAAATAATTTCTAAAATCAAGTCACGTATAGTTTCCCAGTCATTTATCGTTACCACGTCGTCATTCCCGTGTGATATGGCATTCCTTGTTAGTACAAGGTCCGTGTCAATCAGGGATAATGTGTCGTCGTACTTGGACGGTATCGATATAGAAATGAAATTTATGAGTGTTCTGAACCTCTTTGAGGACAGGTTCGACATAGTGTCGATGTCTCGTGAACTTCGAGGAAACCTTAACCGATTAGGCTCTTGATTTCGAAGATCCCTTATGATGTCAATGTGATGAATCCCGAGGCCGTCGCTATGAAATTTTCCTAATTTATTTCGGAAAATAAAAGCAACAATTGCCTCATTTAGCTGATTTGCTGACAGGCATTGGCAATCAACAAAGTTCAAATAGAAGAAGATGCATTCTTTGACGAAACCTTCCCAATGGGCGTAAAGAACGGCTAGTGATCCCCGAAGAACTGCGCGCTGGGGTTCCCCTTGGAGATCGGATATAACTAATGATAATGAAGTTATCTCTTTCTTTCGCCATCCTAAATCATTGTCGATGCGCTGGCTCAATTCTTCGAGTGTAGTTGTGCGCATAACTATCTACCCGAAGAATTCGCGAGCCCACGGAACCACTGTGACGATTCGGGTCGTGCCACGGGTCCCGGCTCTCGTGTTCTGACTGAATTCGGTATCCTGCCACATCTTTTGTATTCGAATGCGTAGTTCGGCGGGCCGATCGGCCCATTGGGCAAGATTATTCAGTACTCCTAAGGTGATGGCTTCGTACGCAGATACTGAGAAACTGCGGACATGCTTTCCGTTCCCGTCGGTCCCTGGCAGATACTTTCTAAAGGTGTCGTCTCCTAGTGCTGTATTAAGTGCCCTGAAAAGTGTCTTGAATGTTTCACTGAAGGCTTCCTTGTTAAAGTCTCCAAGCAGGAGGTCTTGGAGTTTAGTGGTCACGTATTCGTCCACTGAGTCCATGGCACGCAGTTCTTCGTCGCTACTCGCCCAGATTGCTATAAGTCTGCAAACGAGATCCAAATCGTACTGTTGATTAGTTTTTGCGTCACTGATTGCGGTACAAGCGTAAAAATCTTCGTTGTTCGCGAGGTTTTGGATCCATGTAAGTGAGCTGCTGTCGGCAAGTAAAAGCTGGACGTTTCTGATTTCCTGAGTTGAGGCTTGCTGACCGCCCGAATTTAGGCGATCAAAGAGTTCGTATTTTGTTCTTTCATCACTTTCCGGAAGGAGTACGCGGATATCGATCTTGCTTCTTTTAAATGAAAGGCGTTGTGACGTGCTGAGGCTCTCCGGTTGTCCTTCGGTGTATATAATTCCGTCTAGGCTTGGAAGGAATTTTGTGCTAGACAGTTTCGCTGGTGAAAGTATTTCACCTGTAGATTCATCGCGAAGTATGCCCATGAATTCAAATATTGTCGAGCAGCGTTGCAGGCCGTCTATTACTTCCCAGACGCCATTCGAATTTTGCATTACAAATATTGATGGAAGCGGTATTCCGAGAAATATGCTCTCAATTAGCCGTGCTTTTTGATGATTATTCCACCGAAAGAGACGTTGAAACTCCGGCCTAATTACCAATTCCTGATTTTCGTAGAGGCTGGCGAGTTCTCCAATTGACATGGCCAGAGAGTCTGATCGGACGGTGTTTCGGCCTGCGTCAATTTCTTCCTGCAAAGACATCTTTTCGCCATTTCTGTTCAGGGACTGATCGGTAGGGTGTGGCAACAACGACCTAGCTGAGTTGAGTCTAGATGAAATCACGAAGGACCAGCCTTTGACGACGAGCGGTCAGGTAGTTTCCCCGCTCACTCACCATGAAGCAAGTGAACATACCGTCCACGCATGTGGACAAGCACCGAATGGAGTTCACGATGTTGTACATGGCAGCGGTGGATCCGGGGATCACCCCGAACACCAACTTTCCTTTTCTTGAGTCACTTAAGCAGATCGGCGGCGGCATCCTGGTCGGCGCATTCATCGTGATCGCCATCGTGGCGATCATTGGCGCCGCGATGCTGCTGGCCGGCAAACTGAGCCAGTCCTCTCGGCTGGCTTCCGGCGGCGGCATGATTTTGCTCTGGACGGGGCCAGTGGCCGCGATCCTGGGCGGGATCAACGGCTACATCCTGTGGTCGCAGAACGCGTTCAACCTCGGTTTCTAGGCCGGGGCCATGCTACCGATGGTCAAATGCGGGGCCGGCGGCTGGTGGCCGCCCGGCTGCGGCATTGTGTCCCAGGCCAGCGACGATTTCGCCGCGTCCGTCACTGCCTATATCGCCGGCATTCTCGAGAACATGGCCTCGTGGATGTGGTCCTTCATCTCCGGCGCGTTTGGCGTGTCCAACATCGACGCGTCCGAATGGGCCATCGTCAGCGGCCTGACTAACTGGTGGATTGTCGTCATGATGACACCGCTCGTCGTCGTCATGATCGTCCAGCTAATCGCCGGACTTGTCAGCCAACAGCCGCGCCGCATCGGACGAGCCCTCCTCGGCGGCGCTCTAGCGGTCCCGCTAGTCTTTGTGGCCACCGGCCTCATGGGCAAGCTGTCCAGCTTCACCGACTCGGCCTCGACGGCGCTGCTGCAGACCCTCGGCACGGATCCCTACGTGGTGTTCATGCGACTCTTTGGCTTCCAACGTGCACCCGTCGGCTCCGGCCGGACCTGGGACGTGGTCTCGCTGAGCACCGGAACTTCTGCCGGGCCGGTCGGCGGGGTGGTCGTGACCGTAATCGCTGTGCTGGTCGTGTGGATCCTATCCTTCATCCTCATGTGCTCCATGATCTTCCGCTCCTTTGCCCTGATAGTCCTCGCCGCGGTGGCTCCGGTGGCACTCATGCTGCTGCCGTGGGAACGGACCAAGTCGTGGACCAGAATCTGGTGCGAAACGGTCGTCGCCCTCCTGATCGCCAAACCACTGGCCGCGACTGTCTTGGCCGTGGCCGTGAAGCTGTTTGCCAATTCGACGTCGTTCAGTGGGCTGGCGTCAGGCGCGGTCGGAATGGTCCTCGCCTGCGGCGCCCCCCTGATGGCCTTGAAGCTGGTCAGCTTTGCTGGCGGAGAGATCGCCGGGGCGGCACAGATGGCAGGCGGTGGCCACATCGCGAGCCGAGCGGGCTCATTCACCGGCCGCCAGCTCGGCCGGCAGTTCGGCGGGAAGTTCCACATGTCCGGGGTGGGCACCCATGGGCCAACGCCGGTTGCATCCACACACCAGACCAGTCATCTAGAGCCCAAGGAGGGGTGGACGCGAATACCCAACCCGCCCGGGACAACTAACCCAACGGCACGGGGCGGGGCTTCCGCAGGGACTTCGCAGCCGCACCCGGCCAAGTCGACGGCATGGCCCATGCCAGGGGCGGCACCTAAGGGTGAAGCGGCTTCTGGGCAGGGAAACAAGGCAGCGGAAACCCCGACTCAGCGCGAAACAGGTCGTCCGGCGACGCAGACCGCGGGGACGTCGCATGGTCCGACGACGTCGCGCTACCCAAGCAGGCCAAGCACGACGGCTGCCAGCCCGCCACCGCAGTCACCGGCTCCAACACCGATCAAACCGCCAGACCTTCTTGGCGGGCAAGACCGGACACCGCACGCCGCAAGTATGCCTCCGGCCACCAACCCGCCGGCTGTAGTCCCGCCGAAACTCCCACCGAACAAGGAACCCAGAAGCGGAGATGGCAACCATGTCTGAAGACACCCGCACACTGCAACCGGTCCGCTTCCCGCGCTATGAACGGCACGGCCTGTTCATGGGCCTGCAGTGGTACCAGCTCACACTCATCGCGGCCGGGACGCTGGTCGCCGTCGTTACTTCCGCAACGGGCGGGCCGGAGGCGTTCATCCTCACGGCGCCACTCTGGCTGGGCATCATCTTCTTCGGCGTGCTGCACTACGCCCGCATTCCCTACCCGGTCTGGGCCTACACGGCCTCCCTCTTCTTCCTCCGCAGTGTCCTGAACGAAACCCGCTATCTCGCGCGGCCCGAGCAGGCACGAAAAACAGGAACCATGGAACTTCCCGGCGGCCTGGGAAGCCTCGAACTCCGCCGCACAAGCAAGGGAGAGGCCTTCATGGTTGACCACACGGGCCACGAGGCCATCGTCGCCCTTCGCTGCACCACCAACTCATTCGCCCTGATGGATGGTGATGACAAGGCCTACGTCGTTCAGGCGTGGTCGCGGGTGCAGGCGGCCATGGCACGCCGCCCAGCCGTTGCCCGGATCGCCATCCAGGACTACACGGTGCCTTACCCATCGAGCGCCCTGCGTGCCTACTACGAGCGGGCAGTCCCGCCGGAGCGGATTGCTGACGCGGAGTGGGGCGACCAGTCCTACCTCGACCTGATCGAGGCTGCGGGTGCCTCCATGAGCCATGAGATCATCATGGCGATCGTGCTGGATACCGCGAAGGGACGCCGTCGGATCAAGGACGCCGGGGGTGGGATGGCCGGCCTTGAGTCTGTGCTCCGTTCCGAGGTTGAATCGTTCACCACTGGGCTAAAGACTCATGGTGTGGTTGTGACGGAGTGGCTTTCCGATGCGGCCGTTACCGCCG
The DNA here is from genome assembly GCF_003268655.1 of Arthrobacter dokdonellae. Lineage (NCBI taxonomy): Bacteria > Bacillati > Actinomycetota > Actinomycetes > Micrococcales > Micrococcaceae > Arthrobacter > Arthrobacter dokdonensis. Next base: position 4,180,888 of record NZ_CP029642.1, on the reverse strand, counting down.
TCGTTCGGGGGTCCTTTGACCCGGCAGCCGTGGCTAAGTGGGCCTCCGCCACCCGTAAGGTGCTGCCGAAAGTGTCGGCCGGACCCATGGCCGCGGAGGAGCACTGGTCGTACCTGCGCACGGATTCCGGCTTCCACCAAACCTTTTGGGTGGCGGAGTGGCCCCGCCAGCTGGTCTACCCGGGGTTCTTGCATCCGCTGATTTACGTGGGCGATTTCCGGCACACCATTTCCCAAGTCATCCGGGCCGTCCCTACCGACCAGGCGCTGCGCGACATCCGCTCCTCGCAGGAGGCCCATGACACCCGGCGGCGCATCAACGCCCGCCTGGACCGGCCCCTGACGCGCGAGCAGCGGGCCGAGGAGGAGGAAGTCGCCCGGCGCGAAGAGGAAATTGTCGCCGGTCATGGGGATGTGCGCCCCGCCGCCTATGTAACTATTACCGCGGACACCCTGGACGGGCTGGCCCGGTGCCGGCAGGAACTCGAGTCCGCGGCTGCCGGCGCGTTCGTCGAGCTGCGGCTGATGGTCGGCCAGCAGTGGCCGGCTTTCATCGCCGGGGCATTGCCGCTGGGAAGGGGATTGAAATGAGCAAGCACGTGGGAACCGTGAGCATCGCCCCTGCCGGGGAGACCCATGACCAGCGGCAGGCACGACGGCGGAACGAGCGTTCCCTGGCGGCCTCACCCAAGCTGTCCTTGCGTGAGCTGCGGGCCCAACGCGCAGCCGAAAAAGGGGAAGCAGGGACGGAAGGGGATTGGGGCATCCGGGCCGGCGCCACCATGTGGGGTCCGCACCGGGCACAGCCGGCACCGCACCGGGCCTCGACGCTGACGATGGCCGCAGCCTATCCGTTCCTCACCGAATCCGGGCTCGGCCCAGAAGGAACGTATATTGGCACCGACCTGTTTGGTTCCGGCGCGTTCTGTTACGACCCCTGGGTCATGTATGACAAGGGCTTCATCAGCGGCCCGTCCATCGTCGTCATCGGCACAGTGGGCACGGGCAAGTCCATGTGCGGCAAGTCCCTCGTCACCCGATCCATCACCCTCGGACGCAAGGCCGCCGTGGCATCCGACCCGAAGGGGGAGTGGGTGCCAGTCGCCAACGCCATCCGCGGCGGCAAAGTCATCTCCGTGGGACCAGGCCGTACAGCGAGGGTCAACCCGCTAGACGCCGGCCCCCGATCCAGCGCGCTGTCCGACGCCCAATGGCACGCAGTGGTCAGGCAGCGCAGACGCCACCTGCTTGTCGCACTCGTCTCCCTCATGCGCCCCGGCGTCCCGCTGACACCGGTCGAACATACTGCCCTAGACATGGCCCTCTCCGACGCCGTTGCCGTCAACACCACACCCACCCTGCCCATGGTGCTCGAATACCTCCTCAACCCAACCCCGGCCACAGCCGCGCTCGTCGGACCCAATGGGGGGACCGGCGTCGGGCATTCCCTGCGGCGCACCGTCTCGGGCGACCTGGAGGGCATGTTTGATGCACCGTCCACGGTCGCCTTCGACGCGGACGCCCCGATCATGGTCCTGGACACCTCGGCTCTGATCGGCGCCTCGGAACAGGCGCTGTCCCTGGCCACGGTGTGTGGCGCCACGTGGCTGGAGGCAGCCGTGACCAACCCCGGCGGCGCCAAGCGCCTCGTGGTGTACGACGAGGGCTGGCGCATGCTCGCGGACCCCTACATGCTCGCGAAAATGAGCGAGCAATGGCGCCTGGCCCGCAGCTACGGCATCGCGAACCTGCTCATCATGCACAAGATCGCGGACCTCAACGAGATCGGCGACAGCACCAGCGGCCTGCGGCAAAAAGCCCTTGGCCTGCTCACAGAGGCGGACACCAGGGTCATCTACCGGCAAAAACACGACGCCATGCGCCTGACCAAGGAAGCCCTCGGCCTCACCGAAGCCGAATGCGAACACGTGGAAAACCTGCCCAAGGGCGTGGGCCTGTGGAAGGTTGGCAACCGCTCCTTCATCGTCGCCAACCAGGTCACCACCGACGAACTCGCCATCTTCGGCACCGACGAAAGGATGCTCTGATGCCACGCCGCCTCGACGACGGCAACCCAATGGTCTCCATCGGGCTCGCCGCCACCGCCGGCTACGTGGTCCTCGACCTCCTCGTGGAGGCCGCCGCCCACCTCGCCTACGCTTCCCACTGCGGCACCAATGCCCCTTGGGACTTCAACCCCACTGCACCGCTACTACTCCTATCGGGGCGGATGCAGTGGGCCCAACCAGGCGGGGCCACCTGCAGCATTGGGCCCGGGCAGGTGTGGCTCATCATCGCCCCCGCCCTCGCATTCATGGCCCTGGCAGCGATTGCAGGCACCCTCGCCTGGCACTCCTGGCGCCAATCCGGCGCCTGGCTCCGGCAGGACATTCTCAAGCGCGACGGCGTCGCGCGCCGTGCGGAGATCGCCCGCGAGTTCGGTGCCCGGGCCGCGCTCAAACGGGGCCGCTACACCCGACCAGGCACGAAGGACCCCATGGTCGGGGAGGTGTCCTGGACCATCGGCAAGTCCCGCGGCGTCACGGTGCACGTATCCACGGAGGAATCCCTCGTCATCCAGGGCGCACCCCGCTCCGGCAAGGGCCTCTACGTCATCATCAACGCCATCCTTGACGCCCCCGGCGCCGTCGTCACCACCTCCACCCGCGCCGACAACCTCGTCGTCACCATGAAGGCCCGTGCCACCAACGGCCGCCCCGTCACCGTGTTCGACCCACAAGGCATGTCCGGCCTGCCCTCAACCCTGCGCTGGTCACCTGTCCGTGGTTGCCAGGACCCTGACGTCGCCACCCGCCGGGCCCTGGTCATCTCGGCCGATGCAGCACTCAAGGGAGAGAATGCGGCTTGGCAGAAGCGCTCTCAGATTGTCCTGCAGTGCCTGCTTCACGCTGCGGCCTTGGACGGGGAGGGGGTGGCAGCGTTTCGGCGCTGGGCGTCCAACCCGGTGCTGGCCCGAGAGGCCCTGGACATCCTTGGCCGGCCCGAGGCCGCCCTGGGCTGGCAGGCAGACCTGATGGGTATCCTCCACGACGATCCCCGCAACACCTCCAACTCCTGGATCGGGGTGACCGCCGCCGTCGCGCCTCTGTCGTCGCCCAAAGTCCTGGCCGCCTTGAATCCGTTGGGGTCCGGCGAGCAGTTCGACCCCAAGGCCTTCATAGAGCAACGGGGCACCCTGTACCTGATCGGCACCAAGAGCGGCGCGTCCGCCGCCGGGCCGTATTTGTCCGCGCTGATCGACGACATCGACAACGCCGCCCGTGAAATGGCCTTCGTCGCGCCTGGCGGCCGGCTCGACCCGCCCCTCTCACTGATCCTTGATGAGATCGCGAACCTCTCGCCCTGGCCGGGACTCCCGGTAGTGCTGTCAGATGGCGGCGGCATCGGCATCTCCACCATCGTGGTGCTGCAGTCCCTCTCCCAGGCCCGGTCCGGCTGGTCCATGGATGAGGCCGCCACCATCTGGGATGCCGCCATCATCAAGGTCATATTCGGCGGCGGCTCCGACGAACGCGACCTCCGCGCCCTCGCCGGGCTCATCGGGGAACGGACCCTGACCTTCAACACCCGCTCCTGGTCCGCCCAGGGCAGGCAGGACGGTGAACAAATCCGAGAATCACCCGTCATCCCGCTCCACGAAATCCGCCGGCTCCCTGCCGGGACGGCCATCATGCTCGGACGCCGCAGCCGGCCCATCCTGCTGGACCTCCGCGAATGGCACAAACGCAAGGACGCGGCACAGCTCGGCCGGTCCAAGGAACAAACCGAGCTCGAACTGCTCACCGGACACCTCAAACGGCAGCACGACCAACAAGCGGCCATCACCGCAGACAACCAGGAGGCATGACCATGGACGACGAGGACGAATCCTTTGAATACGACGTAGCAAACGGCGCCGAAGACAACTTTGCGGAGCTGCTCTTCGGCTCCACGAAGGGACTGCGCTCCGAACGGGTGCCCATGACGTACCGCTGGCGGGACATGGACCCCCGCACGGCCAGCCACGTCTGGGACCACCTGGGCAAGTGGGTCCAGTGGCTGGTGGCAACGTACCACCTGACAAGTTCCGTGGTTCCGGACTGCTGGTGGCGGCACTCGGAAATCGTTGCCGAGCTCTACGCGCTCCAGCGGGCCGAGCAGGCGTCCTACACCGAGGACGACGGCGGCTTCGGACCCCTGGGTTTCCACGAACGGCTCGAGCACTGCATCGCCCGGCTGCGGGAGGAAACCAGGACGGCCGGCTGCGTCAGCCTGCAACACCACCGGGAACCGCCACAGCGCAGGCTGCCCAGCGACGGACCCGGAGGAACAACGCCACTCTTTGGTGGATCCGGGAACGGGCTGCCGACCCCGAACGAACCGGAAAAGGAAGGGGGCCAGGAACCGGGTCGTTCCGATTCCTGACCCCAGCGGAGGAACGAAGTCATGGAACCCAACCAAGAGCCTCAACCGCGCCGACTCATCGCCGTTGATACCGCGGCGGCAGCGCCTCCGGCGTCGCACCCAGGACCCGAGCAACGCGTCGCCGAACTCACCGAAGGGCTCTACGCCCTCCTCGCCGAAGCCGTCGACGATCCGCGACAGTGGCACCGCCTTCTCGACGCCTCAGCAACCCTGTGGCGCTACTCCGGAGGCAACGTGGCACTGCTGATGATGCAAATGGCCCAGCGCGGCACAGTACAGCCAACGCTTGTTGCCGGCTACAAGGAATGGGAACGCCACGGCCGCTACGTCCTCAAGGGCGAACACGCCCTGTTTGTCATCGCGCCAAGGACGGCTCGGATAACGGAGTCGGAAGTGGGTGCCAGCGACGTTCGAGACAAACCGCTGACGGAGCCAGGCGACGGCAAGAACAGGTCGCGAATCGTCGGCTGGCGGGGCCAAGCGGTCTTCGATGTCTCCCAAACCGAAGGGGAACCACTGCTCGTTCCCACATCCCGACCTAACGAGCTGCCTCCGGATCCCCAAGCCCGAGAACAACTCTGGGAATCCCTGACTGCGGTGGCTCGGCAGGCACGCTACAACCTAGTCGTTTCCGACTCACAATCAGGGTTCGCGGATGGCTTCACCGACCATGCACGCCGGCTGATCAGTGTCGGGTCCTGGCTGGATTTGGACGACCGGGTCGCCACCTTGGCCCACGAGCTTGCCCACGCTTCCCTGCACGTCCCAGGTGACGGCATCGGTGCACTCTACGGCAGGAGCGCCGAACACCGTGGCCTCGCGGAAATCGAGGCAGAGTCCGTTGCCTACGTGGTCCTGCGGGCCCACGGCATCGACCGCGGCCCCCAGTCGGCAGCCTACCTCGCCAGCTGGGCCGATGCCGTGCTGGAAGCTGAAGCTGACTCGATTCTGCGCTGTTCCAAGGAACGCAAACCCATGTCCCGGATCGACATCGCCAAGTCCACGCTCGGCAGAGTGACGTCTGTCGCCAAGACGATCCTGGAAACCACAAGCCCGCCTGGGTTCGGTGGGAGATTGGGGCTGGTCAGCCCGACGCTGTGTCAAGGTCTAGCTAAGAATGCGCGGCAAGTTCCAAATAACCTCGAGGTTACCACCATGAACCCAAACCATCGGACCACGTTCGTCGAAGGATGGATAACTTGAAAACACAACCCGTCGACTTTCTACTACAGGGTTCGTACGTTCGGGTCTCAGTCAGACTTACTGCAAGACTGACAAGTGGCCGCCGCAAAAGCATGGGCACGTGTCAGTCCTGTGCTTTGTGAATTTGCCCCAACTCTCAGGCGGTCCGGATTGGGCGGCCTCTACTTTCCGGTGTGGTCTCCACCGCTCTTGTTTCCATGGGTGGCGTAGTAGAAACCTGTGACCGCGCCCAGAAGGGTTACGGTTGGCGTGAACAGCAGCTCAACAAGGGTTCGAATGTCGTCCGTCTTGATTCCCAAGAAGTTCTGAGTGCCCAACAAAACAAAGGCTCCAACTACGTCGAATGTCAGGATGACCAGAAGCCAGTACGCAATCTTCTTCCTCACATTATCGCGTTGGGGATCCGGATTGTACCTTTCAAGGCTTGGCTCCGATCGAGCCGAAGTCGGTTCAGGATCCGATGTCAGATCCAACTTCCCGTCTGACGCCAGGTCGGCAGTCTGGTCTTCCACGCGCTATCGGATGACTAAGCGTTGGACGTTGTCGTTCCTGTCTTTAACCAAAATTGCGTTGCCTTCGGCTTGCTGGTCTTCGACGAACTTTTGTAGGCTGATCGACCTCCGGAGTGCTTCAGTCATGCTGACGCCGTCCCGAGCTGCCATGTCACGAAGGGCTTGTACGGCATCCTCCGGTAGATTGACTGAGACCTTGATATTGGCCATTCTCTGTTCTCCATTTCTGACCCAACCACCGGTGCCTCGAGATCCCATGTGGGTATTTTGAGGACAACTGGAGGTTTTTGTATGGCAAGTATATGGCTCTTTGGGTCTATACCACAAGACCTCGCACGTTCCGATGGACCGGCTTCGGGGCTTCGGACAGGAGGGGCGTGCTTCAGGCTTGCGCATTCGCGCGTGAAGGCAACGCGCCGCCGTCACCCATGCCATGCGTGCCGCTGGGTCCCGCATGATCAGGTCTTCCCCCGGTCGTTCCCGTTCAAGAGTCCACATCTCAGCTGCTATCAGCCAATCCGGTCATCGCCAGATCGATGAAAATGGGCAATGTTCTGATATCTGAACTCAAAACTGGTTCCATTTCACGGGAGAAATACAAATGAAGCAATGAATCCGTCTACCCGAACGCGTACGACCAATCTGGGACATCCCCTGGACGCCTGTCATGGTGCGTCCCGGCGAAGGCTTTGCCAGGTGTTGCGGTCCTTTGACCTCAGTTTCCCCGATCCGACCATTATTTGCGAGTTGATTAATGGGATCCTCACACATTTGATGACAGTGTAGAATCTTGGATTTGCGCGGATCCGACTTCTAAAGTGGGAGCCAGGGCGGAGAATATAACATCAATATTATCGCCATGATAGGAAGCCTGATTCGAGAATTATGTCGCGGAAATTCACGCTTCCAAAAATTCTATGAAAAGACTACTCCGCCACCACTTCGACAGGAATGCCGCTAACTAGACCTTTCATCACAACGTAAGGTTGCATTAGTGGATTGGTAAACCGGTAGGCGTGCCGGCGGGCGGGTCCTGTTTCGCATAGGATGTGGCCGCGTGTGGCCGAACTAAGTTGATTTAGATATTTTGTCAAGGAGGGTCCCGGGTTTAGCGAAAGGGCGTCCAATTGGGCCCGTATGTCCGGGGGAGTAACCCAACCCTGTTCATCACTTTCCGCCAAAGCGCAGCCCAACAATACATCGCGGTAGGCGCCACTGCGTGAACTTATGGCTGCAGCATGCGCCGAAACGAGGCTATGTTGAGATTGTTGAACAGAGCTTTCCACTCCCTTTTCTACATCGGCAACTGTAATCTCGGAGCGACCTGCTTTTGCTGCTCTGACGGCGGAATGCTGCGCTACAAGATGGGTAAAGTGGGGCAGTCCCCGGCTGAGGACTGCTATGCGCCTCAATGCGAGGGGCTCAATGGTCATCGACAGTGACGTGAGGCCTTTGTTGACAATTTCTTCCAGCTCTCCAGTCGACATCCGAGGCATTCGAATCTGGTGCAGATTCCGTTCTGTGCTGCGGTGAGCCTCGATCAATTGTTCTACATTTTCAGCGACCCCGATGAAAACAATCGTAACGTTGACAGATTCATCCGACAGTAGTTTCACAAGTTCCGCGAAAGGCCGCCGTGCCCGAACTTTCGCGCGGTCAAATTCGTCGATAAAAATGACAACCGGATCGGTTCCGCTGGCCAGTTTCTCGAGGACGCCGGCGACGCGTTTATGAGATACTTCGCCCTCAGGAAGAAAATCGGACATGAGCGTATCGGCCGGTGACGAGTCGCGCTTACGAGTTTGGAATCCAGTTTTTTGAATTGGGTTAGCGATATGGACTTGCGCTAAGGCTGTCCGCCAGATTGATGAAAAATCGTCCGTAGTCCCGCAACTTGTGTATATGCTAACCATATTTGATTGTCTCAACAGCTGATCAATTTTCTTGTCTAAACTTGTTTTTCCTACTCCTGCTTCGCCGTAGATTACGGCGTGTTGCCCCTGATTTTGGATCGCATACAGAAGTCGCTCGATTTCACTGATCCGGCCAGCGAAGAGCTCATTCTGTTTAACGGGAGTGGATGGAGTGAAGATGCTTCGAATATGTCCAGTTTTTCGGCCCTTCGCATTTGAGCGTGGGTAGGGTGGCCTAAGTTGTTGTGGTTTTGATCGCAAACGGTGTGGCGTTGCGAGGGAAAGACGTCAGGGTCTCTTTGAATTGGTAGCGACCAAGCAACCAACTTCAAACGAAACCCTGACGTGTCTGATTCTACTTCTTGCGGCGGTGGTTCGTGGTGCGCGCGCGCCGACGCCATCCTCGGTGTCCCCGGCATCCACATCACCGCCGTCAACGAGACCGCCACCGGTCTAAGCCTCCATGTTGAAACCGACCAAACCGTTGCAGGCTGCCCCAAGTGTGGGGTGGTCGCGATCGGCCACGGGCGCCGGAAGGTGTGGCTGCATGACACCCCGATTTCCGGCCGGCCTGTCCGGCTGCTGTGGGCGAAGAGGCTTTGGCGGTGTGCGGATGCTCATTGTCCTGCGACCGTGTTCACGGAAGAGCACCCGTTGGCCGGGGTGAGGGCGAAACTCACCGCCAGGGCCGTCATCTGGGCGACCAACGCCCTGGAGCGTTACGACACCTCCGTCTCCGCCCTGGCCCACCAGCTGGGCGTTTCCTGGCGCACCGCATGGGCCGGCATCAAGGTCGAGGCGACCCGGCGGATCGGCAGGCCGGACCGGCTGTCGGGGGTGGATGCGCTCGGCGTGGATGAGCATGTCTGGACCCATACCGGATTCCCCGGTTCCGGCATGGTCACCGGCATCATCGACCAGAGCCGGGACAGGGACGGGAAGGTCCACGCGCGCCTGCTGGACCTGGTGCCGGGGCGCTCCGGGAAGGTTTACGCCGACTGGCTCAAGGAACAAGGGACGGAGTTCACCAACGGCATCAAGGTCGCCACCTTGGACCCTTTTCGCGGCTACGCCAACGCTGTCAGGGACGAACTGCCCGAAGCGATCCAGGTCGTGGACGCGTTCCACATCGTGAAGCTGGGAACGGCCATGGTTGACGACGTCCGCCGGCGCGTGCAGCGGGAGACCCTGGGACGCCGCGGCAGGAAGGCTGACCCGCTTTTCGGGATCAAAAGGACACTGCAGCAGGGCGTGGAATCCATGACCGAGAAACAGGTTGCCCGGTTTGAGAGGAAGCTCAACGAAGGAGATCCCAAGGGCGAGGTAACAGTCGCGTGGCAGTGCTACCAAAAGCTGCGCACCGTCTACCACGCCACACCTGCCAAGGGCCGGGAATTGATCACCGAGATCCTTCAAGCCTTCCCGTCCTGCCCGATCCCGGAGGTCGCCAAGCTCGGTCGCAGCCTGAGGATGTGGAAGGCCGCGATCCTGGCCTATTTCGACACCGGCGGGGCCTCCAACGGGCCCACCGAGGCGGTCAACGGCGTCATCGAAACCACCCGGCGGATCGCACGGGGATTCCGCAATTTCGACAACTACAGAATCAGGAACCTCCTCTCAGCCGGCGGCCACCGCCCGTACCGGAAAAAACCCGTCAACCACGCTTAAAGACGAAGGGCCAGTTTTTCGCAGACGCTTCTCTTCGCTCTTGTCCAATTTTGTCTCCTGATTCGTTTTTCTAGCCGCGCGATGCGGATTTACAACAGCCAATGCGTCCAGGGCTCCCCGAGCGAGAGTGCATCGCGAAATGCAGGCGGCCGGCCAGGGCATGCATGGTGGCCTAGCTGGCGCTTCTCTGCCGATCCACTGATCTTATATCGAATGCCCTGATGCTCACTGACACCGAAGCAGGGGTTGCAATTTGATACGTCCGTGGTTCCATCAACCTTATGCTGTCGACGGGTCGTTGGCGTTGTAAGAGCGCTGTCAACGGACTTGACCGTCGGGCAAATCAGGTTTTGTGTTTGCTCCACTAGGTTCCGACGGAACGGTGCACTTCGGCCTGGCAAGTGCGTCGGACGAAGCTCGATGGACCGAGACTGTCAACATACATCGGTATATCTTGCACGAGACCTGCCGACGTGGATGTGGTCGTCGGCTGCGTCCCTTAGTGTGGTGTCAATTCCTGCGGGGCTCTCGTACGTGAGAGGGCCACCGTGGGTGCCGATTTTGTTTCCGCCAAGAAACCTAGAAAGCGATCCCACGATGACCCATAATCATTCTGCCCTGACTTCCCTGATCTCGGAACTGCTCGCGGAGCCGGACCTCGCCCATGAGGACGTGTTCCGGCGGATGCTGCAGGCGGGCATGCAGGACCTGGTCGATGCGGAGGCGACCGCGAAGATCGGTGCCGGACGTTACGAGCGCACCCCGGAGCGGGCCACCCGGCGCAACGGCACGCGGGCCAAGCGGCTCGCCACCCCGGCCGGGGAGCTCGAGGTGGCGATCCCCAAGCTGCGGGAGGGCTCGTTCTTCCCCTCCCTGCTCTCCCCGCGCCGCCGGGTCGACAAGGCCTTGTACGCCGTGGTCTGCCAGGCCTGGATCGACGGGGTCTCCACCCGCAAGGTCGACCAGCTGGTGCGTGCACTGGGCAACGACACCGGCATCTCCCGGTCCACGGTCTCGCGGATCTGCTCGGAGATTGACGAGGCCGTGCATGAGTTCCTGGGCCGGCGCCTGGACCACACCTGGTTCCCGTACCTGTTCCTGGATGCGACGTACCTGGACGTGCGCGTGCGCGGCCGGGTCGTCTCCCAAGCCCTCGTGGTCGCCACCGGCGTCAGTGGAGAGGGGCGGCGGGAGATCCTCGGGATGGCCCTCGGAGATGCGGAGACGACCGACTTCTGGACCGAGTTCCTTCGATCCCTGCGTGAACGCGGTCTCAAGACCGCCACGGACGCCGACCCGCTGGGCGTGGCCGTGGTGACTTCCGACGCGCACGCCGGGATCAAGGCCGCCGTCAAAGCAATCCTGCCCGGCGCCGGATGGCAGCGCTGCCGCGTCCACTTCGCCCGCAACGTGACCCAGAAGCTCGGCTCCGCGCACTCCAAGCCGGTCAACGCGCTGATCTCCACGATCTTCGCCCAGACCAGCCAGGAAGCCGTCACCGCCCAGTACGGCCAGGTCACCGCGTCCTTGCGCGCGTCCTTCCCCGAGGTCGCCCAGATGCTCGAGAACGCCGAACCGGACCTGACCGCGTTCGCGGCCCTGCCCCGGGAACACTGGCAAAAGGTCTGGTCAAATAATCCCATCGAGCGACTCAACCGGGAGATCAAGCGCCGCGCCGACGTCGTGCAAATCTTCCCCGACCGGGACTCGGCCACCCGCCTGATCGGCGCGGTCCTGCAGGAACAACACGAGGAATGGCAGTACGGCGAACGCCGCTACCTTTCCGAGACCTCCATGCGTAAACTCATCCACATTCTTCACGACACCGAGCCGGCCCACCCCGGCCTGCTCCTGACCGCCTAAGGGACACCGAGACGATGAACACGACACCGAACTGGCACCCCTTTGGCCGCCCCCGCGCCGAAGACCTCGCCCTACTCGCCGCCGGCGAAGAAACCGGCTGGTGGGACGAAACCGGCCGCCCCGCGCCCTTCCCCGAGGACTTCCTCGACCCCAACGCCGGATGGACCACCGACCAGGACACCGGAATCAACCCCGCCACCAACGACCCCGAAAACCCATCCTTCTAACCACCAAAAGGAAACAAAAAATTACACCACGTAATGGGACTTGACCGTCGTCGTCAGGAATTTATGGTTGGGGCGAGGCCGGTCGTTGCCAAGGTTCTGCGTCAAGAGGGGCCGAACCAGAACCGGCGTCGATATATGACAGCGGACTGGGGTGCTTGATGGTGACGCAGACTGCGACTTCACTGGGATCCTCGACCAAATCTAGTGGCGGGATGCAGCAGTGATTTGGGCGCGCGGCGCTGTTCTGTTGGAATTCTGCATGTTTTGTGGGTACAGGGTCGATGGCGGTGGGCCGGGGAGAGGCGTTTAAGCGTTTTCGGGTGGTCGTGCCAGTGCCTGTGGCACTTGTGGGATGGGCTGTGGCCGCTGCTTTATTGGCTGCTTCCTCCTTTCTGTGGTTCTGGTGGGTGCGGTAGCTGGGGCGTTTTCATACGAGCGAACCTTAAAGACGAATTAGCTACTGACTCTGCTTAGATCATGGCCAAAGAACGGTCCAGGATGCGGCAAGATGATTGCATGGGATCTGCAACATTCGAAGACGTGCTTGACCGGCTGTACTTTACTGCCATTGACTCGAAGGACAAGGGCAGCAAGTTTGAACGGCTGATTAAACGCTATTTGGAGCTGGAGCCGAAGTATGCTGACCAGTTCTCGGATGTATGGATGTGGCAGGAATACCCTGGCCGGGACGGCAAAGTGGACACCGGGATCGACCTCGTCGCCAAGGACCGGTACACGGGCGAGCTGACGGCCATCCAGTGCAAGTTCTACGACCCGATGTCAACGCTGCAGAAGGCGCAGATCGATTCGTTCTTCACCGCGGCCGGTAAGACAGACTTTTCCTACGGCATGGTTGTCTCCACCACGGACAAATGGTCCAAGCATGCCGAGGAAGCGCTTGAGGGCCAGTCCAAGGAAATGACGAGGCTCCGCCTGAAGGACTTGGCGGAGTCGACGATTGACTGGTCCGAGTTCGACGTCGATGTTCCCGAGCAGATGCGCCAGCTGGACCGCAAGGAACCCCGCAAGTACCAGCGCCAGGCCATTGACGATGTCAAAGCCGGTTTCCAAACGGGGGACCGCGGCAAGCTGATCATGGCCTGCGGAACCGGCAAGACGTACACGTCCCTCAATATCGTGGAGGAACAGGTCCCCATTGGCGGAACCGTGCTCTTCCTCGTCCCCTCAATTGCGTTGCTCCAGCAGACACTGAACGAATGGACCGCCCAGGCCACGGTCCCGATCAGGGCATTGGCGGTCTGCTCCGACACCAAGGTCGGCCGCAAGGAGAACGAAGACGTCAGCGTCCATGACCTGGCATTTCCCGCCACCACGGACCCGGTGAAGTTGCTGAACCGTGCCCGCATCAGCACCGGGCAGGAGGCTGTGACCGTCGTATTCTCCACATACCAGTCCATCGATGTCATTGCCCAGGCCCAGCAGCAGGGCCTCGCCGATTTTGACATGATCCTCTGCGACGAAGCTCATCGAACCACGGGGATCACGGAAGCAGACCATGACGATTCAACCTTTGTCCGCGTCCACGATGAGACGTACCTGAAGGCGGCAAAGCGCCTGTACATGACAGCTACGCCCCGCATCTACGTCCAGGAGTCCAAGGCGAAGGCGGCCCAGGACAACGTGGCGGTCTATTCCATGGACGACGAGGCAGTGTTCGGCCCCGAGTTCCACCACTTGGGCTTCGGCAGGGCCGTCGAGATGGGCCACCTGGCTGACTACAAAGTCCTTGTCCTGGCAGTGGATGAAGAAGCCGTGTCACGCTCTTTCCAAGGCATGTTTGAGGAGAACGGTGATCTCAAGCTCGACGACGTTGCGCGCATCGTGGGCTGCTGGAATGGGCTCTCCAAACGCGGCGTCAACGGCCAGCGCCTGGACATTGCCGACGTCAGCCCGATGCGCCGGGCCGTGGCCTTCGCCCGCAACATCAAGGAATCGAAAAAGCTTGCCGAGGAATTCGAGCTCATCGGCAAGCAGCTCCTCGTCAATGCAGCCGAAGCGGAGGCAGAGGACGCATTGAAGCTTGAGGCCGGCCACGTGGATGGCACCTTCAACGTTCTGGAACGTTCCGCGAAACTTGACTGGCTCAAGGAACAGGCAGACGGTAACGTCTGTCGCATTCTCTCCAACGTCAAATGCCTTTCCGAAGGCGTGGACGTGCCGTCCCTGGACGCAGTGCTGTTCTTGAACCCGCGGAATTCGCAGGTCGACGTGGTCCAGTCCGTGGGCCGTGTGATGCGCAAGGCTGAGGGCAAAGAATACGGGTACATCATCCAGCCCATCGCCGTGCCCGCCTCGCAGGACCCCGAGACGGCACTGAACGACAACAAGAAGTACAAAGTGGTCTGGGACGTCCTGCAGGCCCTGCGCGCCCACGATGACCGCTTCGAGGCCATGATCAACAAGCTGGACTTGAACCGGAACGCCAACGATGTCATTGACGTCATCGCGGTCTCCGACCCGTTTAACGAGGACGACGGCGGTGCCCCGGCCGGGGAGAAGAACGGCGCCGACTCTGTGGGCACCCAGGAGACGTTGTTTGCGCTGGCCCGGGCTGATGAATGGCGCAATGCGATCTTCGCTCGCATGGTTCGCAAGGTCGGCGACCGACGGTACTGGGAATCGTGGGCCACGGATGTCAAGGAAATCGCGGACCGGCACGTGATCCGCATCCGCACCATCCTGGACGGCCCGGATCCCCGCGCCAGGGAAGAGTTCGCCGTGTTCTTGGAAGGGCTGCGGGGAAACCTCAACGACGGCATCAGCGAATCCGACGCCATTGACATGCTCTCCCAGCACTTGATCACCAAGCCCGTGTTCGAGGCGTTGTTCGTCGGGTACTCCTTTGCCGCCCACAATCCGGTCTCCCAGGTCATGGACTCCATGATCGCCGTGCTCGAGCAGTACAACCTCGACTCAGAGGTGCAGAACCTGGAGGACTTCTACCGCTCTGTGCGGGTCCGTGCCGAAGGCGTGACGAATGCCGAGGGCAAGCAGAAGATCGTCACGGAATTGTACGAACGATTCTTCAAGCTCGCGTTCCCCCGCACGGCCGAGTCACTCGGCATCGTCTACACCCCGGTGGAAGTGGTCGACTTCATCATCCGCGCCGTGGACGACGTTCTGGCCAAGGACTTCCACTCATCCCTTTCCGCACCCGGAGTTCACGTCCTTGACCCGTTCGCCGGCACTGGGACGTTCACCGTCCGGCTGCTGCAGTCTGGCCGGATCAAACCCGAGGACCTGTTGCGGAAGTACACCCAGGAACTCCATGCCAACGAGATCCTCCTCATGGCCTATTACATCGCTGCGATCAACATTGAGGCGACGCTCCACGGCATGCTCGAGGACTAAGCCGCCTCAGCCGTCGAGCCGAACCCGGTGGTTGAGCCTGTCGAAACCGGCTACATCCCATTCGACGGAATGGTGCTTACGGACACCTTCCAAATGTCGGAAGACGGCGACACCCTCGACGAGCGCGTCTTCACCTCCAACAATGACCGGCTGGTCGCCCAAAACAAGCTCGACATCCGCGTCATCATCGGCAACCCGCCCTACTCGGTGGGCCAGTCCAGCGGCAACGACAACAACGCCAACCTGAAATATCCCACGCTGGATGAGTCCATCCGCTCCACTTACGCAGAACGGTCGACGGCGACCAACAAAAACTCGCTGTACGACTCCTACATCCGGGCCATCCGCTGGGCGTCAAACCGGATCATTGCCTCGTCCGACGGCGGCGTGGTCGCCTACGTCTCCAACGGTGGCTACATCGACGGCAACACCGCCGACGGCCTGCGCAAGACCCTCGTGGGCGAGTTCCACGACATTTACGTCTACAACCTCCGTGGCAACCAGCGCACGGCAGGAGAGCAAAGCCGCAAGGAGGGCGGCAAGATTTTCGATTCGGGCAGCCGCAACACGGTGGCCGTCCTGATCCTTGTGAAGAAACCTGGGCCGACCCGCGGTGCCGCGCTGCACTACAAGGACATTGGCGACTATCTTGACCGCAACGAAAAACTCGCGCTCGTAGACGCCGCCAGCATTGGCACCCTCGACTGGACCACCATCACCCCCAACGCCGAAGGTGACTGGATCAACCAACGCAACGACGTGTTTGAATCCTTCACGCCGATCGGCGACAAGGGAAGCGGAACCGGCATTTTCGCCAACTATTGCCGAGGGTTGGCCACAGCCCGAGATGCGTGGATTTACAACTCCTCCGCCGTCAACCTCAGCCACAACGTGGAATCCATGGTCGCCTTCTACAACGGCGAAGTGGATCGCTACGCCGCCCACGGCCACGGTGCCGGTGTAGACGGGTTCATTAACACGGACGCCACCAGATTGAGCTGGAACCGTGCCGACAAGGTCCAACTCAAACGTGCCACGAAATACGCTGTCCAGGACGCCGGCTACCGCACCGCTGCGTACCGTCCCTTCAACAAACAGAAGGTTCACTTCAGCCGCCAACTCAACGACATGGTCTACCAACTGGAAACGATCTTCCCAACGGCCAAAAGCGAAAACTACGGCATCTACATAACGTCGCCTGCGTCCCATTATCCGACTTTTGAAGCGGTCATGGTCAACGCCCTACCTGACCTCCACATGCTGGACACTGGCCAGTTCTTCCCTCGTTACACTTACATGACCCCGACGTCCGGTGACGACTTGTTCTCTGCTGCGGGTGCGCCGGCGACCCCGGAGCGGGTGGACAACGTCACCGATGCGACACTGGCGAACTACCGCGCCGCTTACGGTGCCACGGTCAGCAAGGACGACGTCTTTTTCTACGTCTATGGTCTGCTCCACTCACCCGAGTACCGCAGCGAATTCGCGGCGGACTTAAAGAAGATGCTGCCGCGCATCCCTATGATGCCGGGTGCAGAGAAGTTCATGGCTTTCGCGCAGGCGGGCCTGGAGCTGTCCGCCCTGCACATTGGCTACGAACAGCAAGAACCATACGCGCTCACAGAGGTGGAAACCGCCGTCGTACCCGCGGCTGACGAGTATGCGAAGTACGCGGTGAAGAAGATGAAGTACGGCGGCAAGGCAGGAGCCTGGGACAAATCGAGAATTGTCTACAACGCGCACGTGACCCTGGAGGGTATCCCGGAGGACGCTCAGCGATACATGTTGGGCGCGCGCTCGGCGATTGATTGGATTGTGGAGCGCTATCAAGTCAAGACGGACAAGGCCTCCGGGATCGTCAACGACCCCAACGACTGGTCCCGCGAGCACGGCCAGCCGCGCTACATCATCGACCTGATCGGACGGATCGTCACGGTGAGCCTTGAGACGAACCGGATCGTGGATAGTTTGCCATCGTTAGACTTGAGGGAGTGATAGTCGGTGGCACGTGAAACTCTTCTCAGATCCATAATTGGGAATTATCTGCGCGGCTTCGCTTCTGATTAGTGCTGTCTTGGCTGCCGGCAAATTTTACGAGAGTCTTCATGAGGCCCAAGGCAGCACTCCGATGGGAGAGTCTCGAACATGGCCGAACTTGGGATCGTATTTGACGTACACGAGCAGAAGCCCCCTATGGTGGTTCGGCCTATGGGGAGCATTCCGTTGTGTAGGCTTCCCATATGCAGGTTAACAGGGCACTCGAGCAGCATATTGCAGTTTTTGGCGAGAGCGGCAGCGGCAAAACTGTCATGATCTCTTCGTTCTATGGGGCAACGCAGGAACCTCAGTATCTCCAGAAAAGTCTGTTCCATGTGGTGGCAGATGAGATTGGTCAAGGTAATAGGCTCCACCGAAACTATCTTGGAATGAGGGATTCAGCTCGTCTTCCTTCGCCCACCCGTTTTTCCGCGACTTCCTACTCTTTCTCCGTCAGGCTGAAGGATGGGGTAGAAGGGAAGGCGATTAAGGCTAGGCCCTTCGATGCCTTGCGCCTCGTTTGGCACGATTACCCGGGGGAGTGGTTCGAGGAGGACGTGAGTGGTCTAGGCGAGGCCACGCGAAAGATTGACACGTTTAAGTCATTGTTGGCTTCTGATGTCGCTCTTTTGCTCGTGGATGGTCAGCGGTTGCTGGACAACGCTGGTAAGGAGGAGCGGTATCTGAAGTCGCTGATGGCCAATTTTCGCAATGGATTCCTGTCACTCAAGGATGAACTATTGGATGACGGCAAGCCGCTTATTGAGTTCCCGCGAATATGGATCATGGCTCTTTCAAAGTCCGATCTGCTGCCTAACCTGGACGTATTCAATTTCAGGGACCTCCTCATTGAAAAGTCCGGTGATGACATTAACGAATTGCGCGAAGTGCTCGCCGGGCTGGTAGAAGCGAACGACGCTTTGTCCGTTGGTGAAGACTTTGTTCTCCTTTCGTCAGCGAAGTTCGGGACCGACAAGATCGAGGTGGCCAAGAGGGTTGGTCTGGAATTGATTCTGCCTATCACCGCCATGTTGCCATTCGAACGACACGTACGGTGGGCGCAGGCGAAGCAACTCCCTGGGAAGGTGGCACAAAATCTTCTAGGCGGTGCCGTGGCTCTTGCCGCAATACTTATTGGGCGTAAGGTCAAGCTGCCTGGCCCAATTGCTGCCATCATGGCTGCTGTAGGCCCCAATCTCTTAGACGAAGCAGTCAAGATGGCCGGGGACAAGCTTCGGGAGGTAAACTCCGCGGCCATATCCAAACACGACTACATGACGGCCACGTTGACCAGGTTCCGAATGGACTTGGACAAGGGAGAGGAGGAGCATGTCCTCCTCAGGAGTCGCAGATGACTTTCATCTGGGCCACGCGTGGCCTGATCTGGGGCTTCCGCTTTCTCCGTGATGGAGGGTGCGAGGAGCCGCTCCGGGCTTACGATGACTCCTTCTCGGAACTGTGGGATGAAAGTGAGGTCTGCCGCCGCTTAAGTGGAAAGGTCGCCCTACGATTCCCAGACCCATTGGGTCGGCGCGATAGAGCTGGACGAATCATTCCCCATGATTTCGTTGTCTTTGAACCTTTGGCTCATGAAGTCGAGTCGGTGGAGGATGGCATCCGGCTGGTCTGGCCCCTCGTCGCCGATGAGTTCGTGCGTGTCTGGCAGTTGTCGATGCCACCTTCACCCAGTGAATGACTGCGTAGACCACCAGTACCAAATAGTGCTATCCGCAACTGAGTGTTTAGACGAAGGCCAATACTCGGCTCGAGCACATTAGACGTTTATGTGGTCGGTGATCGACGACCGCGTCGATGCCATGGCGTTGCAGCCAGCGGTCAATGCCGGTTGCGCCCTTGTCAATGTTGAGAAATCCTGCGACTTCGCACCCGGAATCGGTGGTGGTCTCTCCTATGACCGAAACCTCTGCATTTTGGGCGCTGATGGTGATGAGGCGGCGCCAGTTCGGTCTCCGTCCGGACGTCGAGATGGCCGTCGCCGTCCAGAATCGGCCCTCCGTCTGGCTGGGCCACGGGATGGCTAAGCCGATGTAAGTTGCGGCCGCAGTGACCAGGCCTTCAGCGTCCGGTCGGGCCATGAGTTCATGGAACTTCTGGAGGCCCGTCATTCGCCGCGTCGCGCCAAGGTACCTCGGCGCGTCCGTGGGTTCCGGCGTTAAGGAATCCAGCCATTCGGCTTGGGCTTCCTCCTCCATGACAACGTCAAGGAGGCTGTCGCCGCCAGGGTGGCCGGCCAGATCGAGATTGCGCACGTTGTGGCCTTGGCGTTCAATGGCGGCAAGTGCCTCCCGCTCTCGGGCATTGAGCTCGTCCGGCATGAATGCGCGAAATGCGATGTGGGTAATGTCGTCCCATCGCCGGCGATGGGACGCAAATCGATTGACAACGTTCAGGCTTTGGCCGACATAGCGGTACCCGTCGGAGAAGGTCAGCACATAGATGCCCGTGCGGCTTTCTTCTGGCGCGAATCGATACGCAAGGGATTGCACACCTGACGTTGGCCAGTTTCGGAAACCTAAAGGAGGGATTGTCGCATTTTGGTGTTCCATGATCCTCCGCCGGGCCGACTCGACTGGTCTGCTCAGGCTACGTCATTTGTGCGGCGAAGCCACCTGTCTGCCCTGAAACGCCCTCCGGGCTTCGGCTCCCGTAGCTTTGGCCCTGATCATGAGGCGGAGAGCGCAGGGGCGACGGCCAGACAATCAATCGACCGTAGGTGGTACGTCGCAGGCCATGGTGCTCCGACCTGAATTTGATTTGGATCGGGCCGGATGAGCAGGACCGTTTCTGGCCAGATTGAAAACAGGCAGGGCTCGATCCAGGCAGTCTGAACATATCCGAACTTTTCCCATCGGATGGTTGCCCATGAGCCGGTTGGTTGGACTTCTTGAAATCCGAGGACCGTTATGACCGCCGTCGTGCTGTGCTCATTTTGCGTTCGGGTCAGGAACTCCCACTGCCTGTCGGCGAACTGTTGCCATCCAGTTTTCTTGTGGATGAGCGCGGACCATCGCCACGTAAGGAACGCGCCTCCAACAATGACGATTGCCAGGGAGACCCAGGCGCCGACTTTCGGAGGCCATGCCAAAACGATGATGGATACGACGCAAACGAGGATGACGGCAAGGATGGTGGTCGTCACCACCATCGGGGTGGTGGCGATGTGCGGCTTGACCATTGGGTTGTTATCCATGGGCTTTCCCTCCCGCCTTCATTCTAAATTTCCCATCCGACATTGGTAAGGCCGGTTTCAACTGAAACTGCCGGGGCTGTCGGACCGTCCCCATCGCGGTTGCCGTTCTCGATCGCGGTGATTTCGGCTTCGAGGCGCCGGCGGTCCCGGCCACGGTCCCATTCGTAGTCGGCCGGGGGAGGGCCCAATGGATCCTGAGCGTCGCCGACCAGCCAGCGGTCACGGTACACGGCGATGCCTTCCACCAAACGTATGCGATCCGCGACGGGGGTGGATTCCGGGAGTGCCTCCGTCACTTGCCGGACCCAAGACTCTGTGCCGGAAAGCGCCTTCAACCTCAGCTGTTGAATCCTGCCGTTTGCAAGCTCACGTACTTGGTCGACCATGGCCGACAGGTCGGCGCGCTCGATGGGGACAGTCTCATAAAGCCATCCGTCAATACCGTCTGAATTGCGGTCACCGATTGCTCGGAGACGAGCGTGGATGACGGCCATCAGATCCTTCGCGTCACCGCGGCGCCGGATGGCTTGTGCCAGGGTTGTAGCCGCCACGCGCGGCTCGGCGACCGTGGCGCGCCGCCAGGCGGCGACTCCTGCACCCCATGAAGGCGAGTGTTCCAGAATTCCGGCGATGCCCGGCAAAACACGTTCGAGAGAATTCTCCAGGTCCTCGGCTGCGGCGATTTGGGCGAGGTAGTCGTATTCGGCGGCAAGCTGATGGAGGGTATTGGCGCTTTCCCTTTCCTCATCGCCCACTTCGTGCGCTGTCCGCTCGACACCCTGCGCGGCAAGGACTTCGCCGATGATTTCAAGCCATGTCGACTTGTCGGCGTCGTGCAGTTCCTCGTCGGGGGCGGGATTCGTTTCGCAGATGTAGGCGGTGTTGGCTTCCCTGCCACGGGTCATGCCCACATAGAACAGCTCACGCGTCAGGCAGCCTTGCGTGAGGAGGGTGTGGCTGGTGTCCACGGTGACGCCCTGGGAGCGGTGCGCCGTCGTCGCATATCCCAGCTCCACCGACTCGGCCAGGTATTCGCTGGTGAGCTTGATGCCCACGCCGGTATCGAGGCGCCGGCCCACAATCGACCCGTCACGTCCCGGCTTCGCGCTGAGTTTGATAAGCGTGCCGTTGCGGATGAAATCCCCGGATTGGTCTGTGAGTCGCCGGTCGTTCTTGCGGGCGATCACCGTGTCCCCGCAGCCGGCGCTGAGCCCGTCACTCAGACGCACCACCCGCCGCGCGTCAACAAGTCCCTGGTCCACCAGCTCCGCGTGGGCGCGCTCGTTGAGGTCTGTGACGGTGTCGTTGTCCGGTGCGATCAGAATGGAGGCCCGGCCGGCATGAGCGTCCTCGATCCACCGCCCGTACGCCTGGTCGATCATCTCCATGTAGTCGCCGTGATGAAGGCGTCCATGCGCCTCGTACGGCTGCACCCCCTTGAAGTTGCCCGCCCGCAACAGGAGCGACGCCGGCCCCTCCCACTCGTGGCGGAACCGCCGCACGCTGGTCAACTGGATCGCTTGGCCTTGCCGGTCCAGCCACCCCAGAATCCCTCCGGCGTCGATCGCATCTAGCTGGGCAGGATCACCAACCATGACAATCTTGGCCCCGGCATCACGTGCCTGATGCACCAGCCCCGCCAGCTGCACCGTGGAAACCATCGACGCCTCATCCACAATCACCAGCTGGTTGCGCCGAAAACTCCACTGCTCCTGCCGCATCGCCAAGTCCGCCATCCGCTGTGACCTTCGCAGCCGCTGCCACGATGTACCGGAACGGGACGCTTCCAGGTCCCGGAACCGCTCCGCCCGCCCTGCCGCACCCTGCCCGACAGACTCGTACAGCCACTTGGACACATTCTCCGCTGTCAGCCCCAGCATCCGGCCCAGCACATCTGCGCTTGCTGCTGCTGGGGCGAGTCCGACGACGCTTCCCGCACCGTAAGCCTGTTCCCAGCCGTCGCGGATGGCCGCCATGGTGGTGGTCTTGCCTGACCCTGCGGGACCGACGACGGCGTCGAGGAACCTGCCACTGGACAGCACCTCGTGTACCGCGGCAAGTTGGTCCGGCGCCAGTTCTGTCCGGTCCACCGCCAGCCCCGCGTTGGTGAGGAACGTGTCGGCGAGGTGGGGCGCGATGGCGGGGGCGCCGTCGTCGTTCCTGGTGTTCATGACCAGCTGCTCGTTGGCGAGGATGCCGGCGTCCGTGTAGAGGCGGGCGCCGGGGAACTCGAAGACGGCGTGGCCGGCGAAGGCGACGTCGCTGCCGGCGTCCACGGGGACCGTGTAGCGGTAGGGGTTGAGCGCGACGCACTGGGATTCGGCGGCGGTGGCGACGGCGTCGATCATGTGGCGGCGATCGGCGGGTGAGGCGCAGCGGATTTCGGCGCAGACGCGCTCCGCCTCGGCGAGCAGGTTCCACCGGTTCCAGGTGGCGCGGCGCCCGGCCACTTCCTCGCGGGCGGCTGCGGCTGCGGCGGCGACCCATGGCTCGGTGAGGTCGGCCGAGGTGACGGGGCGTTCGTGGGAGCGGTTGATGGTGTGGCGGATGACCGTGGCCGGTTCGAATCCTAACTTTTGGGCGCGGACCCGCCAGTCGGCGGCGAGCTCGCTGAGGGGAGTGGGGTCCTTGTCCTTGGCCTGGCGGGTGGACAGCGTGGCCTGCTGGCGGAACTTGGTCACGGTGGTTCTGGTCGGTGGGCTGTCGTGGGTCTTCTCCCAGGCCTGGACGAGCCTGTTCGTTTCTTCATTGATGAGGTGGGAGCGGCTGGAGAATTCCTGTATCAGCTTGTCGTCGACGCCGACCAGCTCGTGGCGCGGGTTTCGCTCGCGGCTGGCGGGCGGGCGAAAGCCGGGGATCGCGCCGAGGCGTTCCTGGAGGCGGTCGAAGAGGAGGCCGTTGTAGTGAACGCTGGCGGAGATGGTGGCCTTGTAGAGTGTGCGTGAATCCAGGCTGGACCAGGCGCCGTCTGTGGCCCGCTGGACCCGGTTGGCGATGACCACGTGCGTGTGGAGCTGGGGGTCGCGGGCGCGGGATTCCCAATGGTCAAAGGCCGCGGCCACGGCGCCCTTGGCCCCGACGTGGGCGACGCCGCCGCGGCCGGTCCTGGTGTGGATGGCTTGGGCTTCGAGCCATTCGAGGACTTCATTGACGGCGTCGTGATGGGCTTCGAGGATTAGCTTCTGGATGTCCTTGGGGGCGAGCGCCCAGATAACGGACACGGACTTGGGGACGCTGAAAGTCAGGTCAAAGCCGGCAACGGCGGCGCGCTTGATTTCCTCGCCGTTGCGGTGCGCGACGGTGGTTTGGCCATGGGGGCGGCCGAGCGGCTGGTGGGTGTCCGGGTGTTCGGCGTTGCTGAAGATGGAAGTGGCGTCGGCGTTGGTCACCTGGTCCATGGGTTGGCGGTTGATGCCTTCGAGTCCTTTGCCGATCCAGCGGCCCGGGGGAGTGCCTGCCTTCATGTAGTAGCCTGTGGCGTCGCCCGGGGTGAGCGGGACGTCGTCGCGCATGGTGGTTTTCAGCAGGTACTTCACGCCTGCGTGGGCGGTGAGGCGGGCGATGGAGACGGTCATCGCGCGCGGGCTGGCATGGTGGTGGGCCAGCCGCGGCGGCGGTAGATGTCCGCGGTGGGCCGGTCGAGCGGGATGCCGAGGTGGTCCGTGAGCTGCAGGAGGCGTGCCGCCAGCCGCATGAGGTCCTGGGCGTCGGCGTTTTGGGCGTGAAGGATGCGGGCGACTTCCAGGCGCAGCTCGGTGGTTTGTGCCTTCGCCTCGGCGAGTTCGCCGCAGAGGTCCACGTTGACGGCGGCCAGATGGTGCAGCTGGGTGAGCTGCTGGTCGATGGTCTTGTCGCGTTCGAGGACGGCGTGGTGGAACTTGTCCTCCGCCGAGGAGGATTCCCTTTTGAGCTGCCGCTGGTAGTCGGTTTCTGCTTGGAGCAGCCTTTCCTGGGCGTTGGCGCGTTCGACGGCGACCAGGGTTTGCCGTGTTGCCCGACTGGTGGCGCGACGCTTCTCGGCCCGCCTCCGGTCGCGGCTGGCCCGGGAGCACGACGGTGAACAGTACAACTGGGTTGGCCGGCCCGGTTCAAAGGCGCCCAGGCATTCCCGACACTTTTGCGTAGACATGCATCTTCATGGGAATCTCGGCCGGAAACTCCATGACTGCCCGCGACAGTTCCCGCCGCGGGCAGGACCTTGGATGCCAGACGTGTGAAGCTGCGGACATACATGCGGCGTGAAGCTGCGGACATACATGCGGCGTGAAGCTGCGGACATACATGCGGCGTCAACAATTTGAGCCATGACTGGATGGTGGAAACGTGACTGACGCAAAAAGAGAGAGAGCCGGAGTCGACGTTGGTGTACGGGCGTGGCCGCGGCACTGGGCATGGAGTGCTTCTTGGTTATGGATCAGTTCGGCATTGGCATGCACTCTTAATACCGTACGGCGCTCCCTTGCTACTTCCGCTAAGTAGCCTTCGCGTTTTGGACTTTAGGACGGCCCGATGACAAAAATGCCAGCAGGTACACCAAAGAGTTTGTGATCGTATCCCCATCCTGCCACCTCGACGCAGGTAGCCTATGATTCCCACATCAATCTAGACCGCCCGATTCAAAGAGGTAAACGCGTGCCCCTACATCAATCGTCCGATACTTCCAAAGGCAAGGCAGCTGTGAGCGATGTCTACGCTGCCATGCGCGCCACGATCATTAGAGGTGAAATTGAACCCGGCACGCGAATCAACATCGATGCGGTTGCGCGCAACTTGGGCGTCTCCCAGACACCGGTCAGGGAAGTCCTCCAGAGGCTGGAAGGTGACAATCTGGTGGTCTACACTTCTGGACGTGGGTACAGCACTACGCCCCTCCTGGACCTAGCTGGATTGCGCTCCCTCTTTGAATTCCGGCTTCTGGTGGAGCCTTGGGCGGCACGGTCCGCGGCCGTTGAACGCCTTGCGAACCCGGCCGCAGCGCTGAAAGAGGATCTGGCGGCTTTCCAGCGCACCATGGAGGTCAGCGACGACGTTCGGCAGGACCTGGTTGCCCATGACACCCGTTTCCACGATGTCATCCTCGAGGCGGCTGGGAACCTCGTGGTGCGGCAAGCTCTCGCGCAAACTCATTCCCACCTGCATACCTTTCGCCTCTACCCGGCAGACATTGCCGGTTCCACCACCGTGTCCGAGCACCTGAAGGTGGTGGAAGCGATTGGCGCCTGCGAGCCTGACAAGGCCGAGGAGGCAATGGCTGAGCACATCAGGAACTCCTTCATGCGATTTGCCCAGGCCTTCGAAGGCAATAGACCCGCCTTGCCACTGGAAGGCGGCAAGCATCCGGGGAAGCACATCGTCCCTTAGCGCGAGGCGCTGCCGGATGGCGGGGCACCACGATTCTCCTGAATACTTGATCCGAGTCACATCTCCTATATGATTATGAAGATTCATATAGGAATTGCGATTCCGCATCGCAACGCTCAGAGAGAAGACAACCGTGGCAACCATCACCAATATCCACACACAGGACATACGCTTCCCCACATCCCTGGACCTCGATGGCTCAGATGCGGTCAACGTTGACCCCGACTATTCCGCTGCGTACGTCGTCATTCGCACCGATGCAGGCGACGAAGGCCACGGCTTTGTGTTCAGCTGCGGGCGAGGGAATGAAATCCTTCTTAACGCCATTGACAGCTACGCGAAGTTGCTGGTCGGGCGCGACATTGAAGAACTCATTTACGACCTCGGGGGCGCCTCCAGACGGCTGATCCACGATTCGCAGCTGCGATGGCTCGGTCCAGAAAAGGGCGTTACCCAGATGGCCTGCGGAGCGCTGGTCAGTGCTCTTTGGGACATCCGCGCCCGTCGTGAAAACAAGCCGCTGTGGCTACTGCTCAGCGAGATGCCCGCAGAGGAGATTGTCGATGTCGTCGACTTCACCCACATTCGCAACGCACTCACGCCGGAGCAGGCACTGGACATCCTGCGGGCCGGAGACGATGGAAAGGCCGCGCGCATTGCCTCGCTCAAAGCCCACGGGTACCCCGCCTACACCACATCGCCCGGGTGGCTTGGCTACAGCGACGAAAAGCTGGTCCGCTTGAGCAAGCAAGCTGCTGCTGATGGCTTCTCCATGATTAAGTTGAAGGTGGGCGGTGACATCAATGATGACCGCCGCCGGATGGCTCTGGCCCGCCAGGCTGTGGGCGATCTGCCGATCGCCATTGACGCCAATCAGCGGTGGGAAGTTGCGGAGGCCATTGAATGGGTGAACCAGCTCGCCGAGTTTAACCCCTACTGGATTGAGGAGCCCACCAGCACCGACGACATTTTGGGTCACGCAGATATCCGCAGGGGCGTTGCACCCGTGCGGGTGGCCACAGGGGAGGCCGTTGCGAGCCGGATCGTGTTCAAGCAGTTGTTGCAGGCGGGTTCCATCGACGTACTCCAGCTGGATTCCACCCGGGTGGGCGGCGTGAACGAGAACATCGCCAACCTCCTTCTCGCCGCACGCTTCGATGTCCCCGTATGCCCGCATGCCGGTGGCGTGGGCCTGTGTGAACTGGTCCAGCATTATTCGTTCTTCGATTACGCTGCCATCACGGGGACCCAAGACGGCCGAATGATCGAGTATGTGGACCACCTCCACGAGCACTTCGCTGAACCGGCACTAATCGTCAAGGGCCGCTACGCCGCACCGAAGCTGCCAGGCACGGGCGCCGAAATGATCGCTGCTTCACGCTCGAAGTGGGAGTTTCCAGCCGGGGCAGGGTGGCTCGAAGTCGGCAGCCGGGCCGCGGTGACGGGCGCAAACGTGGCCGCCGCCGGAGCGCACCAATGACAACCACAATTGACAAGCTCAACACGGTTGTCGAGGCGGCCCACGCAGCCTTCGAAAAGGGCCGTAATGCACAGCCCGAAACCAGGGCGTCATGGCTGGAAGCTGTGGCTGTTGGGCTAGAAGGCAATGCTGATGCATTGGTGGAAATCGCCGATCAAGAGACCCACCTTGGTGAGCCGCGGCTTCGCGGCGAGTTGAAGCGCACCGTCTTCCAGCTGCGGCTCATGGCTGCGGAGGTCACCGGAGGCGGGCACTTCGACGCCACCATTGACCACGAGGAACCAGACTGGGGCATGGGCGCCCGGCCGGACCTGCGCCGGCTGAACATACCGATTGGCGTCGTCGCGGTCTTTGGGGCCTCCAACTTTCCATTCGCGTTCAGCGTCATGGGTGGTGACAGCGCCTCGGCCCTTGCGGCCGGCTGCGCCGTGGTGCACAAGGCCCATGACGGACACCCGAATCTCGCTGTGCGTGTGGCTGGGATTGTTACTGCCGCACTGGACCACGCCGGGGCGCCGTCGGGCCTGTTCTCACTCGTCACGGGCCGGCCGGCAGCGGAGGCCCTGGTGGACCACTCTCTGGTCAGGGCCATCGGATTTACAGGCTCGACGGCAGGCGGTCGGACACTATTCAACCGAGCCGCCGCTAGGGCCGAGCCCATTCCCTTCTTTGGTGAACTGGGCGGCATCAATGCTGTTTTCGTCACCCCGCAGGCTTGGAATGCCCGGCGGGACGAAATCCTCCTAGGATACGCGTCGTCGTTCACCATGGGCATGGGCCAGTTCTGCACCAAACCCGGACTTCTATTTATTCCGGGGGGCCAGTTGGATACTGTCCGAGAGGTGCTCAGGAATGCGCTCGCAGACTTTGCACCTGCTCCGATGCTAAGCCCGCGGCTCCATGACGGCTACCGGGAGTCTGTGTCGGATTTGGGCAACACGGGAGGGGTGGAGGTCCTGGTCGCAGGCGACTTTGCCGAGGCACCGATGCCGACGGTGCTCCAAACAACTGCCGGGGCCGTGCGCAACGACCCCTCCATCCTGCGCCAGGAAATGTTCGGCCCCGCCAGCATGGTGGTGGAGTACAACGACGAATCGGAGCTGCCGGAAATGGCGCAGCTTCTTGAGGGGCAGCTGACCACCACCCTCCAGGCTGAGCCGGGCGACGACGTCGCCGAGCTGTCCGCCAGGCTGACGGACATCAGCGGCCGGGTGCTTTGGAACGGATGGCCAACGGGAGTCACCGTCAGTTATGCCCAGCACCATGGCGGCCCGTACCCCGCGACGACGTCGGCCACCACGTCCGTGGGAACGGCTGCAATCGGCCGTTTCCTCCGACCAGTGGCATACCAGTCCTTTCCGGCGGAGCGGCTGCCCGAACCGCTACAAGACTCCAATCCATGGAACGTTCCGCAACGGGTGGACGGGGTATGGCGAATGCCAAAGGTTAGTGTTCGAGCCGCAACGGGTGGGGGCCTGTGATGATCGCGCAAATGAATGCCGAAGGAGGGTCAGTGCTGCCCGATGATGCAGCCCAGGCATTACTCATCGGACGTGTCTGGGACGTGGAAACTGCCGGTCCGCGGGTGGTTGCCGTACAGGAAGAAGGAGTCTTTGACCTTCAACACCTGGCTGTCACAGTGTCTGAGCTGCTGGATCATCCGGATCTGACTGCCTACGTGCGTTCCGGCATGGACGCGCCGCGGTGGAAAACGTCTGAGATCGTGGAGGCATCATTGGCCCAGGACATGGCCCGTTCCCATTTTCTGGCGCCGGTAGACCTGCAAGTCATCAAAGCATGTGGTGTTACGTTTGTCGACAGCATGATCGAGCGCGTCATCGAAGAGCGCTGTGGCGGAGACGCAAGCCGGGCCATGGAGATTCGCGAGTTGGTGGGACAGGCTCTCGGCAGCAGTATCTCTGCCATACGGCCAGGCTCTCCCGAGGCTGCAGAGGCCAAGAAAGTGCTGATCGCCGAAGGGCTCTGGTCGCAGTACCTGGAAGTGGGCATCGGTCCAGACCCGGAGGTGTTCACCAAGGCCCCGGTTCTTTCCTCAGTCGGCGTCGGTTCAGGGATCGGCATCCCCTCGTTTTCGGTGTGGAACAATTCGGAACCCGAGCTGGTGCTCGTGGCCACCTCCGGGGGCGCCGTGGTGGGTGCAACGCTGGGAAATGATGTCAACCTGCGAGATGTGGAGGGGCGGAGCGCCCTCCTGCTCGGAAAGGCGAAGGACAACAATGCGTCTAGCGCCCTAGGTCCGTTCATCCGCTTGTTCGATGACTACTTCACCCTGGAAACTTTGCGTCAGGAGGAAATTCTTTTGCGAGTGGAGGGCCCGGACGGCTATCTGCTTGAGGGGCACAGTTCAGTGTCAAGGATCAGCCGGCCGTTTGAAGAACTCGTTGAGGCAACGTACGGTTTGCATCACCAGTACCCGGACGGATTCGCGCTGTTCACCGGAACCCTTTTCGCCCCGACGCAGGACCGGGACGAACCAGGACAGGGGTTCACACACCACATTGGCGACGTTGTAACCATCCGCAGCTGCCACCTTGGTACGCTAGTTAATCGCGTGGGTGCAGCCGAAGAGCTGCCAGCATGGTCGTATGGACTGCGACAACTTTTCCGCTATTTGCAGGACCATGACCGCGTTCACGGAGTCGCACCCAGCCAGCCGTAGCCCCCCGGAGCGGCGCGGTCAGCGCCAACTGGGATCGACAAGGATGACGGTGGACGGCGAACCGCCGTCATCCTTCAGTCTTGCGACAATAACCCGGCAAGTGACATTTAGAGTCAATGCCGTTTACTTAGCACGTGTGTGTTAATCTTTCGGCATGGCGCGTAGTGGATGGGTGACCCCGGAGGGTCCCGAACGGTTGACTGACCACGTTTCTATTGGCGTGCTGACGCGGGTCTTCCCGGCTGACGTCGTGGATGCCGTGATCGAGCACACGGGGGCCTTGGAGCGGCGGACCCGGTTGCTGCCCTCACGGCTGATGGTCTATTACGTCATGTCCCTGGCCCTGTTCGCCGACAGCCCCTATGAGGAGGTCATGCGGTCGCTGCTGGCCGGGATGGAATGGCTGAGCGGCCGGTTCCGTGAATGGACGATGCCAACGAAGGCGGCGATCTACAAGGCCCGCACCCGGCTCGGGTCCGCGGTGATGGTGGAGCTGTTCGCCGAGGTCGCCCAGCCGTTCGCGGCCCCGGGAGGGGCCGGGTTCTACAAGGGCTGGCGGCTGGTGTCCGTGGACGGGACCACCCTGGACCTGGCCGACACCCCCGCGAACGAGAAAGCCTATGGGCGGCCCGGGACGAAGACGGACTTCAAGTCCGCCTTCCCGCAGGCAAGGGTGCTGGGCCTGGTGGAGTGCGGCACCCACGCCTCCTTCTCCGCGGTGGTCGCCAGCTACAACACATCCGAACACGACATGTACCCGGCACTGATCGCGGATGTGGCCAAGGACATGCTGCTGACCTCCGACCGGGGCTTCTTCTCCTATACGGCGTGGAAGGACAGCCTCGACACGGGTGCGGCACTGTTGTGGCGCATGAAGGCCAACTGCGTGTTGCCGGAGTACGAAGACTACCGGGACGGCTCCTATCGTTCGGCCGTGTATCCCTCAGCCAAGGACCGGGGCAAGGACACGAACGGGATCCCGGTCCGGGTCATCGAGTACGAGGTCACCACCGCGAAGGAGGACGGCACGGAGGAGGTCAGCGGATTCCAGCTGATCACCTCCATCCTGGACCCGGCCACCGCCCCCGCTGGGGACCTGGCGGACTTGTACGCCAAACGCTGGGAAATCGAGTCCAGTTTCGGCGAGCTCAAAACCCACCAACGCGGCCCCGGTGTGGTGCTGCGGTCCAAGACACCCGACGGGGTGCTGCAGGAAATCTACGGCCACCTCTGCACGCACTACGCCATCCGGTCCCTCATCGGCGAAGTCGCCGCAGAATTTGACGAAGACCCTCTGAAGTTCTCCTTCACACGCACGATCCGGGCAGCACGGCGATCCCTCGCCGGGCGTCCGGCCTTTTCCCCCTCACAAACTCGCTGAAGCCTTCGTCGTTTTCTGCCGGGAAATTCTCCACGAATTCCTGCCGCCCCGGCGGGACCGCACCGTCCCACGCGCAGTCAAACGCAAAATGTCCAAATGGCCTGTCAAAAAAGTGCCGAAAGCTAAGTAAACGGCATTGCATTTAGAGTGAAACTTGACGCAGATCACAGGTCCTATATGATGCTAGTAGTTCCTATATGATTCTTAGCCCTTGTGACGTGAGCGGATGGGGATCGTTGGGATTGGATCCCAACTCATTTTCTTTATTGCAGCAATTGATAATCAGGAGATTACCCATGTTCAGAGCAACACCGAAGTTGTTACTTGTTCCGGCCGTTGCGTTGGCCCTCGCTTTGTCCGGCTGCACATCCAGCGGTGCGTCGAATGGCACCGGTTCCGCTGCCTCGTCGGTCGCTGACAGCCACCTGACGAAGATTCTCAAGTCCAAGACGATCAAGATTGCCGTCAGCTCCGACTCGCCAGGTTATGGAGTGATGAATGCGTCCGGGGACCATGAAGGCTTCGACATTGACGTCGCCAATGCCCTCGGTGCCTCCCTCGGTGCGAAGGTTGAGTTTGTTGCCGCCACGAATGAGAGCCGCATTCCCTTGCTTCAGACTGACAAGGCGGACGCCGTGATTGCTACATTCACTGCATCGGATGTGCGCGCTCAAGTCGTGGACATGTCTGAGCCCTATGCGGCAAGTTCCACGGTCTTCATGGTGCCGGCCAACAGTCCAATCCACAGCTACGCGGACCTCGACGGCAAGTCGGTGGCAACCTCTAGGGGCAGCGTCGGCGAGCAGATCCTGAAGGCTAGCTTTCCCAAGGCGCAAATAACGGGTTTCAACACCACGGCTGATTCCATCCAGGCGCTCAAGAGCGGCAAGGTTGACGCCCTCATTGAAAACAACGCCATCGTTGGCGGTCTCGTCAAGGATGATCCCACCTTGTTTAAGGTTCTCGAGGGCGCCCCGATCAAGCCTGCACTCTTCTCGATTGGCGTCAAGCAGGGCGACCAGACGTGGCTCAACTACCTCAACAACTTCATCCGGAACTACACAGTGTCCGGACAGAACGAGGCTTCCCTGCAGAAATGGTTTGGGCTGAAGCTTCCCGCCTTCCTGGCCTACTAACAACTTTCGGCAAGTGCATGGCGGCAGGGGTGAACGCCCTGAGGGGCTTCACCCCTGCTGCCATTCACAGGATAGGACCCTTTGCGCATGGCTCTATATTATGGAGACCTTCTCCCGTACAGTTCACTACTTCTCCAAGGGCTCTGGACCGCTCTGTACATCACGCTCATTGCCATGGCTGCCGGGAGTGCACTGGGCGTATTGCTGTACCTTGGGAAATCCGGCCCGGTAAAACTCGTCAGCATACTCTGCACCTGCTACATCGAGGCGATCCGCAACACGCCCCTGCTGGTACAGCTTTACCTGATTTACTTCGCGCTGCCTTCGATGGGCATTAACCTCAACCCCATCTGGGCGGCCCTCATCGGCTTGACGCTAAACAACGCGGCATATACGGCCGAGATTTACCGTGCCGGCTTCGAATCGGTTCCCAAGGGACTGCGTGAAGCTGGAAAGGCTCTTGGCATGAAACCCGTACAGATCGTCCGCTACATCATTTTGACCCCGGCCACGCGGAACGTGTTTCCCGCATTGACCAACCAGTTGATTCTGCTGTTCCTGGCTTCATCGATTGGATCCATCATCTCGCTCCCTGAATTGACGAACGCGATCATGACTGTCAGCAACACAACCTACCGGACCATTGAGGTGCTCACTGTGGGCGGCCTACTTTACCTCGGCGTATCCGCCCTGATGTCCGTCGCCTCCAAGCGCGCTGAAACAACGCTCTTCCGATGGGCGGTGGGCACCCATGTTTAGGGCCTTTGACTGGCAAGACGTCATTCCCCTGCTCAAGGGGGCCTGGCTGACCATTCAGCTGTGCGCCGTCTCCGGAGTGCTGGGAATCATTTTCGGAGTAATCCTTGGCGTGGCCAGGACCTCGCCAAGCAAGATCGCACGCTGGATCAGCACCATTTACGTCACCTGTGTTCGCGGCATTCCCATCCTGGTCATTATATTCTTCATCTTCTTCGGAGTTCCCCTGCTGTTTCCCGGCCTGGAGTTGGACAAGTTTGTCTCCGCCGTTATAGCGCTGACCTGCTTTGCGGCAGCCTACGTGGCTGAAATTGTGCGCGGCAGCATCGAATCCGTCCCCAAAGGGCAGAGTGAGGCAGCAGAAGCGCTGGGCCTCAATTACTGGCTGAAGCTGAGGTACGTGATTCTCCCTCAAGCCACGAAAATCATGGTCCCACCCGGCGTCGGCTTCATCATCGGGCTTGTCAAGGATTCTTCCCTGGTGACCGTTACCGGGCTGATTGAACTCACTCATGCCGGAAATATCGTCACCAACCTGACAGGTGACCCGATCAAGACCTTCCTTGTGGTTGCTGTAATGTACTTCGTTATTTGCTACGGAATCTCCTTGTTGGGGCGCCTTTACGAAAAACGGACCGGTATTCACGTGGAACCACTCAAACTTCCAGAGACCGCAGGCGTTTAGAACGGAATGAATCAGTGATTTTTGTTGAGAACCTAAACAAAAAGTATGGGCCTATCCATGTGCTCAAGGGAATTGATTGCCATATTAGCGAACGGGAGGTGGTCTGCGTCATTGGCCCCTCAGGCTCGGGAAAGAGCACCTTTCTTAGGTGCATGAACGGGCTGGAAACGATTACCTCCGGCAGCATCGTCATCAACAAGCACCGGCTTGATGATTCAAAGTCTGACATTAACCTGATCCGGCAGGAGGCCGGAATGGTCTTTCAGCATTTCAACCTCTTCCCCCACCTCAGCGTCATCGACAACGTCATGTTGGCCCCGCTCAAAGTAGCCAAGACAAGCAAGGCCGAGGCACGCGCCAAAGCGGAGACGCTGTTGGCAAAGGTGGGTCTTGAAAAGAAGATGAACGCCTTCCCCGGGAACCTTTCGGGTGGCCAAATGCAGCGGGTTGCCATTGCCCGGGCTCTGGCCATGAACCCCAAGATCATGCTCTTTGACGAGCCAACATCTGCACTCGACCCGGAAATTGTTGGCGAAGTGCTGGCTGTCATGAAGGACCTGGCCAATGAGGGCATGACCATGGTCGTTGTCACCCACGAAATGGGGTTTGCCAGGGAAGTTGCCGACAGGGTGCTTTTCATGGACGAGGGATTGATCGTCGAGGAAGGAACGCCGGAGCAGATTTTTTCGGCCCCCCAAAACGCCAGAACGCAGGGATTCCTTAGCAAAGTCCTTTAGGGCCGGCACCACACACATCTTCCAGACCAATGCAAGGAGCTTCTTTCCCATGACCGCTGCCACCTACAACGGATCACGAACATTCGGAACAGTTGAGCCCGTGTCGGTGCCGCCACGGGCCGGCGAAGTACAGATTGCCGTGTCCTACACCGGATTGTGCGGAACGGATCTGCACATCTTTCACGGAGATATGGACGCACGCGTCAACATGCCCGCGATCATTGGACACGAGATGTCTGGTGTCATCGCTGCGGTGGGTGAGGGCGTGACCAAGTGGGCGGTTGGCCAGCCGGTTACCGTCATGCCAACGCTGTCATGCGGCGAATGCGCAGCATGCCGGCGAGGGCACTCGCACATTTGCCACAAGCTGGATTTTGTTGGCATCGACTCGGCAGGCTCCCTGCAGAACTACTGGAATGTGCCCGCGAAAATTGTCGTTGCCCTTCCCGGGGACCTCGCCTTAGACGAAGCGGCGCTCATTGAGCCTACCGCCGTGGCCGTCCACGACGTCCGCCGCTCAAGGCTGGCCGCGGGCGAATTTGTTGTGGTCATTGGGGGAGGACCGGTGGGGCAACTTATCGCATCGGTAGCCCTCCAGCGGGGGGCCCGCGTAGTGCTCGTCGAGCTCGATCCTGCGCGGCGGGCCATCGCCCAGGAATGGGGCATCAATGCCATTGACCCGCGTGAGCAGGACCTGGTGGACCTTGTCGTGGAGGAGACTGACGGCGCGGGAGCCGACGTCGCATTCGAGGTCTCCGGATCCGCCGCGGGCGTCAATTCCGCGGTGGAAGTGCTGACCACCAGGGGACGGCTGGTGATGGTTGCGATTCATCCGAAACCTAAGGAGATTGACCTGCACCGGTTCTTTTGGCGTGAACTGGAGATGTTCGGGGCCCGCCTCTACCAGCGGGAGGACTTTGAAGAGGCCGTTCGCCTGGTCGCCGATGGATCCATCCCGGCTCGTCGTCTGATCTCGAGGGTCGTTCAGCTGGACAACGTGCAGGAGGGCTTCCTGGCTTTGGAGTCGGGCGGCAACATGAAGGTCCTCGTCGACTGCCGCGCCCATGCGGAGGTATCCGCATGAGCGCCGGGGGCCTCTTTGACCTCACGGGTCAAACAGCTGTTGTTACCGGTGCACGCCGGGGCATTGGCCTTGCCATGGCCGTCGCCCTGGCCGATGCGGGAGCCGACATTATTGGTGTCTCTGCCAACCTCGAACCCGAAGGCAGTGTTGTCGAGAAGCGAGTTAATGAGCTTGGCCGCCGGTTCACGGGGATCCGGGCCGATTTTGCGGATCGTGCGGCTGTCCGCAAGCTAGCCGGTGAGCTAACCGATTCAGGTCCCATCGACATCCTTGTCAATAATGGTGGCACGATTGCCCGAACACCCGCGGCGGAGCATCCTGACGACATGTGGGACCAGGTCATTGAAGTGAACCTTTCCAGCCAGTTCGTGCTGAGCAGGGAAATCGGCAGGGCCATGATTGAGCGGGGCAGCGGCAAGATCATTTTCACGGCGTCCCTGCTTAGCTTTCAGGGCGGTATCAACGTGCCTGGTTACACTGCGTCGAAATCCGGCATTGCCGGGTTGACCAAGGCTCTCGCCAATGAGTGGGCACCCCTCGGAGTCAACGTAAACGCAATTGCACCCGGTTACATTGCCACTGATAACACGCAGGCACTCCAAGATGACGCGGTCCGTGAGAAGAGCATTCTGGATCGTATTCCGGCTGCGCGGTGGGGGCAGGCCGAAGACCTTGCCGGCTCAGCTGTTTTCCTCGCATCGCGCGCATCGGACTACGTCAACGGCGTCGTCCTTCCAGTTGACGGCGGATGGCTGGGTCGCTGAAATCAATTTTTGGGATCGAACGGGGTACGAGCGCAAAGAACACCTGCTGGTGGGGACGTTTTACCGGAGTTCGCCGGTGTCACAGGGGGATGCCTCTGTCTACTTCAGGTGCAGTTTGAGTACGTATCCGGTCAGCATTCCCTGTCTGACCCCACCGCAGAGCGGCGTTGGTGCTACCACGGCCTCCGCATCCAAAGCCGCAATGGGTTCGCTCGTCGCTTGGCTACCAATTTTTTTACAAGATATGGAGAAGAGATTTTGAAGATTTCACGTCTTGGCGCCCCAGGCCAGGAAATTCCCGTAGTCATCGCCCCTGGGGCCGACGGCGTGGAGCGCTGCTATGACGCCCGTCCCGTAACGAACGACATTGATGGCGAGTTCCTGGCGGGCGGCGGGATAGCGAAACTGCGGGGCGCTGTCGTACGAGGCGAACTCTCTGTCCTGGCCGCTGCCGATTCCCTGCGTATCGGGCCGCCAATTGCACGGCCGAACAACGTCATCTGCATCGGCATGAATTATGCCGCGCACGCTGTCGAATCCGGCGCCGAACCACCTACGATCCCCGTCGTGTTCCTGAAGCCGAACAACACTGTCACTGGGCCTTTTGATGCCGCCCCGATCCCTCCGCTGTCCGCCAAATATGACTGGGAGGTGGAGCTGGGCGTGGTCATTGGGCGCGAAGCAAGCTACCTGGCCAGCGTCGAGGAAGCCGGGGATGCAGTGGCCGGCTACTTGGTGGCCAACGACCTCTCCGAGCGTGAATACCAGATCCCGGGCGCTGCCGGGCAGTGGACCAAGGGCAAGTCCCTGCCGAAGTCCACGCCGTTAGGCCCGTGGCTGGTGCCCGCCTCCGACGTCGATGCCAATAGCCTCCAGCTCAAGAGCTGGGTGAACGGCGAACCCCGCCAGGACTCCAACACAGCCGATCTGATCTTCGATATTCCCACGATCATCCACCACCTGAGCCAATACATGGTGCTCGAACCAGGCGACGTCATCCTCACCGGTACTCCTGAGGGCGTCGCGCTCTCGGGCCGCTTCCCCTACCTCCAGGATGGTGACGTCGTGGAAATGGAAATTGCCGGACTGGGTCTCCAGCGCCAGGAATTCTTTCGGGCCGGACCTGCAAACACAACCGATTCGATTACGGCTGCCACCAAGGGAGAATGAATGGACCAGGAACTGACAGACCTTAGCGCCGTCGTTACCGGCGGGGCCTCCGGCATCGGCGCTGCGATCGCCGCGAAGTTGCAGTCCATGGGCGCACAGATTGCGGTCCTTGACCTCAACCCGGCCGACCTGCCCGAAGGCCAAATCGGCTTCGCCTGCGACGTCTCAGACGACACCTCGGTCAAAACGGCCATTGAGGGAGTCGTTGCAGCGTTTGGCGGCGTCGACATTGTGATCAACAACGCCGGAATCGGTGCACAGGGCACCATCGAGGCCAATAACGACGACGAATGGCACCACGTGTGGGACATCAACGTCGTCGGCATGGTCCGCGTATCTCGCGCTGCCCTGCCGCACCTGCGCAAGTCCGCCGCCGCCGCGATCGTGAACACCTGCTCCATCGGGGCCACCGCCGGGCTGCCGCAGCGCGCACTGTACTCTGCCACGAAGGGTGCAGTGCTGTCCTTAACACGGGCCATGGCCGCGGACCACCTGCGCGAAGGCGTGCGGGTCAACTGCGTGAACCCTGGCACCGCGGACACCCCCTGGATTGGAAGGCTCATGGACGCTGCCTCGGACCCCGTTGCCGAGCGCGCCGCCCTGAACGCCAGACAGCCGCACGGACGCCTGGTTAGAGCAGACGAGGTCGCAGGTGCCGTTGCCTACCTGGCCAGCCCGCTGTCCGGGTCCACCACCGGAACCTCCATCGCCGTCGACGGCGGCATGCAGGCACTCCGCCTGCGGCCAGCAGAGCAGTAGAGGGGGGACAACAACAGACCCACCTTGACAACCGCGCGAGGGCAACAGGAAGTGCGAGTCTGATCAGGGGGAGGGGTTTGCCGGGTCGATCAGGCAGTGATCTCACACTGGGATCGTTTTGTCTGTAGCGCTCTCGCCGGACAACAGTCCTTTTGGAGTGGATCGATCTGCCGGTTGGAGGTGTCGTGGTTTCAAAACAGGTGTGAACAAGCATTCCAGGGCGTTCGATCCAGATTTGGTAAAAATGGTCCCACTTTTGTAGAAGGCGCGGCTTCGGCAGATCGTTCACCACAGCGCTGGCGCTCGACGGCCATCTCCGCCAAACATGTTTCCTTTGCCGGATATCGTCGATGCCCTCGACATACCGGTTAGTGAATTGGAGAATCACGAGGTTCTTTACACCAATCCAATAGTTACTGAAAGGTATTGCTCATGTCCCCCAACTCAGTTGAGACCCACTTTCCCCGGCCCGCGCCGTCGAACATCCTGCTTCAGACCCGCGTCGTTGCCGTTCTTCGTGCCCAACATGCGCGCGAGTACAACCCCGTCATTCAGGCCCTGGTCGACGGCGGAGTGCTGAGCATTGAACTCACCCTCAGCACCGACGGCGTCATCAACGAGCTTCCCCGATTACGTGCGGAGTTTGGACCGGTAGTGGAAATCGGCGTGGGGACGGTGACGACAGTTGATCAAGCCCACGCAGCCATGGAGGCCGGTGCCGATTACCTCGTAACGCCCATTACCGATCCCGAAATCGTCAAGGCAGCCGTCAAGCGCGGCATACCCATCTTTCCGGGCGGGCTGACACCGACCGAATTGCACAAAGGGTGGACCCTGGGCGGCACGGCCGTGAAGCTGTTCCCAGCCTCCACAGTTGGACCGGCATACATTGCGCAGCTCCGCGGGCCCTTCCCGGATATTGCGGTAGTTCCGTCAGGAGGCATTGCCATCGACGACGCCCCGGCGTGGATCCGGGCCGGCGCACTGGCTGTGAGCCTTGGCGGTCCTTTGATTGGCGACGCATTCAAGGGAGGATCCCTCGCCCGGTTGACCGAACGGGCAAGGCTCGTTCGCCGGCTAGTCGATGAGACGGGTTCTGCGAAATGAGGTGCCCCATCTCAGCTGCCCCGTATGTTCTGACGTTTGGGGAGACAATGGCCCTCATCAAGTCCGACCAGCCAGGTCCGTTGGCCCACGCCACCAGTTTCAGCCCGAGTATCGGCGGTTCCGAGTCCAACGTCGCCATCGGCCTGCAGCGCCTGGGGGTCGACGCCCACTGGTGTGGAAGGGTCGGCGACGATGCGCTGGGCCAGTTGGTGGTCCGCGAAATCCGTGCCGAAGGCGTCAATGTTCACGCCACAGTCGACGCTGCGGCTGCCACCGGCTTGATGATCAAGGAACGCCGCACCTCGTCCCTGCAAAACGTGATCTACTACCGAAGTGGAAGCGCCGGATCACGGATCCAGGCCGACGACATTCAGACCGACCTTATTGCCGGTGCTGCGCTCCTGCACATTAGCGGCATCACCCCAGCTCTTTCAGTTCAGGCCGCGGCGACAGTGCAATATGCCATCGACACCGCCCGGGTGACCGGCGTACCAATTTCGCTGGACCTGAACTACCGCCGTGCGTTGTGGTCCATGGACGACGCTGCAGCAGCATATCGACAATTGATCCCCCAGGTGGATATCGTCTTTGCGGGGGACGACGAGGCCATCATTGCGGTGGGTGACTCCGACGGGCCAGTCGATTTAGCTAAGAAGCTGGCTGCGATGGGACCGGCCCAAGCCATCATCAAACTCGGCGCCGACGGAGCCCTCGCCATCATCGACGGGGTCGAATATAACCAACCGGCCATCCGCGTCGATGCCCTGGATACCGTCGGTGCCGGTGACGCTTTTGTGGCTGGATACCTGGCAGAGTTCGTCACGGGCCAGATACCAGAGGTACGGTTGACGACGGCCGCGAAAACCGGAGCCTTTGCCTGTCTGGTCCCCGGCGACTGGGAAAGCGCCCCTCGTCGGAACGAACTGGACCTATTGGGCACGAAAGAGCCGGTCACACGGTAGCTCGTCTCCCGGGCGACCTCAGCTGGTTGCGAACCTAATATTTGAAACATGGGGGCAGGCTGTATCAAGTATCAGTTTCACATCGTTTACAAAACGCATGACCAGGGGACCCGCCGCACACTGCTGTTGGGTAGTGGCCAACAACCTCGGCACCCACTAATCGCAGAAGGGGTGGGTGAGCGTTCGCGCCATCTTGGGATACGGGTCCTAAGTAGTTGACGGATTCTTGTCCAACGGCATCAGTTCTACGCCATCCCCATGCCACCGATTTCTGGTCCGCGGGTGTGTGGCGGCTGGTAGGCGGTTTGTTTGTCGGTGGCCCAGTCTGAGAGGATGCCGTCGCGGACGAGGTGGTCGGTGAGTTGGGCGAGGCGGTATCCGGGGTCGGCTTCGAGGGCGCGTTGGAAGCATTGGTGGGCTTTGCTGCCGTGGCCTTCCCACCATTGGATGACGCCGAGGCTCGTCAGCACGGGTGCAGCATCGGTACCGTCTGTGCGCATGTAGAGCTGGAATAACACTTCGGAGGCGCGCTCGACGCGCTTCCAGTGAGGGCTTTGTTTGGTTTGGCCCAGGAGTAGGTCGCGCATGCTGTCCTCGATGCCGGGGATGTCGGCGAGGAGCCGGTCCCTCACGCTAATGAACTTGAGGTTGGCGATGAGCTCCGCCGCCTCGTCGTCGGTAGGCTCGCCACCGCCGTCGAGCATTTTGTTCCAGAGTGTCCTAGCCCGTTCAGTGGCAGTCCGCGGGGTCATCGCCTCGATTCGGAAGCAGTGCCGCATCACTTCGGTGCTGAGGGCCGGGCGCGCCATGACAGGGATGTGGAATCCGGGGGACGTTTCAATGCTGGATCCTCGGAAGACGAGTTCGGCGTTGAGTTCACTGGACAGGATCCGCTCCAACGGATGGCTGGGCGCGGAGTCGTCGCCCATGCGCAAGTAGTTGGTGAACGTCGTTTCCCCAACCAGCCAACCGTCACGGACGATGACGCCTTGTTGGCTGAGCCTGCCCGTCAGCTCTTCCATGACGTCTTCGTGCGGACGAATTTCCCCAGGCTCCAAGGGTGCGTGGGTAAAGATGCCGAACACGACTGCAGTTGCCTCCCTGTCAGTGGCGACGTAGCGCAGGATCTGCTCGACGAAATGGGCAGTGTCAGCGCCTGGCGACGGGAGGTCGACCCTGAGGGTGGAGCCGATGCGGCGCCGGTCCAAGATGACGCAGACGAGGCTTTCCTGCGGCCAAAAGCCCAGGCTATGGCCCATGAGGGCGATGAAGTCGTCAGGGGTTTTGATGCTGAGCTTTTCCATGATGCCTCCACATGGCGGTGCGGCTGGCTGATACCGGCAACACATGTTCATGGTGGGGAGGCGTGCTAACTACATGACCGTGTCCTGGCGAGTGTCGCTTCAGTGCCCTTGGAGGAGCTGCTCGGCTTGGTTGACGAGGACGCGGTCTCGGGGGAGTAGCGTCATGCCGCGCAGCTGGCAGTCGCGGATCTCGATGACGCGGCGGTGCAGGTGCGCCGTTGTGTGCCCTGTGACCGGGTCGAGAAGGGGTGTCCAACGGTTGCGGAGCAGGTATTTTCGCTCCGTGCTGCTGTGGCGCCACACCGGGGTCAGCAGAACCAAGAGCCAGCGCGAGCGGATATTGCGCCGCAGGAGTTCCGGCGATTCGCGGAAACGCGGCAGCATCAGTCCGATGCTGACCAGGAGCACGGCCAGGGTTTCAAAGATGGTGAAGGACCAGTTCAGCACACCGAGTAAGGCGCCACTATGTCCCGGGGATTCCTCGAGCATGCCGAGTGTCAGCCGGTTTCCCAGCGCCAGGGCCATGAAGGCGCAGCCGGCGCCGAAGCAGCCGAATCCCGACTTGAACGTTCCGCTCTTCATCCGGGGGAGGAAGCGCAGGCACGTCAGCGCCGCGTCGGCGCAGACCCAGATGATGAATGCCGAACCCATCCAGAGGAACAATTGCATCCCTGGTTGGTTGCCGTAGGCCAGCGGCAGGTTCTGGTTAGTTACGTCCACGTGGCTGGCGGAGAAGCCGGCGACGACGCACGTGCCGGCCACGGCGATGGCCACGCGTCCGCGCACGAGGTGGCGCCGCCGTCGTACGTTGTCGGTGATGGCGGCCAGCACGGTGGCGGTGTGGAATTGCCAGAAGCTGGTCATGATGGCGATGACCAGGACCAGACCGATGTGGTTGCGGCCGCCGAGGAGCGGATCTGCCGCGTTGTAGACGGCGGGGATGAACAGTGTGCAGGCGAGCGCGGCGAAGAACGTGGCGCGCAGGACGGAGGCGCGTTCCTTGTCCCGGGCGGTGGGGATCCGGACGAGGGTGAGCAGCCACAGCATCGCGGCCGGCACGTACTCCATTAGCCAAAGACCTGGTCGAAGCCGGCGGGGTCGCCGGTGGCATCCGGCGTGTGGTGTGCGATGCGGGCTGTCAGGAGGTCTGCCAGGTATTCCGCGGTGGCTTCGGCGTCGTCGACAAAGCTGCTGCGGCCCAGCGTCATGAGCGGCGGTTCCGGGAAGCCGGGCAGGTGCATAAGTTCAAGCGATGTCGCGGTGAACTGGTGGCCCAGAATCAGGTGGGCGAATTCGTGGAGGACGATTTGCTGCAGGTGCCATGTTGAGCGGACAGGGGCATGGACGACGACGTTGATTCCTTCGTAGAGAACCCACCATCCGCAGAGGTCGTCTCCGCGCAGGGTGGCGAGTTCCATGACAATGATGGGGTGGCCACATTTGGCTTCGATCCAGGACTGGATGGCGTGCAGGCTTGGGTTGGGTCCAAGGTCCAGCTGGCGAATGGCTTTCCGGGCCTCGTGGCGGATCTTCCAGCTACTCACTGCAGGGCCTTGGTTCGACGCTGCGCACGGC
Organism: Arthrobacter dokdonellae; assembly: GCF_003268655.1. Lineage (NCBI taxonomy): Bacteria > Bacillati > Actinomycetota > Actinomycetes > Micrococcales > Micrococcaceae > Arthrobacter > Arthrobacter dokdonensis. The sequence goes on along the minus strand of NZ_CP029642.1, from coordinate 4,137,517 downwards.
CGCCATCTTGCCCATAAGAGCGCTTGGCCCGTGGGGCGCCGGGAATGGGCCATACGCCGATGAGTTGTGCTTGGCGGCCGCCGGAGTGCTTGTTTTGGCGACGGACTTCACTGGGTGGTGCTGGCAGAGATTCATGCGTGAGACCCATCGACTTGCCGTCAGCGGTTATCGAGCATCGCTGTGTAATTCATGCTAAGTCTGCTCGATGCGGCTGGCCAGAGTTTTTGGGCAACTCTACTGGTTGTTGTTTGCGTTCCGCCGGGCCAAATAGGCTTTGAGGCCCGCCTCGCCGCGGCGCATCAGGGCCGCGTGGGCGTAGGTGAATGCGGGCGCAGCGACGGGGCTGAGGATTGTCATCCAGCGGCTGGTGGGACGTACTCGCCATTCGATGTCCATCCGGGTGTGGCCGTTGTCGATGGTTGAGAGGACCACGCGGCCTTCGCCTGTAAGGTCGCCGCCGGCGTCAAAGACGACTTCGCGAGGGCTTTCAACGCGGGTCGGGTGGTAGGAAACAGTCAGCGTGTAGCCCAGCGAGGCCTTGAATTTCAGGGTGGCGGTCGTTGCCAGAAGCAGTTCGGCATTTGACGTCCCGGCATGTGGCGATCGCTCCAGCGGCTTGGCGTAGGTGCACCCCGGCCACCAATCCGGCCAGGCCATGTCCGGATCGGCGATGACATCCCAGACCTCCTGTTGGCTGTTCGGGAACATCCATGAAGATGAGAGGTCATACAGGCGCGCTGTCATGGGGAAATTGTTGCACGGGGTTCCGCAGATTGGGCATCTTTGCTCATCAATCTGCCCTGGTTAGAGTCCGAGCCGCCAATGCCGGCGAACCGGGCCGCGCCAAAACGCGGCAAGTCTAGAATTCCATGGAGATTTCCGATGGCAACTTCGTGGAGGGAAGCTACTGTCCTCGTCTCGCTCCGGAATGGAACAACAAAGGTGTGAATCGCAGCGGTATCGGGCGGGTCCAGCTCAGTGCTTGACTCTTCCATAGGTGCGGCCATGGCCATCGCAGGTCCGGCAAGAGTGCGCCGCAGAAACGTTGCGTGCCACATCCCAGCGCTCCGTGGCGTCGAATACGGTCCTCATCAAACCAGTTCGTCGCTTGCCAGGCTGAGGTACCGGTAGTCGGTGGCGCGGCTGGCCCGATGATCTTTCCAAATATCGGCCGGCGTGAGACTTTGGGCCTTTAGAGCGACGGCGCGCCTGACCTTCGCATGAGCGGCGGTGACTTCGCGCCGCCTGGCCTTCCTCCTGTGTTCAGCGGCCGCGGCCGTGCTGGCACTGGTCCGTTCGGCCACCTGGTCGCGCTCGAGCTGGGCGAACGCAGACATGGTGGTGAGCGTAGCCCGGCCCATCGGCCCCGTTGTGTTGATGCCGTCCGCGACGCTGCGAAAGTGCACGCCTCTGCGTTCCAGGTCAGCAACGAGCGCCAGCAGGTTCCGAGTGCGCCGCAGTCGGTCCAACTTCCAGACCATGACTTCGTCACCGTCCCGCAGGTGCTCGAGCATCCATCCAGTTCAGGTCGGCTGTCCCTCGTTCCGCTCGCGCTGTGGTCGGTGGAGATTCGGTAGCAGCCCGCGGCTTGCAACGCTGAATGCTGCAGATCCGTGTTCTGGTCCACGGTGCTGACCCTGGTCGTAACCGATACTCCCAATGCCGATACTCCGTGCGCTCATCAAAGCCCAGGTTCTCTTTTGTTGAGAATGGCGCATGTGTAACAAATTGACAGGATGGGACGGGTGCTCGGAAGGCTTCGAGAATTCCGGGTATCGACCAGATCGAGAAGGTTCGGCCCTCCCGTCTTGATAATGGTTCCATTAACGCGACAGCTAGGTGGGTGGTGTCGAACGGCTGTTTGTGTGGCGCCGCTGCCGTTGAGGGCAAATTTTTCGGCGCTGTGAGGGAGTTCCGCGCCGCCGCGGTCCTTCCGGATTTTGCTGCCGACGGCCATTTTCGGGCCCGCAGGGGGCTCCCCGCCGCCGGCGGCGCGGTGAACGGGGCCGCCGGGGCCCGGACGGACCCTTCCCGGCCCTCATGCCGGGACCATCGCCGGTGAGGAGGGGTGATCTTGCTGATTTTCAGCACGCCGAGCCGGGCGATGTTCGCCGCGGCGGCCAGCAGGGAGAAATCGGCCTTCACCTTGGCCAAGCCCCGGACCCTGGCCCGCCGTCCGCCGTGCTTGCGGCGCATCAGGTGCCCGAGTCTGCGTTCGACCTTCGGGCGGGTGGCCCGGTACGCGGCCCGCCACGCCGGATCCTGTTGTGCCTGGCGGGCCCTGGCCAGTTCGGCTTCATACGGGCCGATGCTGATCGTGCGCCCGGACTGGGAGGCCCAATACTGGTGGCACCGTGGGCACTGGCAAACTCACCAAACTCGAAGACGAGCAGGACCCGCCTCCAGATACACCGGTCCGAATAAGGGTGCCCGGCCAGCCAAACAACATAGGCCTCGATCTCCGCGCTGATCCAAGAGCGGCGGTACCGATCGACGGTGGACGGCTGAATGAAATACTCCTCCAACATGGCGGCTTCCTTTCTCAGTTAAAGAAAATGAAGTAGCCAACATCGCCCCAGCCAACCGTTGTGTGCCATGGAACACCGGCCCAAAGCCAGAAACTTGCGCAAAATCTGCCTCACCCGCGGCTCGGGCCACATAACCGGACCGGGCACAGAGGTCGGGTCATGTAGCGCCAACCTTCCGGCGGGTTGTGATGCGTCAAACACCCAAAGGCATGGTTGGCGCCGTGGGATTGACAGGGCGGCCCAGAAGCCCTGTTTATCGTCTGGTGCCCAGTGTCCGCTGGGTGCGCACCACGTTGACCGCCTCACGGACGATTCCCTCGTCAGTGACACAGTAGGCATCCGGATCCAATGTGGCCGCCGAGCCAAGCGACACGGACGCCGAAGCAGCCCGCCGTCCCGGCACCTTGGCGGAGAGGTGTGCCGCGGCAACGCCGGTGGTGCACAGCAATGCCTTCAGGCCCGCGATCGTGACGCCGCCGCCGGCCATGACCTCCAGCCTGCCCCGGGCCGTGGCCACCATGGCCGAGAGCATTTCCACGCCGTCTCCGGCCGCCGCCGCCTGCCCCGAGGTCAAGACCCGGTCAATCTCCAGGGCGGCAAGCACCTCAATTGCCCCGAGTGGGTCAAGGGTGTGGTCAAGGGCTCGGTGGAAGGTGATGCCCATCTGCGGGTTGATTGACCTCGCAGCGTTGATCAGTCGTTGTGTGGTGGGAATGTCAATGCCGCGCGCCTCATCCAGGGCGCCCAGGACAATCCCGTGAACCCCTTGGAGGGCCAGCGCCGCCGCCTCCGCCTCCGCTGTGGCGACGTCGTCGGCGTCGTACACAAAGTTTCCGGGACGGGGCCGGACCAGCACATGGATGCCAAACCCGCCGCCAGTGGCCGCCAGGACGCGCTCGACCGTGCCTTGTGACGGGGTGACCCCGCCCAGCTCCAGGGCGCTGCACAATTCGACCCGATCGGCTCCGGCGTTTTGGGCAATCCGCGCCCCCGCGGCTCCCGTGACAGCGATCTCCAGCTGCGGCCAGCCGGCGTTGCCCGGCACAGTCACTGTTCTCTCCCTGGCGCGTCGGCGGCGGCCGGCACCAGGCGTGCGCGCAGGTCCGGGGCGTTGAAATCGGTGTCAAAGGGAAACATGGGACGGCTGATGCGGTGGTGGCCCAGCCGGAGCAGGTCCTGGTCGACACCGCCGGGGGTCAGCGCCAGCATCCAGTCCGCCGACATGTTGAACAGCTCCGGCTCAAGGTAACCGATCTTGACGATGACGATGTCCGTGCCGCGGGCGTCTATGCCATTGCGGGTGAAGTCATGTTCGTGGTGGTAGGGCTTGCGGACCTGGGTCAGGAGTACCGACAGGCCGCCGGCACGGACCACCACCTCAACCAGCGCATCCGCGTCTCCTTCAAGGATGTGCTCGACGACGCCGCGCAGGCGTACCGGTCCCGACGGGCCGGCGTCGACGGTGGCGCCGACCATCACGTCGACTTCCGACCCGACTCCGGCCGCCTGGCAGGCCGTGACCGCGGCAGGGTCGGGAATGGATGCGTAGACGGCGGTGACGGAGCCGTCGGCAAGCTCGGGCCGGGCCAGCAGCTCGCCCAGTGTCCAGGAAACGTCGCCCGCGCCGCCCGCCGTCGGGTTGTCCCCCGAATCGCTGATGAAGTACGGACGGGCCGGGCTGGCCAGCGCCGTGTCCAGGCATTCCGCCAGGGTTCCCGTGGGTGCAACGAACGCGAAGCCGTCGCGGTTCTCCCAAAATGCTGCGGCGATTCTTTCGGCCGCTGCAGCTATGCCGTCTGCGTCGTCGCCGGTGACCATGACGACAGCGCGGTTGCGGGGTTCGTCGGCCCAGGCGTAGCCGATCCAAATCCCGGCGTCGAGAACGCCGTCGAGCTTCTCCACCTCGGGAACCATGGCGTAGAGGCTCTTGGCCGGCTCGATCCGGGTGCTGGTTTTCTCTCCCGGCAGCAGGACCGGGATGGGAATCCAGGCTTTGAAGGGACGCGGGCGTCCCGGCAGGGCCAGGCGGGCCAGCAGATTGCGCACTGCCCGCTCCTTGGTGTCGAGGGCGTCCTCGTGCGGGGCCATCCGGTAACAGGTCAGCAGGTCCAGGGCATGGGCCAGCCGCCAGGACACGTTGCCGTGCAGGTCCATTCCCGTGCTGATCAGGACTTCTGGCCCGACGACGTTGCGCACGGCGGTGGCCAGGTCGCCTTCGGCGTCGTCCATGCCAATGACGCTCATGGCCCCGTGCAGGTCCAGGATCATGCCGTCCAAGGGCCCGGACTGCTCCAATCCTGCCAGGATCTCGGCCTTGAGCATCTGGTAGTCGGCCAGCGGCACCGGGCCTCCGGGGATTCCGCGTCCCTGGAGCAGCGGGATCCATTCGGCGGCCTCGCGCAGCGGCTGCCCGGGTGTCAGGAAGTCATAGCGATCGAGGACGGCCGTGCCGCGCCTCGGGTGCAGGTCCGCGGCCGTGGTGACGGCCGGGGAATAGGTGCTTGCCTCAAGGCTCAAACCGGCCATGGCAATGCGTGGGAGGTCGGGATTGCTAGTTGGCTGCGTTGACATGGGTCCTCCAGGGAGTGGCGGTCGGGGTGGGTTCATGCGGACGTTCAAAGGCTTGTTCCAGGGCCAGCCGGCCGATGCCGACCAGCCCGGCATTCTCACCCAGCACCGAGGCGGCAATGATGAGTTCCTTGGTGACGAGCGGGTGGCACCCCTCGTAAAGCTGGCTGCGGAACGCCGCGACGAAGGGTTCGAGCGTCGACAGCACGCCGTTGAGATAGACGGCGGAGGGGTTGAAGAAATTCACGATCGCGGAGACGACCTCGCCCAGGTGCCTTCCGGCGCCGCGGACCAGGCCCGTGGCCATGGGGTCGGCATCGCCGACGAGCCGGACCATGTCCGCCGTGGAGTGGACCTCCGCGCCCGCCTCCTGCAGGAGCCGGACCACGGCCGCACCCGAGGCGATGGTCTCCAAACAGCCGCGGTTGCCACACGAACACAAGGTGTCTCCAGCGGCCGCAGTCCGCACATGCGTGATGTCGCCGGCCACGCCCGTGGCGCCGTGGTAGACGGATCCGTTGATGATGAATCCCGAGCCAATGGCCGTGCCGGCCTTGATGACTATCATCTGGTCGGGCCGGGGCGTCCGTACGGCGTATTCGCCCAGGGCCATGGCGTTGGCGTCGTTTTCGACGGTGACCGGGACCGCGTAGTGCCCGGACAGCTCCGCCCGTACCGGGTACCTGTGCCAACCTGGCATCCGGGATGGCGAGTCCACGTGCCCGTTCGCCACATCCACGGGGCCGGGGAGGGAAATGCCGATGGACAGCAGCCGGCCGGACTGCGCGGCGATCATTTCATCAAAGGCCGCCTTCAGCCGCGCCAGGCCGTCCACCGGCCCCGTGGTCACGTCAAACTCCACGGCATCGATGTGCCCAAGCGTGCCGTCCGCGGTCATCACGGCCACCGTGGCATGGCTGCCGCCAATGTCCGCGCAGAGGACGTAGCTGGATTTTTGGCCCAGTTGAAGGATCTTCGGCTTGCGTCCGCCGGTGGAGTCGGCGCTGCCCGATTCAGTCAGCCAGCCCGCATCCATCAGGGACTGGACGTAGATGGAAATCGACGACGGCGCCATGCCGAGTGCCTCGGCGAGCTCGCCGCGCGAACGGGCCTTGCCGGAGGCAATCAGGCCCAGGACCTCGGCGCCCATGTTTTTCTTGCGGGCGGCGACGGGCCGCTTGGGCGGTGTCGTCAACTTTTCACTTTTTGCATTCATGAATTAAGTCTACCAACTTCTATTTCAAACAGTTGCAATTAGCTGCCAAAAGCTTAGCCCATCCATCGGACGCACTGCGCATTGCCAGAGGATTGGCGTCAAAAACCCCCTAAACAAAGGGAGGGTTTCGTGAATTTAGGCCGAAGTCCCGTTTCGACAAAAGAGCGTTGACTTATTTCGATTACCTGTATTTACTTGATCAAACGTGCCCCTCTCGAGGGTCACACACCTCCTTTGCCGGGACGTCGCACACTGCGTCGGCCCTCAATAGTTCGAGAGGCAGTTCATGTTTTCAACGTTCAACAACCGTTCCCGGGCCACCGTGGCCTTGGCCGCGGGCGCCTTGGCAGCAGTTACCGTCCTTAGCGGATGTTCCGGATCAACGGGCAATGGTGCCGCCGATTCAGCCAAGGACTCGGTCAGCTACGCGTGGCCGGTCTCGCAGACGCCCAACTGGATCATGCCGTTGGGCACCAGCGGCCACACCTCAACCATCAACACCTCGCTGATCGACAGCATGTGGACGCCCTTGTTCGCCTACAACACCTCGGGCGGTTCCATGGGCCTGGACAAGAAGGCCAGCCTGGCCAAGGACATCTCCTACTCCAAGGACGGGTTGACGGCCACCGTTACGCTCAAGGACGCCAACTGGACGGACGGAAAGCCCGTCACCACCCGCGACGTTGAATTTTGGTACAACCTGGTCAAGAACAACAAGGATCAGTGGGCCAACTACGTCTCCGGCAAGATGCCCGATTCCATCAAGAAGTTCACAGCGGTGGACGACCATACCTTCTCCATGACCTTTGACAAGGCCTACAACCAGGAATGGCTCACCTCCACGCAGCTCGCACTGATCCGTCCCATGCCCCAGCACGCGTGGGACAAGTCCGGCGACGACGGCGCCGTGGGAAACCTGGACCGCAGCGCCGAGGGCGCCAAGCAGGTGTTCAGCTACCTGGCGAAGGCCGCCGGGGACATGGGCGGCTATTCCACCAACAAGCTGTGGAAGACCACCGACGGCCCCTATTCCCTGACGTCCTTTGACTCGTCCGGGAAAGTTGTCCTGACCAAGAACGACAAGTACGTCGGCGACGACGCCGGACACATCAAGACGATCAACCTGCTGCCCTTTACCAGCGCCGGCGCAGAGGAGAACGCCCTGCGCAGCAAGTCGCTGGACTACGGCTACATCTCCGCCGCCTCCATGCCGCAGAAGTCGCAGTTTGAAGGCAAGGGCTACGCCGTCACACCGAAGCCTGGATGGTCCGTGACCTACATGCCGTACAACTTCAACAACCCCGCCATGGGCAAGGTGTTCTCGCAGCTGTACGCACGCCAGGCCATTCAAAAGTCCATTGACCAAACCAACATCTCGAAGGTCATTTGGAATGACACCGCCCAGCCCGACTACGGGCCCGTGCCGCAGGGAAATGCGTCGAACTACCTTTCCGATGTGCAAAAGAACAACCCCTATCCGTTCAGCACCACCGACGCGCAAAAGCTGCTGACAGCCCATGGCTGGACCATCGGTTCGGACGGAATCGCCTCCTGCACCAGCCCCGGAACCTCGGCCACGGACTGCGGCGAAGGCATCGCCAAGGGCACCAGGTTTGAGATGACGGTGCTCTCGCAAAGCGGTTCAACGGAGACCGACAACATGATGAACGCGATCCGTTCATCCCTGTCCAAGACCGGAATCTCCTTCAAGGTCCAGGCTGCGCCCGTGAACTCGGTCCTGGCGCAGGCACAGGCCTGCAAGGGCGCGGACCCGGCCTGTAAGTGGCAGCTGTCCTTCTTCGGCACATCGGGCAGCTGGTACTTCCCGGCGTACCCGACCGGCGAAAAGATCTTCGGCACCGGCGGGAAGTCAAACTTTGGCAGCTACTCCAACGCCAAGGCCGACCAGTTGACCGAGGCCGCCATCATGTCCAATGACACGACCGCCATGAAGCAGTACAGCCAGCTGCTCGCGGAAGACCTGCCCGTGGTCTGGATGCCCAACCCCGTCTACCAGGTTGCCGTGACCTCCAGCGCCCTCAAGGGCACGCAGCAAGACGTTGACCAAATCTACCCGCAACGGTGGACCTGGTAGATTCCCATTTGCCCCCGCCGGGGCACTGATTGATTGGCACATAGTGGATATATTTCGGTTCATGCTCAAGCGGGTGGGGCAGGCACTGGTCGTCGTTTTCTTCGTGACGGTGGTGGTGTTCCTCCTGCTGCACGCCCTGCCCGGAGGCCCGGCCCGCGGGGTCCTGGGAATCCAGGCCACCCCGGAGCAGATTGCCCGGTTCAATGCGGAACAGGGACTCAACAGGTCCCTCCCTTGGCAGTACCTGAACTATTTGGGGCAGCTGCTGCACGGCGATCTGGGGCAATCCTATGTGCTGAATTCCTCGGTTTCTGATCTGTTGAGCCAGCGGCTGCCCAAGACCTTGGCGCTGTCGGTGCTCTCAGCCGTGGTGGCGCTGCTTGTCGCAATTCCCCTGGGATTGTGGCAGGCAGCGCGTCGGAACAGGCCCGCGGACTATGTGCTGACGGCACTGTCGTTCGTCGCCTATGCCACGCCGGTGTTTTTTCTCGGCCTGATTCTCATTGTTGTCTTCAGCCAGCAGATTCCCCTTTTCCCGTCCCAGGCGCCGCAGGCGGATTCGTGGTGGGGCGTCTTTGCGGACCCCATGGGATTGGTCCTTCCCGTGGTTACGGGCGCGCTGGGCATGATCGCGGTCTTTAGCCGGTACATGCGCTCCTCCACCCTGGACAACCTGTCGGAGGACTATGTCCGCACTGCCCTGGCCAAGGGAACGTCACGCAAAGTGGTGCTGCGCCGGCACGTCTTCCGCAACTCACTGACGGCCGTCATCGCCATGCTGGGCTACTACATCCCCGTCCTGTTCGGTGGGGCGCTGGTCGTCGAACAGCTCTTCAACTATCCGGGGATGGGCCTGCTGTTTTGGAATGCAGCGCAAACACCTGATTTCCCGGTCCTGTTGGGCTGCGTGTTGGTGATCTCCATCGCCACCGTGATCGGTTCGCTGCTGGCCGACCTCGCCCAAGTCCTGCTTGACCCACGTGTAAGGGAGTCCCGATGAGCAACCCGGTCCTTGAATCCGCGGCGCCAGGAACTGTCCGCGCCGCCCCCGCGCCCAGCAACCGCATCTTGATGCTGCGCCGCTTCCTGCGCAACAAACTGGCGGTGGCCGGCGTCGTGGTGGTGGCCCTGGCCTTTCTCCTTGCCTTCCTCGGACCGCTTTTTTACGGCACCGACCAAATGCACGTGGACCTCAGTGCCGCGAATCTCGCCCCGGGCGGCTCCCACCCGATGGGGACCGACGCGGTTGGCTTCGACCAGCTGGGCCGGATGATGGTTGGCGGCCAGGTGTCCTTGGTCATCGGGCTGGCTGCCGGCATACTGGCCACGCTGATCGGCTCCATCTGGGGTTCGATTGCCGGCTACGCCGGCGGCTGGGTCGACGCCGTCATGATGCGCATCGTGGACAGCGGCATCGCCATTCCAGCACTGTTCATCCTCCTGGTCATTTCGGCCATTACGGCGCCGAACAGCGTCACCATGATCGTCGTCATTGCCTGCCTGTCCTGGCTGGTGCCGTCGCGCCTGGTAAGGGCTGAGACGCTCTCACTGAAGAGCCGCGACTACGTGCTCACGCTCAGGGGCATCGGCGGATCGCATTGGCGCGTCATCAGCCGCCACATCGTGCCAAACACCGTGAGCACGCTGGTGGTCAACGCAACATTCCAAGTTGCCGACGCGATCTTGCTGGTCGCCTACGTCAGCTACCTCGGCATGGGCGTGCAGGCGCCTGCCACGGATTGGGGCGGCATGCTCAGTGCCGGTCTGGCGGCCGCCTACAGCGGCTACTGGTGGCTGATTCTGCCGCCCGGCATTGCGATTATTTTGGTGGTCTGCGCCTTCAACGCCATCGGCGACGGGCTGCGCGACATGTTTGATGTGAAAGGCCAGCGATGAACCCCAACACAGTGGCTGCCGTCGACGGCGGCCCCGCATCCGCCGCGGCCCTGCGTGTGCAGGACCTGAAAGTGCAGTTTTCCACCGAGTCCGGCCGCGTGGACGCCGTCCGCGGGGTCTCCTTGTCCATTCAGCCCGGCGAGGTCCTCGCGCTGGTGGGTGAGTCCGGGTCCGGAAAGAGCACGGTGGCCCTGGGCGTGATGGGCCTGTTGCCCGGAAACGCCGCGGTCACCGGTGACGTGCGGATAGCGGGCAATGCCATCGACACGACCGACGAGGCCGCGTTGTGCGACGCCCGCGGCCGGATCCTCAGCATGGTGTTCCAGGAACCGTCCACGGCCCTGAACCCGCTGTTGACCATTGGCGGCCAAATTGCCGAGGTCATCACCAACCACCAAAAAATCTCCCTCAAGCAGGCCGCACTGCGGGCGATTGAACTGCTGGGCACGGTGGGCATCCCTGATCCGGCAATACGGGCAGGGTACTATCCGAATCAGCTTTCCGGCGGCCAGCGCCAACGCGTGGTGATCGCCATTGCCATTGCCAACAAGCCACAGCTCCTCATCGCCGATGAACCCACCACAGCCCTCGATGTAACGGTGCAGGCAAATATTTTGGAGCTGCTGCGCACACTGGCTGCGGAGATGAACATGGCGATTTTGCTGGTCACCCACAACATGGGTGTCGTGGCCGACTTTGCCGAGCAGGTGGCCGTCATGTACCACGGTGAACTGGTGGAGGTCGGCGCCGTCGAGGACGTGCTGTTGCGTCCCCGCCACGAATACACCAAGCGGCTCCTGGCAGCAGTCCCCCGGCTGGCGGTCGAGGCCAGGGACCGTCCGCTGGCGGACGCCCCCGAAGGGAAGGCTGCCGAGCCCGCCGTCCTGGAACTGGACCAGGTGGGCGTTCGGTATGGCCGCGGAAGCCGCGCGTTCAACGCACTCGACGGCGTCAGTTTCAGCCTGGTGAAAGGACAGACCCTCGGCCTGGTCGGCGAATCAGGTTCCGGCAAGTCCACTGCCGGCCGGGCCGCGCTGGGCTTGATCAAGCCCTCCACCGGCAGCGTGCGGCTTTTCGGCGAGGACCTGCGCACCCTGCGACACAAGACACGCAAGGCCCTGCAGTCCCGGATTGGCATCGTGCTGCAGGATCCCGTGGCATCCCTGGATCCACGGATGAGCGTGGCCGAGTGCATTGCCGAGCCCCTGCTGGTCCATCGCCGCACCTCCGCGGCCACGCGCCGGACGATGGTCCGGGACGCCCTGGAAGCCGTACAACTGCCGGGCGCGGTCCATGGCCGCTATCCGCACGAGCTTTCCGGCGGCCAGCGCCAGCGCGTCAGCATCGCCCGGGCACTAATCCTCCAGCCGCAGCTGCTGATCGCCGATGAGGCCACCAGCGCCCTTGATGTCTCGGTCCAGGCAAGCGTCCTGGACGTCCTCAAGAACCTGCAGGAACAGTTCGGCTTTGCCTGCCTGTTCATCAGCCATGACCTGGCGGTGGTGCAGGACATGGCCCAACAGGTGGTTGTGCTCCGTGCCGGCCAGATCATGGAGGCCGGACCCACGGCCACCACCCTCATTGCGCCCCGGAATGACTACACCCGCGATCTGCTGGCGGCCGTCCCGGTTCCCGATCCGGTGCTCCAGCGCCAGCGGCGCCTGGCCCGATTAAGCAGCTCCAGCCAAGTCAGGAGCCAGGTCGCCACGCCGTGAAGGAACAAGTCATGGGTCTCGATATTGGCGGCACAACCATGTTGGCGGTGCTCTGTGACAGGGAACTGAACATCGTGGACCAGATCTCCGCGGCCACCCCGGCAAGGGAAGGAAACGGCGCGATGGCGGCGTGCGCCCTAGCTTTGGCACGCGCACTGCTTGAGCGTAACGACTGTGTGCTCTCCGCGCTGGGGGTCGGCGCAGCGGGCGTGATCGACCGTGAAAGCGGAACTGTCGTCACGGCCAGTGACTCTTTTGTGGGTTGGGCCGGAACGCCGCTGGGGCCCCTGCTTGCCAGCGGGCTGGGCATTCCCGTCGTCCTTGAAAATGACGTCAATGCGTTCCTGGCCGGCGAGATGGCCGCCGGCGCAGCCCGGAACCGGCAGCACGTCCTGGGAATTACCTTGGGCACGGGGGTGGGCGGCGCCGTCGCTTTCGACGGCCACATTATTCATGGCGCGCATGGCGCGGCCGGCGAGATTGGCCATATCCCGGGCTTCGGCAATGACCCCTGCACGTGCGGACAGCGTGGACATCTGGAGACGCTCGCCTCGGGCCGGTCGATTTCCCGGCGCTACTTCCAACGCTCCGGCCGTTCTAGGACTGCACGCGACATTGCTGGAGCCGCCCGTTTGGGGGACGCGGACGCCGGGCAGGTTTTCAGCGATGCCGGCCAGGGCGTGGCCCGCGGCATCCTGATGGCGGCCGGCCTGGCCGACATCTCAGCAGCAGTGATTGGCGGGGGTGTCGCCCACGCCTGGGACCTGCTGTCGCCTGCAATGGAGGAGGTTTTGGCCAATGAGCCTCCCGTGAACGGGCACGTCATTGCCGTTCGAAGGTCCGCGTTGGGCCACCAGGCCGTGGCCGTGGGCGCATGCGCATCAGCACTATCCAGCCTGGGGGAGCTGCCGGTGCCCTCGGCAACCAGGCACTAGCGGGAGTTTTCGGACTACTTATCCATCCTTGGGTTAAATCCAGTCTGGGAGGAGACCTTCCATCATCGTCAGCAGATGCCGGGTTCGACATACGGCTGACGGATTCCTTTGTCTCCCTACGTGTCTTGAGGCATTTGATGGAACCTGGCTCGACGAGAGCCGACGAGTGTAGGGTGTCGATCAATGTCCCATTTGCGCGGATCTCGAGGAGTCGATGACTGTGAAAGAACTTCGGAACATGCCTCGGTGGGCGACCATACTTTCTCTTTGCGTGGCCGCTACGGCAGCTGCTTTTGTTGTCATCGGACTATTCCAAGCGCTATCTGGTGCCGACGCAACGCAAGTCCTTTTTGGCGCTTTGATTGCCGGCGCGCTGGCGTTCGGCGCGCGGTCCGTTGCAGTCAAGGGAAACCCTGGGCTGTCGGGGCGTCGGGACACCCCAACCGTCGGAGCCCTCTCGACTGGTGATGTCGGGCACCGTAGTTTCCTGATGTGACCGGACGCCCGGTCGAACGGTCGTAAGTATGGCCGATGACCAACGCCTTGCGACCCGGAATGCAGGGAAAGACGGGCTGGCCCGGACCTGCCGCAGCCCTCTATTGGTCCGCAGGCTCAAGGGAATATTGCCCGATTACATGAGCTGGAAGATCGAAGCTGCAGCGCGGCATCTGATTGTTGTCTTACGGGTGATGTCCTGGTACGCATGGCGCCGCCAGTACGGATATCGGAGGCCCAATTTTGTCAGCCACAGCCTCAAATCGAGCAGGACCGGGAAAACCGCTGATTCCCGCGGACTTCCGGCCCGCCAGTTGACAAGCTTCGAAAGCAGGTTCATCGGTGATCCTCCTCGGGGCAGTGCAGACTACCGCCCGTGCCTATCATTTTTGCTCTCGTAGCCTCGGCGCGGTGATACGTGGGGGAGACTGTGAAGTCGATACGCGGTCAATACTGACCTGTCAATGCTGACCAAGGGCATCGAGGTATTTACATCTGCTCAAATAAATAGCCACGCTACTACCGATCACCCGGACTAGGTACACCATAGGTGCGCACGATGCGTTGTTGCCACGGCCGACTCCGAATAGCTCGTCTTCAAATCGTAGTCGTCACGTACTTCCTATTTTACGTCGCGTCCCTTGGCTGAGCCGGACGGCCTGGAATCCATCCGCCAGCGCCGCCACCGCAGCCGTCCGCGCTTTCGGTTTGGGTGTGCGGGGTCAGTTGGCGGGCGGGGACCCGGTGGTGGCCAGAAAGACCTGGCCCGAGCCGGCGAGCGTGAGAAATCCTTCATCAGGCGTGATGTAAAGCGCCTCACCCTTGGCCGCCGTTCGGGACGATCGGCTCCCCTCCAGATGGGCCTGTCCTTCTGAAACGAAAATTATCGTCGGCCCCTCCAGGTCGAGGGACACCATAGAGTCTTCCAGATCGGCTTGAATCAGCTGGAAATCTGCCACCTCGGGACGAAAGACCTTGACACCCCGTGCCAGCTGATCTGGAAGCAGAAGAGGAACGGGGCTGGGGCTGAAGTCGAGGACTTGAAGAAGTTCCTTCACGTCGACATGTTTCGTGGTCAAGCCGCCGCGAAGGACATTGTCGGATGCCGCCATGAGTTCGATGCCGACGCCGTGCAAATAGGCATGGATGTTACCCGCCGGTAGGTAGAGTGCATCTCCGCGGGAGAGCGTCACGTGGTTCACGAGCAGTGACACAACGATGCCAGGGTCTCCTGGATAGCTATTGGCAAGTTGCCGGATGGTGCTCAGAGGGGTTGGCTTCTCCTCGACGCCGGCGGGATGGGTTGCCAAGTGGACGAGAGCGTCCACCAGCCTGGAAACTTCGGGCGACCCCTCAAGGAGCCATTCCACGACCGGGCTGAGCCCCGTTGCGGCACCGATTCTCGCGGAGAACTGCTCCAGGTCGGACCGGGCGGCTGGATCCCCGAGAGCACGTCGACACAGCTTCCGGACTACGGATTGCACCTCGTCGAGAGATCTGAACCCGCAGAGTGCTTCGAACGTTTCGCTCAGGACGACGAGAAGTTCGGGCTTGTGGTGCGGATCCCGATAGTTCCGAAAGGGTGCATCCAAGGGGATGCCGGCTGCGTTCTCACGTTCGAATCCGGCGGCTGCCTGGACTTCTGTAGGGTGCGCCTGAAGCGAGAGTGGCAAGGATGCCGCGAGCACCTTCAGCAGGAACGGTAGGCGCGTTCCCGGTGCCAGCTGGGGACCGAGTGCCTGGAGTGGGTCGGCCGCGATCCACTCCGCCAGCGTCGTGTGACCGTCCATTCTTGCAGGGTCGACGATGCGTGCCGGGGAAGCCGGGTGTGCTCCCAACCACAGCTCTGCTTCGGGTTTTCCCGACTCCTCCCGCCCGAGGATGGACGCGACGGCCGAGTGGGATCCCCAAGCATACTGCTTGGGATCGTTGGCGATGGAGACGAACATTCAGATCCCTTCTGACATTGATCGCGTCGCTGCCCCGGCATGGTTTCCCTCTCTGGGCCGGCTGTGGAGGACATTGGGTGTCAAAGCGCTCTCGGGGGCGAGCGTCGTCAGCTTTTCCGCCCCGTCGAGGGGGTTGGAAAGGCCGACGGCGATATCCGCTTCCGGAATTTGCGTCCTCACCGCGCCATCGAATGCTGCTGCCAGGTGCGGTGACGTGAATGCTCCCCCTATGGCGCAGACCTTCGGACAGGGTGCAGTGGCCTCTCCGACGCGCCGCAGTCCGCATGCCGCAGCCAGCGCGAGTTCACTGCCTGCCGCAGCAATGATTGTCGCGGCGACGGGATCTTCACCGGCAAGCTCCCCGACCGTTCTCGAATAGGCGGCGACGCGCCGTACCCTCTCGACATCGCCCTGCAGTTCAATATAGGCAGATTCAAGGTCCGGGAAGTCTTTCCGCACTGCCGCGGTCAGCGCGGTTTGGGGGCCCCTGCCGTCGTGGGCGCGCATCACGGCATCGAGGGCCGCTCGACCGATCCAGTATCCGCTGCCTGCGTCGCCGATGATGTTGCCCCAGCCGTCGACACGAGCGACGTCATAGATTCCCACGGCGAGGGTGACGACGCCGGTTCCCGCAGCTACAACAACGCCCCGTTCGTCTCCCAGGGCTCCGAGGTACGCCGTGATCGAGTCATGTGCGAGCACCAACGACGTGGCGTCCAGCGGTCCGGCGGCTTCCAGGAGGATGTCAGGGTCCGCTTCGCCCTCGATCAGCCCGGAGGCGCCGATGCCGATCGAGTCAGCCCTCAGCCCCCGGCCGGCAACCGAGGTGAGGACGGTCCGCAGTTGCGCGGGGAGGGGTCGATCCGTGCGGATGCCAGGCAGCGACCATTCCTCCACTCTGGGCCCTTCTCGGTGGCGGAGCTTGATTCCGGTCTGTCCCGCATCAATGGCAAGGAGGCGAGGAAGGGCTTTCATGCGCCCCCCCTGGCAACCTGGGAGCCGTCGTCGGCACCGGACCCGCCCGCTGCCTGAGCCGGCCCGCTGACAGGGATGAGCTCCGCTTGCGTGAACAGGCACGAGGTCGAGGCCGTGAGGCGCATGAACCCGTCGCGCACTCCGCCGTGGATACGGAAGACCCGGGTTTGCCCGGACCATTCGAAAATCTCAGCGTCTCTCTCATCTGCGGCTGTGGCCACACCATCAGCCGTGACCCACGAGACGGACCAGGCGTAGGCGCCCGGTTCTGCCGCGGTGAGCGTGTAAAGCGAAGCCGCTCCGAGCGACACCGGAAAATCGACGGACTCGCCCACTGTGAGACGTACTGCCGTGCGGCCCTCGTCGTCCGTGAGGGGATGGGCGCCCCGAGGCAGCACATCAATCGGGCCGTCCGAAAAGCCGTGGAGGGAGGAGGCGCTGGGTGGTCGTGAATCGGCCGCCCAGCCGCACGGCTCGGAGGCGAGCTCAAACTCGACGTGGGCACCGGACGCGATCACATCGTGATCAATGGAAATGGACGACCACGGCTCACCGTTTACCTTGACGGAGCGGATGAACCGGCCTCCCTCCGTGCCGGGAACGACTTCCAGCACGGTGGTTGCGCCGCCGTCCAATCGAAGCTCGGTGCGGTGGACGGACGGTGGAATCAACACGTATGTCCCGGTTGCCGGAACCAAGGGATAGATCCCGATGGTGACGAACACATACCAGGCACTCATCTCCCCGTTATCCTCGTCCCCAGGGTATCCCTGGCCGTTATCGGAGCCGACGAACAGCCGATCCACGCATTCGAGCAATACTCGATGCGCATCGTCGTGCCTGCCGGCGAACATTGGAAAGAACGGGATATGGTGTGCCGGCTGATTCGACAGGCCGAGCATCCCCATCCGGATGTCGCGCGCCTCGGTCATCTCGTGGATGGCGAAGCCATAGGATCCGCAGTGCTCCGATGATCCGGTCTCGCGGCGACGATAGAAACGATCCAGCGCGCTCATCAGTCCGTTTTCACCGCCGTGCAACGCCGCGACCCCTGCACCGTCGTGCGGAGCCGTGAACATGGTTCCCCACGCATTGGTCTCGGTGTAGTCATGGCCCCACTCATCCGGGTCGAAGTCTCGCCCCGCTACCCGCCAAGCGCCGTTCATCGTGCGGCCGAGGAAGAATCCCAGGTCCGGATGGAACACGTTCCGATACTGCAAGGACCTCCGAGTGAACCACTCGGCCTCGGCAGCCAGCCTTTCCGCCGTACTGGAACCAGGCTCGGCTCGGTCGGCCAGCAGGCGCGCCAACACAGAGATCGACCAGTCGTTGATGGCCGCGTCCAGCGTCCAGGACATGCCCTCGTCCGTGGCGGTGTCCACGTAGCCGCGAAAGGCGCCGGGCAGAATCCCCTTGCGCCCCACCCGGGCGTCTGGAGCCGGCACGGTGGCATTCTTCACGGCCGCGCGATAAGCGAGTTCCGGATCAATGCCGGGAACATGCTTGGCCAACAAGTCGGCCAACACCGTATCGCTGGTGGTTCCTGTCATGACGTCCTCGGCGCCCGGTGCGCTCCACCTCGGCATCCAGCCGGAGTCCACGAAATGTTGCAGGAAGCCCTGCGCCAGGGTGCCGGCGCTGCGCGGGGTCAGCAGGCCAAGCAGCGGCCAGGCGGTACGGTACGTGTCCCAGAATCCGTTCGTCGTCGTGAAGGGGGCCTCCACCACCTCCCGTCCGGGTACAGCGCGGATCGAACGTTCCAGGGTCTCTCCGTACGGCGAGCGGTAGTGGGGGGCGCCGGTGAGGGCGGTTTCGCCAGCCCGGTTCGGGTACAGGAACAACCGGTACAGTCCGGAGTAAAGGGACACAAGCCGATCGTCGCCAGCGCCCTCCACCTCGAGTGTGCCGAGCTTTTCCGCCCATTGCTGCTCGGCTGCGCCGAGCATGGCATCGAATCCGCCCGCAGCAGCCAGGTTCGCCGCTGCGTCCGGAAACGAAACCGTCGAAATGCCCAACAGGACGTCCACCGGGCCGTCCACCGCCACCAGCAGTGAACCGCGCAGGAGTCCCGACACCACACTGGTCCGGTCCGCCAGGACGTTGGGCACGCGCAGGTGCACGTAGTGTTGCGGCGATTCCGCGCGGTCGTCCAGGAGCACCTCAATGACGGTGTCGGCGCCCTCGGTGTGCACGTGCACATCCCGCACGGCCCCATGGTGGTCCACGATGATCGACGCCTGATCGGTTGCGCCTGGGAAGATGAACCGTAGGCCGAGGGCGAAGTCACCGGCGGTCATCGTTGCCTCGACGATGCCGGCCTCACCTGCATCCAAGCGCACGGAATACCGATGCGGGCCATCTTGTTCACTGTCGTGGTCGAACGCGAGGGCCCGCTCCGTCCGCCCCGTTGGGGGCTGGGCGAGTGGGCTCGGCATGAGCTGGAACACTCCCCGGTCCCCCATCCACGGCGAGGGCAGATGAGACGTCGCGAACGCTTCAATCGTCGGACGGTTGTCGCTGACGCGATTGTGTTCATGGTACGAGTATGGCCACCGCGATTCGTCTGCCCGGGTCATCGGCAGCCCGAACACGCCCCCGTGCGGAACGGCTACCAGGGGGGCGGTGTTGCCCCGTGAAAACCGTCCCGACGAGTGCGTGCCGCGGGTCGTCCGTACCAGGTCCAGGGGTCTGGATGGGCGGGGCGGGTTGGGCCCGATCAGCACCTCGTCAATCCAGCCGCGGATCGCCAGGGGCGACGCGCCCGCTCCGTTGGTCGCCACGCCGAGCACCGCTTCGGCGCGTGCGACGGTTCGACCGAGCACGGCGTCAAGTTGCACCGTTCGGCGATTCCACTGATCCACCCAGGCGGTACGGGCCGTGAACTGCGCGTCGGCGGAAGGCAGGGTGCCGTACTGATCCATCACGGCGTGTTCGGAGAGCCGGGTGCCGTCGTCGAACACGAGGTCGACGGCGAACGCCGTGGCGTCCCAGAAGTGGTCCAGGTCCGAGTCGTCGGGCTCGATTCGGCCGGCGGGAAGCGAGCGTTCGGGGAACCAGGCCCACATGAGCCGTTCATCGGCCTTGATCGTACGTCCAGCCAGACCGGGCACTTCCAGCACGGTCACCGTTCCCACCCTGCCCTCAAGGAGCGTTGCGTTCACCGAGGTCAGTCCGACTCCGTTCCGCGCGGCAACCGCCGTCGTCGGGCCGCTGCCTCCGGGCGTTCCCGCGGCGGCGTCTTGCTCCACTGCCGCCGTCATGCGAGCCGGAAGCGCATCGTGCGCACTTCGAACGGTGCCAGGGCGAGCGTTACCACGCCGTCGTCCATTGGCGATTCCGGATTCTCCTGGGCCCCGAGCGGTCCTTCGAGAAGGGACACGGTCGTCGCTTGGGCGACCGGCGCGTGCACGCTCAGCGCTCCCGTCGTGCGGCGCCCGATCGGCTCGTAAACGCGCACGACCAGGTCACCCGAGCGATCGTCCGCCAACTTGACGCTTGACACGACGATGCCACCGTCGATGGAGACCAGGGGGGAGAATCCGTGATCGCCGCGCAGGGAACGGCCGTCCAGGTTCAGCAACACACCCTCCTCCGTGGCCCCGGCCACTGACGTTCCAATGACGAGGCCGAACCGATGGGTCTGCCTGCCCTGGTCGGTCTCCGGGTCCGGAAAGCGCGGGGCCCGCAGCAGCGAGAGGCGCAGGGTCGTGGTGACGTGGCCATCGACCGAATCCCGGGTCATGTCGTAACCGTAGGTGGAGTCGTTCACCAAGGCGACGCCGAAGCCCGGTTCTTCCACGAGAACGTACCGGTGCATTGATGTCTCGAACTTGGCGGCCTCCCAGGACGTGTTGGTATGGGTGACCCGTTTGTTCGCACCGAACTGTGTCTCGGCGATGGTGTGCTCGGCGTGCACGTCGAGGGGGAACGCCAGCTTGAGGAATTTCTCGGTCTCATGCCAGTCCACAGTTTGGGTGATTTCCAGTGTGCGGGAGCCCGGTGCCAGCGAGAGCGTCTGATCGATGGCAGAGTCGGAGAAGGTGCGCTGCACCCTGACCCGGGCGACGCCACCGCTGCCAACCTCCGCATCGAGCGCTTCGACGCAACGAATATCCTCGACTCTGTTGCGGTAGTAGCGGTCGACGTCCCATGCATCCCACATGTTGGGAAAGTCCTGGTGCAGCTGCAATAGGTTGCCTGCTTGACCCGCAGGGATCGCATCGCGACCGGTGGAGAGATCCAGGGCAGACGTGACGAGTCCGGCCCGGCTGATGCTGACACGAACCAGTTCATTGGTGAGCACGTACCCGTCGGATACCTCTTCGAGCCGAACAGGTTCGGTCGGGTTGAGCTCCGTTGCCGGCGTCGCGCTGAGGGCGCGCACGCCGGAACGGGCGAAGGGTGCCGGGTTGACGACAATCGCCGATTCCCCCGATCCAGTGAGTGCAGCCAGCGCGTCCGCGATGATGGCCTCCAACCGCTTGGTGACACGGGCGTATTCCTGAACCGTTTCACGGTGCACCCATGCGATCGAAGTCCCGGGCAGAATGTCGTGGAACTGCTGTAGCAGGACCTGACGCCAGCATTCGTCCAGTTCGTCATATGGATACGCAAACCCGACGCTCACCGCGGCCGTGGCACTCCAGAGTTCCGCCTCGATCAGCAGGTGCTCGGTGCGGCGGTTGCCTTGTTTGGTGCGGTGCTGCGAGGTCAGGGTGGCTCGGTGCAGTTCGAGGTACAGTTCGCCGACCCATACTGGCGGATTGGCCAGCTCGGTGCGGGCTCGCGTGAAGAATTCGTCCGGATGTTCCCAGTGCACGCGTGCACTGCCCTCCAAGTCCCTCAGTCGCGAAGCCTTGCCTGTCATTTCGCGGGTCGTTCCGCCTCCGCCGTCGCCCCAACCGACGGGAGCGATGGAACCGGAAGCCAGACGGTTTTCGCGGAACTGTTTGGCGGCTTTGGCCACCTCAGCGCCGGAGAGCTGCGAGTTGTAGGTGTCCATCGAGGGAAAATGCGAGAACACCCGGGAGCCGTCGATCCCCTCCCAGAGGAAGGTGTGGTGGGGAAACTTGTTGACTTGATTCCAGGAGATCTTCTGCGTGAAGAACCATTGGAATCCGGCACGTTTCATCAGCTGCGGTAGCGCGGGCGAATACCCGAAGCTGTCCGGGAGCCAGACCCCCTTCGGTTCGATGCCGAACTCCTCGCGGAAGAATCGCTGGCCATACGCGAACTGCCGTACGATCGATTCGCCGGTGGGCATGACCGTGTCCGACTCCACCCACATGCCACCGAGGGGCAGGAACCGTCCGGCGGCGACAGCGGCGACGATGCGCTCCCAGACCTCGGGACGATGCTCCTTGACCCATGCGTACTGCTGGGCGCTGGACATTCCGAAAAGGAAGTCATCGTCCTGCTCGATCAGCTCCGTCATGGAGGATGCCGTGCGCGCCACCTTGCGGATGGTCTCCCGGACCGGCCATAGCCAGGCGGAGTCGATGTGTGCGTGTCCGACGGCGGAGATCCGGTGCGCCGACGACTCCGCCGGGGAAGCGAGGATCGGGGCCAGCACGGCGCGCGCAGCCGTCGCCGTCGCCGGGATCTGCTGCAGGTCCAGCTCGTCCAGCGCGTCATCGAGGGCTTGCAGGATCCGCATCCGGCGCGGGCCCTGCGGGAGTTCCTCCTGCAGTTCGAGCAGCACCTCAATGTCGAGGGCGAGTTCGTGCACCTCTCGCTCAAATACCGCCAACTCCATCCTTCGGGTGGCGTAGAGCGGACGCTTGGAGGAGGTGAGGATGTCGCCCTCCTGCGTGGGCAGGAAGGGATGGTAGTCCAGCAGCACCGGATTCGCGGCAGCCTCGAGGAATAGTTCGATACTTTCGCCTCCTGCCGCCTCTTCCTGGACCAGGATCCATTGGTTCCGGGGATTGATCGACTTCACTGGGGAACCGTCCGGCCGGTAAACGAGCCCTTCGCACTGGAACCCCGGCATGTTCTTGTCAAAGCCGAGATCCACGAGGGCATCGATCCTGCGGCCCGCCCACTCGGGCGGGACCGTGGCGCGTAGCCGGAACCACGTCGTCCCCCACGCGGCACCCCATGGTGTGCCCACCTCGTACGGCTCGAAATGCAGGGCCAGACCCTCTGTCGGGGAAATGGGTTCCCCGGGCAGTTCGTGCCAGGACACCTCCAATGGGATGGTGGTGCCGTATACGGCGGGCACAATCCGTTCGTCAAGGACGCGGCGCGCCCGGCCGATGGTCAGGGGGATATCGTCGTGCATCAGGGCCTTTCAAAGTGGTCTGCCGCCATTGTGTCTGGCAGACGGATAGGGTGTTCGAGATCAGTGATGGGTGGCCGGATGGGCAATGGACAGTTCGATTCTGTCGATGCCGGCCGGAACGACGTGGACTTCGGTGATGCCGCGCGCGGCAAGGAGGAGCGCATCGGCAACTTTGGACCGCAGCACCACCTGGGGACCACGTCCAGTCGACGCCGCGTGATGGAGCCAAGCCTGCGAAAACCGGCCCCCTGGTGCGCATGATTTCCGCACGTCTGCGACCGGTACGCCGGCGGCGTCGACGTCCTCGAGGATGAGCGCATCGCGAGGCGGCGTGCCGGCCCCCGCCTTCGCGTTCCTGAACTCGTGCACGAGCTCGGCGAACCGCTCGCCGGTCGGCTTCAGCACCCCGTCGTTGGTGAAGAGCCCGAGGTCGTACTCCAGCTCCGGGAAGTCCGCTAGTTTCCGCGATACGTCGTGCGAGCACCACCAGGTGACACCGAAGTTGTTCTGCACGTCTGCGGCGTGCCGGATCGTTTTCTCGAGAAACTCGGGGGCGTCCTTGACCGGGACGACGTTGGTCGGCGCCCCCACCTCCTGTAGCCAGTTCAGGCGATTCGCGTCGCGATTCCAGGCGGCAGCGAGCTGCATCAGGTACTCGGCATGTCGGGCGGAGCCCTCGCCGAGCGGGCCATGGAGTTGCGCGGCACCGTTGAATACCCAGGAGTGGGTGACTGTCAGGTCCCCGTAGTCGGCGGCGTGCTCGGGGCCGAAGGGCTGGGCGTCGTCGTACCAGGCGGCATCGTATTGGGCGACCGTCACGAGGGGAGCCCTGGCCGCCGGTGTCGAGCCGAGTTCCGCACGGACGGCACCGACCATGGAGGCCAGCCACGCGGAGGCCTGCTTTTCCGTTGCCCGGTGCGGCGTCGGATGGGGATCGTGGGCAAATTGGTTGAGTTCGTTCCCCAGCGTCACTCCGAGCAGGTTGGGGCGGCTGGCCACGGCGCTGGTGAGCTCCCGGACATACGTCGCGGTGGAGGTGATGACTTCAGGCGCGACGAAAATGTTGCGCCGGTGCCACGATTCCAGCCAGGACGGGATGAAGTCGAAGCTTGACAGGTGGCCTTGCAGTGCGTCCACGTTGACGTCGAGCCCGAAGGACGCCGCGATATCGACGACCTGGACGATGTCCGCAATCGCGGACGGCCGGATAAGGGTGCGGTTGGGCTGAACGAGCGGCCAGAGCGGAAAGATCCGCACATGATCGACGCCCAGGGAGGCAATTCGTTCCATGTCTGCTGCGACAGCAGACGGCGAGAAGTCCAGCCAGGAGTGGAACCAGCCTGCGGATGGGGTGTAATTGACGCCGAACCGCATCAGCCCTTGACCCCGCCCTCTTCAACGCCTTTGAAGAAGTACCGCTGCAGGATGGAGAAGATCACGGCGATGGGAATGAAGGCGATCATCGTACCCGCCGCGATCAAGCGTTGATCATTCGAGAACGTCCCCTGGAGGTACTGGAGGCCCACGGTCAGGGTGAGTTTGTCGGGTGACTGGAGCACGATGAGCGGCCAAAGGAAATCGTCCCAGGCTCCGATGAAAGAAAAGATCGCGATGACGGCAATAGTGCCCTGCACGGCGGGAAGGGCGATGTACCGTAGCCTCTGCCAGGAGTTCGCTCCGTCGACGACGGCCGCCTGGTCGATTTCTTCGGGAATCTGGCGGAAGGCGTTGTACATCAGTAGAACGTTGATTGCGGCGATCATCCCCGGCAGGGCGACACCCACCAGCGAATCGGAGAGACCGAGGTCCTTGATCGTCACGAACTGCGCGATGATCGTCGCCTCGCCTGGCAGTATGAGCGTGGCAAGGAACAGGCCGAGGACGATCCGCTGCCCCTTCCAGCGGAGACGGGCGAGCGCGAACCCGGCGCACGTGGCGAAGACGAGGTTCCCGACCACGTCGATTGCTGCGACTGTCAGCGAATTGACGATGTACAACCAGACGGGGATCGCTTCGGCGACCTTCCCATAATTCTCCAGTGTCGGCTGGCTGGGGATGAACGACGGCGTCGAAGTGTAGATGTCCTCTCCGGAGCCCTTCAGCGATGTGGAGAGTTGCCAGAGGAACGGGCCGACGACGATGAAGAGCACGATCACGAGCAGCACGTAGCGCAGGATCAGCTCGCGCCGGGACATGACGCCCCAGCCCCGGCGTCGACGCCTTGCCCCCGTAGGTGGTGGTGGAGTCCTGCCGCCCGTGACGTCGGGCGCGGGCGATACCGCCCGGCCGATGACGGCGAAGTCCGGATCGGTGATGTCGCTCATTGCTGCGCCTTGCTGTTGAGTCGGGCGAGTACGAGCATCGGAACGAGCGTGACCGCGAAGAGCAGGAGGCTCAGTGCCGAGGCGTAGCCGAGGTTGCCGGTGAACCCGCGCGCGTACTGTTGGATGAGCATGACGACCGACTGGTCCTGGCCGCCGGGGCCTCCGGAACCGTTGGTCAGGATGTAGAGCTCGCTAAAGACCCGGAGGGCGGAAACGCACACCAGGATGCCAACAAGCGTCATCGTGCCGCGGACGCCTGGCATGGTCACCGACCAGAACCGGCGGATGGCTCCAGCGCCGTCGAGCGCTGCGGCTTCGTGCAGGTCCTTGCCGACATTCCCCAGCGCTGCGAGGAAGATGATCATGTAGTAGCCCAGGCCCTTCCAGACCGTGAGGCTGATCGCGCTGAACAGCAG
The DNA here is from genome assembly GCF_003268655.1 of Arthrobacter dokdonellae. Lineage (NCBI taxonomy): Bacteria > Bacillati > Actinomycetota > Actinomycetes > Micrococcales > Micrococcaceae > Arthrobacter > Arthrobacter dokdonensis. The sequence continues at coordinate 4,112,122 of NZ_CP029642.1, read as the reverse complement.
CAACCAACGGTCCGTGAGGAAAGGTAGGGGCCCTTGGACGATGCCGAGCGCCTTCACCATTTCGTTGATGACCCCGCGATCGTCGAGGATCCAGGTCCAGATGAGCCCGACGACCACGGCAGAGGCGATAACCGGCGAATAGAAGGCGGTGCGGAAGAACGCAATTCCAGGTAGCCGTTTCTCAACGAGCAACGCGATGAGGAGTGGCAGGATCGTCAGCAGTGGCAGGCAGACCGCCATGTACACGACACTGTTGAGCAGTGCCTCCCAGACCTGCGGGTCAGCGAACATCGTCTGGAAGTTTTGCAGTCCGACGAAGCGGCTGACGCCACCGAGCGGGCTCGCATTGGTGAACGCAAGCCGTACCGTGTTGATCGACGGCCACACACTGAATGCGAGTAACCAGACGAGGGCGGGTATGACAAAAATCCACGGGGTGAACCATCGGTTCGCGCGCACGCGGGTCTCCCTTCAGGGTTGGTGCCCGGCAGAGTCAGCGACCCTGCCGGGCGTGTGGAGCGGTCAGCCGTTGGCCAGTAGAGTGTTCATCTTTGTTTGCGCGGTCTGCAGCGCTTCCTTCGGTGTGGTCTCGCCCTTCATTGCCAGTGAGATCTGCTGGTCGAGGAAGGTCGACATTGCAGAGTTGGCTTCGACGGGTGTGAGGTTCTTCGCCGTTTTCAGTGCCTCGTTGGCGAGAACCCGCGCCTTTCCGTTGGGCGTCCCGTCATCTTTGGAGAAGAAGGGGTCTGACTGCGAGGACTTCGTGGAGGGGAAGATGTTGACCAGATGGGCGAAGGCCTCCTGGTTCTTCGCGTCCGTCATGTACTTCGCGAAGGCCTCGGCGGTGGCGAGGTTCTTCGATTTGGCCGAGACGCTCAGCCCTTGTACATAGAGCGGCGCAGTGTCAAGCGCGGGGGAAACGATCACGTTGCCCTTCAGCGAGGGGTTGTTCTTCTCGAAGTCGGAGATGCTGGTGGCACCGCCGGTGGTCCAGGCGACCTTGCCCTGGGTGAACAGCGTCGAGTTGCCCAGGTAGTCGCTGTTGAGCACGGACGGCGGCATGTACTTCTGCTGGTACGCCTTCGCGTACCGGGCGATGAGGTCCACCGCCTCCGGCGAATCGGCGAACGTGAACTTCGTGCCGTCATCGTTGAGAACCTTGACACCGGCGAGCGTGAAGTCCCCCAGACCCGGCTTGCGGCTCATCAGGTACTTGTCCGGGCAGTGCTGGTGCATCGTCGCGGCCTGGTCGAAGAGTTGGTCGGTCGTGGTGGGCACCTTAGACGGGTCCAGTCCGCAGTCGGAGAGCATGGTCTTGTTCCAGTAATCGACATCGGTGTTCAGATACCAGGGGTAACCGTAGGTTCCGTCGAGCCCCTTGTACTTGTAGGCGTCCAGTGCCCCGGCAACATACGTCGATGCCAGCGATGAGTCGCTCTTGCCGACATTCTGCAGGTAGCCGTGCTTGGCCAGTGGCAGGGCAATGTCAGGGGGAAGGTTGATGACATCAGGCAGGGAGTTGGACGAGGCCTGGCTGAGAACCTTGTCGGAGTAGCCGTCGCCTGGCTGATCGACCATTTTGACCGTAACCCCCGGGTGCTCCTTCTCGAAGCCGTTTTTCACTCCGTCGAGGTAGTCGCTGAACTTCGGCGTGAGCGCCCAGGTTTGCACGGTGATGGTGCCGTTGATCGACCCGTCACCGGAGGAACCGGAACCGCCGGATCCGCCGGAGCATCCGCTAAGCATGAGGGCCGCAACGCCCGTTCCGAGCATTATTCGACCCGCCCGCTTCATTGCGCGGCTTCGACGGTCTAGGGTGCGTTGCTTCATCGCTTGGAACTCCTTTGTGCAGGACGGTGACTGGAGGCCGAGGACAGTGATCTGCATCACCGTTATCCTCATTGCAATGACAATACTTATTCACTAAAGCGGTATAGTCAAGTGTGCCGGAATAAGTCCGTACCGTCTGCAAGGGGGAGTCATGAAACCGATAAAACGCGCCACCATCGCAGATATCGCCGCGCGGGCAGGAGTTTCGGCCGGCGCGGTTTCCTTCGCGCTGAACAACCGGCCAGGTGTCTCGGCCTCGACTCGGGCACGCATCCTTGAGATCGCCCGAGAGATGCACTGGCGCCCACACTCCGCAGCTCGCGCCCTCGGGGGCGCCCGAGCCGGCACGATCGGCTTCGTCCTCAACCGCCCGGCGCGAACGCTGGGCACCGAGTCCTTCTTCGGCGACCTCATTTCAGGCATCCAGCTGGGCTTGAGCGGTTCTCACGTCGGAATGAACCTCCTCGTCGCCCGCGACCTGCAGGAAGAACTGGACACCTACCAAGAGTGGTGGAACGGACACCAAGTCGACGGCGTCATCGTCATCGACCCGCGCACGGACGACCCTCGCGTGCAGCTCCTCGACGAACTCGGCATGCCGACGATCGTGGTCGGATCCCGCCCATCGTCCGAAGGCAGCGCTCCCTCCGTCTGGATCGACGATTCCGAGGCGGCGCTCACGGTTTTCAAATATTTGCATGCGCTCGGGCACACCAGAATTGCGCACGTCGCCGGCCCCGCGGAGTTCGAGCACACCGGACTGCGAATCGCGGCGTTACGATCATTCGCGGACTCAACAGGATTGAGCTCGGTGGAATCCCTGGTCACGGACTATTCGGCGGCGCAGGGTGCCGATGTCACTCGCACCCTGCTGTCGCGACAGGAGCGTCCGACGGCAATCGTTTTCGACAATGACGTCCTGGCTGTCGCCGGCCTCGGAGTTGCAGCCGAGATGGGGGTCGCTGTGCCAGCCCAACTTTCGATCGCTTCGTTCGACGACTCCGCCATGGCCCGACTGGTGCGTCCCTCGCTCACGACGCTCACCCGCGATACCGTCGAACTGGGGGAACGGGCGGCGCGGCTCCTGTTGGACCAGATCGGCGCCGACACGCCGCTGCCCTCCCGGAAGGGTCCGGCACTGACCTTGAGTCCGCGTGGCTCCACGTGCCCGCCACTTCGCTAGGGCAGTGCCGGGGCCGCTTCCGGTCAGTCCCGCATGGCCGCGCTGACGTCGCGGACCCACCGCCAGGGGGCGCCGGGCCCACCGGGAATGGAATTGAAGTATTCCCAGCCGGCAATGCCGCCAAACGTTTCATACGTATCGCTCAGGGATGCGATAGTGGAAGTCAGCTCAGACATGGGCACGTAGCCACTGCCACAGTTGGCAGGATTGGTCAGCGTCCCCGCAACGACCTTGCTGGCGGGAATAACGCCACGATCAATAATGGCCTTGTACCCTGTTGTGGAGGCTAACGTACCCCACCCACAATAGAACTGGGTGTTGAACCAGGCGATGGACTGGCCCCGTTCCTTGTACAGCTGTTCATAATCGAAGCCGGAGAGATTGCCACCACCCTTGAGCGCCGGTGCCACGGGTGCCAATGTGATCAGGAATTTCTTGCCAAAATCGGCTTTGAGACGGTCAATCAGGTGCTCCACGCCCGCGAGGGACATCGATTCCTCAACGTCAAGATCCAGGCCGTCCAACTTGTACCTGGAAATCACGGCCTTGAGTTCGGGATAGTAGGTGTCGAAGGTCTCTGGTTCGAGACGGTGGAAGCTTCCCGCAGCAGCACCGCCAACAAACCCGAGTACTTTAACGCCTTTGCGCTGCATGGTTGTCAGGTCTTTCCACATCACATCAAATTTCGGACTCGACGGCGAATCGTCATTGAGTCGAATATCCCCAGGGGTCTCATTGACGTGAAAAGCGCCCACAATCAGATCAGTCAGTCCCGTATGGTGATCGACCATGGCTTTCGGAGACACATAGTGGTTGTCGCTGTATTGCGTTTGGTAGTACATCACGGTGCGGTGGCTCTGTTTGGGTGACTGGCCGTGACCATGGCCGGGACCGCCTATCGCCGCGGGAGGTCCAGCAAGTGCCAATACCGCGACGATGGCCGTTACTGCCACTAGGCCAACGGTACGGGGCCAGTTGGCTCGGGCAGCCGGCGAAGAGACCGGTCTTGCTGCTGAGTTCATCATTTCCTCCATTGCTTGATTGACTTCGTCTGCGTCGGGCACCCTTTGCGAACTTCTGACCTCATCAAGACCGACAAGGTGACGCCGATGGTGAAGAACGACAAGGCGGCCGCAGCGACGCTCCCGCTACCAGGGCACTTCTGGCATTGGCAATCGTGCATGGCTAAACCGCTATAGTCAATGGTTCAAAGGGAAGGAACAGTTGGGGGTTTCGGCGGTATCCAACTCCGGATGGTGAGCCGGTGAGGATGACGTCACCTGCCTCCAGCGTGGCGAATTCGGAGATGGTGGCGATGAGTGTGGGGACGGTGAAGACCAAGGGATAGGTCTGATTTTTGTACACCTTCCCCGGCGAGGTTTGGAAACACCTCTTGACCGGTTGGTCAATCAGGCGTAGACCGGAATTTGTAAGTGACGTATTTGAAGGAGGGTGAGGTTGATGAAGACGTGGACCAAATGGCAGAACTGGGTGGCTGTGGCCGCTGGTTTGTATGCTGCCTTGGCGACGATCTGGACGACGACTGATGGAAAGACAACAACAACGCTGATCGTCTTGGGAGTTCTGACAATCATTGCCGGGCTGGTCAACTTGTCGATGCCGCGGATGGAATCAGTGGAGTGGGCGCAAGGGATTCTGGGCATTCTGCTCTTTATCTCCCCGTGGGTGCTTGCCTTCACCGGCATGACGGGAATCGCCATGACAGCCTGGATTTGCGGTGCCGTCACGATCGTTGTCACCGCATGGGCGATGCCCTCGGTGATGAAGGCACACGAAGGCCAGCAGCATCATCATCGGCCGTCGGCTGCATAACACCAACGTTGGCAGGGCCTCCGGCGCCCTTCCGGGTCCGGTGCCCTGCCAACTAGGATGCTGGTAAGTGGAGGGGGCTGGATTAGTCCGGCCCCTCAACGGATCCCTCATCAATGGAGGTCACAGTGAACGCGGGACAGGCGCAGGATCGCACCGAGATCCGCGGGGATGCCCGGAGGCTGATCTTGGATTCCGCCCAGGAACTCATCGCCGAACACGGGTTCAATGGCACCTCCACGGCCGCGATCGCCCAGTCCGCCGGTGTTGCCAAGGGTTTGCTCTTTTACTATTTTCCCACCAAAGCCGACCTGCTGGCGGCCTTGATGGCCGAGCGGCTCCCTCTCACGCCGTTGGACACTGACCGGCTGGCGATGCGGGGGGGACCCCGCCGCGGGGCTGATCGGCACGCTGGATGCGTTGAATCTCGGCGACCACAAATCCACCGTGCTTCGCGTGATCCTCTGGCGCGAGGCCGAAACCCATCCTAACGTCCGGGCCCAACTGCGCAAGTTCCAAACGAACCTGGAACGCGATACTGCGGCGGTGTTGCGCAAATGCCTTCCCGATATCGTGGATGCTGAACGGATCAAGACCTGTGCCACGGCCTGGGTCAGCGCCATATTTTCCTCTGCCACCGACGATCGGCTTTCCGATCTCGACGGTCTGCCTCGGCGCGGCAAGGAGCAGTTGAAGGCCATCGCCCTCATCCTGGCCGCCAGCCTGCGCGGACCCGCGGCCGTGCCGGCTTCATAAGTCCAGGACTCCCCGGCCCCTCAACGGCCCCCAGCCATGCGCGCCGCAGCCGGGATCACATCCAGGACATGCTCATCTTCACCCAGGAGCTGCGCAGCCTGGGACGGGTGCGGGACTGCCCGCGTTGAACGTGGACGAGGGCGAGTCTACGGAGAAGGCCACGCGGTGCATGCCGATGTCGTTGGGACGCGCCGTATTTTGTGTAGGGCACCTTCCCTGACATCTCTGGAAAGGGTCCCTTATGCTTTCAGTGGGGTTTCTTGGAACCGCTGGCGGGCTGGGGGTGGCATGAAAGGATCGGGGAACCGGGGGTTGGACAGGCGCAGTCGGGGGCCTGTCCTTCATGGTCGTGATGGTTTGCTCCACGACTCATTCGGCCCGGCTCATGGACCGCAAGGGAGCGCCGAAGGTGATGGGGTGGCGGTTCCTGCTGTATCGGCGTCAATGAGGACGGATTCAGGCCCCTCGGAACTCTTATCTGGCCGATGGCCACGCCCGTTACGGCACCGTTCATGGCGATGTACTTTACCCGGCCTCCCAAGATGTACTTTACCCGGCCTCCCAAGCAGTCAGGGGACTGTTATTGTCGGCGCCAGGCTCCCCTTAGAGGACCGGGCCGTGCCGCGGGGGAAGGCGGGGGCCCGGGAGTGGGCACTGACGGCGGGTCAGTGCTTCTCGAAGGCATCCTTGACTTTATCCCCGGCCTTCTTCATTTCGGCCTTGACCTGGTCTGCTTTGCCTTCAGCTTTCAACCGGTCATTGTCGGTCGCTTCGCCGGCGGTTTCCTTGCCCTTGCCGCCGGCCTTCTCGGCCGCGTGCTTGATCTTGTCACCCAAACCCATGATGCTTCCCCTTCCCCTGTGCTAGGCCTGCCGATCCTTGACGGCAGGATTCCTTCAGCATAACCCCGGAAACCCGGGTCGACGGGGGCCTGAATGAAGAACTGGGAAATTGCCGAAAGGTCATTCCACGGCGACCGTCGCCAGGGGCCGGACCGCCCTCTGTGAGGGCACAAACCAGCCGACGCCTGCAGTCTGGACGCCTGCCCGCGCTACTGTTCCCGCTCTGAAGTCCGGGCGTAGGCTGGGGGCGAAGACGAACAATCGGGAGGTTTCCCATGTCCGGCATGAATATGAAGAAGATGATTCATCAGGCACGGAGCCTTGTTGGGGCCGGGGTGGAGCAGATCCTGAAGAGCCCCACCGCCGTGGTTGACGCGGCCATTATGTGGAGGCGTGCCGACATGGCAGGGTGCGGGTCGCCCCAGGCGGTGGCAGGGATCATGGACACGGCGACGGATAAAAAGGTCCAACGCCGGGCACGGAAACGGGCCATAAAGGCCCTGAAACATGCAGCCCGCGAGCTTCACCGCCCCCCACCTCTCCGCACGAGGACGACAACGGCCTGGGTGGCCGCCGGGCTTCTGGGGGCCGCGACAGTGGCCGGAACCATCATCATGGTCCGCACCTTGCGCCGCAGGCAGCGGTGCACCGACCAGTTCGAAGTCGAAGAGGGCCATCGTGTCCCGGGTGGAGGCCTGGCGGAAGCGCCTGGCAAACGCCATCAGTCCGGCCAACCCACAAACGACCAGTCCCTATCGGTGACCCATGCAAACGTCACCGAAACGGACAGTGACATGCCGTTGCCCATACCGCCGGCCCAAAAATTCGACGGGCCCGACGGTGCGTATCTTCCGACCAAATCACCCGCGAGTTCATCGGAGAGGACAGTGTCCCCATGACTGAGGAAACGAACCCAGAGGAAAGTACCCCGCCGCACCCCACGGGCGGGCCGGCACGATCCAAGTCCAACAGCGTCGTGACGCGTGCGAGCATGATGTGGGTGGCGACGGCCGCCGGCCTGCTGGTTTTGGTGCTCCTGATCATCTTTATCCTGCAGAACCAGGAATCCGTCACGCTGCACTACTTCGGACTCAACGGCACCGTGTCGATTGGCGTGGGCCTGTTCATTGGAGCGGTAGGCGGCGGCATCATCGTCGCCATTGCCGGCACGGTTCGAATCATCCAGCTGCGCGCCCGGGTCCGCCGCAACAAACCCAGGCTGTGAGGGGGCATCCTGCGTGAAAGCCGTCCAGCTTTCCAGCAATTGGTGAGGCCAGCTGCTGCGGTGTTCGACTTGCCCACCATCAAATCATCGCCCGACTCTTGCCCGGGCCACCGCTACCGCCGCGCCCCTCACGACCGGTAATGTGGCGCCATGGCCATCGAACTGATCTCGCTGACGCCAATGCAGGCCCTTGGTGTCCCGGTGGCCCTTGTCGGTTCCGTCTTCCTGGCTCTGGGCGCACAGTTCCAGCACCGCGGAGTGTCAGAGGGCGAAACCGAGGCGGAAGCAACCAAAACAGGGCTGAACGTCAGGGATCTGCTGACCCTGGTGCGCCGGCCCGCATGGTTGGCCGGGACGCTGATGCTCGGTGTGGCCATCCTCTTGCAACTTTTCAGCCTGTATCTGGCACCGCTGACGGTTGTTCAGCCCCTGGGCGCCCTCGCTCTCGTTATTACTGCTGTCCTGAACGCACGAGCCGCCAAGGCAAAGCTGGGTTGGCCGACCATCCGGGCTGTGGCTTTCTGTGTGGGCGGCATTGGCTTGTTCGTCAGCGTTGCGGCCGTGACCACGACGACGGTTCCCATCCATGATGCCCAGCTGATCATCGTGCTGATCATTCTCGCGGTCGTGCTGGCCATCCTTGCATTGGCCTTCGGGTTTTTCCGCAGGAAGTTCACCACACTGTTTTACATCGTCGCGGCCGTGGTCCTGTTCGGGTTTGTGGCAACCGTGGCGAAAGTCGTCATTGACCGGGTCCACACGTTGGCCAGGTTCGGATTCCACTACGAACCAGGAGACGGGCTCACTTTCGCATGTGTCGGCGGATTAGCCGCCGCCGCCCTGTCGGGATCCTATATCGTCCAGAGCGCATATTCTTCCGGTCCGCCAGACCTCGTCGTCGCCGGACTGACAGTCATCGATCCCCTCATCGGCGTGAGCATCGGAATCGCCGTGCTGGGCGAAGCCTCCTCCGCCCCACTTTGGGCAGGCATCGTCTTCGTCCTCGCGGGCGCCCTGGCCGTCTACGGGGTCTTCCAACTCTCGACCCGCCACCCCCGAACCCGTCCAAGCTGATTCCCAACCTGTCCAATTCAGTTCCCGTGGAACTGGGAGACCGGCCCGGATACACTCCCCAGTCAAGGCGGGCACTGCTCGCGCCCTTCGCCGGTGCAGGCGGCTTAACCGGCCTTGGGACCATCAGTACACTGGGTGGCGCAAAGCCTGCGATCGCGGGTGACCAAACCCGGGTTAGAGTGGGCGGATGTTTTCTGCTTGCGGTCCTTTGGGTCCCTGGACAATCTCGAACTGGACCTTCTGGTTCTCATCCAGGGACCGGTAGCCGCCGCTGGCGATGGCAGTGTAGTGGGCGAAAACGTCGGGGGATCCGTCATCGGGGGCGATGAAACCGAAGCCCTTCTCTGCGTTGAACCATTTGACGGTGCCTGTGGCCATGGCTGTGTTCCTCCGTGAGACTTGTGGCCCGCCACCTACGTGGCGGCCGCGGACATCCTCGTCCGTGAACCCCAATGTACGGCGCGGGTGTCGTGCGGACAAGAACTGAAGCTGAACCGGAACGCTAACACTCGGGCGACTCTTTCCATGGTGGAGTCCGCGGTCGCGGTCCAGGCAAGGGGTTATGGTCCAGGACTGCCGCCGGCGCCTGGCACTCCCCGCTGTGGACCGGTTGACGGGGCAGGGAAGGTGAATGAGTCCGCAGGCCCATTGGGTATCCTTCTAGGTGGAAGAAATGCGGCGCCCATCTGCGCGTTCGGCGCCGGGGGCCGCTGGGTGCCAGCGTTATTCAGGATGGTGAGCAGCGTCTGGACCCCGTTTTCAGCACCAATCCCGCGCGCGGCGACTGGGGTGGTGAAGCCGAGCGTCGTCCACTGCGCAAGGGCCCTGTTCAGGACCCAGCTCAGTGCCGCGTTCCGTTGCGCTGATTCCAGGTTTAGGCCTCGGTTCCGCCGTCTACTCGCAGCACGACGCCGGTAATGAAGGCGGCCTGGCCTGAAAGCAGGAAAGCGGTTGCGTTGGCAATGTCTTCGGGTTGTCCCAGGTGCTTCATCGGGATTTCAACGGCGTAGGCGGCCTTGGCGTCGGTAGGCAGGGAGGCCAGCGCGGCGGTTTCAATGGCGCCGGGGGCCACGGCGTTGATGCGGATGCCTTGTTCGGCGGTTTCCTTGGCGACACTGCGGGTCAGGGAAACCACGCCGTGCTTTGCCGCGCCGTAGGGGGTCAGCTGCGGGGTGGCGCTGATGCCTGCCAGCGAGGCGATGTTCACGATGGAGCCACGCCCCTGCCCCAGGAAGTGTGCCACCTGAGCCTGCATGGCGAGGAAGGTGCCGCGCAGGGTGACGTTGATGGTGCGGTCCCAGTCCGCGGAGGTGATCTCCTGCACCGGCTTGGGCATCGCTCCTACGCCGGCATTGTTCACTCCCATGTTGGATCGGCCAAAAGACGCGACGGCGAAGGGAGCCAATGCGGTGACCTCATCGGCGTTGGCGACATTGGCGTGCTTGTAGGCCGCGCGTCCGCCGGCGGCCCTGATAAGCGACACGGTTTCGGCGCCGGCCGCGTCGTTGACGTCCGAAACGACGATCAAGGCGCCGTCGGCGGCCAGTCGCAGGGCAATGGCGCGGCCGATGCCGGCTCCGGCAGCGGTGACAAGGGCGACTTGGTTTTCAACATGGGAATTCTCTTCTCCTCCGGGGGTAAATGGCTGTCGTACAGGGGGTTTCGTAGTTTTAGCCGGAGAGGGCCTCGCGCCGGGAGCGAAGGACTTCATTTTTTTATTCGTCAGGGTGTTGATAATCACATCCCCGCCCACGTACAGTGTGTACTGTATACAAAATTATGGGCCGATCAAGGAAGTCACATGCCTAAATCACTGAAGTTTGTAGCCCCGCTGGTAGCGCTCACACTGCTCACCGGCTGTGCGAGTGGCGGGGTGCCGGGCGCCACGGGCCCTAAACTCGACGCCGGCGCAGCAGTGTCCGGACAAATCACCGTCTGGAGTTGGGACGTGGCGGCAACCGCCTTGAAGCGGTTGGCTTCGTCGTACACCAAGGAGCACCCCGGCGCCACCATCAACGTGGTGGACATCGGCTATGACAACGCTTACGACAAGATGTCCGTTGCGTTGCAGGCCAATAGTGGACTCCCGGATGTCGTCACCGTCGAAACGGACCACATGCCGGCGTACATACACCAGTTCCCCAAGGCTTTCACAGACCTCACCCCGTTGGTGGGTGGTGCGAAGGATGAATTCGACCCTTCCAAGGTCTCGGCTTCCTCCAATAAGGACGGACAGCTGCTCTCGATGCCCTGGGATTCCGGCACCGTCGCACTCTACGTGCGGACCGACTACTTCAAGGCTGCGGGCGTCGATCCCAAGGGAATGGGCACCTGGGATGAATTACTGGCCGCTGGGGAGAAAGTGAAGGCGGCGACCGGCCACGCCTTGATCTCCACTGATCTCTCCACCGGCAGCCTGTTCCAGATGCTGCTTCAACAGCAGGGCCAAGGCATCTTTACCCCTGCCGGCGAGATCAACCTGACTTCCCCGGCGGCCGTCAAGGCCCTGACGCTGATCAAGACCATGAACGACAAGGGGCTTCTGGACAACGTCAAGGGCTGGGACGGGCGCGTGACGGCCACCAAGAACGGCAAGTCCGCCGTTATGCCCTCGGCAGTCTGGTGGATAGGCACGCTCACCGGCGAAATGCCCGAGCTGGCCAACAAGTTCACCGTGGTACCGCTGCCAGCCTTCACCCAAGGCGGCACGCAGACCTCCAACGACGGCGGCTCCACCCTGGCGGTCCCCACGCAGGCCAAGAACCCGCAGTTGGCCGGCTCCTTCGTGAAGTTCATGCTGGCCAACAAGGACAACCAGGTCTCCATGATGAAGGATGAGGGCCTGTTTCCCTCATACCTTCCGGCCCTTGATGCACCGTTGTTCCACGAACCGCAGCCATACTTCGGAGGCGAAAAGGTCTATGAGCTCTTCGCCGCACAAACCCGCAAGATCCCGTCGATCACGTACACAAGTGACAACGCTAAGGCCGGGGACACGGTGTCCAACGCCGTCGTTGCCTCGGTGCTCAACCATCAGGATCCGGCTGCGGCATTGAAATCCGCTGCGGATCAGATCGCAACTGCCACTGGGCGAAAGATTGCCCAGTAGCCATGACCGGCACACTTCTTCGGCCCACCCGCCGGCTGTCCGGAAAAGCGGATGGCCGGGCGGGGACGCGCACCTCGGCCCGACGCCGTCGGCCCGGCTATTGGTTCGTCCTGCCTGCGGTCGCCCTCTTCGCCATCTTCTTTCTCTACCCGCTGCTGTCCTCGCTGTGGCAGAGCTTCTTCTCGACCACCGGCGGGGTATCCACCTGGGTGGGAGGGGCGCAATACATGCGCCTGTTCCACGACCCGCTGGTCGGCAAAAGCCTGTTCAACGTTGGACTGATCCTGGTTATCCAGGTTCCGCTCATGGTTTGCACAGCGCTGGGACTTGCGTACCTGCTCAACCAATCATGGTTGCGGTTCCGCACCGGTTTCCGTGCCATCCACTTCCTGCCAGCCGTGACCACGTTGGTGGCCTATTCCCTTGTGTTCCGGGTCATGCTCGCGACCGACGGCGGCGCGGTCAACCAGATGCTGGGTATGTTCGGCATGTCCCCGGTGGACTGGCTCAACAGCGAAGCTTGGTCCCGCGTTGCGCTCATCGCCTCGATCACCTGGCGATGGACCGGGTACAACATGGTCATCATCCTGGCCGGACTTCAAGGAATCCCAGCGGAGCTCTACGAGGCTGCCCGAATCGACGGCGCCGGCCGTTGGGCGATCTTTGCCAAGATCGTCATCCCGCAGCTTCGTCCAGTGATCCTCTTCAGCTCCATCACCTCCACAATTGGTGCCCTGCAGCTGTTTGACGAAAACTTCATACTTACAGGCGGCGGGCCCAACAACGCCACGCTGACTCCCGTGCTGTACCTGTACAAGGTGGGTTTCCAGCAATTCGACTTCGGCTACGCCTCCGCCATTGCCTGGCTGCTCGTGGCGATCATCGCCGTGGTATCCGTGGTGCAGTTCGTGATCATGAAAGAGAAGAAATGACGCAGACGCTCAAAAAGTTCCCGGTCTATCTGGTGCTGCTGGTCGGTGCGGTCCTGAGCATCATCCCGTTCCTGTGGATGGTCATCGCTTCAACGCATACGACGGCGGACGTGTTCGCGACACCGCTGCCGTTGCTGCCGGGTAGGGAACTGTGGAACAACCTGGCCCGACTCCAAAAGGAGACCAATTTTTCCCAGGTCATGCTGAACTCACTGGTGGTGGCCATCATCTACACTGCCTTTTCCTCCGTGGTCAGCGCCATGTGCGGCTACGGCCTGGCCAAATTCCGCTTCCGCGGTCGCGGCCTTGTACTCGGCGCGGTGCTGTTGACCATGATGATCCCGATGCAGGTGCTGCTGGTACCACTGTTCCAGATGATGGCGAGCCTGGGCTGGGTCAATACCTTCCAGGCGCTGATTCTGCCATTTCTGGCCAACGCCTTCGGCATCTTCCTCATGCGCCAGGCATTTCTGGACTTTCCCGACAGCCTGATCGAGTCGGCCCGAATCGACGGCGCGGGGGAACTCAAGACGTTCTATCGCATTGTGATGCCGGTTGCCCGGCCGCAGCTGGCTGCGCTCATGATCTACACGTTCATTAGTCAGTGGAACTCCTTCATCTGGCCGCTGCTGATGCTCAACACCGAGGACAAATACACCCTGCCCGTGGCTTTGAACACGATGATCGGGCTGTCACGGGTGGACTATTCCGGTCTGATGCTCGGTTCTCTGCTGGCCACCCTACCGCTGCTGCTGGTCTTCATAATTTTCCAAAAACAATTCGTATCAGGACTTATGGGAGGGGCGGTCAAGGGATGACCCGGACGCTGGAACTCGATGGCATCGCTTTTGGCGGCGACTACAACCCCGAGCAGTGGCCGAGGGAGGTATGGGAGGAGGACGTCCGGCTAATGCGTCAGGCGGGGGTCAACTTCATCACTGTCTCCGTTTTTTCCTGGCCCCTGCTGGAGCCGGAGGAAGGATGCTTCGACTTCGGCTGGCTTGACGACGTCGTAGAACTGTTGCACGGCGCCGGCATCGCGATCGACCTCGCAACCGCGACGGCGACCCCGCCAGCGTGGCTCGTCCGCAAATACCCGCAGATCCTGCCCGTCACGGCCGACGGAACGCAACTGGAATTCGGCTCCCGGCAGGCCTACTGCTTCAGCTCGCCCATCTTCCGTCAATACGCGCTTCGACTCACCCGCGCCATGGCCGAACGCTATGGGAAGCATCCTGCCGTGCGCCTCTGGCACGTTTCCAACGAATACGGCGACCACGTCTCCCGCTGCTGGTGCGACACCTCCGCGGTCCATTTCCGCACGTGGCTGCGCGCGAAGTACACGAGCATCGAAGCCCTGAACGACGCTTGGGGAACCAGCTGCTGGGGCCAGCACTACCTCGACTTCGAGGCGATCGAACCGCCGCGTGAATCCACAGGCCCCATCAACTCCACCCAGAGGCTCGACTTTGAGCGCTTTTCCTCCGACGCCATGCTGGAACTGTTCACGGCCGAGGTTGACGTGCTCCGTGACGTGACACCTGATCTGCCGGTAACCACCAACTTCATGTCCATCCTGCACGAGCTGGACTACTTCGCCTTCGCTGATGCCGAAGACATTGTCACCGACGACGCTTACCCGGATCCCGCCGATCCGGGAGCCCACATTGACGCATCGCTGAACTACGCCCTCATGCGCGGAGCCAAGGGAGGAGCCCCATGGCTGCTTCTGGAACAGTCGGCCAGCGCCGTCAGCTGGCGTGACATCAATGTGCCCAAGGCGCCCGGCGTCATGCGGCTGGACAGCTACCAAGCCCTGGCCCACGGCGCCGAGGGCGTCATGTATTTTCAGTGGAGGGCGGCAAGGTTCGGCCCCGAGAAATTCCACGCTGCCATCCTGGGCCACCGCGGCGAGGCGAGTCGGACGTTCCAGGAATGCAGCATGCTGGGTGCCGAACTCCAGCAGCTTGGAGCCCTCAAAGGCAGCAGGGTGGTGGCTGACGTCGCCATGCTCTGCAACTGGGATTCCAAGTGGGCTTTGGCCGCGCCGGATTCCCTTCCGACGAACCGGCTCAGCTGGATCGGCCAGGCCAGGGACTGGCACCGGGCGTCTTTCACCTTGGGCGTCACTGTGGATCTGGTCCGTGCCGGGGCCGACTGGTCGGCCTACAAGGTGCTGCTGGTGCCCAATCTGTATCTGGCCACCCCGGCCCTGGCCGCTCAGCTGGACGCCTACGCGGCAGCAGGCGGGACGGTCGTCGTGGGTGCGTTCTCCGGTGTCGTGGACGAAAATGATCACGTCCATCACGGCGGTGCGCCCGGCCCGCTGCGCCCGTTGCTCGGCGTCGAGGTTGACGAAGTCTGGCCGCTTCCCGCCGGCGAGAGCGGCCAAGTGCGTATGGACGGTGACTTGCATGGCGTGCACACCGCCGGGGAATGGCTTGACGCTGTCGACGCGCGCTCCGTGGCCAGCTACTCCGGCGGCGAGCTGGATGGGCGCCCGGCCGTGACCGTGCGGCAGCACGGCGCCGGTTCCGCCTGGTATTTGAGCACCTGCCTTGAGGACGCCGGGCTGAGGGAGCTGGTGCACCGGATCTTCCTTGCGGCCGACGTGACCACGCGCGACGGGGCAGGGCGCGACGTCGAGGTGGTGGTGCGCCGCAACGGTGACACTTCCTTTACCTTCGTGCTCAATCGCTCCGCGACGTCGCTGGACGTTTCACTGCCTACCGGGGCGGCGGTCCTGGTCGGTGGGAGCGACGCCGGGCAGGGCGCTGAGGGACGATGCCAGCTGCAGGCCCGCGGCGTCCTGGTGGTGCAGCATGGCTATGACGACAGCGTGCACGTGGTCGCCCGAAGCGCACAACTTCAGACCGTCTAGCCGTCAAATATCGCCCGTCACCGGGCCTTCAGCCCGCCCCGCGATGTGTCGACGGGGTGGGCTGAAATTTTTCCTCGATATTTCTTGACTGCATCCTACGCACAACATAATGTGTACTGTATACAGAATGCAGAACTTGCTCTCGCGCCATGCGGCGGCACGCCCGCCACAACACCTGAGGTGAATCCATGAACAACCCTGTAGCCCATCCCTACATCCCAAACTCGGTCCCGGCCGTCCGGGACGCGATGCTGACCGCTGTCGGCGCCGCCGACATCGACGAATTCTATGCCGACATTCCGGCCAGCCTGCGCGTGCAGGGCAGCCTGAACCTGCCGGCCCCCTTTCTGGCTGAGGCCGACCTGGAACGTCATGTCAGCGCGCTGCTGAACAAGAACAAGAGCACCCGGGAGACCCTGAGCTTCCTAGGCGCGGGGACGTACAATCACTACGTGCCGTCGGTGGTGGGCGAGGTCATCAACCGCAGCGAATTCTTGACTGCCTACGCTGGCGAGCCATACGAGGACCACGGCCGGTTTCAGGCCCTCTTCGAGTACCAGTCGATGATGGCCGAGCTGCTGAACATGGACGTTGTCAACGTCCCGACGTATGACGGCATGCAGGCGACCGCCACCGCGTTGGCGATGGCGGGGCGCATCACGGGCCGCCGCGGCATCGTCCTGGTTAGCGATGCCAACCCGGACATGCTGTCAAAGGTGTCCGACTACGTGCGCTCTTTCATGGACCTCCACGTCGTCCCGTCCTATAACGGTACGGCCGACCTTGAGGCCGCGGCCCTGGCCATCGACTCTGGCACCGCGGCCGTCTGGATCCAGACCCCCAGCTTCCACGGTGCCCTCGAGGCGCAGGGCGCGCAGCTGGCCCGCCTGGCCCACGATGCCGGGGCCATCGCCGTCGTCGGGACCGACCCGATTGCCTACGGTGTCCTGTCACCTCCCGCGGACTGGGGAGCAGACATCGTCTGTGGTGACATCCAGTCCTTGGGCGTCCACCAGTGGTTTGGTGGCGGCCGCGGCGGTTTCATTGCCGTTCACGACGACCCCACCTTTGTACTGGAGATGCCTTCGCGGCTCTTCGGCCTGGAGTCCACGGACGTCGAGGGCGAGTACGGCTTCGGCGACGTCGCATGGGACCGCACCTCCTTCGCGCTGCGTGAAGAAGGAAAGGAGTGGGTGGGCACCGCTGCCGCCCTTTGGGGGATTGCAGCCGGTGTATATCTGGCCTCCATGGGCCCGACGGGAATGGCTGAGCTGGGGGAGACCTTGCTGGCCCGCACCGCCTATGCCGCCCAGCAGCTCGCTTCCGTGGACGGGCTGGAGCTGTCTGACACGGCACTGCACCTGCGGGAAATCGTCGTCGACTTTTCCAACGCCGCACTTACCAGCACCGAGGTCGTCACTGCTCTGCGAGCCCGCGGGATCGAGCCAGGCGTCGTGCTGACCGGCAACCGCCTGCTCGTCTGCGTGACCGAGCAGCTTACCGCCGCTGATATTGACACACTCGCCGCCACTCTCACGGCCGTTTTGAAGGAGAACTAAGAATGGCACTTCCCGTCGCACCCAAGCCCGTCCTGCGCCGTTTCCACCAGGCCCGCTGGGACGAGCCGATCATATTCGAACTGAGCACCCCCGGCGAACGCGGCATCCTGGTCCAGCAAGCCGAATCGGCCGCCGTTGAGGCACTCGACCTGCTCGAGGACCGACTGACTCCGCTGCGCCGCGCCTCCGCCCCCGCACTGCCCGAACTCGCCCAGATGCGCGTGGTGCGCCATTACCTGCGCGTGAGCCAGGAAAACCTTGGCGCTGACTTCAACATCGACATCGGACAGGGCACCTGCACGATGAAGTACAGCCCCAAAGTAAACGAGACCATCATCCGCACGCCGAAGCTGATGGACATCCACCCGCTGCAGGACGAGGCCAGCATCCAGGGCCTGCTGGAAATCTATTGGCGCATGGAGCAGATGCTGGCCGAGATCTCCGGCATGTCCCGGGTCAGCATGCAGACCCAAGGCGGCTCGGCCGCGATCTGGGCGAACATTGCCATGATCCGCGCCTACCACGAGTCGCACGGGGAAGGCGAGGTGCGCGACGAGGTCATCACGACCATCTTCTCCCACCCTTCCAATGCCGCCTGTGCCAAGGCCGCAGGCTACAAGGTCATCACATTGATGCCCGACGCCGACGGCTACCCGGACATCGATGCGCTGCGGGCCGCCGTTTCGCCGCGCACCGCCGCCTTGATGATCACCAACCCCGAGGACACCGGCATCTACAACGCCAAGATCCGCGAATTCGTGGACATCGTCCACGACGTAGGCGCCTTGGCTGCCTACGACCAGGCCAACGCCAACGGAATTCTGGGCATCACCCGGGCTTCCGACGCGGGCTTCGACCTGTGCCACTTCAACCTGCACAAAACGTTCGGCACGCCGCATGGCAGCGGCGGCCCCGGCGCCGGCGCCAGCTGCGTGTCGGAGAAATTGGTCCCCTTCCTGCCCGGGCCAACGATCGACAAGGTGGGGGAGACATTTACAGTCAACCGTGACCACCCCCAGTCGGTCGGGACCGTCGCCCCCTTCTTCGGCGTGGCACCCAACGTGGTGCGTGCGTATGCCTGGATCATGGCTCTCGGCGCCGACGGATTACGACAGGTTGCCGAGATCGCCGTGCTCAACAACAACTACCTGCTGGCCAAGGTACTTGAAATCCCCGGCGCCTCCGCGCCGTACGCGGAGGGCAAGCGGCGCATTGAGCAGGTTCGCTACTCCTGGCAGGAGCTATTCGAAGAAACGGGGGTAAGCAGCGAGGAGATCGGAATCCGGATGTCCGATTTTGGCATGCACTACTGGACCAGCCACCACCCGTATCTTGTGCCGCAGCCGTTCACGCTCGAGCCCACGGAGTCCTACTCCAAGACCGAGATCGACGAGTACGTGGCTGTGCTGGCGCACGTCGCTGGGGAGGCCCGCACAAACCCGGAGATCGTGCGCACAGCGCCCCACAACCAAACCGTGCACCACATCCACCACGATGACCTGGACGACCCGGCGCGCTGGGCCATTACTTGGCGCGCGTACCAGAAAAAGCACCTGAGTAACTAACGCATTAAACGTCCGGCGGCATGCACAACAGGTGTGGCCGCCGGACGGTCCCACCCCATCGCGCACCAACGAACCAGGAGTACCTCGTGAACAGTTTCACCCTAAGCCGTCGGAATTTCTTCACAGGCGCCTTGGGCGTCGGCGCGCTGCTGACCACCACCGCCTGCGGATCAACCGGCGGCAATGCCACATCCAAAATCACCTGGTCCACCTGGGGCACCCCGGAAGAGGGGCAGCGCTTCAAGAAGTTCAACTCCCATTTCAAGGCGGACAATCCCACTATCGCGGCGACCTTGCAGATGGTCCCGTCCTACTCGGACTACCACTCCAAGCTGCTGACCCAGCTCACCTCCGGCACCGCGCCCGACGTTTTCTATGTTGGTGACGACTACATCGGCAAGTTCGTCTCTGCCGGCGTGCTCATGGACCTGACTCCCGTGGTGGAAGGCGCGGACGCCAAGGTCAAGCTTGACGACTTCAACCCGGCCCTCTTTGGTGCGGGCAGGACAGACACGGGCATCTTCGCACTGCCCAACGACTGCAACCCGGACGTTTTCTGGTTCGACAAGAAAGCACTTGCCGCGGCCGGCATCACCGAGAACCCCGCAGAGCTGGCCGCGGCCGGCAACTGGACCATCGAAACATTCCTTGCCATGTGCGCCAAGCTCGCCGCCAAGGGCCTGACGGGGGCCATGTTCTGGAACTACTGGTCCACGCACTGGAGCTGGGTCGCGGCCAACGGCGGCCAGGTGTTCAACGCCGCTGGAAAGTTTGTGCTCCCGGAGGACCCCAAGAGTGTCGCCGCGCTCCATTCGCTGGCCGACGCCTTCACCAACAAGTCCTTCACCGTGGCCGACACCCTGCCGGACGGTTCCGGCGCGGACAGTCTCTTCGTCTCCCATAAGGCGGGCTTCTACGTCCAGGGGCGTTACGGCATCGCCACGGCCGAGCAGTCAGGCACCAAGGATGACTACGACATCGCCCCCTGGCCCACCGTTTCCGGCAAGCCAGGCAGCAGTGGCGTCGCCGCGTCCTACCTTGTGATCAACGCCAAGACGAAGGCGCCCGCAGCGGCAAAGACCTTTGTTGGCGAGTTCCTCTGCGCCAAGGGCCAGACCCTCCGCTTGGCCGATGGCGGCAACGCCGTCCCGTCCGTCAAGGGGGCCGACTCAGTGGTCCTGGAAGGCAACTACCCGGCACACGCCAAGTCCTTCCTGGAGATGACCAACACAGGTTTTGAAGACTTTGCGACGGAAGCCAAAATGCCTGGCCTGTCCTCCGATGTCAGTACTGCCATGCTCACCATGTACCAGGGGAAAACCAGCGCGAGCGACACTATCGCCGCCGTGGCCAAGCTAATGGAAAAGGCGGTTTGACGGGGTGACCGCCGTCCTAGCGAAAACCGGTCTGCCAGGTGCCCCCGTTGTGGAGCGCGCGGAGGCCGCATGGCGCAAACGCGACCGCTGGTGGGGCCTGGTCTTCGTCAGCCCGCAGCTGGCCGGCATGTGCGCCTTCGTGCTCCTGCCGTTCGCCGTCGGGCTGGTCCTGGCCTTTGCCCAATGGGACGGGCTGACCGAAATCACCTGGGTGGGGCTGGCCAACTTCCAGGCCCAACTTGCCGACCCGGTCTTCCTGCGCTCCATCCTGAACACGCTTGGCCTGGCCCTGATCACGGTCCCGGTGGGCCTGGCCCTTTCGCTGCTGATCGCGGTCGCACTGGACCGGCTTCGCGGGCGCACCGGCTACCTGCTGCTTTACTTTGCCCCGGTCATGACCAGCTCCATCGCCATCTCACTCGTGTGGCAGCAGATCCTCCGCGCCGACGGACCTCTGAACCAGGCATTTTTCAGGGTGTTCGGCATCCCCGGCCCAGACTGGCTGGGGGACCCGCACTTTGTCCTGCTGGCCGTATCCATAGTGACCATTTGGTCTTCGCTGGGCCTGAACGTCATCATTTTCCTGGCCGGCCTGCAGGGAATTAATTCGAATGTCCTTGAAGCGGCCCGCGTGGACGGTGCAGGCTCCCTTCGTACCATGATGGCGATCCGGCTGCCCCTGCTCTCACCCGTCGTGTTCTTCTCCACCGTGGTGGCCGTGATCAGCTCCTTCCAGACCTTTGACGTGGTCTTTGTCCTCACGAAGAACGGTGGTCCGGAGAATTCGGCCCGGACAATCGTCTATCAGATCTACGACGAAGGCTTCAGGCATTTCCAGTTCGGAATGGCCAGTGCGGCCTCCATCATCCTTCTCGTCCTGACCTTGGTCGTCACCGCCGTGCAGCTTGGCTTGCAGCGCCGGTTCGTGCATTACGAAAGCTGAGACCGTGACAACCACACTTCAAAAATCACCCGAGCGCGCCCTTCCTGCCCTGGGCGGCCGCAAGCGCCCGAAGAGCAGCGTCAGGCTCTCCACGATCATGCTGCATCTTCTCCTCGCGGTGGGCGGCTTCCTGATGGTGGCGCCATTTCTGTGGATGATGCTGACGTCCTTCAAGTCACTGCCACAGATCCTGAGCAACCCTCTGGGCCTGTTCCCCAATCCCTGGAATTTCAACAACTACGCGGACGCATGGAACGCGGCCCCGTTCGGGCTAGCCTACTGGAACAGCATTTACATCTGCGTGCTGACAGTCGCGGGAACCATCGTGACAGCGTCCATGGCGGCCTACGCGTTCGCACGCATCGAGTTCAAGGGCAGCAAATTCCTGTTTGTCCTGTTCCTGGCAACCCAGATGGTCCCGCAGCAGGTCACGATCGTCCCCCTCTACATGATCTTCTCGAAGCTCGGCTGGGTTGACACCCACTTGGCGCTCATCATCCCGGCCGTGCTGTGCAACCCTTTCGCGGTGTTCCTGGTCCGCCAGTTCATTCGATCGTTGCCCGTGGAGCTTGAAGAAGCCGCCCGGCTGGACGGCGCCGGCCGCTGGCGGATCCTGTTCAGCATTGTCATGCCGAACATCAAGCCCGGCCTCGCTGCCCTGTCCATCGTGGTGGCACTGGGCGCCTGGAACAACTTCTTCCTGCCCCTGATCGTGCTGAACAGCGAAAACCAGTTCACGGTTCCTCTGCTGCTCTCACAATTCACCGGCCAATACGGTGGCGTCAATTACTCAGTGATCATGGCGGCGTCGGCCATCTCAATCGTTCCGATGCTGATTGCGTTCCTGATCGGCAACCGCCGGATCCTGAACTCGATGGCCATGTCAGGAATGGGCGGCTCATGATGCGGTCCTGGCCCGGCGCCGGCGCCTTCATCGACCTCGACGCCGTGCCGTTGACAGACAGGGGATCGCGGCTGCTCATCTTCGCGCGCCCCGACGGCGGCCTGCGGGTGGCCGGGGCGGTCTACGAACGCGACGCGGACCGTTGCACGCACCTGCGCCGGCTCGCCGTTCTGGGTGCCGACGGCGAGCAACTGCCGGTCACCGACGTCGGGCCTGAAGGAATCACCTTTGCCCGCGGGGCTGCGTCCCTGACGTTCGTTGACGCGGAAACCTTGAGCGTTGGCGTCGCGGCCGACGGGCCGCCCGCCACCGTGCTGCTTGAAGCGTTTGGGACCGGCGACGACGGCCGGCCCGCCTCCGAGGTGGACCGCACGCCGATCCGCTGGAGCAGTACGGAAGAGACCGACGCCTTGGATGATCTCAGCATTGTGATTCCCGCCAGCGGCAGCGTGAGCGTGCGGATGGGCGGCACCGTCCGGCAGACGCCGGAACCGGGCAGCCATGCGAAGTACCTCGCGGACGCCTCCTACCGCTGGCAGGAGTGGTTCGGCAGGCTTCCGGCCGTCCGGGACGCGGATCTCGAAATGGTCCGCTACGCCTGGTGGCTGCTGGCCAGCAACATTGTCCGGTTGGCGACGCATCCCGACATTGAGGCCGTGGTCCCGTCCAAGCAAGGCTATGTTGCCGTGTGGCAGTGGGACTCCTACTTCATCAGTTTCGGTCTACGCCACGGCGATCCGGAGCTTGCGGCGGACCAGCTGCGGCTGTTCTTCTCCGAGCAGGCGCCCGATGGAGGCTTGCCGGATGTGGTCCATGACGGCGGCACGCTGGCCTGCGTGGCAGACATGCCGCCTGGCGACCTGGCCGCTTTGGCCCGGATCCACGGGCCCGACTCGCCCATGGTCACCGAGGCCGACATGCCGATTACGAAACCGCCGCTGGCGGCGTGGGCGGCCCGCGCCCTCGACCAAGTGGCCGGCACGTCCGTTCAGGCGGAGCTCAAGGACGGGCTGGACCGGCTCCACCGCTGGTGGTTTGACCGCCCCTCCCCGGACGGCCTGCCCGGCTATGAGCATGTCTATTCCTCGGGTCTGGACGACTCGCCGTTGTTTGACGACGGCGGCCCTGTATTCGCACCCGATCTGCCCAGCTACCTGGTCATGTCCCTTGACGCCATGGCAGACCTGGCCGACGACGGCGAGGATGCCGCGGAGGCGGCGGCGCAGCGGTCCTTGGCCGAGGACACTGCGGAACGGCTGCTTGGCAAGCGCTACGACGTGGACCTAGGCCAATTTGTGGCGCTGACCCCGGCCGGCACGCGCAAGACGATCACCCCGTTTGCCTTGATGCCACTGCTAACCGGCCGGCTGACCGGTCCCGTGCTGGAGTCCTTGCGGGAAGCCCTCAGTGCGCCCGATTCCTTGGGCGCGGCCCATCCGCTGCCCACTGTGGCGCTGGGCGCGCCAGAGTTCAACGCCGACAGGATGTGGCGCGGCCCCGTATGGCTGAACGTGAACTGGCTGGTAATTCAGGGCCTGCTGCGCAGCGGCCTCGATTCCGAAGCCGCGGATCTGGCCGAGCGGACCGTCAGCATGGTGCGTGAGAGCGGTGGAATCCACGAGTACTGGAACCCGCTGACGGGTGCCCGTGCGGCCGGAGCCACGACCGGTTTTGGCTGGTCCGCGGCGTTGTTCCTGGACCTGGCCGTCTGGCTGGCGGCGAACGACAACCAGGTAGCCGACAACTAAGCGTTTCCAAGATTCACCTGTAGCAAAGAGGCCCGCCCCGGATCACTCCGGGGCGGGCCTCTTTGCTGTGTTTGGCGATTTAGGCGATGCCGCCGCCGTCGACCACCAGGGCAGACCCGGTGACGTAGGAGCTGGCATCGCTGGCCAGCCAGACGACGGCCTCCGCGATTTCCTCCGGCGTGCCCATCCGCTTGAGCGGACGGTCGTTCGACTCGGACAGGAAGCTCTGCTCTTCCTGGGAGAGCTGGCGGGCCTCCTCACGGAGCATCGGGGTGTTGGTGTCGCCCGGGTTGACCGAGTTAACGCGGATGTTGTCTGGCCCATGGTCGATAGCCAGGGCGCGGGTCATGTTGACGACGGCAGCTTTGGATGTGCAGTAGGAGATGGCGTTGCCGCCGCCCTTCAGGCCCCAGCCGGAGCCTGTGTTGACGATGGAGCCGCCGCCGGCTGCCTGCATCAGGGGCACAACGTGCTTGCTCATAAGGAATGGTCCACGGACGTTGACAGCCATGACGCGATCCCAGTCCTCGACGGAGGTTTCCAGTACGTTGGCGCGGCGGATGATGCCGGCGTTGTTGAACAGCACGTTCACGCCACCGAAGGAGTCCACTACCTGGGCCACGCCGGCCTGGACCTGCTCGTCGTCGGCCACGTTCACGGCTACGCCGATGGCGTTCACGCCCAGTGCCGCGGCTTCGTCGGCAACTGCTTTGGCGGCTGCCTCATTGATGTCGAAGATGGCCACATTGGCGCCTTCGGCGGCCATCGCCAGCGCCGTGGCGCGGCCGATGCCGGAACCGCCGCCAGTGATGATGGCATTTTTGTCCTGCAATCGCATTTAGTACTCCTTGGTTGTGGTGGTGCCTTTGGTTTCTTCAATCACCCGGCGTACCGGGTAGACCGTGTGGGTGCCTGCACCCGTAAAAACTTTCGCGTAGCCGCTTAACCTGGCGTCGACGTCGTCGTCACCGGAGTCCACCCATAGCGGCCTTCCGGCCAGCGACGCGAGTTTGCCATCCGTGGCGACGATCTGCAGGGGCACGCGGGAGAGTATTCGAGCGGTGACTTGCTGGTTGCCTCGGCCCACTACGAATCCCTGACCGCCCAAAGGAGTTAACACCACGGTTGCCGAGCTGCTGTTGAAACCGGCGTTCAGCATGGAATCCAGTGCGTGAGCGTCGGCGTCTGCAACTACCAGCGCTCCGTCACGAACAACATCGACGCCCAGCCGGGTCGTGTCCAAGCCAAGCTCGGCGCCGATGGCGTTGGTGGTTCCGCCGGGCCCCAAAATATAGGTGCGGTCCGGGTCCATGCCGCGGACGAAGGCACGCGCGAGGGCTCGCACCGCATTGGCGTCCGACGCCGGGGTGGCCGCCTTTCGTGCCTGCAACCGGCTTGGGTCGACGGGCACGCTGAGCGTTCCGTAAAGGGCGGGGGAGGCCAGCCCGGCGCGCAGCAGGTCCTCGTCGATATCCACAACCTCGCGGTCGGCAACGGCTCTGTCGTCTCCCGCCAGCCACGCAGCGGCCAGCGACCCGGCGGCTGTCGGGGTGAGGGCAAATACTGCGGAGTAAATCTTGACACCGGTCGGAATTCCGAGGACGGGGATCGTCCCGCCAACTGCGTCGAGAACGTCTCGGGCCGTTCCGTCCCCGCCGGCAAAGAGAATCACGTCCACGCCGACGTCCACCAAAAGACGAGCCAGCAGTCGGGTGTCGCTGGCATTGCCGGTGTCACCGACAGCGGTGCCGCCCGTTCCGAGGCCCAGCACCGTTTTGGTGCAAAGTCCTTGGGTCGAGTCGTCGCCCAGCATTCCAGGGCCCGTGTACAGGTGGAGGCGGCGGCCCGTGTGTTCCAGGAGGGTGGTGAGCTGAGCGATGGCGCGCCTTGCGCGAGTAGGGGAGGTCAACGCATAGCCGGAACTGCGCGCAATCTCGCGGATATCCGCTGCATCACTGCCTTTGTGCCCGGACGGGCCGCCGAGGCCGGCGATCGGATTGACGATGAGCCCTACACTGACAATATCCATACAAGTACACCTCCATTTCTGTATACAGTATACTGAATCATGGATGAAGTGCTAGATCTACCGCTCGATCACTTCACGTCGTTAGACTGCAGTGCAAGGAGGAACAAAGTGTCCATTCAGCGCCAAACCCTGCGTGAGCAGATTGAAACTGAAATCATGAATCGCGTGGGTGCCGGTGAATTCCGCATGGGCGAGAACATCAACGAGGTGTCCCTGTCCGAAGAACTTGGCGTCAGCCGAACGCCGCTGCGGGAGGCGCTCATCTCCCTCTCCCAACAGGGCGTCATCACCAGGGTCTCGGGCAAGGGATTCCGATGGGCCCCCATTGGGGACAGTGACTTTACGGAAGCTGTGCAGATAATTGCGGCCTTGGAAGGATTGGCCCTTCGGCTCACGCCGGCGCCCCGGTTGACTAGCATCGGGCGGCAATTGGCTGAACAAGCTCACGCTTTCACCGACTCCGTCGGCTCTGCCGGGGACATTCACGAACACGATGATGCATTCCATGCGCTGCTCACGTCAGGCAGCCCGAACAAACGCCTGGCCGAGACCATTGCGTCTTACAAATTAGCCCTGCGGCGCTACGAGCGCCTGTATGTTGGAAACGCCGATCTGATGGAACGTGCAGCGGCCGAACACGAAGCTATTGCCGAGGCGCTCTTGGCCAAAGATCTCCCTGGTGCGATTGCGGCGCTGGAGGACAATTGGCACAACAGTGTTCCACGAATCATCAACGCCCTCAAGGCCAAAGTCTCTGTTCAGTAATTCCTTGGTTTGGGGAATTGATACGTTCCCCGCCTGGGGCGTAAGACCTCCGCCCAGCCGGCACGACCACCGGACCACGTTCATGCCCTCCGGCCGGAAATCCCCGGCACCCACGCCCACGCCAAAAATTCAGCCTCAAAAAGCGACAACTCACGGATCAGGGTCAGAAGCCAACCACCCCACGTTTACCCCACGGAAACGATCGAAAATGACCACATATCGCAGTCTGCGGTTGGCCTCGATATGCCCAAAAATCCGCGGAATCTCAAGGAATTGGCAGCCAACCGCAACTGCCCAAAAGTGTTCTCCCCTGAGAGGAGGTCAGGAGTTCGAATCTCCTTAGCTCCACCCCGAAAGCCCTCTGACCTGCGGAAACGTTAGGTCGGAGGGCTCTTTGTTTGCCTGAAATGGGGCTTACCACACGGAAACCACACGCTTTGAAGAACATTCAACCAAATGCGTCGAGTATCTTGGGCTTCGTTCGGCGCGCGTGTGACTGCCTGAAGAAGTGGCCAACGGGGCGTGGGAGGCGAAACAATAGTCAGGCCGCCCCGTGTGCGCGGCCTGACAATTTCGGAATGGGAAGCTGGCTACTCGCCAAATTGCTCCAGCGCGTCGGTAACGTCTGGGGAATCGGCAGCTTTGGCGATGTAGTGCTTTTCGGTAATGGCTGTGCCCGAGTGGCCAAGTTGGGCAGCGGCCTGCTTGGAACTGTACTCGTGGTCGATCAGAGTTGCGACGGATTTCCGGAAGACGTGAGGCGTGACCCATTCAAAGCCTGAACCTGAGCGAGCATCCCGCCACTGCCTGCGAAAATTATGGGGGCTGCGCACCGTCCCGGTTGACGAAGGAAACAACATATCCTCCGGTCCGGAATGCTCCGAGGCTTGTTTTCGGAGGAGAGTTTTCAGTGCAAATGGTGGGAGCTTGACTGTCCGGAAGCCGGCCTTGGTCTTCGGGTGGTCTTGGCGGTAGGTGCCGCGTCCCTTTTCCATGATCACAGTCCCTGAAACGGTGATTGTAGGAGGCGACACTTCCAAGTCAACATCTTGCCAGCGAATGGCGAGAACTTCGCCAATCCTTGCCCCGGTCGCCAGGAAGATGTCAAGCACGTCGATGAGGTCCGATGCCCGAGGCCGGCCTTGATGATCAGGGGCATCCTGCCATTTTCGAATAGCCACCCTGAGTTTCTTGACGTCCTTGGTAGACAACGCCCGAACATCTTTTGAGGCGATCTTGATCGCCCCGACATCACGAATGGGATTGCTGTGCAATGCATCGTGGCGCACGGCCAGGCCCAAGATTCCAGTGAGTACTATCTTTGAATGGCGCGCCGTTGCTGGATGGTCCGCGGCCACATCTTTCAGGAACCGGTCTAACCGACCGGTGCTGATTTCATTGAGCCGAAGCCCGGCGAGTGCAGGTGCGATGACACGGTCGTAGGTGTCCCTATATCCGTCGATGGTGCGCCGTCCTGCACGGCCGTTGTTTTCGATTTCGTCGAACCACAGGGAACCCAACTCGGAGAGCCGCATTCGCGGCGTCACTTCTGACTGTGATGGGGCTTGGCTGTCCTTCATCTGCGTCAATAAAGCGCGTTCGGCAGCGGCTCCCGTGTTACCCCATGCTTCGGTAGTCCGAGTTATGCCGTCGGTGTGCCGAAACCGTGCAGTCGCACGCCATCGCCCATTCGCATACTTCTTGCGATTGACTTTCCCCCATGTACCCAGGGGCAGCGGTGGCCGGGGCGGCATCATGCCTCCAAATGCTCGGACACCCAGGTCTCGAAGTCGCTGCGAATGATGCGCACGTGCCTGCCGACTTTGTGGGCCCGGGGGCCTTGGTGGTTGACCCGCCATTGGTAGAAGGTCTGTTCCGGGATGTGCAGGATGTTGCAAAAGTCCCGTGGGGACAACCACCCCAGGATCCCTCCGGCGTCGATCGCATCCAACTGGGCAGGGTCACCCACCATCACAATCTTGGCCCCGGCATCACGTGCCTGATGCACCAGCGCCGCCAGCTGCACCGTGGACACCATCGACGCCTCATCCACAATCACCAGCTGGTTGCGCCGAAAACTCCACTGCTCCTGCCGCATCGCCAAGTCGGCCATCCGCTGCGACCGTCGCAGCCGCTGCCAGAATGTACCCGGACGGGATGCTTCAAGGTCCCGAAACCGCTCTGCCCGCCCCGCCGCTCCCCGCCCGACGGACTCGAACAGCCACTTGGACACATTCTCCGCCACCAGCCCCAGCTTCCGGCCCAGCACGTCAGCGCTCGCCGCCGCCGGGGCCAGCCCGACGACGCTTCCCGCACCGTAAGCCTGTTCCCACCCGTCGCGGACGGCCGCCATCGTGGTCGTCTTCCCCGAACCGGCCGGACCGACGACGGCGTCGAGGAACCTGCCGCTGGACAGCACTTCATCCACCGCGGCGAGTTGATCTGGCGCCAGCGCCGGGCGCTCCGGAGCCTGCCCCGCGTTGGCGAGGAAAATGTCGGCGAGGTGGGGCGCGACGGCGGGGCCGCCGTCGTCGTTCCTGGTGTTCATGACCAACTGCTCGTTCGCGAGGATGCCGGCGTCCGTGTAGAGGCGGGCGCCGGGGAACTCGAACACGGCGCGACCTGCGAAGGCGACGTCGCTGCCGGCGTCCACGGGGACCGTGTAGCGGTAGGGATTGAGCGCGAGGCACTGGGACTCGGCCGCCGTGGCGACGGCGTCGATCATGTGGCGGCGGTCAGCGGGGGAGGCGCAGCGGATTTCGGCGCAGACGCGCTCCGCCCCTGCGAGGAGGTTCCGCCGGTTCCAGGTGGCGCGGCGCCCTGCTACCTCCTCGCGTGCGGCGGCAGCTGCTGCGGCGACCCATGGCTCGGTGAGGTCGGCGGCGGTGACGGGGCATTCGTGGGAGCGGTTGATGGTCTGGCGGATGACCGTGGCCGGTTCGAAGCCAAGCTGTTGGGCGCGGAGCCTCCACCTGGCGGCAAGGTCGCTCGACGTAGCCGATGCGGTGCACGGTCATGGAGGTATTCTCATCTCTAAACTCGATTCGGGGGCGTCGATTCGACTGCACCGTTTCGTGAACTATTTGTGCGAGCCGTGGGCCGGTCGCCAGTGACGTGGTCGCAGTCCTGGTTTTCCGTGGCAGAATTCCGCGCTTGCGCGGAGGCACCGGCCGGGCGCTGCTTGATAACCCAAGACTCTGAAATCTGCGACTACGTCCAGAACTGCCACGCCGAAGGCAAAGCCGACTATCAGGGCGATCCGATGTTGCGTCACATGCCATCGGGCCCGTCGTGGAACGCTTATGATCGGATCTGACTATGGATGCGCCCACGAAGGGGCAGGGAGAATCAATGACTGATCGTGGCGCACGCCTGGCCCGCGGCTGGACCGCTGCGGCCTTTGCCACCTCGGCTGCCGCATTCTCCCACGTTCTGGGTGGCGGCGACGTCCCGCACCCGCTGCTGGTGCTCCTTTCCCTGGCCATCTCCGCCCTCGTGTGCGTTGCGCTGGCCGGGCGTGTGCTTTCCTTCAAACACCTGGTGGCCGCGGTCGTGGTCAGTGAAGGGCTGTTCCATCTGCTCTTCAGCACCACCTCCGCTTCTAGCTCGGTGCGTGCATCGGCCCTGGGCGTGGGGCAGCATGCCGGGATGGACATGGCGGGCGCCTCCCCCGCCCTCGCTACCATGGGTCGCATGGCCGGCCATGACGCCGGCATGTGGTTCAGCCACGCCGCCGCAGCAGGCCTGACCATTGGGTTCCTGCGCTACGGCGAATCCAGTGCGGTGCGCCTGCTCCATGTGCTGCGCCTGGAAATCGCCGCCGTCATGGGACTGGCCATTGTCCCGATTGCCGCCCCGTCGCGCATCGACGCCGCGCCGGAACCTTGGCTGCCGGCCCTGACCGCGCTGGACGTCCCCCTGCCGGTCCGCCACCACCGGGGCCCGCCGCTTCCGGGTGCTGCAGCGTAAGCCCGTCCCACACAGTGTGGTCCTGGTGCACGCACGTGCAGCGTCCAACCGGCCGTCATCTCGGCCAATACGGCAATACACCAGTGGTTCCGGGCCATCCTCGCGCCCGGGCCCTTTGCCGTGCCCACTCTCAATGACCCAGAGCCACTGAAAGGCCCAGCATGAAAAGCACAGCACGCCGCACCCTCAAGACCGTCACCGCCGGTGCCCTCGCAGCCGCGTTCCTGGCCGCCGGTGCCGCCGCAGCCTCCGCCCACGTGCACGCCGTCGCCGATGACACCGGCGCCAACGGCTACACGCACGTGAAGTTCACCGTGCCGAATGAATCGGCCACCGCCAAGACCAGCAAGCTCGTGGTCAAGCTGCCCACCGATGCGCCCTTCACCTCGGTGTCCGTGCAGCCGCTGGACGGCTGGACGGCGAAGATCATCACCACTGACCTGCCCAAGCCCGTCACCGTCGGCGGAAGCGAGGTGACCAAGGCGGCCACATCGGTGGAGTGGACGGCCGACGCCGCCCACGAACTGGGCCCGAACCAGTACCAGTCGTTCTCGCTGTCCCTGGGCAAGCTGCCTGCCGCGGGCACCACCGTGATGCTGCCTGCAGCCCAGACCTACACGGACGGCAGCGTGGTGAACTGGGATCAAAAGACAGTTGACGGCCAGCCCGAGCCCGAGCACCCGGCACCGTCGTTTGTCACGACAGCCGAAGACGGCGCCGCCCCGGCGGCCGCCCCGATGAACATGGACCCGACCAGCAACAACGCCGTCGGCGTCTGGGGGATCGTGCTCGGCGCCGTCGGCTTGGTCCTGGGCGGCACGGCGCTGGGATTGGTCCTCACCGGCCGTCGCAGGGCCTCCGCAGTCAAATAGCCTGAGTGGGGACTGTGGCGGGGTGGCCCTGATTCGGGTCCCGCCCCGCCACAGTCCGCAAGCGGCATATTGCCAAGATCGGACACACCTCAGCCGCGGGCGCTCGGAGGGTTCTTCGACGCCGTCGATGAGCAGGTACTTTTCGGTGCCGCACCGGCTGGACCACCAGCCGTGTTCGACGGCGGCCGCTGCGCAGGGCCTTGAGGACGCCGTAGTCGTCGGGAATGGCAAGGTATCCGGAATCGGTCATGGTTTCGCCGCGTGTTGGGGACGCCGCCGAGGCCGCGAAGGCCGTCTGCGGCTTCGTCGTGGGCAAGGCAGAGGCCGAGTTCTTCGAGAACCTGCTGCTGTGCTCTTCATCCGGGTGCAGCCGATGTCGATCGTTTAGAGCAGCACATGGCCGTCGCAAACCAAGTCGCTGCCGCGCGTCCAGAGTGACTTCGCGCGGGCCCTTGACTGGGGTCGGGTGGGACAGGTATATGCCGGCCGAGCCATGGCCGGATCAAGCGCGAAGTTAGGACCGGCGAATTTCGAAGCTTTAAGCCACCACGGTCG
Source organism: Arthrobacter dokdonellae (assembly GCF_003268655.1). Classification (NCBI taxonomy): domain Bacteria; kingdom Bacillati; phylum Actinomycetota; class Actinomycetes; order Micrococcales; family Micrococcaceae; genus Arthrobacter; species Arthrobacter dokdonensis. The sequence goes on along the minus strand of NZ_CP029642.1, from coordinate 4,080,175 downwards.
CGTGGGATCATCCCTTTTTGGCGACGGTTTCTTTACTTACTCCGATGCAGAGCATCCAGGGGACTGAGGGGAGCGTGATTCTCCGATCCATCTGAGGGGTTGGGGGGAGGGTCCCGCCAAGCAGGTTGGCCGTGTTGGTAGCGAGAACGACTTCGTTTTGATCCACAATGCAGGTGCTTGCCGGTAGGTGCCGGAGGAACGGCTGGAGTGCAATTTGGAGGCCTGTGACGAGGACGTCAACGGCAGCAACGCCAGCCATCCTGCCCTCTCGTAGGACTCGTTTGGTGAAGGTGACGAGGTATTCGTTCGCTCCGAAAGCGTCCACGTACGCGTGGCTGGCGTGGACCGTGTCATCACTGTCTTTCTTGGGCCACCATGCAGCTGTCGTGTAGTCATAGAATTCCAGGTCCAGCTCCATCCTTTGTGGTGCTTTTGGATCCGAGGGGATGTAGCACCAGATGAAGCCCATTTCGCCGAAGTAGGAGGGATCGGCTGCGAAGCCCGTTCCATAGAGCGCTGGCACTGTCCCGTCCAGTGTCCTGCGCGCTGCGTCGTAGACGTTGGGCAACTCGGCCAGCTTTCCGTTTTTTGTGCGGTCAAGGTCGCCTTGAACGGCCCGTTCGACAGCCATGATTGACGCGGCCACGCTCCCTTGGAGACTCGACGTGAACAATTCAATTGCCGAAACGGTGCGATCAATGTCTTCGTTTCGGGGCCGCGTGCCTTGTGGCGGAGGTTCCATGGACATCCGCAGGTCGATGAGGCGGTTCATGTCCCGGCGCACATGGTCTTCGGCGAGGGCTCGTGCCAAGTGTGTGTCCCCGGATTGAATGGCGCTGACTATCAGGGCGTGTTCTACCCCCGCCGCGCGCCGACGGTCAGAGTCGCCGGCCCACACCAGCGCCCCGACTTCAGCCTGCATGGCCATCTCCTGGCGGGTTAACAGCGTGGAGCCCGATGCGGCAGCAAGCTCGATGTGGAACCGGCTGTCCGCTCTCGTCATTTCGGAGGGTGTGCGTACCGACTCGATCTGGGCCGCCATCGAAGCGAGGCGTGCAACGGAGACCTGCTGGGACCGGTCTGCCGTTGCCGTGGCCGCTGACCCCGCGAGAAAGGCGCGGTATTCGCGGATGTCGAGCAATTCCTCAAGGGAATAGGCGGCGAGGGCGTCCAGCTGAGCCTTGGCAATGCCTCCAATGTTCGCCTTCACGAAGCTGCCGCCGCCTTTGCCTCGTCGTGTTTCCAGAAGTCCGAGATGACGGAGCTCGGCGAGGGCTGAACGCAGCGTCAGGGTGGAGACTCGCATTCTTGCGGCGAGATCGCTCTCGCTGGGGAGCTGGTCTCCCTCTTCGAGCACCCCCAGCTCAATGGCATGGCGAAGCCGGCGCCCGATCTCTTCGCCACGCTCCAAGGTCTCCAAGGGGGCGAACGCGAGTTGCTCTTTCCAGCTGGCCATGAATGACGCTCCTGAAGCTATGGGGTGGTGTGACAGGAAAGATGACATTTAACCCTAAATGTCTCTTGACATGTGACATTAAAGGTCTAGAGTCAAGAGTATCAAAAAATGAGTGGGGGCAGAAGCCCTGGACCGTTTGGATCGTTAGGCAAGGAGTTGATCGTCATGATGGAAAGCACGGCTGTGGTCCCCTTCGGGCACCTATCCCCGCCCACTGCTCATGCCGCTTATCCAATGCCGACACGTGTGCTTCCTCACGGCGGTCCACGGCAATCGGTGAACCGCGGCGGGCTTGGAACTCGAGACGTCCTAAACGTGCCCCCCATGTCCCTTCGCAAGACCAATGGCCGAGGCCCGGGGGCCGCCCTGGACATCGCCGGTCCCTCAACCGGGGCCTCCTTGCCGTCCATGACCTTCTTCCCGCCTGTTACGGGCGCTTGTTACCACGCGAGGCACGAGCTCTGCAGCGTATGTGGCTGTGGCTGCCATCTATCCACCGACGGGTCCTGACCCCCATCGCCAACTGCCCTGGGAACCAATCTTGACGAGTGCTCTGCGGCGGTCATGAAAAAGGATCAAATTATTTCATCATGAACGATTGACTTGAACGCTTGTTCATGTCAGACTATTTTACAATATTGTGTTACACATCACAGAAAGCCGAACGCCATGCGAAGCCAAACCCTCGAGCCATTGGAAGTCATCGTCGCCACCCCCGGCCAACGTCACGAACTGCTCGAGGACGCAGAGGCCAAGCTCCGGCAGATAGCAATGGCCCACAGGTGTGGCGGCATCCTGGTCACCCGCCATAATCCAGTTCGGTTCTCGCTCACTCTCAGCGAAACGGTTCCTTTTGGGGAAACCTGGGAGCAGACGCTCGCTTAACAGCCGGTAGGGATCGCAAAGCCGCGATAGTTCCGTGGACTTACTTCAGCGATGTCCCTTCACGACATTGTCGACACACACGAGATTGTCGACACAACAGGTCCTCCGGGGCTAGGCGCATCGTGTTTTGATCCCGGCTATCCTGGCCACGAGGGCCACCGGCCCTGAACACCAGCCCGGTTCCCCGCCGCTGCCGCGTGAATGACCGTGGAGTCTCCGAAGCAGTGCGTCAACCGGCTTGGTCTCCGTGGTCCCGCCAAACCGGCCTGAGGTTTCCCCGCCCGGAGTCAGGCAAGGGTAATGGGGCCGGTGGGAGTTGGGCGGCTGCTGGTGGGTTGTCTTTCCCGTCGGGCAGGGGCCGAAGCGTTCGGGGATCATGGGGGGCGAGCCTCAGTGACTTGAACCTGGCCACGCCGTTATTCCGAATTCGAATAACGGCGATCATGCCGAGCTCGTGACTGTGCCGGGTCCTGGCCTACGTGGGCACTTTTGTGGTGGTCATGTGCAGGCAGTGGCCTGAACTCGTCGGCATAATCTCGCAGGCAGCATTCACCGCCCTGTAGAAGCCCCCGCGGCGCCGCTTCCCGCGGCAGGGAGGCCGATTGTGTCGATCGTTGCCGCGCTGGCAAATATGGCGAGGGGTTCGAGACGGGCTGGTTGGACTCGGCGATGTTCTCGCCATTCCTTCCGGATTTGGCAGGTCCCGTGTCGGCATGGTTTCAGGGCCCGAACGCGACCACGCGCTACCGCTACTCACCGTCCAAACTGGACTGCCCGTCGTCGAACTCAAAGGGCTGCGCCGTTCAGACGAGGTGCCGGCGGCAGGGACCTCTCACGTCCCCGTTACCCGCGAAGCCGGCGTAGATATCTCGGTGATGGCACGCTGACTGGTACTTGGCACAATCACCGGCACGGACGTCGCGGTGGTACGCGTCGCCAGCGTGTAGGCATCCGGGCGGGCGGCCGCCGGTCTCCGCAACGACCTCCCTCGCAGGTAGGCGCCGAGCGGACGCCCGCGATACGTTCGACGCGCCATCCGACCACGTAGCGGTAGAAGATATCGGTCACCGCGTAGGTGTGATGCCAGCTTCCCATTCGCCGGATGGCGCGTTCTCGTCATGTCCCGGTGTCATGCCGCTATCGGCGTCTGAGCCCGGACGTCCTCGAAGCAGCACGCCCACCAGGCTGATCGCAGAAATAATGGACCAGACGCCCTCCAGCAAGAGAAAGCCCCATTGCGCCCCGAATAGGGCGTCAACGGCCAGGACACCGGATCCGACCGTGTTCAAAAGGAGGTAACGGCGGGACTTGTGATCCAGCATTCCCAGCTGGGCCAGGCCAAAAGCGATAAGGACCAGCACAGATCCGCCGATTTGTATGATCTGGTCCATATTTGTCTCCTTGAAGCGCTTTTGGGGTTCTATCGGAACGTGTCGGCTCCGCGGTCAACCGTGATTTAACCATAAGAATGGTCTTGAGGGTTGGAACGCCGCATGGACTCCCGCGGTGCGATGAGGATGCCGCTTGCAGTTGAGAGGAATTGGACCTCTAACAGGCTGGTAATCACGAGGTCAGCCCTCAGGTCCGCCGCTGCGTGAGTGCCCGCCACGGCCAGAGTTGTGCACCCGGCAGCATGTGCGGAACGCAGTCCGGACGGCGCATCCTCAACTACGAGGCAGCGCCCAGGTTCGAAGCCCAGCCATCGGGCGCCGAGCGCGAATGGTTCGGGATCCGGTTTTCCGTGCAAGACGTCATCGACAGTCACCACCACTCTAGGTGGGAACAGCCCAGTAGCCATGATTCGTGCCGCTGCAAGGGGCCGCGTACAGGAGGTGACAATGGCTTTGCGGTATTCACCGATGGCAGTGAGCGCTTCACTGGCGCCTGGAAGGATGATGATATCGTCGGTGTCGGCGATCTCAATCTGTTGAATGCGCTCAAAGGCTGCGTCGAACTCCTCGAGCGGTACCAATGAAGCCACAATATCCCGGGCGGGGTGTCCGTGGCGGGCGTCAAGGAATGAGGCATCGAGTCCACGTTCAGCCGCCCACGCGAGCCAAGACCGACGCACCGCAGGGGTTGAGTCAATGAGCGTGCCGTCCATGTCGAATAGGACAGCGTCAAACGTCTGACCAACCACGGCTCTCAGGGACCTGCTCGTCTCGGCGGTTTTAGAATCGGAGGTAAGAATGGTGTGGACATCGGTGGGCGTCATGGATGCGGCTACTTTCCTTTTCGATATTCGGACATTGAGCTGTTCTCTGGAAAATGAGATGAACAGGAAGCGTTCAAGCTCCTGATTGGGAGCAGCTGTTTGATTTTCGGAGTGGGGAGACCAATTTCGTTGATTGAAGAATTGATACGGTGAACGCCGGCCAAGGGATGCACCATAGCGAAGCCGCGTATCCGTTCATGTTGTCATGGTGGCGAACATGAGGGCCATGGCGGCGGCGCCGAGTGCTTCGAGCCCGTGTTCTGCCTGGGGGGGTAGTCTGTGGGCTGATCTGGGGTAGTGGGTGTTTTTCGTGGCCCGGGCACGCAGGAGAAGGATGATGAATGTGATGGCTGCTGCTGTGAAGATGGCTGTGAGCAGGATGGCCAGGGCGGGGGAGTGGTCCATTGATACTCCAGCCGTGGTGTTGAGAGGGGCTGCCATTGCGTGGTGGTTGTGCGACATGGTCATCCTGCCCATGCCGGCCATTGCGTCCATTGCGTTTGGGGGAGCGGTTTGGTGGCTGGTGGTGGTCTGGGGGGCCATCATTGCGATCATGAGGGCGGCGCCGGCCATGGTGAGGCTGTGGTAAACGCATTTGAGCCGACCGTGGCCGTCCGCGCAGAGTGTTTTGAATTCCGGCCGGGCGACTGCCTGAATAATAAACCACAGAGCCGCGCCGGTAAGGACTGCGATCTGGGCCAGCATGGTCGACGGTGCGAGGTTCCACAACATGGCCGCCATCAGCACGTGCATGAGGGCGTGGAGGGTGTTGTTGACCTGCTCCGTGCGCTGGCGCGACCTTGCCGCCTGCAGGAGGTGGTTGCATCCGCTCAGCAGCAGGACGGCCGTGAGGGGCCAGGTAATTGCAGGGATATTGAACACGCGGATTACACTCCCACTACTGGGTTGGGGTTAGGTACGGGTGCTGTCCCCGAAGCTGCTGTTGACAGCAGCATCGGGGACCGCCTGTTTGGGGCTGGTTCTTCTCAAGCCCCAGTTCAGTTCGTTAAAGGCGTCCTCCGGTTCGCGTCCGCCGGGCGCTTCGAGTAGCGCCCGGGGGAGTGGAATTGTCGGCGTCTTTCGTTAGTCCTGCGACGTGTGTTAGTTCTCGTTGCAGCAGTGCGTGGTGGTGGTGGTTTGCTGTGTGGGGAGGTTGAGGGTGGGGTTTTGGTTGAAGAAGCCGTGGGGTTCGAGCGTGAAGCCGATGTTTTGGCGGGGCATGACGGGCCAGTCTTCGAGGCGGACGACGTGGTGCATGCCGAAGGTGTACCAGACCACGAGGTCTTTATCGACGATGTTCCGGTCGGCTTGGGTCCAGGCGGGCAGGCCGTCGTCGGCGCCGGTGCTTTGGTTGGGGAATTCCCCGGCGGCGAAGCGTTCGGTGCGGTCGTAGGCGGTGACCCAGAGGTTGTTGCGGGCGAACTGGGCGCGCTGGCTGACGTAGGACTGGTCGCCGGCGGCCAGGGTGATGGCGTTGGTGGGGATGAGGCGGTACGCTACGGGTTCGTCCACGATGTTCGTGCTGTCGTGGTTGACGATCTTCCAGAAGCGGTGCTTGGATGCGTCGGCCTTGCGGATAGCTGCTTGTTCGGTTTCCAGGAGCCGGTCCACGGCCTTGAAGGCGGTGTGGGTGGGGTTGTTCTCGGGGATTTCCATGTCGACTTCGTAGACGGCGTTGCGTGGCCCGTCGATTTCAAAGTCCATGCGGACGTTGAACATGTGCTGGTGGATGGGTCCGTAGAGTCCGTCGTTGTTTAGGGCCTGCCCGTACGGGGTCTTCTCGCCGGGGTGCTGGGCGGCGGTGGAGAGGATGCCGGTGGCCTTGACGAGGAACTCGATGCTCCCGTCGAGGTAGAGGTGCCAGTAGAAGGCGTATTCGTAGTTGGCGACGGTGGCGATGAAGGAGATCACGAGCTTGCGGGAGCGTCGGACTTCGGCGGTGCCTTCGCGGAAGTCGAAGTGCTTCCACATGATGCTGTCGTCTTCTTCATGCATGCAGATGGCGTTTTCGATGGTCATCGGGTTGCCGTGGCTGTCGGTGGTGATGCCGTCGAAGTACTTGATCTCGCCCAGGCAGTCGCAGCCGAGCTTGAGGGAGTTGGCCATGTTGCCGATGTTGTATTCACCGGAGTCGAAGGCGTTCTTCTTTGCCTGCACCGGTGCGGGGTCGCCGTAGGGGACGACCATTTCCGAGAGGGAGGCCCTGTTGATCACGGGCCGTTCCACGCCCTGGTCGCGGAACCGCAGCTGGTGAAGGACGAGGCCTTCGCGGGGGGTGAAGCCGACACGGAAGGACCAGTCGGCCCACTGGACGTGGTTGCCGGTGACCTTGAAGGAAGCGCCTTCGGGCTGGGTGATGGAAATGGGTTTGAGGTCCGTGCGGGCCGGGCCGACGTACTCGGGCAGGTAGTTCCCGCTGGCACGCGGCACGGGGATGGACTCGTTGTCCTCGACCTTGACAACCTCCCCGGAGCTGAGGTCGTAGAAGACAACGAAGTTCTCGATCGGGTGCGCATAGGGGCTGTCGGTGGGATTCTCGCGGACGAAGACCAGGGCGCGCATCAGGCGCCGGCCCTGGGCGTCTTCGCCGAAGTAGCCCACGGACCACGGCTCAAAGCAGACCAGACCCAGATTGGTCAGGCCCCGGGCGGCCAGGGCCGCGATGACGTCCCGGTCCTTCCGACAGGCTTCCTCGCACTCGGCAAACTCATCCAGCATAAAGGGCGGCTGAACGCCTGAAGCCAGCTGCGTCCACCCCGACACGATGCCGGAGTCAAGGTCGACCACGGCCGCGTATGCATTTCCCGTGCCACGGTCAACCAGGACGGCGTCGGCCTCACGGACCGTTGCACTGCCGGCCCGCAACAATTCCTTCGCCGGCTCACGCAACTCAACGCTGATGAAACGGAACGACTCCGCCGCGGCCTGGCCATCCTTCAAGATCGACACCGCCCGGGAAATCTCAGCCCGCGACAACGGATCCAAAGGGTGCGAAACGCCTACAACGGTGTGGGCTTCAGTACTGACAGACATGCTATTCTCCTTGATTCTTAATACAGGACGAGGGACCATGTGGTTTTGAAAATGAGGTGTTACGTGTGACGAGTGGAACGGGAGACGGGTGACTTCGCCGACTATTAGACGTTTAGCAGCCAGTTTGATGCGGCGTTGCGGTAGCGGGTGATGCCTTTGTAGTCGGCCATGTCTTCGGGGAGTTCGGCGAGGACGTGGCCGAGGCGTTCGCGCCAGGGGGGTACTTGGGCGATGTCGGTTAGGGGGAGCAGGTAGGACCGGATGAGGAAAAGGACGGCTCCGGAGTGTGGGAGGCAGAGCATGTGTTGTACTTCCACTCGCAGGTGGAGCTTGCTTGGCAGGTCTGGGTCGTCGGCGATGGTGCCGCGGTCTGGTCCCCATTGCGGGTAGGTTTCGGTGGAGGTGTCCAGGCGCTGGCCTATGGTCATTGTCCAGTTGGTCCGGCGGAATTCTTCCCCGGGTTGTAGCCGGAGGAGGAATTGATGGGCCCGGTTGATGACGGGTTCTGTTTGGACACGGGGAACGGGGGTGTGCACTTCCATGAACTTCATGCCCACGTCGAATCCGAAGGACCAGTCGGCGGCGAAGGTGACAAGGCCTGCGTCCAGCCACAGGGTGTCTTCACGGGGGTCGAGGAAAACGAGGTCGTCCTGGATTTGACTGCCGAGGAAGCGTAGGGGCCCCATGGGGAGGGAATCGTCGTCGCCGATGGTGAATTCCAGTTCCAGGTTCTGAAGGGTGTTTGTCCAGCGGCAGGCGTTGCCCTCTCGGTGGTAGGACATCGCGTGCGGGTATTCTTCGGCCATGATGGGCAGCAGGGTGGTGATGGCGTCCCAGACGGCGGATCGCATGTGGGGCAGGACTGCTGTGCGTGAGGGGTCCTTGTTCAGGATTTCCTCTCGTTCCTGGAGCTCGGAGAGGTAGTGTTCGTCGATGTCGATCAGGAAGGATCCCCAGGAGCCGACCTCGGTCGGGACTGTTTTATGGGCGGGTTCCACATTGGCGCTGTAGCGGTAGCTGTCAGCGGAAAAGGGGAAGGGGAAGCGTCGGATCCGTTCCGGCAGGACGGCGGTGTCCAGGTCTTTGTCGGTGATGATGGTGCTCAAAGGTCCAACTCCAATTCTTCATCCTGGCTGCGTGAAACGCAGCACATCATGGTGGTGTTCTCGGCCTTTTCCTGATCGTTCAGGTAGAGGTCCCGGTGCTGGGGTGTCCCGCGAAGGACCGGGATGGCGCATTCCCCGCAGATGCCCTTGCGGCACATGTTGGGAATGCTTTTGCCCGCGCTTTCTAGGGTTTCCAGCAGGGAAACGCCGGCCGGCACGTCCAAGCGGGTGCCGCTGCGGGCCAGGGTCACGGTGAAGGGTTCGCCCGCGTCCAGCTCGGCGGCGCCAAACGCTTCTGAATGCAGCCGGGCCGTCGACCATCCCTGCTCCCGGGCCTGGTCCAGGACTGCATCCATGAAGGCCAGCGGCCCGCAGACGTAGAGATGGGTGCCCAGTGGCTGGGTCGTGAGCTTTTCGGCCAAGACCTTCTGGAAACTGGCCCGGTCGCCGCATTCGGTCAAGGCGGGTCCGAGCAATTCCCGTGCTTCGGCAACGTGGGCCCCCGCCCCCGGCCGGTGCACGTAGATCAGGTCCGCTGCCGTGCCCCATTCGGCAGCGGACCGGGCGTGTGAAAGCACCGGGGTGATGCCGATCCCTGCCGCAACCAGGAGAAAATGGGTGGCATTGGAGGTGGGTGCAAAGGCGCTGCGAGGACGGGCCGCATGCACGCGGTCTCCGACGCTGAGCCGGTGCATGGCCCTTGAGCCGCCAGCACCGTCTTCGACCTGAAGAACCGAGATGGTGTATTCGGACGGGGCGGTGCCCGATCCGGTGAGTGAGTACGCGTTGGCGCCAGTCCCGCATTGGACCACAAGGTGGCTCCCCGGCACGTAGGAAGGCAGTGCGGCCCCCGATGGATCAACAAAAGTAATGCTGGTAATCGCGTCCGTCTGGGGACTGACGCCCGTGACCTCAAGCTCAAGTCCGCCCTTGACCGCAGGGTGGACCTTGGCCTGGACTGCTGTCGCTGTCATGCTGCCTCCTCGGCATGTGCGGAGAATCCCAGGTATGCAGCGATGCGCCGGGAAAAATGGTTAGAGATCGACAGGACAGTGGTGCATCCTTGACACTCGAATTCAGAACCGATCGGCTCAACGGTCCTTGTCACGGCGCGACAATGTGCGCAGAAGACCCTAAGATGGTCGGATCGGTCCCCCACGAGCGTCACTTCCTCTTCGACCAGGCCGCATTCCGCAGCCACGGCGGCAGCCGCCTGAATGTCGACCAGTGGCCCTATGAGGACGAGACGGACGCCCACGCAGGCCAGCTCGATTGTGGACCTCAGATGCGAAAGGGTTTCCGTGTTTGCATCGTCGAAGTGAATGACATGCCGACGCTGGCCACCGTTGTAGTAGTCCGCAGTGAGGGAGTCAGCTTTACCAAACGACACGCAGATGAGTCCACGGAAACCTGGATCACAGTATGCGCGTTCCATCGCAGTCATGGATACGGAATGCATGGTGCGTCTTAGGGTGCGAAGGAGCGGTGGCCGGTGAAGAACCCGAGTGCGTAGTCGGGGGTTTCGAACTTCACTGTTGTTCCCTTGGGGAAGAACAGCACATCGCGTTCCTTGGCGTGCGTGGTTTCCCCTGTGTCTTGGTCGGTGAGGATGAATTCGCCTTGGACAACGACCTTCATTTCGTCGTACGTGTATGTGTAGACCAGGGGCTCGGAGGCCTTCAGTTCGAAGAAACCGGCGCTCATGACCGAGCCCTCCGGGTTGTGCAGGGAGTCGCCGATGGCGGCTTCAACTCCCGTCTCGTTCATCGAGGGCAGCCCAAGATATCCGCCTTCAACCTTGTGAATGGACCCGGCCTTGATCAGAGTTCCGATTGTGGTGGTTTCCATGGTTTTCTCCTATGGATAGTGTTGGTAGTACCCCGGTCGGGGCTCAGAAAGGGACCGCTTGCAAACCAGACGTCCTCCATTGGATGGAGGGTCAGCGAAGATCTGCTCCGAACTCCACGGGCGTGATGCCGATCACGTTAGTTCCTTCCTGAATGTAAAGCTACGCCTCTTAATTCATCTAGTCCAGTCCTTTTTAGCATTGAATATTTTCGTCTCTTCGGTTGTTTCCGGTGCCGCCCTGGCGATGGGTTCGTTACGGTAAGCTCGCAGGCGGGGCGCCTGCCCGTCGGAAACTTGGCCACAATCGCGTGTGTTGACACCGGGTGGTGCCTTCCCGGTCTCTTCATGTTGTGAGCCATCGTTTTTGTCAGGTGCGCTGCCTAGCCAGCGCGCCCCGGTCCTTCTTCTGGTGTCGGGGACAGCGCCGAAAGGGCTTGACGACGACGTGTAAATGTCCTGCGATCGGGCCCTGAGGTCCGCACTCGGCGCCATCACCTCGGGAATCGATCATGATCGTTGCGAGCATCTTCGCCGAGGAAATCAGGTGTCAGCCGTGCCCGGACTAGGGCCCAGTACCCGATGCAAAGCCGAAGACTCTCGGCACGAGTGACCTCGGCTGTCGACGACCAAGTATTGCCAGTCGGACCCTGCTTCTCGCCGCCAAGCCCCGCGGAACTTGGGATGAATACAAAAGAAGGGAATCTCCGAAGTCTGAGGTTCATTCAGGATCCGGGAAGACACGCCGCCTCTGTAGTGCCTGGCCAAAAGACTTTGAAGAAGGGCTGCGTGGGGCCGGGACTTGGCCGAGGCTCTCGGTCAAAGCATTCGCGCGCGGACCGCAGAGGCCGCGTGTCCCTACCCCAGAGGCAGCGTGTCCCGGACCGGTAATGGCGCTTGAATTTCAGGGATCATTGGGGCGTCCCGGTCGCCTATGTGCAGAACCAGCGGATCCCTGGGAAGCAAGGAACGTAGTGGGCGGCGCACGCACTACTGGGTAGTAGGAAGTCGTGAACCGACGCCCGGGACCGTAGTGGCTGCCTACCCCTGTTGCGGGAGGTTCAAGCTGCCTGGGGAAGTTTAACCGCCTTCTGGAAAGATTTATTCCTTAAACATATCGACTAACTAGATTTTGAAGCGTACTTTTGCTGTGGGGATAGAACGTAGGTGACCGGCATCACGTCAGCAGTACCGGCGCGGAGCCCGGTTGGCCTTTCACAAATAGAGGACGTCGGGTTTGTCGGCGCGGCCATACATCCACCCAAAAATGAACAGTTCTGACAAAGACGAACAGTTCTGACAATCCAAGGATCTTTGACGTGGGAACCACGTCGAGATGCTGGTTCACTGCCGGTAGACCAGGGCCCTGTCGGTTGGCTACTGGGAGGCCGACCCCGGATGCAGGGTCAGGTAGCTCCCGGTTTGATCCCAGAATCGTCCTGTATTAAGAATCAAGGAGAATAGCATGTCTGTCAGTACTGAAGCCCACACCGTAGTAGGCGTTTCGCACCCCCTGGATCCGTTGTCGCGGGCTGAGATTTCCCGGGCGGTTTCGATCTTGAAGGAGGGCCAGGCCGCGGCGGAGTCGTTCCGTTTCATCAGCGTTGAGTTGCGTGAGCCGGCCAAGGAATTGTTGCGGGCCGGCAGTGCAACGGTCCGTGAGGCCGACGCCGTCCTGGTGGACCGGGGCACGGGAAATGCATACGCGGCCGTGGTCGACCTTGACTCCGGCATCGTGTCGGGGTGGACGCAGCTGGCTTCAGGCGTTCAGCCGCCCTTTATGCTGGATGAGTTTGCCGAGTGCGAGGAAGCCTGTCGGAAGGACCGGGACGTCATCGCGGCCCTGGCCGCCCGGGGCCTGACCAATCTGGGTCTGGTCTGCTTTGAGCCGTGGTCCGTGGGCTACTTCGGCGAAGACGCCCAGGGCCGGCGCCTGATGCGCGCCCTGGTCTTCGTCCGCGAGAATCCCACCGACAGCCCCTACGCACACCCGATCGAGAACTTCGTTGTCTTCTACGACCTCAGCTCCGGGGAGGTTGTCAAGGTCGAGGACAACGAGTCCATCCCCGTGCCGCGTGCCAGCGGGAACTACCTGCCCGAGTACGTCGGCCCGGCCCGCACGGACCTCAAACCCATTTCCATCACCCAGCCCGAAGGCGCTTCCTTCAAGGTCACCGGCAACCACGTCCAGTGGGCCGACTGGTCCTTCCGTGTCGGCTTCACCCCCCGCGAAGGCCTCGTCCTTCACCAGCTGCGGTTCCGCGACCAGGGCGTGGAACGGCCCGTGATCAACAGGGCCTCCCTCTCGGAAATGGTCGTCCCCTACGGCGACCCCGCACCGGTGCAGGCAAAGAAGAACGCCTTCGACTCCGGTGAATACAACATCGGCAACATGGCCAACTCCCTCAAGCTCGGCTGCGACTGCCTGGGCGAGATCAAGTACTTCGACGGCATCACCACCGACAGCCACGGCAACCCGATGACCATCGAAAACGCCATCTGCATGCATGAAGAAGACGACAGCATCATGTGGAAGCACTTCGACTTCCGCGAAGGCACCGCCGAAGTCCGACGCTCCCGCAAGCTCGTGATCTCCTTCATCGCCACCGTCGCCAACTACGAATACGCCTTCTACTGGCACCTCTACCTCGACGGGAGCATCGAGTTCCTCGTCAAGGCCACCGGCATCCTCTCCACCGCCGCCCAGCACCCCGGCGAGAAGACCCCGTACGGGCAGGCCCTAAACAACGACGGACTCTACGGACCCATCCACCAGCACATGTTCAACGTCCGCATGGACTTTGAAATCGACGGGCCACGCAACGCCGTCTACGAAGTCGACATGGAAATCCCCGAGAACAACCCCACCCACACCGCCTTCAAGGCCGTGGACCGGCTCCTGGAAACCGAACAAGCAGCCATCCGCAAGGCCGACGCATCCAAGCACCGCTTCTGGAAGATCGTCAACCACGACAGCACGAACATCGTGGACGAACCCGTAGCGTACCGCCTCATCCCCACCAACGCCATCACCCTGGCCGCCGGCGACCAGTCCTACGTCAGCCAGCGCGCCCAGTTCGCCCGCAACAACCTCTGGGTCACCGCCTACGACCGCACCGAACGCTTCGCCGCCGGGGAATTCCCCAACCAAAGCACCGGCGCCGACGACGGCCTGCCCGCCTGGACCCAAGCCGACCGGAACATCGTCGATAAAGACCTCGTGGTCTGGTACACCTTCGGCATGCACCACGTCGTCCGCCTCGAAGACTGGCCCGTCATGCCCCGCCAAAACATCGGCTTCACGCTCGAACCCCACGGCTTCTTCAACCAAAACCCCACCCTCAACCTCCCCACACAGCAAACCACCACCACCACACACTGCTGCAACGGGCACGAACAATGAACCGGCCCAGCACCCCAGGGAAAACAAAAGAGAAGGACTCTCACATGTCACACCCACCAAAACACGACACAAGCGGGCTTGACCACTTTGGCTACACGCAGTCGCTTGACCGGAGTATCGGTAAATTCGCGAGCTTCGCGGCCGGCGTCAGCTATATTTCCATCCTCACGAGTGTTTTTCAGCTTTTCTACTTTGGCTTCGGTACCGGAGGGCCAGCCTATTGGTGGACCTGGGTCCTGGTATTCGTCGGTCAATTGATGGTCGCGCTCTGTTTTGCCGAGCTCGCGGGCCGGTATCCGGTCGCTGGCGCTGTATACAACTGGGCCAAGCAGCTTGCCTCGAAAACGTCGTCATGGATGGCAGGTTGGCTGCTGTTGGTCGCCTCGATCGTGACAGTCGGTGCTGTCGCATTGTCTCTTCAGATTACGCTGCCGCAGATCTGGACCGGCTTCCAGATGGTAGGTGACGGAACCGGCACCTACGATTTCGCGCTCAACGGTGTCGTGCTTGCAACACTCCTGATCATATTTACCACTCTCGTGAATGCGTTTGGTGTCAAGCTATTGACGAAGATCAACAGCATCGGCGTGTTTGTGGAACTCTTCGCGGCTGTGTTCCTGGTACTTGCTCTGGCATTCCACGCGCACCGTGGGCCCGGGGTTGTTTTCAACACCCTTGGAACGGGTCATGGCCAAGCCCTTGGATACTTCGGCGCGTTCCTTGTCGCATCCATGGCTTCTGGTTATGCCATGTACGGTTTCGACACCGCCAGTTCCCTCGGTGAAGAAACCATGAACCCGAAGAAAACCGCGCCGAGGGCAATCATTAGGGCCGTAACGGCATCCTTCATCCTGGGTGGGGCAGTGCTCCTCACTGCTCTCATGGCTGCCCCGAACCTGTCCGACCCCAAGCTCGGGCAAGCAGACGGAGGCATGCAGTACCTCGTCCTGTCGATTCTTGGCGGACCCTTTGGCAAGGCCTTCCTGGTCTGCGTCGTGATTGCAATCACTGTCTGCGCACTCGCCATCCATGCTGCGGCCATCCGCATGATGTTCGCCATGGCGCGGGACAACAACTTGCCGTTTAGCCGCCAGCTTGCGAGAGTGCACCCGGTTCGCAAGACCCCCACGGTGGCTGCCATCACCATTGGCGTTCTCGCCCTCATTCCGCTGCTGGTCAATATCGGCCAGCCCGCCATCTTTACGATTGTTTCCACCATTGGAATCGTCCTGATCTACATGGCCTATTTGCTGGTTACCTTTCCGATGCTCCTTAGTAGGTTCCGGAAGAGGTGGCCACTGGTTGACGATGAGACGGAGACAGGGTTCAGCCTGGGTAAGTGGGGCTTCATCGTCAATCTCATTGCTGTCGTGTGGGGAGCGGCAATGACCGTCAACCTGATCTGGCCTCGTCAGGCGATCTACAACTCAGTGGCCCCGTTCGAGTGGTACCTGCAGTGGGGCGGGGTTATCTTCGTCGTCTTCGTCGTAGTCGTCGGTATCTTGCTCTACCGGCTGCGTATCAGGCACCACACGGGTGTGCTGAAGGAACATTCCACAGTTGATTTGGACATCTTGGCGGATGCTGAAGAAGACGAGCAAGGCGTCCCTGCAATGAGCTAATCTCGCAATCACAGGAGGGCAGACCGAGCGAGAAACTGTCTGCCCTCCTGACATTGAGTCCACGCACCCGCCCTGCCCGTTCCAGTTCCACCGTGAGCATTGTGGGGCCCGAGCAAATGTGAATGTGTGTGCGGGTTTTTGGTGCGGAAGTTCAGCACAACGCTTTTTCCCACGCAGCGGGCCATTTTGTTCCTGGCAGACAGGGGCGAATACCAAGGCATCAGCCGCAATTGCAAAAGGCATCAACGGAGGCTGCCGGCGTGGCCAATGATGCTCACCCAGAACGTTGCACAATAACAACCTCAAAAGATTCAATGCAAAAGGAGAGAACCATGGTCCTACGAGTCGGAATCATTGGTGCAGGCCCTAGCGGCATGGCACAACTGCGGGCGTTTGAATCGGCACGCCAAAAAGGCGCCGCGATCCCCAAAATCCTCTGTTTTGAAAAACAGGACGACTGGGGCGGCCAATGGAACAACACCTGGCGCATCGGCCTCGATAACCACGGCGAACCCGTCCACTCCAGCATGTACCGGCATCTGTGGTCCAATGGGCCCAAGGAATGCCTGGAGTTCTCGGATTACTCCTTTGACGAGCACTTTGGCCGGCCCATCTCCTCTTTCCCGCCTCGCGAAGTCCTCTTTGACTACATCAAGGGCCGCGTGGAAAAGTCGGACGTCCGAAAATACGTCCGTTTCAACACCGTGGCACGCCACACCAGCTACAACGAGGAAACGCAGGAATTCACAGTGACGGTTGAGAACCTCAAAACCAACTTCACTGAGACGCACGTGTTCGACAAGCTCGTTGTCGCCACAGGCCATTTCTCCGTCCCTGCAGTCCCCGAGTTCAAAGGCATTAAAACCTTCCCGGGCGAGGTGCTGCATGCCCACGATTTCCGGGGTGCTGAGCGCTTTGCCGGCAAGCGGCTGCTTATGATCGGCAGCAGCTATTCGGCCGAGGACATTGGCATGCAGGCCCACAAGATGGGTGCCGCGTCCATCACCCTTAGCTACCGCACGGCACCTATGGGCTATCACTGGCCTTGGAACACGGTGGAGCGCCCGCTCGTCACACATTTTGACGGCGGCATTGCGCACTTTAGCGACGGCACCCAAGGTGAGTTTGACGTCGTCGTGCTGTGCACCGGATATCAGCACAAGTACCCGTTCCTGCCCAGCGAGCTCTCGCTTAGGTCGCCGAACGTGCTGTACCCTGCGAACCTCTACAAGGGCGTGGTGTGGCAGCAGAACACGAATCTGTTCTACCTAGGGGCGCAGGACCAGTACTACACCTTCAACATGTTTGACGCGCAGGCCTGGTTTGCGCGCGACGTCATGACCGGCAAAATTGCCCTGCCATCCCTGGCCGAGCGCGATGCGGACGTCCAGCTCTGGCTCGAACGCCTGGCCGCCCTGTTGGACCACGACTCCGAGGCCGACTACCAGTCCGACTACTTACGCGAGCTCATCAACGCCACCGACTACCCGGCTTTTGATCTGGATGCCGTTTCCCAGTTATTCAAGGACTGGATGCACAACAAGCACACGGACATCCTCGGCTACCGCGACGCCGTCCACCGCTCGGTCGTCACCGGCACCGTGTCCACCAAGCACCACACGCGTTGGCTCAACGCCATGGATGACTCCCTGGAACGCTACCTGCACGGCTCTTCGCAGGACGTAGATACCGGCACGCCCGCCGCTGTCGCCGTAGATGTCTAAGTGTGTGTGAGATCGGCCACGGTTGGTCGGCCATGCAGCCGACAATCTTGGAGTTAATGAGGATCCGCACAACGCAAGAACCTTGTTGATTTTCACTCCAAAATAATCGCAGAAATCGTGCATTGATTCTTGCACGTAGTTACGCGCATCACTACAACAGTCGCCCAAGGCGTCTGGTTTCGGTTCTCCCCAGAGAATCTCCCGGCCCGACATTATTCCGCAGTCTTTCAAGAAACGGTTGGAACCATGAACACGAGTACCACTCAGAAGCAGTCCCGCCCGACACCGACGACCTGCAAGGCAATCGATTTCTGGCCAGGAGAGCGTATGGCTCCGATGGAGATCGCGGGACCACGTTTACGCTGCCGGTTCGTAAATTCCCGCCCCATCGGCCCATGGGATGACTTCATACTCTCGGAGTGGGAGTTGGAGGCCTGTGCCTGGGAAGACTTTCACCCGCATAGCGAGACCAATTTCGTGGTGGAAGGCGAACTCCATATCGAGAGCCAAGGCCAGACTGTGATCCTGAAGCCGGGCGATGCTGCGCGCGTCAATCCTGGCGGAGTAGGTCGATACTGGGCCCCCGTCTACTCCCGGATGGTCACCATCTACGGCCCCAATCCGGAAGGGTTGGAGTCGCATTCATTTCGATACGAGGAAATATGATCCGATTCCACGAGTAGTGACTTTTGAGATGGAATTCCCGGTCGGATAAAAGTTTCGGCGGATAGGGGTGTCCCTGACTCGTTCGAACCCTTGACAAACCTCAGATCGACGTTTGCGTTAACCAGCACCGGGTCATTCGTTCTTTATGTCCTCACTCCGAAACCTAAAAACAGGGGCTGACGTCAGCCTGACGCCGCCCATGGAGAACGTCCAGGACCAACCTAGGAACCGCGGAAGGAAGGCATAACGCGACTACTCCTGGTGATTGGCGAATACGGGATGGTGGTATGTGATCTCTCGGGACTTCGTTTACAGCATCACTCAGGACATCGCATACAAGATCTCTCATGACATCGCTTACAGGTATCAGATGCGTGGCAGACCCGGGTTTGACTACAGGCTTTCCGATAATGAGGAGTGTCAAATACATTATCGGCTTCGATTCGCCGTCAAATCATTGAGTTCGACCCGGGCCTGCCAGACTCTGCCAGTATCTCGTAGCTCTGCATGCAATTGGGCGTCAGCCGCCCCTCCTATTACAAAGTCTAGAGCTACATCGCCGAAGGCAACAAGGCGCTGAACCCGCACTCCAGGGCCCCGAAGACGGCGGTGAGAATCTACGGGGACCAGACCAAGGAACTCGTGCTGCGGATCCGCCAGCGTATGGCCAAGGCAACGCAGTCACCAAACCCTGACCCGGTTTCTTGATGCTCATGCCCCGAAGAACCTTGAGCAACTCGCCATGCTCCTGGTCCGCTTCAGGGAGCACTACAACCACCGGCGACGCCATCAGTCCCTGAAGGTCGGAAGCACCCACCTCACCCCCGCCCAGGCGTGGGAAGCCGGGGAACACCGCGGTTCCGATGGCACCCCGATCGATATTGCCCAGCTGCATGCCACCCACGCCGCGTATCGCGATAAGCAGCTTGCCCACAGGGCGGCTGAGCCATCTGGCGACCGCGGCGGCGCGCTCCTGGCCAGGCAGCAGCAGTCCCAGGAAGCCCTCCCCGCCCAGACCCAGGGCTCTGGACACGGTAGCGGTGGGGTGACGGTAGTTCGTTGAATTTGCGGCGAATCTTCTTCTGGAAAGGCTATTAATCGCACCCGGCTTGTGAGATAATAAGGGCGTGATGATTTTCTGTGTGGGTGGGTGAAACAATGGTTTCAATGACCACCCAAACCGCCTTTCCCGTGCTGCCAGGCCTCGGCGCCGTGCTCATGGGCGAGCGTGCGGCCCTGCTGGAGAACTCCACGGGCGGGAAGGTCTTCATCAACGGGCAGCTGGCCTACGTGTGGGGTCCCGGTCAGGACGGGTTGCGCCGCTTGGCGGCCTCACAGCTGGTCGATACTGGCGCCGCCCAGGTCAACGAGGTCGCCGCAGCATTCGGTATCAACACGGAATCGTTGCGGCGCTGGCGCAAGTCCCTTCAGGGCGCGGGCCTGGTGGGGTTGGCGCCGGTAAAGAAGGGCCCCAAACGCCCGTCCCTGCTGACCGGGGAGAAAGCAGCAGAAATCCAGCGTGTTCGTGCCGGCGGGGCGAGCCTGCGGGCCACCGCCGAAGCGACCGGGGTTTCCACGGACACGGTCCGGCGCGCCATGGCCATGACCGTCTCGACAGAGGCAGCGCCGGCAGCCACTGACTTGGAGGGCATGGCAGCGGGCCCGCAGCCACAGCTGCCGATACTGCCGGAACCGGTGCCCCGCACGGCCGAGCGGGCCGCGGCACGGTCCGGGCTCCTTGAGTGCGCGGAACCGGTGTTTGCCCCCGCCGCCCGCATTCGCCATGCCGGGCTGTTCCTGGCGTTGCCGGCGCTGGAAACCACCGGGCTGCTGGCCTGCGCGAAGGAAGTGTACGGTTCTTTGCCGGACGGGTTTTACGGGCTGGAAACGATCCTGATTGATGCCGTGCTGCGGGCGTTGGCCGGGGAAGCCAGGGCCGAGGGCGCCACCCGCTTCGACCCGGTGGAACTCGGGAGGGTGTTGGGGCTGGACCGGGCCCCGGAAGTCAAAACGATCCGCCGCCGCATCAGCCAACTCGTGCAGGACGGCAAGGCGCAGGAGCTGATCGCCGCCCTGGCCAAACACCACCTCACAGCAACGGGCCCCGAGGGCGAGGACCTGGCCGCGGTGCTTTATGTTGACGGGCATGTGCGCGCCTACCAGGGCACCAAGAAGATTGGAAAGATCTACTCCACCCGGCTCAAGTTCCCCGTCCCGGCCACGGAGGAAACCTGGGTCACCGACGCCCACGGTTCCCCCATCTTCGTTGTCATGGCAGAACCGGGCGCGTCCCTGGCCACCGAGCTGCGCGACCTCCTGCCAGAGCTGCGCACAGCCGTCGGGGACGACCGGCGCGTACTGGTCGGCTTTGACCGGGGCGGCTGGTCCCCGGATTTGTTCAAACACATGGCAGAACGCGGCTTTGATGTGCTGACCTGGCGCAAGGGCGCCAGCAAAAACGTGGAAGAGAAGTTGTTTGCGGAGGTCACCCATATTGACGAGCACGGGCAGACACGGAAGTGGTCGGTCGCTGACACGGTGGTTGACCTGCCCCTCGCTGCCACGAAGAAAACCGGGGAAGTCCTGAACATCCGCCAGCTCAGCCGCATCGTTGCAGCGACCGGTGGCGGCACCCGGCAAATCCACATCCTCACCACCGACCTCACCATGGGTGCCGGGGAGGTCGTGTATCGGATGGGATCACGCTGGCGCCAGGAAAACCAGTTCCGGTACGCCCGCCTGCGCTTCGAGCTGGACTCCCACGACTCCTACGCCAGCACCGATGACAATGAGGACCGGATGGTGCCGGAACCGGCCAAGAAGAAGGCCTACCAAAAAGTTGTTGCCGCCAGGAATGCCCACGCCGAGGCCGCCGCGATCGCGGATGCGAACCTGCTGGCACTGAAAACCCCGGCAGAAGGTGCCGGTGAGGTCACGGTGACCAGTGCCATGCACAACCAGGTCATGGCACCGGTCTGGGAAGCCGAAAACGCCCTGGCAACTGCCGAGAAGGTGCATAAGAGCATTCCGGCGAAGGTCCGGCTCGGGGACCTGAACCCCGGCCAGCAAGTCCTGGACACCGAGACGAAACTGATCCATCACGGCATCCGGATGGCCGCCTACAACACCGCGGTAACGATCGCGAGAGAGATCCGCACCAACACCGGATACAAACGCGCCGACCAGGAAGCCCACGCCCTCATGCGCCAGGCCCTCAACCAAACCGGCGACATCGACACCACAGACCCCGGCTACCTCACCATCACCCTGAACCCGCTGCCAACGAAGGCAAAAACCGCAGCCATCAAAGAACTCTGCGCCCACCTCACCAGCACCGAAACCCGCTACCCCGGCACCCAGCTCATACTGCGCTACAAAATCAACAATCACAGCCAACAACCCACAGCAATTACCTCACCATGACCAGAGCCCTGAGACCGGGAAGCTGCGGGACCAACCGGAGGACCTGGTAAGTGAACC
Organism: Arthrobacter dokdonellae; assembly: GCF_003268655.1. NCBI lineage: Bacteria > Bacillati > Actinomycetota > Actinomycetes > Micrococcales > Micrococcaceae > Arthrobacter > Arthrobacter dokdonensis. The sequence continues at coordinate 4,058,740 of NZ_CP029642.1, read as the reverse complement.
GGACCAGCCCGCAGATCTATTACCGCGGCCGGATCTTCAAGGTGCCCACCCACCTGGTGGGCGAGCACCAGCTGGTCACCAACGCGACAGTATTCACCATGTTCAGCACGCTCGACGGGGAAGAAAGCCTCTACTTCCCACTGCTGTCCGTGCGCGTTGCCTCAAGCATGCGGTTGATGCCGCTGTGGCAGGTCCAAGGGGCCCGTATCCGCGAACCGAGACCGGCGTGGGTCCTTAAGCGGATCGAGTACGAAAAGCAGCATTACCATCAGGAGCCGGCGGCCGGTCGGCCTGATTGTATGCACGCGGTGTCGGCGATGTCCTGACACCGTGTGTAAAGGAAGTCGTGAGTGCGGTGTAAGCAATGTCATGAGCGCGGGTGGAAACAAAGAAGCGAGTGTTCACATACGGGATGATGGTACGCCTTGTCCGGGTACTTGGCACCGCTCGTTTAGAGGTGCCCGAACTGCCCGTACCACGAAGCCGAATTTGCCGGTGATTAACTGAGACGCGCAACAAGAGGCAGTTGGGTACTTTCTTTCGGCTAGGTTCTGCTTATGGACCAACAACGAGTGTCCTCGGCGATCGCCGTGGGCTCGGATGGCGGCGTAGCGCAACTCATCGTCCCAGCTCAACGAGAAATAATCTGTCCTTCACGCCACGCGTATTGAGTAAGCGAGCACGCGCACTTCGCGGTGAGAGAGGTCTGACCGAACCCGCATTACGGGAGCGATTCGTCAAAAATTGGCGATCGGGCTATCAAACGGGACGTTTTGGTGTGATGGATTCAATGAACTTGTCGAAAGCCTTCGTACTGCGCATTGCGGGATACGGTATGCCGGTCAACGTCGGGTGCCGCGTACCTCTAAGGTAACTTAAAGCATCCAGGCATGCCTGCTTTTTCAATTTGATGCGAAGTTGGCCCGGTATGGCCATGCCGACGACAATGAGGATCAACATCAAGACGGCAATGGCACCCCGGAATCCGGGCTGAAAATTGGGCCATGTCGGGGTCAAAACAACCAGAACGCTAGCTACCAGAAGAATCACGACGGCTGCGAGTTGTGTAAGGCTTGCATGCATGCAGCGTATGAGCGTCGCAGCGGCAGGGTCTCCAACCCGTGGCCTCCAGCGGTCCCTCATCCGATCATCAGCTTTCAAAGTTCTTGCCCCTTCAACTCACTATTCATGATCACGGGTTCACGAATCAGACCTCTAATGGGATTTGATGGCCGCTCAAGTAGCTTCATCTCATGATTCGTATGTCTCCAGTATAGCTTTGGGACCCCTGAGCCTGATCGCAGAGACTGGACGTAGGCCTATGTCGGGAGAACCTCCCGTGCACTGCCGGCGTGAGCACCTTTAACAACAGACCTCCCTGATCCGCCTGGTCGGCGTCGAACTGTCCGAGCAAGACGACGAATCGATCGAAGCAAGCCGCTGCCTCAGTTTCGAGATGATCCAACTAGCCCCGACCATCGGAACGGCGTCCAGAAACGCGAAGGAAATGTCCATCGACATTGAGTGCGGCGCTGGACGCATGCCTTGATGGTGGGGTCCATACGCATGCGAATCTTGGCCCTGCTTACTTCGGCCGCGCTGAAGCTAGCTGGCGTAGATCAATGAGAGCCCAAGGTGTGGAACATCCAGAGCGATGCGCTGCAGTTCCGGAGTCCTTGATTTGACCCGCTCACCAACCAAGTACATCCCGGAGTTACCGAGAATGACGCGGTTGCTGGCGTTGACGAGGGCGGCATCGCCTGGGATGCCTCGTAGACTTGGCATGAGGAGAGGTTCCAAATCCTTGATCCGAATGTCGCACCCTGCCACCCCCGCAAAGTTTCCATGGACGGAAAGCGGCGCCGCGAACGTAAGAATATATTCTTCGAAGCCGAGGTAGTCCACATACGGTCCCCATAGCGTCCGCACACCTGTGGCCGCCGCAGTCGAGAAGAACGGCAGCTTTTCGTAGTCGTAGTACCGATGGCTGCCTGGAGTCAGGTCAAAATCGAGCCGGCCCAAGACACCGGATTCCTTGCGCGTCCACCATTCCACGGCTCGGCTGCCGTCCTTTACGGATTCCGCGGCGAAGAACGCCCCAGCGCCGACAGCATAAGTGTTCTTCGTCAGAAACTCCTGCGAGAATTCGCCCAAACCGACCCGGGCCGTCTTAGTGATCTTGGACGTGCCGACGAGACTTTCCTCAAGCCGGGTGGCAACGCGGGTGGAGAGTGTTTCGATCTCTGTCGAAACGTTGCCAATCCAAGACGTGAGAGCGTTGGCAGCATGTGCGACTTCGGTGCTGAGAATCATTGGATGCACGACTTCAGTGATGGTGTTCATTGACGGAACTTCCCGGTTGGGTGGTAGATCGGGGGTCATGCCGTAGCCGGAAAGTTGCTCGTGGCCACGTTGAGATGGAGAATTCCACAGAATTCTTCTCTGATTAGCGGCCGCGAGCTCTGATCCAGCTTACGGACTCGTGCCCGTTTGGAGATACGATACTCTTCAATTCGCCCGATCGGTGTGTCAAATCTGCTTTTTATGACCTCAGCGCCGGTATGTGTCGTCACCGCTGCCATCTTGGCCTTACCCAGTGCTTGCCACAGCTGTGGTGTGGTGTATTCGCCTCCTTGGGCATCTGTGCTGATTCCAGGTGGTCGTGAGGTTCTTGCCTTCGGGTATGTAAGGCCTTCTTGGTCCGAGCGCGGGCTCTTCTGTGGCGGTGGCGAGACCCGTGCCCGGGAATCCTTGTAAAAATTGCCAGTACGGGCGTCACCGTGCGTGCGGTCCGTGGCCAAGGTTTTAGTGATACTCAGGGGCGCCGTAAGTTCCGCCAGCGGTGCTGCGACGAAAGGCAGGGGTGCGCCCAATGACTCCTGCCGGCAAGCTAAATCGGTGGTGTTCGCCATCATGCCGGAAACGGACAAGTTGAACGCGGGTTAGAACGAACAGTGGACGGAGAGCCTACGACTGCTGACCGCACGGCTCACCACCCCGATCGTCAAGGCGGCAATCATCATGAACAACAACCTCAAAAAGTTTCCGCATGCCCCATGCCTGCCAGCAACCGTCACCGAGAAGGGTGGCTCGGACGGCGGCCTGAATTCATCCCAGGGTGGGGTAATCACTATAAATGCGAAGCGCCTCATGAGTCTTCTTGAACTGATTGGGTGTAACCGAAGCTGAGTTTCGAGTCAATGAGGTGGAAGATGTTTCTCCTGATGTGCTCAAGCACCAGCTTCTGTGCTTTATCGGGTTGGTCTTGGGCCACTGCCCGGACCAATTCGAGGTGTTCCGCAGTCGCCAATTCGGGATCAAACGCCACCGCCAAGGGCGTCCACAGCTGCTGAACTGTTTCGTTTTGAAGCCGGATTTCGGCATCGGTAAGTCTGGGCGACTGCGCCGATACTGCCAACTCGATGTGGAAGCGGCTGTCAGCTGGTGCACGCTCTGCGGGGGTCGTGGTCAGAACCAATGCTCGGGCAAGTTCCTGCAGCCGGTCGAAGTCGTGTGCTTCCGCGCGCTCACAGGCCAGGCGGACGGTCGTGGCCGATATTGCCGAATGTTCGTCGCCGATGTCGCGAATTTCCGAGATTGACGTTGAGAGGAACCACTCACGGATGGTGGCGGCTTGAGGTTGAGGCTGATTGACGACAAAGGTTCCCCCGCTCCGGCCTCTCCGGGTCTCAACGACTCCCCGCTCGCGCAGTTCTCCCAAAGCTTCGCGAAGGGTCGCACCGCCCACGCCAAACATGTCTGATAGGGCCGCTTCGGGGGGCAGACGTTCGCCTACCTTGAGCAGCCCGACTGCGATGGCCTTGGTGATTCTGCCGACAATCGCATCGGCCCTCTCGATTTCGGGCAAGGGGCGATAAATCTGCGGCTCGAATGACGTCGGCGAGGCCAAAATTCTGTGCTCCGAAAATGGGTTGTGAGTCCGGTCAATTCTTAGAAGTCCGAACTGTGCTTGTGGGTCTTTGAACGCACTTATAAGTCTATACAGATAAATCCTTCATTTCCTTCGTTTTCAGCCGAGCCAGCCGCAGTCTCCCTGTGAATGACACACCAGGGTCGCCCCGCCTTGACGCAGGCTGGGTCCCTGATCATGAGCGGTTCCTGACGGCCGGCAATCTGACCCGCCGGGTGATTAGTCCCATCATCGCTCGCCGTTTTGATGGCGCGACGGATAAAGACACTCCGCTCTTGCGAAACAGTCTTTCGTGCCGCGCGATCGCACGTGTCAACTGCAACTTAGAACTGACCACTGGCGGCAGTTTGTTTTGACCAGTGGCGGCAGTCGGTTGACCATGGGCGGCAAGTACTTTTGACCAGTGGCCAGGCGCCGGGGGTGTGCTGGGGTTGCGGCGCCTGACCATGGTGCGCGGTTAGTTCATCGGGTGGGTTCCTTTCCCGTTTTGGGCTTGCATGAGGCGCACGGACTCACCGCTGGTTTGGCAGAGGTGCGCGTGGTGCATGAGCCGGTCCACGGTCGCGGTGGCGATGGTTTTTGGCATGAGCTCATCGAACCCGGAGGGGTGGATGTTGGAGCTGATCGCGAGGGAGCGTTTCTCGTAGGAGGCGTCCACGACGCGGTAGAAGCCTTCGGCGGCGTCGCCGGAGACAGGCAAAAGGCCAATATCGTCAATGCAAATCAGATCGACATTGGTGACGCGGGTGATGGCTTTGTTGACGCTGTCATCGATGCGGTGCCGGCGTACGAGCGCGCCGAGGTCCTCCAGGCTCAGCCAAGACACGGAGAGGCCTTCATCGATGGCCTGCTGGCCCAACGATTCCAGCAGCAGGGTCTTACCGGTGCCGGAGGGGCCGCAAGCGATCAGGTTCTCCCGCCGCCGCACCCATTCCAGAGTTCGCAGGAACGAGGTCGTCGCCACGGGCAGGGTGGAGAGGGATTCCTCCCACACATCGAAGGTTTTCCCGGTCGGGAACCCCGCACGTTTGCGCCGGGTGGTGAGCATGGACCGGTTCCGCCCGGTCGCTTCGGCCTCGAGCAGGACCCTGACGACCTCGGTGGGGTCCCAACGCTGGGCTTTCGCGGTGGCCAGGACGTCGGCGACAACGGCGCGGGCGTGGGGCATCCGGGTGGTGCGCATCAGCGCAATCACCTGTTCTACTGCCACGTCTGCCAGCGGCGCCGGAGCCAGGGTTGCGGCGCTCATTCTGCTGCTCCTTCAAGATCGGTGATATCGGCGGGAATGGTCTCCTCGCCGGGCGTGGTGGTCGGGTTGGTGGTGCCGAAGTTCGCCCAACCGCTGGTGCCTTGGGACAGCCATTGGCTTTGATCGGTCACGGCATGCCGGGTGTTGTTGATGGTGCTGGATGGTTCGCCGGTAGCGGTGTTGGTGATGATGGAAACCAGGTCCTCATGGGTGAAACGGTGGTGCACCGCGGCAGCTCCCAGGCCCTGGTCGACGACATCGTTGCCCATGACCTTGGCGAGCGTGGCAGCCCGTTCCATTTTGTGGCGGATCTTGTTCGTGCCGGCTGCCGCGGCCTCCTTGAGCCAGAGTGCTGCCCCGGCGCCCAGGGCCAGGAATTCCTCTTCGGCCCTGTTGCTGGGGCGGATGACCCGTTCCAGGGCGCCAGCAGAGGCTGGTGGGAAATGCGCGTCAATGACCGCTGGTACGCCGGGGCGGGTGAGCTTATGGCGAGCGACTTCCACCGGCCCGGCCTTGTCAACGTGCACGATGATGACGTGGGTGTCGGTACCACGCACCCACACCCGTTGCCCCATCAGGGTGTGCGGGACGGAATAGCGCGAATGCTCATACGTAACCATGGGCGTGTTCGGCGGGACCTGGCGGACCTGACCGAAACTCGCCGTGACCGGCACCGCCGGAACCGGGTGAAGCTTAGGCTGTTCCACCAACCGGAGCATGTCCTTGGGGATCTCCAGCGTGGCGCGGTGCACGGAGGAATTCACATCCTCCATAAACGCCTCACAGGCCTGCTCCAGCTCGGCGAAGGAGCCGTACTCCGGACGCAGGTTGGTGTCTTTGGGCACGAGGTCGGCTTTAGCGATCTTCACCGCGTTTTCCACCCCGCCCTTGGAGGCAGGGTCTGCCGGCATGCACGTGTGCACGGCGGTGGAGTAGTGCCGGGCGAACGCAACGATCTGCGGGTTGCGGACCGGAACGCCGGCGACATGCTCGACCGTGACTGTTTTCTCATTGTCGGTCAATACATACGTTGGTACACCATTAATCAGCCTGAATGACCTGTCAAGGGCCGCGAATACGCTCGGCATCGTCTTATCCCGCAAGGGAATGACGATACGGAAGCGTGAGTACGCCATCCACGCGACGAACAACACGGTCTTGGCGCCGTCAACGACAGGACCGTCTCCGTAGTCCCACTGGAGCCACAGCCCTGGGGCCACAGTCCAGGGCCGGTGAACCCTGGCGTTCTGGGCCCGGTACTTCGATTTCAACCCGGCCAGCACATAGCGGGTCGTGCGGATCGAACCGGCGTATCCCAGATCAACGAGCTTGTCGTGAACAACGTCGCCGCGGATCTTTCCGCGGGACTGCTCCACCAGCTGTGTCATCGCCGGCAGGTACGGGTCAGTGATCCTGCCACGCTTGCGGGCGATCGGCGCTTGCGCACCGGCAGCCCGTGCTTTCACATACGAACGGACAGTGTTGTGTGAGACACCGCAAACCACCGCGGCACCTCGATACGACTGGGTCATGTCATAAGCAGCTAAAATTTCCATGAACTCTCCTGGAGACTTCAAAATAAGCCCCTTCCTTCCCGCAAAGGGTGAAATTGAAACGATTGGCATCGTCATTTCACCCCGAAGGAAGGGGCTCTCCCCGTAAAGACACGGGGATGGACAAGGGAATCCCAGCACACCCAGCCACCGGACGGCGGCGAACTACTGGTCAAAACACTTGCAGCCACTGGTCAAAACCACTGCCGCGAACGGTCAATCAAAAATGCCGTCTATGGTCAGTTTAAAGTTGCAGCTAACACGCATGCAGGCACTGCCCTGGACCTGGCTTGGGACGGGCGTAGATCGCCATTACTGAGAGAGGTGCGCCAGAGGCGCCTTGGGGTTATGCACTATGGGGGTGTCAGCGGCTGAATCGAGTATGCGTGCGACCAGTCCTAAAGTGTAGGTAGAACCGTCAAAAAACAGTGTTACCCCTGCCCGTTTGCTTCGAGAAGATGGATACCAACCACAAAGCAATCCACTCGGCCCCTACAGGCCGACGACCGAATCGAAGGGACAAATCGTGAATCCAACAACAACAGCGACGCGTACCGTGCGTACAACTGCAGGTGACATCGACCGTAATCTGTCCCTTGTCAGGGACGAGATCACGGTAACGGCGAGCAAAATCGACGAACGGGAGATGGCCGGCTTGGCAGGCCACCTTAGCCAGACAGGCCGGGTGTTCGTCGCCGGGGCCGGCCGGAGCGGACTGGTTCTGCGCATGGCCGCCATGCGGCTGATGCACCTAGGCATGACGGTTCACGTCGCCGGTGACACAACCACTCCTGCAATCAGCTCCGGAGACCTGCTTTTGGTCGCCTCCGGATCGGGAACGACCTCCGGTGTGGTCAAGTCGGCGGAAACCGCGGCGAAGGCTGGGGCGCGCATTGCCGCGTTCACCACCAACCCTGACTCACCGCTCGCCCGGCTCGCCGACGCGCTGGTGATCATTCCTGCGGCGCAAAAGACCGACCACGGCTCCAGCGTTTCGCGCCAGTACTCCGGGTCCCTCTTCGAACAGGTCCTGTTCCTCGCCACTGAGGCAATTTTCCAGTCCCTGTGGGACGGCACCGATGTACCGGCTGAAGAGCTCTGGCTCAGGCACGCCAACCTCGAATAACCGAGGCCCGATTTTCCACACCCACTGTAGTTCCCTATCAGAAAGTACAAATATCATGAAACTCCAAGTAGCCATGGACCTGCTCACGACTGAAGCTGCCCTCGAGCTGGCCGGCCAGGTCGCCGAATACGTCGACATCATCGAGCTCGGCACCCCCCTGATCAAGGCAGCCGGCCTCTCCGCTGTCACAGCCGTGAAGAAGGCGCACCCGGACAAGATCGTCTTCGCTGACATGAAGACCATGGACGCCGGAGAACTTGAGGCCGACATCGCCTTCAAGGCCGGCGCCGACCTGGTCACCGTGCTCGGCAGCGCGGACGACTCCACCATCGCTGGCGCTGTCAAGGCGGCGAAGGCACACAACAAGGGCATCGTCGTGGACCTCATCGGCGTGGAAGACAAGGTCTCCCGTGCCAAGGAAGTTCGCGCGCTGGGTGCGAAATTTGTCGAGATGCACGCTGGCCTGGACGAGCAGGCCAAGCCCGGGTTCGACCTGACCGGTTTGCTCAAGGCCGGCGCAGAAGCCCGCGTTCCGTTCTCCGTGGCCGGTGGCGTGAGCATCAGCACCATCGAAGCCGTCCAGAGTGCCGGCGCCGATGTCGCCGTCGCCGGCGGTGCCATCTACGGCGCAGCAGACCCCGCTCTGGCAGCCAAGCAGCTCCGCGCCGCCATCAGCTAGTCCTCCGTTTGACGGTGGCGTCCCGCACACTTAAGCTGCGGGGCGCCACTTCCGGGCTCAAGGCCCCTAAAAGTCGTGGGCTTGCAATCACGGAATTACTTGCATGGCCGCGGTGGAGCGTTGCCACCGCAGAAAGTGCAGGTTCGTTGGAAGGACGCAAAACATGAGCCAACAAGCACCGGAAAAACCGAGGGGAAGGTGCGTATTCCCCGAACGTGAGCCGGTAAGGGTTTGGACTACGCTTCAGCACGGGGACTATGTTGAAGTTTGGTCCACGGATTCGTTCCGCTACCTGGCTTATGTTGATGACCTCGCCGACGACGGCACACTCATATGGGTCGTCGAGGACGGCATGGGTAGTCGCCATCTGCTGGTCCGAGGGGATCCTGTCACACTCTATTCCATCTAGAAACACCGCACGCCAGCGATAAGGGGGTTGGCGCGTTTGGGGGCAATTCCCCGTGAAAGAAGCTGTTCATCATGCGTAGTCAGACCATCGATCGTTTGGAAGTCCTCAATACCAAGCCGGGTCAACTTAATGAGTTGCTCGACCATGCAGAGGCCAAGCTCCGGCAGATCGCCATGGTTGAACGGTGCGAAGGCATCCTGGCCACGCGCCATGATCCATCCCGGTACTCGCTCGTACTCAGCGAAACGGTTCCCTTTGGGGAGACCTGGGAGCGGACTCTCTCGTGACCGTCGCTCTAGGGCCGCACTGCCTGACAGACAGCAGTCGAACAACAGAAGGCAAAAATGTCTGTTACATACGTTGATTCGCGCGTGAAGGCCAGACAGAATCCGCTTCGGGACAGCCGCGACCGCAGGCTGTCCCGGGTGGCGGGCCCGTCGTCGCTGGTGCTCTTCGGGGTGACCGGGGACCTGGCGCGCAAGAAGCTCATGCCGGCCGTGTACGACCTGGCCAACCGGGGGCTGCTGCCGCCGAGCTTCGCGCTGGTGGGCTTTGCCCGGCGCGACTGGGACCGTGAGGACTTCGCCGCGGAGGTCCGGGCCTCCGTCCAGGCGCACAGCCGCACCCCGTTTGACGAGGCCGTCTGGAGCCAGCTGAGCGAGGGCATCCGCTTCGTGCAGGGCACCTTCGACGACGATGCCGCGTTTGAACGGCTCAAGGCCACGCTCGCCGAGCTCGATGAGCAGCGCGGCACGCAGGGCAACCACGCGTTCTACCTCTCGATCCCGCCGAAGGCCTTTGAACAGGTGTGCCGCCAGCTCTCCGGGCACGGCCTGGCGCAGGGCGGGGCGGACGAGTGGCGCCGGGTGGTGATTGAGAAGCCGTTTGGCCACGACCTCGCCTCGGCCAGGGCGCTCAATGACATTGTTGAATCGGTGTTCCCGCCGGACGCGGTGTTCCGGATCGATCATTACCTGGGCAAGGAAACCGTCCAGAACATCCTGGCCCTGCGCTTCGCCAACCAGTTCTTTGAGCCGTTGTGGAACGCGAACTATGTGGACCATGTGCAGATCACCATGGCCGAGGACATTGGCACCGGGGGCCGTGCCGGTTACTATGACGGCGTGGGCGCGGCCCGCGACGTCATCCAAAACCATCTCCTGCAGCTGCTGGCGCTCACGGCCATGGAGGAGCCCATCTCCTTCAACGCCGAGGACCTGCGCGCGGAGAAGGAAAAGGTCCTCGCGGCCGTGAAGCTGCCGGCGGATCTGTCCGGCCATTCCGCGCGCGGCCAGTTCGCCGGCGGGTGGCAGGGCGGGGAGCAGGTGCTCGGCTACCTTCAGGAGGACGGGATCCCGGCGGACTCCACGACGGAGACGTACGCGGCGGTGCGGCTGGACATCAACACCCGGCGCTGGTCGGGGGTGCCGTTCTACCTGCGGGCCGGCAAGCGGCTGGGCCGGCGCGTGACGGAGATCGCGGTGGTCTTCAAGCGGGCCCCCAACCTGCTGTTCACCGACCACGCCGAGGACGACTTTGGCCAGAACGCCGTGGTGATCCGTGTCCAGCCCGACGAGGGCGTCACGATCCGCTTTGGCTCCAAGGTCCCCGGGACGCAGATGGAGGTGCGCGACGTGACGATGGACTTTGGCTACGGGCACGCGTTCACCGAATCCAGCCCCGAGGCCTATGAGCGGCTGATCCTGGACGTCCTGCTGGGCGAGCCGCCGCTGTTCCCGAGGCACCAGGAGGTGGAGCTGTCCTGGAAGATCCTGGACCCGTTCGAGGAATTCTGGGCGGCTGAAAACATCCAGCCCGAGGCCTACGAGCCCGGCAGCTGGGGGCCGGGCTCGGCCGATGACCTGTTGAAGCGAGACGGAAGGACGTGGCGGCGACCGTGATCGTTGACCTACCCAACACCACCACCTCGAAGATCACCAAAAGGATCGTCAAGATGCGCGAACAGGGCGGCGTTGTCACCCTGGGCCGGGTCCTGACCCTGGTGGTCATCACCCAAAACGGGCAGGAGGAGGAAGCCATTGCGGCGGCCAACCTGGCCAGCCGCGAGCATCCCTGCCGCATCATCGTGCTGGCCGCCGGCTCGCCGGAGGAACCCACCCGCCTGGACGGGGAAATCCGCGTGGGCGGGGACGCGGGGGCCTCCGAGGTGATCGTGCTGCGCGGTTTTGGCGAACTCGCCGCCGAAAGCGAGTCCGTGGTCTCCGCGCTGCTGCTGCCGGACGCCCCCATCGTGGCCTGGTGGCCCAACAACGCCCCCGATTCCGCGAGCAAGAGCCCGGTGGGGCGCATCGCGCACCGCCGCATCACCGACTCGGCCTCGCAGGCGGAGCCGCGCGCGGCGCTGGAGCACATTGGCGCCACCTACGCCGCGGGCGACACCGACCTCGCCTGGACGCGGCTGACGAACTGGCGCATCCAGCTCGCGGCGGTCCTGGACCAGCTGGATTCGACCGGCCCGATCACGGGGCTGCAGGTGGAAGGTGCCAGCGACTCCCCCAGCACGCTCCTGCTCGCGGCATGGCTGCACCGTGCCCTCCAAGTGCCCATCACCGTGACGGAAGACCCCCGCGGCACCGGCATCCGCCGCGTGGTGCTGGAACGCGCCGGCGGCAACGTCGAACTCCACCGTCCCGGCTCCATCGACGCCGTGCTGACCCAACCCGGCCAGCCCGACCAGCAGCTCTCCCTGCCGCGGCGCACCCTCCAGGACTGCCTGGCCGAGGAACTGCGCCGGCTCGACCCCGACGAAGTCTTCGGCGAAACGGTTCGTGGACTTTGTACTTTTGAGGAACACCAGAAAGGCCACGTGACAGTTGCTCGTGGTGTGGAGCCACGACGGGATTGGGATAATTTGGCACTGATCGCCGTTTAATGTGAGTTGTTATGTCGCAGGACATCGGTGACAGTTCTGCCTCAACACATCGGTGACAGTTCGGCGGGTTTTGCTGGTGACACTTCCCGGTGGCGTTAGCAGGGTTTTGGCCATTCCCAGGCGGTGGCAAAGAATGACGGGTGAAGAAGAATGAGCCTGTCAATGCCCGTGTCCGCCTCGCCATCGCCCAGTGGCCCGATGATGCACCGCGCGGTGCTGTCACCACGTTTTGCAGTGAGCATGAAATCACCCGTAAGACGTTCTACGCGATCCGGGCCAGGGCACGGGAGGAGGGCCAGGCTGCGGCCCTGGAACCGCGTTCACGCCGGCCGAAGACCTCTCCTACGAGACTCACCGAGGGCCGTAAGCAGGAGGCGCTGCAGGTTCGTGCGGCACTGGAATCCTCCGGGTTGGACCATGGGCCGATCAGCGTTCACGACAAGATGGTGTCCTTGGGGATGCGGGCCCCGTCCGTGGCCTCGTTGGCGCGGATCTTTCGGGAGAAGAACGTGGCCCGGTCGGAGCCGGCGAAGAAGCCCCGGGCCTCGTACCGCAGGTTCGTCTATCCGGCACCGAATGCCTGCTGGCAGCTGGACGCGACCGAGTACGTGCTCGCCGGGGGACGCAAGTGCGTGATCTTCCAGCTGCAGGATGACCATTCGCGCCTCGCTGTCGCCTCCCACGTGGCCACCGGCGAAACCAGTGAGGCAGCCATAGCGGTCGTCAAGAAGGGCATCGAGGCCCACGGGGTGCCACAGAGACTTCTCACCGACAACGGTGCGGCGCTAAATCCCTCGCGGCGGAGTCGAAGGGCAACTGGTCGCCTACGTGAGCTCGCTCGGGGTCAAGGCGATCACCGGCAAGCCGTACAAACCGACCACCCAGGGAAAGAACGAGCGGTTTCATCAGACCTTGTTTCGCTGGCTGGACAAGCAGCCCATGGCCCAATCCCACGCGGAGCTGCAGGCCCTGGTGGACCGGTTCGACCTGATCTACAACACCGAACGCCCGCACCAGGGACTACCCGGACGCATCACTCCCCAGCAGTCGTGGGATGCGACAGCTGTTGCCGAGGAACCCAGGCCAAGCCCGATCCCGGTCCTCCCGGACGTCAACGACAATGCATCAGTGAAGGTGAGTGTTCCCGACTCCGTGAAGGACCCCGCCACGGAAGCACCGGGCCACGGCACCGCCACCGGCCCTGAATCAGAAATCACACTCGAGACCAGCGTATTCGGCAGGCTCAGCGGCACCATCGCCCACCCGGCAGATACCGGAAGCCAGAAGCTGCAGGTCTATTCCAACGGCGTCGTCAAGATCGGCAAGACCCTGTTCTCCCTGACAAAGCGAATGGCCGCACGCGTCGTTATCGCTGCCTGGGACACCCACGGCATCGTATTTGCCAACACCGACGGGGAAATTATCGCAGTATACGCCTGGCCACCGGAGGACACCGGAGGACACCGGATACGTCGGGATCAGCAGGTCCCTCACCCGCTTCCGCAAAAAGACCCACCCCAGCGAAGTGTCACCGATGTGATGAGACATCGAGTGTCACCACTGTCCTGAGGCAGAACTGTCACCGATGTGCCGAGACATCACACGTTTAATGTGAGTTTACGCAAGTTGGGGCAGGAACATCTCCGGGTTTCCGGGAACCATCCTGAGCTTGTCTGGCGGGTTTCTGACTGTTTTCTCGCGTTTGCGTCCAGGGTGTTCGCGATGATTCTTGCCCAGGGCGACCATCATGCGGTGCTTGACCTTTCTCCATGCCACCCTGAAGGCGCTGCGCAGAACTTGCTGCCAAAAGTGCCATGACCTGGTATCGTTCACGGCATCCGGGCACCAACTTTGACCTAAAACTGGGCCGACCTAACTTCAGTTGGATGCGCCGGTAACCCAACACCGGTTTCGTTCCGTGCATAGCGGCCGGGGCCGGCGTCAAAGGCATGGACTCCGGCTACACCCCGTGCCGACATTAGGCGCAGCCCAGGAAGTTGACAAGCGGACGGCAGCCACCCTCAGGGGCCGACTATCTTCGGTTGCGGGCTCATGGCCTTCGCTTGGGGTCGCCAGGCCGTTACGCCGTCAGCGGAGCCCGTGGCTGTTTGCCAGTGCGATGGCCTCGGTGCGGGAGCCGACGTCGAGCTTTTTGAACAGGTTCCGTACATGAAACTTCACAGTATTCTCGCTGATTCCCAGAGTTGAGGCGATGGTGCGGTTGCGTTGCCCGGCGACAAGATATTGCAGCACTTCGAGTTCTCGGGGGGCAAGTTTCCATCCGGCGACGTCCCCGGCCGGGCGTGCCGGCGGGTCCAGGGGGAGCGTGACGAAAACGTCCGCCCCCCAGCCTGGCATTACATCGATCTGCAGGTTTCCGGCGAGGGCCTGTACACGGCGATCCAGGCGACCGATGCTCGGCGCGTCGGGGGCGAGTGCGCCGCCGCCGTCGTCGCGCACGTTGATCAGCAGGTTTTCGCCGTCGCAGTCCCACTGCGTCCGCACCCTGCTGACTTTGGGTTGTTCCATCATGGCCAGCAGCAGTCCGCGGACGATGGCCCGTGCCGCGTGGGCCACTTCGCCGGGCAGGTCCCTTCCATTGAGCGGTGGTTCGATGAACTCGACCTCAATGCCGCTGAAGCGAGTCAGCGGCCGCAGGTCCTCCCGCAGACGTTCGAAGGCTGTGGCGACGGGTTCTTTCACCAGGTCACTCGTGCGGTCGCTGAGCGTGCGCAGCCCCACCAATGCCTTGGCAGCGAGGTCCGTGACGGTAGTGCGGGCTGCTGCATCCTCCAAGGAGGATGAACGCAGGGCTGCCAGAAGTGTCTCCAAGGTCGTGGAGTGCAGGTCGGTCAGTTCCGCCGTCACCCGGATCCGTTCAGCAGAGGCCGCCCGCGATTCCAGCAGGTACGACGGCGGCGCATCGGCCACCTTCTCTTGGATCCGCCGGGCAGCAATGCGCCACAGATACTTCACCAAGTCCAGCCCGGCGTCGTGCCCTGAAACAGTCGGGCGAGGATCCGTGAGGACGAGAATGGCTTGGCTGGAGGCGTGTTTAAGGGCGAGCACGGGGCGTAGCTGGCCAGCGAGCTCGGCGTCCCCGAACCAGGGCGCCTCATCCGAAAGGGAAGTGCGAAGCGTGTCAAGCTCGGCGATGGAAACCCGGGAAATGATCGTTTCCTCACCCGACTTCTTCTGGGGCCGCCCCGTGCAGTCTTCGGTGAAGATGACCAGCGCGCTGCTTGCCAGATAGGGGAGCGTGGCATCACGCAGCAGCTCCGCGATCTGTGTCAAGGGGGAATCGGCCAATGCTGCCACGGTCAGCAAAAGCGGCCACGGCAGGTCCGGAAGAGGCTCTGTGGATTCTGTCGGGGACTGGTCGGTGACTGCACTCATAGGCACAGTCTACCGGGCCATGAACCGTCACCCAACCCTAAAGTGTAGGCGGAACCGTCAGAAAACAGTGTTACTCCTACCCGTTGGATTCGCGATGATGAATATCAACCAGAAAACATCCGTTCGGCCACCACCGGCCGAAGACCGTATCGAAGGGGATCATTCCGTGAATCCGACAGCAAATGCAGTTGACATCTTGTCCAACACAACAGATTCAGTGTTCAGTGCTGAGTCAGCAACATTTTCCTGGACGTCCGAGGACCAGCGTGCAGTGGACACCGCGCGCGTTTTGGCTGCGGACGCCGTTGAGAAGGTGGGCAACGGGCACCCGGGTACGGCCATGTCCCTGGCCCCGGCAGCGTACCTCCTGTTCCAGAAGGTCATGCGCCACGACCCGAAGAACCCCGACTGGACCGGCCGCGACCGGTTCATCCTCTCACCGGGCCACAGCTCGCTGACCCTCTACATCCAGCTCTTCCTCTCCGGCTACGGCCTGGATCTCACCGACCTGGAAGCCCTGCGCACCTGGGGCTCGCTGACACCGGGCCACCCGGAATACAAGCACACCAAGGGCGTGGAAATCACCACGGGCCCGCTGGGCCAGGGTCTGGCCTCCGCGGTCGGCTTCGCCTACTCCCAACGCCGCATGCGCGGGCTCATGGACCCCGACGCCGCCTCCGGCACCAGCCCCTTTGACCACACCGTCTGGGTCATTGCCTCCGACGGCGACATCCAGGAAGGCGTGACCGGCGAGGCCTCCTCGCTGGCCGGCCACCAGGAACTGGGCAACCTCGTGGTGGTCTATGACGAGAACCACATCTCCATTGAGGACGACACCGACATCGCCTTCACTGAAGATGTGCTCAAGCGCTACGAGGCCTACGGCTGGCACGTCCAGCGCGTGGACTGGACCGAGACCGGCGAATATGTCGAAGACGTACAGGAACTCCACACCGCCCTGGCTGTTGCGAAGGCCGAGACGTCCAAGCCCTCGATCATCTCACTGCGCACCGTCATCGGCTACCCGTCGCCGAAGAAGCAGAACACCGGCGCCATCCACGGCTCGGCCCTCGGTGTCGCCGAGGTGGCCGCCCTGAAGACAGTGCTCGGCTTTGACCCCGAGAAGAGTTTCGACGTCGACCCCTCCGTCCTGGCCCATGCCCGCAAGGTCGCCGAGCGCGGCGCCGCGGCCCGCAAGGAGTGGACTGCCGGCTTCGACGCCTGGAAGTCCGCCAACCCGGAGAACGCCGCCCTGCTCGAGCGCATCGAAAGCAAGAAGCTCCCGGCCGGCTGGGAAAGCAACCTCCCGGTGTTTGAGGCCGGCAAGGACGTCTCCACCCGTGCGGCCTCCGGCAAGGTCCTCAACGGGATCGGCGGGGTGCTGCCCGAGCTCTGGGGCGGCTCCTGCGACCTCGCCGGGTCCAACAACACCACCATCGACGGGTATGGCTCGTTCGTCCCGGCCTCCAAGCAGACCGGCACCTGGTCCGGGGGCCCGTACGGGCGGGTGCTGCACTTCGGCATCCGCGAGCACGCCGCGGCCTCGATCGTGAACGGCATCCACCTGGGCGGGCCCACCCGGGCGTTCTCGGGCACCTTCCTGATCTTCAGCGACTACCAGCGCCCTGCCATCCGCCTCTCCGCGTTGATGGGCGTCCCGTCCATCTACGTGTGGTCCCACGACTCCATCGGCCTGGGCGAGGACGGCCCCACCCACCAGCCCGTGGAGCAGCTCGCCACCCTGCGCGCCATCCCGGGCCTGGACGTGGTCCGCCCGGGCGACGCCAACGAGGTCTCCGCCGCCTGGAAGAAGATCCTGGAAACCACAGACCACCCGGCGGGAATCGTGCTAACCCGCCAAAACGTCCCCACGTTTGCCCGCGGCACCGGTGCGGCGACGGCCACCGAGTTCGGTTCGGCCGCCGGCGTTGCCAAGGGCGGCTACGTGCTGGCCGAGGCAGTGCGCGATGGCGCCGTGGTCACCGCCGACGTCATCCTGGTCGCCACCGGCTCTGAGGTCCAGCTGGCCGTGGAGGCCCGCGAGGTGCTCGCCGGCGACGGTATTGCCGCCCGCGTGGTCTCCATGCCGTCGGTGGAGTGGTTCCACGCCCAGCCCGCCGAATACCGCGAATCCGTGCTCCCCGAAGCCGTCAAGGCCCGCGTCTCCGTCGAGGCCGGTCTGGCGCTGGGCTGGAAGGAATTTGTCGGCGACGCCGGCCGGTCCGTCTCGCTGGAGCACTTCGGCGCGTCCGCGGATTACCAGCGCCTGTTCCAGGAATTCGGCATCACCACCGAGGCCGTCGCGGCCGCAGCCAAAGAATCCCTCGCGGCAGCCGTGAACTAACCTCACAAATACTGCTCTGCAGCCGGCGCCGCCGGAGGCCCCCACGGACGTCACGCGGCACCGGCTGCAAGCTGCCAACCATCCACTTTTTTGAAGGAAGAAGAAGAATCCATGACCAACGCAACTCCCACCGCAGACCTTTCGGCCGCCGGTGTGTCCATCTGGTTGGACGATCTTTCCCGCGAACGGCTCTCCAGCGGCAGCCTGCAGAGGCTCATCGAGGAAAAAAACGTCGTCGGCGTGACCACCAACCCGTCCATTTTCCAGGCCGCGATCACCTCCGGCACGGACTACGACGGAAAGATCGCTGAACTGGCCGCACAAGGCGCCGGCCTCGATGAGACGATCTTCCAGATCACCACCACCGACGTCGCCGACGCGTGTGACCTTTTCGCTCCCGTTGCCGCCGCCACCAAAGGCGTAGATGGCCGTGTCTCCATCGAGGTGGACCCCCGCCTTGCATGGGACACCGACGGCACGATCGCCGAAGCCAAGCAGCTCTATAAGGCGGTTAATAAGGACAACGTCCTTATTAAGATCCCCGCAACGCTTGAAGGGCTCGCGGCGATCACGGCAACCTTGGCTGAAGGCATCAGCGTCAACGTGACCTTGATCTTCTCCTTGGAACGCTACCGTGCGGTCATCAACGCCTTCCAAGCTGGTATGAAAATTGCCAAGCAAAACGGCCACGACCTCTCCAAGATCCACTCGGTGGCGTCATTCTTCGTCTCACGCGTTGACTCAGAGATCGACAAGCGCCTGGACGCCATCGGCACTCAGGAAGCCAAGGCGCTTAAAGGCAAGGCAGGCGTTGCCAATGCCCGGCTCGCTTACCAAGTCTATGAAGAGCTCTTCTCCACCGAACGCTGGGCAGTCCTGAAGGAGGCCGGCGCGCTCCCGCAGCGGCCCCTGTGGGCCTCCACGGGCGTCAAGGACACCGCCTATCCTGACACCCTTTACGTCACAGGGCTTGTCGCCGCCGACGTCGTCAACACGATGCCGGAGAAGACCCTGGACGCCACCTTTGACCACGGTGTCGTCATCGGTGACACCATCACCGGCACCTACGATCAGTCAAGTACAGTGCTCAGGGCCCTCGAAGGCCTCGGCGTCTCCTACAACGAGGTCGTTGCCCTTCTGGAATCCGAAGGCCTGGAGAAATTCGTCGCAAGCTGGAAGGAACTCCTGGCCGACGTCGAGGCCGCTCTCCACACCGTACGGAAGGCCAGCCTGACGCACTGAGCACTCTCAGCGACATTGGCTACCCATGCTTTGAACCGGCATTCGAAAAGCTGGAGGGCAAATGCCTCAGGGGATGGCGCCGGGATTTTCGCGGAGGACCAAGCCCTGTGTAATCCCGCCACCACGTCCGCCACCAGCCCGGGCTGAGGAAGAGCCCAATGATCTTCCTCAGCCCGGCGGCATTGAGCCCCGGAAGCGGCCCCGGCCAAGGAAATGGCCGCATCAACCCGTGCGGCACGGACGGTCCCCGCCTTCTCCAGGACCAGGCCACTGGCACTGGTCCAGAAACCCCGATCACTACCGAAAGACAGATACCATGCCCACGTCACCCCTGCAGTGCTGCATCAATCCCAGCATCCTCTCGGCCGACTTCGCCAACCTTGAGGTGGAACTGGCCCGCATCGCCAACGCCGACGCCGTGCACGTGGACGTCATGGACAACCACTTCGTGCCCAACCTGACGATAGGCCTGCCCGTCGTCGAGCGGCTTCAAAAGGTCAGTCCCGTGCCGTTGGACGCGCACCTGATGATTGCCGACGCCGACCGCTGGGCGCCGTTGTACGCCGACGCCGGCCTGGCCTCCGTCACGTTCCACGTCGAGGCCGCCAATGCCCCCATCAAGCTGGCCAGGGAGCTGCGCGCCCGGGGTGCGAGGGCAGGCATGGCGCTTCGTCCCGCCACCCCCGTGGAGCCGTACCTGGACATGCTCACCGAGCTGGACATGCTGCTGATCATGACGGTGGAGCCGGGCTTCGGCGGCCAGTCCTTTCTGGATGTGACGCTGCCCAAGATCCGCCGGGCGCGCGCCGCCGTGGAGGGCTCCGGGGCGAACGTGGCCATCCAGGTCGACGGCGGCATCACGGAGGAAACCATCACCCGCGCCGCTGAGGCCGGCGCGAACGTCTTCGTTGCCGGCTCGGCCGTCTACGGCCGGCCCTCGCCCGAGGCCGCCATCGAGTCGCTGCGCGCCAAAGGCCAACTCGCCTTCCGCTGAGCCATAACCCACCCCGCAACTCCGCACCCCAACAAGTTTGAAGGACCCCACATGCGCGTTCACATCGCAACCGACCACGCCGGCATGGAGCTCAGCTCCCACCTCATCACCGCACTGACCGCCAAGGGCTACGAGATGGTGGACTACGGACCCAGCGCCTACGACGCCGAGGACGACTACCCCTCCTTCTGCATCAACGCCGCCCTCGCGGTCGTGGCCGACCAGGCCGCCGGCGTGGACGCGCTGGGCATTGTGCTGGGCGGCTCGGGCAACGGCGAGCAGATCTC
The DNA here is from genome assembly GCF_003268655.1 of Arthrobacter dokdonellae. NCBI lineage: Bacteria > Bacillati > Actinomycetota > Actinomycetes > Micrococcales > Micrococcaceae > Arthrobacter > Arthrobacter dokdonensis. The sequence continues at coordinate 4,038,637 of NZ_CP029642.1, read as the reverse complement.
CGCGAACAAGGTCAAAGGCGCCCGGGCGGCACTCGCCTGGAACCTGGACACCGCCAAGCTGGCCCGCGAGCACAACGACGCCAACCTGGTGGCCGTAGGCGGGCGCCAGCACTCGGTCGAGGAGGCCACGGCGTTGATCGAGGCGTTCCTGGCCGAACCGTTCAGCAACGCCGAGCGCCACGTGCGCCGGATCGGCAAGATCGCCGCGTATGAGGCCACCGGCAAGGTAGCCGACTAGCCTCGCGGCTCACTCAATGGTTTGGCAAGGATTCGTCAAAATGGAAACGGGTTGAGGCCCGGCGGATCAGGGCGCCACCCCCGCCATTCTCTTCACCCAGAGACGCAAGGAATCAGATGAAGATTGGAATTCTCACTTCTGGCGGCGATTGCCCGGGGCTCAACGCTGTTATCCGGGGTGCTGTACTCAAGAGCAGCCGCGTCCCAGGCAACGAGTGCGTGGGATTTAAGTACGGTTGGCGAGGACTCGTCAACGACGATCTCATGCAGCTTGACCGTGCAAGTGTTCGGGGCCTCTCCAAGCAGGGCGGCACCATCCTTGGTTCATCCCGAACCAACCCATTCGAGGGACCTGGCGGGGGCCCGGAGAATATCTCACGCGTGATCAAAGAGCACCGTATCGACGCGATCCTCGCCGTCGGGGGAGAGGGGACCCTCACGGCTGCCGGGAGACTCGCGGAGGCTGGATTGCCCGTGGTGGGTGTGCCCAAAACAATTGACAATGACCTCGCGGCGACTGACTATTCATTTGGTTTCAATACCGCCGTAGAAATCGCGACCGAAGCCGTGGACCGTATCCGCACAACCGCGGAATCCCACCAGCGCTGCATGGTCGTTGAAGTCATGGGCCGCAACGCAGGCTGGATCGCGCTTCATTCCGGCATGGCTGCCGGTGCGCACGCAATCCTGATTCCCGAGCAGTCGCGCTCTATCGCCCAGATATGCGAATGGGTCAATTCGGTCCGGCACCGGGGACGAGCTCCCGTCATTGTTGTCGCGGAAGGATTTGTGCTCGAAGGCATGGCCGAAGCCCACTCCCATAAAGGGCTCGACGCATTCGAGCGACCCCGACTTGGCGGAATAGCAGACATTCTCGCACCGATGATCGAGGCCCACACTGGCATTGAATCCCGCGCCACAACGCTTGGATTCGCACAGCGCGGAGGCGTTCCCAGCGCCTACGACCGCGTCTTGGCCACCCGCCTGGGCATGGCAGCGGTCGACCTGGCAATGCAAGAGCGCTGGGGTGCCATGGTCGCCCTGCGGGGGACAGACATCATCTCGGTGAGTATCAAGGAAGCCACCCACAGGCCAAAGCTGGTCCCCAGCCAACGCTACGACGAAGCAGCGTTCCTGTTCGGCTAAAACCGAACGGAGGGCGAAAATTGCCCTGACCAGCAGGGAACGAACCAAAAACGAAACCGAAGCTAAGGAGCTTTTCATGCCCATTGCAACGCCGGAGAAGTATGCCGAAATGATCGACCGCGCCAAGGGTGGCGGATTTGCCTACCCCGCGGTCAACGTGACGTCCTCGCAGACGCTCAACGCAACGCTCCAGGGCTTCGCCGATGCCGGCACCGACGGCATCATCCAGGTATCCACCGGCGGCGCGGCGTACTGGTCCGGCGCCGGCGTGAAGGACATGGTGGCCGGGTCCCTGGGCTTCGCCGCGTTCGCCCGGGAAGTGGCCAAGAAGTACCCCGTCAACGTGGCCCTGCACACCGACCACTGCCCCCAGGACAAGCTGGACGGCTTCGTGCTGCCGCTGCTGGCGGCTTCCGAGGCCGAGGTCAAGGCCGGCCGCGATCCGATCTTCAACTCCCACATGTGGGACGGCTCCGCCGAGACCCTTCAGGAGAACCTGCGGATCGGCCGCGAGCTGCTGGCCCGCACCTCCGCGGCCCACATCATCCTCGAAGTGGAGATCGGCGCCGTCGGCGGCGAGGAGGACGGTGTGGAGAACGCCATCAACGACAAGCTCTACTCCACGGTGGCGGATGGCTTGGCCACGGTCGAGGCGCTGGGCTCCGGCGAGCACGGCCGCTACATCACGGCCCTGACGTTCGGCAACGTGCACGGCGTGTACAAGCCCGGCAATGTCAAGCTGCGCCCGAAGATCCTCAAGGAGATCCAGGCCGCCGTCGGTGCCAAGATCGGCAAGGAAAACCCGTTCGACCTCGTGTTCCACGGCGGCTCGGGCTCCTCCGCGCAGGAAATCGCTGACGCCGTTTCCTACGGTGTCATCAAGATGAACATCGACACGGACACCCAGTACGCGTACACCCGCCCCGTGGCCGGGCACATGTTCGCCAACTACGACGGCGTCCTGAAGGTGGATGGCGACGTCGGCAACAAGAAGACCTACGATCCCCGCGTCTGGGGGGCCGCGGCCGAAAAGGGCCTGGCCGCCCGCGTGGTGGAAGCCGCGCAGCAGCTCGGCTCCGCCGGGAAGACCATCAAGTAAATTAGGTGAGAAATTCCGCCCGCCTGCCAGGGGGGTTCCGAATCAGCGTTCTGGACTGGCGGTGAGGCAGCACGGCTGATGGGGGAGCCTAAACGCCGGCCTTGATGAGAAGTGCGTCTACCATCAGGAAGAACTGGGTCCGGTGGTCAATTGCCTCCGGGGCGGTCATGAATTGAATGGCCGCCCCGTCGAAGACCATAAGAAAGCACCTCACCAAGGTATCGAACCCGATGAGGCAGTCCTCATCGCTGTTTTCGGCCGCAGTGGAGAATAATTTTCCCAGCTCGACTTCATATGCCGGATAAATCTTCGCGGCCAGGGGGCTGCCAGCGGTATTTCGTGTGGCCCACAAAATGAGTTCGATCTCAGCAAGTATGCTTGCAGGTTCTTCCTCCAGGGCGCGCCAATAGCCTTCGGCGACCTGTTCCACAGCCTTACGCAAGCCCAAATGCTCCGGGGCGTCGCTGGAAAAGCGGCGCAGGTTCTTAAACCAGGCCTCGGCTGCCGCCTCCATGAGCTCTTCCTTATTATCAAAGCAATAATGGGCTGTGGCCAAGGGGGCGTTGGCCTCTTTGGCTATGGCCCGTATGGTCACCGACTGGACACCTTCACGGCGCATGATTTCAACTGTCGCTGAAATCAGCTGTTCTTTTCTTTCTTCTGCGGATACCCGCATGAAACACACTCCAGTCTTTCCATTGGCTTGGGCCCCGGCCGGGCCACCTCCATACAATAAGACTATTGGTTGGGCCGTGGTGCCCGGCGCAGGACGCCGCTCAGGGCACTGCCGCGGGGCTGTCTTCTCTGTGCTTGCAGATTAAGCAGTCCGCCTACGTGTACTTAATGGCCTGTTGCCCGGCCTCGCGGCCGGGCAACAGGCCATTACTGCCGGGGATGGCCGCTTAGCGGAGAGCTGGATGCGTTCGCCTTTGGATTGCGGATTCCGGGTATCCATGAGTGCGTTGACGTTTGGATCCGGCGGAGGGTTGCTGCCTCAGCCCTGGCAGGTTTCGCCCGTGGCACCCGGTCCGCACCGTCGCAATCAACCGCCTGGCCCGTCTAATCGATGGAGCCTGTTGTGGAGGCAGCGGCGGTGTCGGCGCGGTCGCAGTCAGGCAGGTTCCCTGCCGACGTAGCTCAGGAAGCTCAGGTGTCCCTCGTATCGAACCAGGACGTCGTCGATCACTTGCTGACGGGCAAGGCCCATGAGGTCGTAGCCCTCGGAGCCGGTCTGGTCAAAGACTTCCGCGCGGTAGTAAACCTCCATTTCGTGGAAGGTACGGCCACCGAAACTCGGCACCGGAGCTTCGACGGCTTCGACCCGGTAGAGAAAATCCCGATGGTCCGGAATGGCAACCACAAGTGCGTAACTGGAGATGCCGGTGATTTCGTTCGGCGCAACGTCCAAGGTGGCCTGGTGTCCCTGTTTAGTGAATTCCTCCGCCAGTTCAGCCAAGGCCGGCTTCACGGTGTGATCCAAGAACTGGGCAAGATCCTCTTTCGAGGGATAGGACCGGATCCCCGTCAGCCGTTGCCGCCAGGTGCGTTCCGGCCCGCTGCCGCCGTGCATGCCCTTCGCCTGCCGGCGCAGTTCCCGGCCCATGCGTTGAGCCCGTTCCGTCCGCAGCGCCTTCGCGAAGGAAGCCATCACCAGCCAGGCGATGATGGTCACCGGCAGGGCGAAGACCAGCGTGGCATGCTCCATGGTGGTCACCCCGCCTGCCACCAGCATCGCGATGGTCAGCATCGCGGTGAGCACGGCCCAGAAGATTCGCAGCCATTTGGCCCCGTCCTGCGAGGGATCCTTGATGGTGGAGGAGAAATTGGACATCATCATTGCGCCGGAGTTGGCGCTGGTGAGATAAAACAGCATGCCGGACAGCGTACCCAAGCCGATCAGGAAGGAGGCTCCGGGGAACATCCCGAGCAGCGCGTACCAGCCGCGTTCCGGGCTGTCGATGGCCAGTTCGGCGAACTTCATGTTGCCGCTCAAAACCTGGTGCATGGCACTGTTGCCGAAGATGCTCACGACCAGGAAGTCGCACAGCACGGGGGCAGTGATGGCCGCGATGACGAACTCGCGGAGCGTCCGCCCACGGGAGATACGTGCCAGGAACAGGCCCACGAACGGCCCCCAGGCAAGCCAGAAGGCCCAGAAGAACAAGGTCCAGCCGGCCATCCAGGTTGAACCGCCCGGAACGTAGGCGAAGGTTTCCAGCGTGCGGCCGGGCAGTGTGACTGCAAAGCGGCCGATGTTCTCCACCAGGGCATTGAGCAGGAACGACGTCTGGCCGGTCACGAGGATGTACAGCAGCAGGGCTGCAGCGACCCAGATGTTCAGCTCCGCGATCCAGCGGATTCCCTTGTCGACGCCGGAGGTACACGAGGCGATGGTCAGTACGACGGCGACCACCACGAGCGCGATCTGCAGGGCCAGGCCTGATGGCAGACCAAAAATAATCGAGAAGCCGACGTCCAGCAGCACCACGCCGATCCCCATGGCCGTGGCCACGCCGAAAACAGTGCCCACCAGGGTGACCACATCAATCGCGTCGCCGACGCCGCCGCGGACGCGTTTGCCCAGCAAGGGATACAGCGCGGAACGAATCGACAGCGGCATGCCATATCGGTAGGCAAAATACCCCATTGCCATGCCGAGGAGTGCATACATGGACCAGCCGGCCACCCCATAGTGGAACATGGTCCACACGACGGCATCCTGGGCTGCGGCCGCGGTTTGTCCTGACCCCTCAGGGGGATGAATGTACTGGGTGATCGGTCCGGTCACAGAGTAGAACAGCATGTCGATTCCCACACCGGCGGCGAACAGCTGGGCCACCCAAGTGAAGAGCTTGTATTGTGGACGGGAGTGATCCGGGCCCATCCGGACAGAGCCGACCTTCGACAAGGCCACCCACAGGACAAAACCAATCACGACAGTGACGGTGAGGACGTAAAACCAGCCGAGGTTCTGGGCGACCCAGCCCGTCACCGTAGTCATGGTGTTCTCCGCATTGGTGGGCATCAGCATCGCCCAGAGTGAGAAGGCTATGATGATGACTGAAGCGCTGATGAAGACGCGCCAGTTCACGCTGGGCCCGCGGTCCTTACTCAGTGCGGCGGGCGCCGAAACAGGGTCTTTGTCGATGATAGTCATGGGTCCAACTCCGATTTTTGGTCCAGGCTGCGTAAGACGACAGCACATCGTTGTGGTGTTCGCGGCCTTTTCCTGGTCGCTCATATATAGATGACGGGGCCGGTTGACCTGATATACGGGCAAGAGACCATTTCCCCGAAATGCTTGGCCTTGGCGCAACAAGCAGTAAAAGTATCGGCGGTGCCGCTGGGGCAAAGTCGCCAGGAGGAAACGAAAGCTGCAGACGGCCACCGATGGTGAATTGAAAGCAGATGACGTCTTTGATGCGGGCCTGAACCGGCGGGCAGGAATGTACTGGCTTTCCGGGGCGGAGGAAGGCTGCAGTACCTGTGATCCGGTTTGTAGCCGCCACCCATTGGCGGCGGCTACAAACCGGCTCGGATGGTATTCCTTAGGACGACATGGAGCCGTGGGCGGTGAAGAACCCCAGACCATAGTCAGGGGTTTCAAAGGTGATTTCTGAACCCTTAGGGAAAAACAGGACATCGCGTTCCTTTGCGCGTGTCACTTCCCCTGTCACCCGGTCGGTGAGGATGAACTCACCCTTGATGACGACCTTCATCTCGTCGCAGATGTAGGTGTACACGAGGGGCTCGGACGCCTTCAGCTCAAAGAATCCTGAACTCATGACCGAACCTTGCGGGTTGGTGAGCGAGTCAGCGATGGCGGCGTCCACTCCCGGGACGTTCATTGACGGAAGTCCGTTGTATCCGCCTTCCACTTTGTGGATCGATCCGGCCTTGGTGAGCGTTCCTACTGTGAGGGTTTCCATGGTTTCTCCTTTGATTGGTGTTGTGAAGGCCTGACCAGTTTTTGTCAGAATTGTTCATTTTGATGGTCTTTAGTGGTGTGCCGCGCCGGAAGCGCCGCATTCGTCGCTGCTAGAAGATCACGAAAACCTTGCGCAGTGTCTCGTGAATCTCCCAGTTGCCGCTCCATCCCCGGGGGACAAATACCGCGTCGCCGGGCCCAACAAATTCGGGCTCACCGCCGTCGGGGGTGATGGTCATCGAACCGGAAAGAACGTGCAGAAATTCGTGGGTTTCAAGGATCCAGCGGGAGGGGCCGGCGGTGCATTCCCAGATACCCGACTCGGCGCCGTTCCCGTCCTTCCACAAGTAGATCCCGCGGGTGTCCATCTGCGGTCCAGTCGCTTCAGGGCAAGGCCCCCAATCCTCCAACTCGGTTACGTTGTCAGCATCGCGGATGACCTGGGCCGAAATGGAAGCTGTCTTGTCAGTCATTGATCTTTCCTTTCATGGGAGCTATCAGCCGCTGTTGCCGATAGGGTGTTCGTTTTTGACGTTTTGGGAATGGTTCAGAGTTCGGAGTAGCGAAAGGAGTGCGACTCCAGGCCCTGCGGGTTGGGCCCGTAAACGGTGACCATCCGGGCATAGACGGGTGCCCAGTAACGGCCAACCCCGCCGGGATTGACACGAGCCGAATCGCCGGGTTTCAGGACGACGGTCTGACCCTGGCTCTCGATATGGAGTTCGCCCTCCAGCACAAAGGCCGTCTCGCTGTGCGGGTGAAAGTCCTCCCACGCGCAGGCCTCAAGCTCCCACTCTGAAAGTATGAAGTCATCCCACGCGCCGGTCGGGTGGGAATTTATGAACCGGCAGCGCAAACGCCCCCAATCACCCTCCAGGGCCGCCATAGGCTTGCCTTGCCAGAAATCGATCGCTTCCCCCGTCGTCGCCGTCGAGGTCTGATGAGTGGTTGTGGACATGATCTTTAACCGTTCCGCTAGTGGGGAGCATCTGTTGTGCCGCATGCCTTGGAGAATCTCAGCGACATTGCATCTGCGTGATGCGCGTCACCGTGTAAAGAAGACTTTGACATGAACAACTGTTCAAGTCAATGGTTCATGTTGACTTTCTTTAAACTTCTCACTAGACGAATGTATAGTTGGCCTTGATTTCGCGGTTTTGGCGCGGTTTTGGGTGGCGTATATGACGTCCCCTGTCTGCTTCCGTGCCGCGAAGATGTCCCGAAGGCAGGCCTGTTTGGGCGCTGCGCCGTAACCTGTGCAACGGCACCGCGGGCTCCAGGCTTGTGACTTGGGCGGGCCGCTCAGGATGCCAGCCCGGAAGGGGATGGTTATGGGGGACACTAACCGCCTGCAGAGCAGGCTGGCCTACCGCTCCACTTGTTGCACCCGCCTACACAATTAGGTAGGTGCAACCATTCCGAATTGGAGGTTACATGGCCCGAAAATTGCAGGACGATGGACTGCAAGCCCGGTTTTTGGAGGATGAAGCGTCAGTTTGCCGGCCAGGCAAAGCTGCCGTCTTCCTCCTGTCAGGCCTGCGGCACCCGAGCCGGCAACACGCGGTTCGGCGCCGCAGGCTGGGCAAGTGGCTGGTGGATTCCCGCAGCCCCTGATCATTCAAGGATCAAGTAAATCCGACCAATATTGGAAAGGCAGCCCGATGCTACAACCCTTAGATCGTAGTCTCGAGGCGTGGATGGAACGCCAGTCCCTGGCCGAGGCCATGATTCCGGTGATCGGCCGGCTGTACCGCGAAAACAACGTGGTGGCGAGCATTCACGGCCGAAGTTTGACCAACATGTCCACCATGAACATCCTCAAGGCGCACCGCTTCGCGCGCCGGATCAGCAAGGAAGAATTGCTCCTGGAGGAGACCGCCCCCTTGCTGAACGCCCTGGCACAATTGAACCTCGGCCCGGCCGCGATCGACATTGCGCGCCTGAACGAGAAGTTCAAGGACGTGGGAGGCAATGTGACGCTAGAGGAGTTCCTCCGAGCCGAACTCACCGACGTCGTGGGCAGGCACGGTGCCGGCGGAACCGGAACCGACGTCGTCCTCTACGGTTTCGGGCGGATCGGCCGGCTCTTGGCCCGCCTTCTCATCGAAAAGGCCGGAAGCGGGCATGGCCTGCGCTTGCGCGCCATCGTAGTCCGCCGCGGGGCCGCCAATGACCTTTCGAAACGTGCCAGCCTGCTGCGCCGCGACTCGGTGCACGGTTCCTTTGAAGGCACCATCCGGATAAACCAGGAGGCCAACACCATTACGGCCAACGGGGTCCAAATCCAGGTCATCTACTCGGACAATCCAGCAACGATCGACTACACGGCCTACGGCATCACCAACGCCCTCTTAGTCGACAACACCGGCCGCTGGCGTGACACTGAAGGACTGTCCCAGCATCTCCAAAGCAAGGGCGTTGCGCGTGTACTGCTCACCGCTCCGGGGAAGGATGAGCTGAAGAACATCGTCTACGGCATCAACCACGGCACCATCCAGGACACGGACCAGATCGTGTCCGCGGCATCCTGCACCACCAACGCCATCACCCCGGTCCTCAAGGCCGTCAATGACAGGTTCGGCGTGGTCCACGGTCATGTGGAAACCGTCCACTCGTTCACCAATGACCAGAACCTGATCGACAACTTTCACAAGGGTGACCGGCGCGGCCGCTCCGCCGCACTGAACATGGTGATTACCGAAACCGGGGCCGCCAAGGCAGTGGCCAAGGCACTTCCTGAGCTGCGCGGCAAGCTCACTGGCAGCTCCATCCGTGTCCCCACTCCGGACGTATCCCTGGCCATCTTGAACCTCAGACTCGAAAACAGAACCACCAAGGACGAGGTGAACAACCACCTTCGTGAGATGGCACTGCACTCTGAGCTGCGCAAGCAGATCGATTACATTGACTCGCCCGAGGTGGTATCCACCGATTTCGTCGGTTCGCGCCGAACCGGCATCGTGGACGGCCTAGCCACCGTTTCCACGGACAAGAACCTGATCCTCTATCTCTGGTACGACAATGAGTTCGGTTACAGCTGCCAGGTGGTCCGCGTCATGGAGGAGATGTCTGGCATAAAGCGGCCGTCCTACCCAGTGCCTGATGTCATTCAGGAAGCCATGTCGGTACTCGCCGCCGTAGGATCGCCCTAGCTGGGTATACTTCAACGGATTGCCCTGGGCGGAAGTCCGGCGAATCTACCTTCCAGCAACGGCCAATAATCAGCAGCGCCACGCGCCCCATAAGTGCGAGAACACTGCAACCGGCTGCCTTCCATGGCCAGGTTCTGAGCACCGAGATACTTTCGATTGCAGAATCGGGGCCTCGACACTGCCTTTCCCTCGGGGGATAGGTTCAAAAAGGAGAGTTCAATGAGCAAGAAACTACGGTGGGGCATATTGGGCAGCGCCCGGATTGTCCGCAAGACAATCCCGGCTTTTCAGGAAACGACCAACGGGGAGGTCGTAGGCATCGCTTCCCGAACCGAGGAAAAGGCTAAGGAGTGCGCCGACAAACACGGCATCCCACAAGCATTTGGCTCGTATGAGGCGTTGCTCGCGTCCCCGGATATCGATGCTGTCTATATTCCGCTGCCAAACGCCCTGCACCAGGAATGGATTCTAAAATCCTTGGACGCAGGCAAGCACGTCCTCTGCGAAAAGCCTTTGGCCATGACCGCCGCGGAGTGCGAAGAGATCGCAGTCAAGGCCGACGAAACCGGGCTTAAAGTCTTGGAAGGCTTCATGTACCGTTTTCACCCGCGTTTTGAGAAGCTGCAAGACCTGCTCGCCGCCCATGCGGTGGGCAAATTGACGTTCGTCCACGTCGGTCACTCCTTCGAGGCGGGGGGAGACGACAACATCCGCTGGTACACCGGACTTGGCGGCGGCGCGCTTTTCGACGCGGGCTGCTACTGCGTCAATGTCAGCCGGATGGTCACGGCGCAGGAACCAACTCGAGTAGCCGCCTTTGGCAACTATCGCGATGCCAACGACGGAGGTCAAATTGACACCAGCATTGCAGGCATGCTGCGCTTCCCCGGCGGCACAACCGCGCTTCTTGATACCGGGGTAAACCTTGAGCGCCGCAACTTTTTAGAACTCACGGGCACCGAAGGCCGGCTCTACCTCGACAATCCTTTTGGGCTCTTGGAGGAGGATTCGGTCCTGGAGGAGCATCACTTCGGGCAGGAAACTACGTATCACGAGATCAAGGGCGAAAACCACTTCGTAAGGATGGGTGAACACTTCGCTGACTGCGTCCTAAATGGCACACCCCTGCGTTACGATCTCAAGGACGCGGCTAACAACACAAGCGTTTTGGAAGCGCTTGACAGTTCAGCCCGGAAGCAAGAGGGTGATGTCTGAACCGAGACCGCATTCTGGTGCTGGCGCAGGCGTTAGTTGAAGAATGTACCGCTCGAGCCGGAGGCGCAGACCGCCAAGCTGGTCTTCGGCCTTCCGGAAGGTCGCCACGATTGCGTGAATCCCGTCGCTGGGTAGAGGCAAAGACTTTGTCCACTCCCCATTGCCGCAACCGATCCAGCCGATGATCCCCCAACTGTTGATGATGCCACGGCGAATCTTCTCTTTCGGACATCCTCGGGCAGTCTGCCAGGGAGAACTTCCCGTTGAGGCGAGAAGCGTGAACTGTACAGGGGGAGCGCCAAGTTTTTTCGGCGTCGTTCCAGCTGAGGAGCCCTCCGGCATCATGGACACCAACGCGCAATTGCTGTACGAGCTGACCGTCATCCCGGGAGGTCCCTCTTGGCGACCGGGTGACCTATGCGCCACCTATCCCGCCGTCGTGAACACGATCTCCGGCGCAGGGTCCGGTGTTTTGTCCGGGTGAGCTGCCCACCAGGCGGCACAGGCAGCACGCCAGCTGTTAAGGTCGTCTTCTCTGCCGTTAATGCTCACCTTGGATCCCGACGCCCGGGACACTGCGGCGCCACAGGAGAACGCACCGTCGTCGACCGTGATCGCCGGGTACTCCTCGTAGAGTTCGCCCAGGGAACGGATCAAATAGTTCGGCCGTTCTTCCAGGCGCGCACTCAGGGCCGTTTGGACCGAGTCCACGCCCGTGAGGACGAGGACTGTTGCCATGCCGGCGCGATTTCCGCCCAGGATGTCGGTGTCCAGTCGGTCGCCGACGACGAGTGCGCGATCGACGCCGGAGTGGCGCGCCGCTGTCTCGAAGAGAGCTGCTTCCGGTTTTCCTGCTATCAGGGGAAGCTTGCCGGTGGCAGCGGCAACCGCGGCGACAAGCGCCCCATTGCCGGGAGCGAACCCCCGCTCCTGCGGAAGGGTCATGTCCACGTTCGTCGCTACCCAGGTCGCGCCCGCTGCGATCGCGTAGGAAGCCTCTGCCAGGTCCTTCCAGCCGAGGGCAGGGGAAAAGCCCTGGATGACAGCATCGGGGAGCTCATCCGGGGTGGACACAACGACAAGTCCTTGCGCCCTGACGCAGTCTGCGAGGAACTGACTGCCGACGACGAGCACCGACGCGCCTACGGCGACCTCGCCAGCCAGCAGTTCTGCACCGGCCAGCGCGGATCCGAAGACCTGCTCAGCGATGGCAGGTGCTCCCAATTTCCGGAGATGGGTGGCAACGTCCTCGGGTGAGCGCGACGCGTTGTTTGTCACGTATGCGAGGCTCTTACCTTCTCGTGCGAGCTGATCGAGTGCGTCGATGGCGCCGTCGATCACCCGCGGTCCGGTATATACGACGCCGTCGAGGTCCGCGAGCACTCCGTCAAAGCCGTCAATTAACCGATTGGTCGTCGATACCTCACCATCGCTAATCTTGTTGGCCGGCTTGCTCTCGTGCGCGGTCATGGCCTCGTCGGAGCCAGCAGTCGGCTCCAGCCCTGACGCCATTCTTTGATGCTTCTGCATGTCTGGCTCGGCCTCCTCGCGTAAGTGGGCGGGCTCGTGGTCCAACGGGGTCTTCCAGATGTGGCGGGACATAGGTTTAGAGCTTCCTTCCGGCTCAGCTGAGTGACACGGCAGAATCGACGACTCGAGCAGCGAGGCGTGCTTCGGCTGAGCGCCCCAGGCGCGGGGGTAGTAGGTCTACTTGTTAACAGTCACCCCGTCGACCTTCAAGACGCCACCGTAGTTCCTGAACATGCGGTCAACGATCGGACGAGTACGTGGCGTCCTTGGCGCACGGTTTCCGCATGCTCCAAGTTGGCGTGGACCACTCTGGGCCCTCTGGCGGCTTAATTCGGCGAGGTCGTGTGATGAGGATGCCTCCATGGACCATCTGGATTGTCTGAGATGGCCTGACGGAAACTTCACCTGACCATTCAGCCAAGGCCACACCCGGTGGAAAATTGGCGAACGTCAGAGAGGCGCCGCGTGCCGGAGCTGAGCCACAGCATTCAGCGAAACCTTATTACATTCGTTATGGGTGCTTGAAGTGGACTCCCTACCACTGCCGGGGAATACCGAATTTCCGATATCCACCTGTGTACTGGGAGAACCCGCATACGACCGCAACGTGTCGGACCGCGGGGTTTACCGCCGGGTCGAATTATAGAGCTTCCTCTTGGTCAGCGTGTGAAGATCACAAAGAACTTCCTGATCCGTTCTTGGATCTCCCAAGTCCCTTGCCAGCCAATGGGGAAGATCGCGGAGGTTCCGGCATCCACTTTTACAGGCTCACCGCCGTCTTCAGTGACCACCATGCGGCCTTCAAGGACGTGAATCGCCTCTCCGCGCTCCAAAAACTCCCATCGTGAGAGCCCTGGTTCCGCTTCCCAAACTCCAGAGAGGATACGTGAGTCGTCGCTGGTGAAGGGAATGGCTATCCTGGTAGGAATCTCTTTGCCTATCACATCGGCCAATGGGGGACCGAGTAGGGACTTGTCTAGCTCCCCCTCGAAGAGATCGCTGGGCTGGAAGGTTATGCTCATTTGGATTACCTTTCTGTCGCTACTCGCCGGTAGAGCCTCGGCTGATCGTCGCAGGTCGATTAAGCAGCGAGTCGGTCATGTCGGTCAGATTCACCCTTCCTCTTCCGAGGATGGGCTTAGCACCCATCGTCCTATCATTTTCGGGTAGCGGGACCGCTCATTCGGTATGGTTTAATCTATCCCTTCGAATAGGTCATCGGGGCCGGTGGAGCCCTCGGACAAGCAACCAAGCCCGGGGGAGGAAAAGTTGAGATTCCATAATTCCCTGGCCAAGTTGGGATAGTTGGGTCAGAGTCAGGTGCTCTGGCGTCGTTTTCGACCTCCCTGCTGAACTGGCCAGCTCGCAAAAATGCGACCTCTCATGGCGCCATCGGGGACTGACCATGGACCAGCACCAGCCGGCGAATTTCCACGCGATCACGGTGTTGGCCGTGACGAACCTTTTCTTGCAGTCCACGGTTCACGATGTCTGGAAGGCGCTACCAATCCGTTCAGGATTTCCACGCAGAACAGGAGAGGTGCTAATCGTGAGGATAGTTCAGTTTGCCAGTGGCCAAGGTGCCACCAGTATTGGGGAGCTGCCTGCCCACGTGGACGCGTTCGTGGAGGATCAGGTAGCGCGTCACCATGAGAGGACATCGGGTAGCGCGTCACCATGAGAGGACATCGGGTAGCGCGTCACCATGAGAGGACGGGGTCGCCTCTTGCCGTGGGTATCGCAGTTGGGGTCTGTTTTGGGAACTATCGTGCGTCTGAGAGAGGTGGTGCCGCGGCCTGGGTAGGCAAGGTGGTTGCGCCCGCCGCCTCTGGGATGACGCCCTTGACAGCGGGACTGGTCCGGCGGTCACCGAGGCGGGTCCTGACCGGGGTCCGGCCGCAGCGAGGACATTTCGTTTCGCCTAGGCCGGTGGGATCGGGGCAGTGCAGACCGTCGCGAAAGAAGTAATCGCGACCGTGACCGTGACCGTCCTCAACATGTTGGACGTCATAGTCGGACCCCCAGTCATGGTCACAAGCAGTGCAAGTGAAAATAAACCGTTCGAACGAAATTTCTCTAAGAATCATGAGCTTTTCCTTTCAGTCTGTTCAGTCAAATGGGCTGGGAGGGAGTGGTGTTCATCCATAGGTGGATATATGAAGCTGCCGAAGGCCAAGTCAGAACATCGGTGACGGCCCTCTAAAGGACGCTTGCGAACAGGGGATCCTCTAATTTAGAGAGGACCGGGCCCGTTCCGCTCCGAGCCCTTCTGAAGAGGTGCCAGTCACGGCTGCTCGTCTCGGTACTGGATGTGAGTCCGGTCTCGTGGGGGGTCATGGTGTCATGGTGGTGAACATGAGGGCCATGACGGCGGCGCCGAGTGCTTCGAGTGCGTGTTCTGCCCGGAGGGAGAGTCTGTGGTCTGATCTGGGGTGGTGGGTGTTTTTCGTGGGCCGGGCGCGCAGGAGAAGGATGATGAAGATTATGGATGCTGCTGTGAAGGCTGCTGTGAGCAGGATTGCCAGGGCGGGGGAGTGGTCCATTGATACTCCAGCCGTGGTTTCGATTGGGGCTGCCATCGGATGGTGGTTGTGCGACATGGTCATTCCGCCCATTCCGGCCATTCCGTCAGACGGAGCTGTTATATAGCCGGCGGTGCTCATATGACCCATCATTGCGATCATGAGGGCGGCGCCGGCCATGGTGAGGCTGTGGTAAACGCATTTGAGTCGGCCATGGCCGTCCGCGCAGAGTGTTTTGAATTCCGGGCGGGCGACTGCCTGAATAATAAACCACAGCGCCGCGCCGGTGAGGACTGCAATCTGGGCCAGCATGGTCGAGGGTGCGAGGTTCCACAACATGGCCGCCATCAGGAGGTGCATGAGGGCGTGGAGGCTTTTGTTAACCTGGTCCGTGAGCTGACGGGACTTCATTGCTTGGAGGAGGTGGTAGCTACCGCTCAGCAGCAGGACGGCCGTGAGGGTCCAGGTAATTGCGGGGATATTGAACACGCCGATCACGCTCCCACTACTGGGTTGGGGTTGGGTAGGGGGGGCGGTCCCCGATGCTGCTGTCGACAGCAACATCGGGGACCGCCCATTGAGGGCTGGTTGTTACTTCTCGAGCTCTCTTTGGTCCTCCATATCGTGCTTCAGTTCGTGTTCGAGTTCGAGTTCGAGTTCGGCCTCGAGTTCGGCTTCGAGTTCGGCTTCAAGGTCGATGTCCATTCGGTCATCGAGAGGGACAACGACGTGGCCGATCGCTGCATACTTGGGCGGGTTGGTTTTGCGCAGGTAGAGCGCCTGGCCTGCCCCCGTGATGAAGAGCGCGGCGGCGATGTAGGGAATGAGTTTGAAAAGCAGGGACGACGCTGCAGGCCCGGCAGCCGTGTCCAGGTTCGTAGCCATCATGATGACCACACCCAACATCCCCACTCCACCGAGTATGGGAGCGACTTTAGTGCGCCATACCTTTTCTTCCGGGTGGTGCGTGCGGAAGTAGTTGAACACAGCGGCCATGGTGATGGTCTGCACAATCAGCAGTGAGAATGTCCCGAGCACCGCCAAAAGAACAAAGACATCCAGGTAAGGGTCCTTGTGCATGAACCAGAACCCGAGAATCCACAGGATCGCAGCACCGGTCTGGACATACGACGCGATGTAGGGGGATCCGTGCTTCTTATGGGTTTTGCCAAATACCCCGGGCAAGACTCCTTCCCTTCCGAGTGAATACAAGTACCGGGATGCGGCGTTGTGGAAGGCCATGGCGCACGCGAAGGATCCGCTCATCATCAGCCACTGCATGACCAGAACCCAGCCGTGGCCGACAAACATGTCCGTGGGATGAAAGAACATGTCCAGGGGGTTGGCGCTTTGCGCCAAAGCAATGGCCCCTTTGGCGCCATTCCCCGCGACGGACATCCAGGAGACGAACGTATAGAAGACGCCGACACCGGTAACCGCGATCATCGTGGCAATGGGGATGATCTTCCTCGGGTTCTTCGATTCCTCCCCATACATCACCGTCGATTCGAATCCGGTCCAGGACCAGAACGCGATGAACATGGCCAGTCCCGCCGAGGCGACTACCAGACCGTTTGGTTTGAACGCGTTTACCGGATTCAGGGTCTGGAGCATCAGCCCGTCGGGCCCCCCGCCATGAAAGAGCACGCCGAAGGCCATGACTGCCAGAATTGCGATCTCCGTGGCCAGCAGTACTGCCAGGATTTTCGCTGCAAGACTGATCTCAAAGTAGGTCAGTAGCCCGATGAGTAGGAGCCCGGCGACAGCAAAGACAACCCATGAGATGTCCAGCCCCAGTTGGTCCAAGAACGCCAGATGGCCGAAGTAGGAGAAAATGCCGATGATGCTGGCTTCAAAGACCATGTAGCCGAAGGTGACCATGTAGCCGGTCCCGAGACCGATCACGCGTCCCAATCCGCGGGAAATGAATCCGTAGAAGGCGGCGGTTGATGTCACGTAGCGGGCCATCGTGACGTAGGCGACCGCGAAGATCGAGAGGATAGCTGTGGCCCAGATATATGTTGCCGGGGTTCCGGTTCCGACACCGTAGCCAACCGAAAAGGGTACATTTCCGCTCATCACTGTGATTGGAGCGGACGTCGCGACAGCCATAAAGACCACATCCCACAGGCCCAGGGAGTTGGCTTTGAGCTTGTCCGGTTGGGCCCCAGAAACTGCCGTGCCTGTTGTTTTCCCTGGGGTGCTGGGCCGGTTCATTGTTCGTGCCCGTTGCAGCAGTGTGTGGTGGTGGTTTGCTGTGTGGGGAGGTTGAGGGTGGGGTTTTGGTTGAAGAAGCCGTGGGGTTCGAGCGTGAAGCCGATGTTTTGGCGGGGCATGACGGGCCAGTCTTCGAGGCGGACGACGTGGTGCATGCCGAAGGTGTACCAGACCACGAGGTCTTTATCGACGATGTTCCGGTCGGCTTGGGTCCAGGCGGGCAGGCCGTCGTCGGCGCCGGTGCTTTGGTTGGGGAATTCCCCGGCGGCGAAGCGTTCGGTGCGGTCGTAGGCGGTGACCCAGAGGTTGTTGCGGGCGAACTGGGCGCGCTGGCTGACGTAGGACTGGTCGCCGGCGGCCAGGGTGATGGCGTTGGTGGGGATGAGGCGGTACGCTACGGGTTCGTCCACGATGTTCGTGCTGTCGTGGTTGACGATCTTCCAGAAGCGGTGCTTGGATGCGTCGGCCTTGCGGATAGCTGCTTGTTCGGTTTCCAGGAGCCGGTCCACGGCCTTGAAGGCGGTGTGGGTGGGGTTGTTCTCGGGGATTTCCATGTCGACTTCGTAGACGGCGTTGCGTGGCCCGTCGATTTCAAAGTCCATGCGGACGTTGAACATGTGCTGGTGGATGGGTCCGTAGAGTCCGTCGTTGTTTAGGGCCTGCCCGTACGGGGTCTTCTCGCCGGGGTGCTGGGCGGCGGTGGAGAGGATGCCGGTGGCCTTGACGAGGAACTCGATGCTCCCGTCGAGGTAGAGGTGCCAGTAGAAGGCGTATTCGTAGTTGGCGACGGTGGCGATGAAGGAGATCACGAGCTTGCGGGAGCGTCGGACTTCGGCGGTGCCTTCGCGGAAGTCGAAGTGCTTCCACATGATGCTGTCGTCTTCTTCATGCATGCAGATGGCGTTTTCGATGGTCATCGGGTTGCCGTGGCTGTCGGTGGTGATGCCGTCGAAGTACTTGATCTCGCCCAGGCAGTCGCAGCCGAGCTTGAGGGAGTTGGCCATGTTGCCGATGTTGTATTCACCGGAGTCGAAGGCGTTCTTCTTTGCCTGCACCGGTGCGGGGTCGCCGTAGGGGACGACCATTTCCGAGAGGGAGGCCCTGTTGATCACGGGCCGTTCCACGCCCTGGTCGCGGAACCGCAGCTGGTGAAGGACGAGGCCTTCGCGGGGGGTGAAGCCGACACGGAAGGACCAGTCGGCCCACTGGACGTGGTTGCCGGTGACCTTGAAGGAAGCGCCTTCGGGCTGGGTGATGGAAATGGGTTTGAGGTCCGTGCGGGCCGGGCCGACGTACTCGGGCAGGTAGTTCCCGCTGGCACGCGGCACGGGGATGGACTCGTTGTCCTCGACCTTGACAACCTCCCCGGAGCTGAGGTCGTAGAAGACAACGAAGTTCTCGATCGGGTGCGCATAGGGGCTGTCGGTGGGATTCTCGCGGACGAAGACCAGGGCGCGCATCAGGCGCCGGCCCTGGGCGTCTTCGCCGAAGTAGCCCACGGACCACGGCTCAAAGCAGACCAGACCCAGATTGGTCAGGCCCCGGGCGGCCAGGGCCGCGATGACGTCCCGGTCCTTCCGACAGGCTTCAGGGCTCTGGTCATGGTGAGGTAATTGCTGTGGGTTGTTGGCTGTGATTGTTGATTTTGTAGCGCAGTATGAGCTGGGTGCCGGGGTAGCGGGTTTCGGTGCTGGTGAGGTGGGCGCAGAGTTCTTTGATGGCTGCGGTTTTTGCCTTCGTTGGCAGCGGGTTCAGGGTGATGGTGAGGTAGCCGGGGTCTGTGGTGTCGATGTCGCCGGTTTGGTTGAGGGCCTGGCGCATGAGGGCGTGGGCTTCCTGGTCGGCGCGTTTGTATCCGGTGTTGGTGCGGATCTCTCTCGCGATCGTTACCGCGGTGTTGTAGGCGGCCATCCGGATGCCGTGATGGATCAGTTTCGTCTCGGTGTCCAGGACTTGCTGGCCGGGGTTCAGGTCCCCGAGCCGGACCTTCGCCGGATTGCTCTTATGCACCTTCTCGGCAGTTGCCAGGGCGTTTTCGGCTTCCCAGACCGGTGCCATGACCTGGTTGTGCATGGCACTGGTCACCGTGACCTCACCGGCACCTTCTGCCGGGGTTTTCAGTGCCAGCAGGTTCGCATCCGCGATCGCGGCGGCCTCGGCGTGGGCATTCCTGGCGGCAACAACTTTTTGGTAGGCCTTCTTCTTGGCCGGTTCCGGCACCATCCGGTCCTCATTGTCATCGGTGCTGGCGTAGGAGTCGTGGGAGTCCAGCTCGAAGCGCAGGCGGGCGTACCGGAACTGGTTTTCCTGGCGCCAGCGTGATCCCATCCGATACACGACCTCCCCGGCACCCATGGTGAGGTCGGTGGTGAGGATGTGGATTTGCCGGGTGCCGCCACCGGTCGCTGCAACGATGCGGCTGAGCTGGCGGATGTTCAGGACTTCCCCGGTTTTCTTCGTGGCAGCGAGGGGCAGGTCAACCACCGTGTCAGCGACCGACCACTTCCGTGTCTGCCCGTGCTCGTCAATATGGGTGACCTCCGCAAACAACTTCTCTTCCACGTTTTTGCTGGCGCCCTTGCGCCAGGTCAGCACATCAAAGCCGCGTTCTGCCATGTGTTTGAACAAATCCGGGGACCAGCCGCCCCGGTCAAAGCCGACCAGTACGCGCCGGTCGTCCCCGACGGCTGTGCGCAGCTCTGGCAGGAGGTCGCGCAGCTCGGTGGCCAGGGACGCGCCCGGTTCTGCCATGACAACGAAGATGGGGGAACCGTGGGCGTCGGTGACCCAGGTTTCCTCCGTGGCCGGGACGGGGAACTTGAGCCGGGTGGAGTAGATCTTTCCAATCTTCTTGGTGCCCTGGTAGGCGCGCACATGCCCGTCAACATAAAGCACCGCGGCCAGGTCCTCGCCCTCGGGGCCCGTTGCTGTGAGGTGGTGTTTGGCCAGGGCGGCGATCAGCTCCTGCGCCTTGCCGTCCTGCACGAGTTGGCTGATGCGGCGGCGGATCGTTTTGACTTCCGGGGCCCGGTCCAGCCCCAACACCCTCCCGAGTTCCACCGGGTCGAAGCGGGTGGCGCCCTCGGCCCTGGCTTCCCCGGCCAACGCCCGCAGCACGGCATCAATCAGGATCGTTTCCAGCCCGTAAAACCCGTCCGGCAAAGAACCGTACACTTCCTTCGCGCAGGCCAGCAGCCCGGTGGTTTCCAGCGCCGGCAACGCCAGGAACAGCCCGGCATGGCGAATGCGGGCGGCGGGGGCAAACACCGGTTCCGCGCACTCAAGGAGCCCGGACCGTGCCGCGGCCCGCTCGGCCGTGCGGGGCACCGGTTCCGGCAGTATCGGCAGCTGTGGCTGCGGGCCCGCTGCCATGCCCTCCAAGTCAGTGGCTGCCGGCGCTGCCTCTGTCGAGACGGTCATGGCCATGGCGCGCCGGACCGTGTCCGTGGAAACCCCGGTCGCTTCGGCGGTGGCCCGCAGGCTCGCCCCGCCGGCACGAACACGCTGGATTTCTGCTGCTTTCTCCCCGGTCAGCAGGGACGGGCGTTTGGGGCCCTTCTTTACCGGCGCCAACCCCACCAGGCCCGCGCCCTGAAGGGACTTGCGCCAGCGCCGCAACGATTCCGTGTTGATACCGAATGCTGCGGCGACCTCGTTGACCTGGGCGGCGCCAGTATCGACCAGCTGTGAGGCCGCCAAGCGGCGCAACCCGTCCTGACCGGGACCCCACACGTAGGCCAGCTGCCCGTTGATGAAGACCTTCCCGCCCGTGGAGTTCTCCAGCAGGGCCGCACGCTCGCCCATGAGCACGGCGCCGAGGCCTGGCAGCACGGGAAAGGCGGTTTGGGTGGTCATTGAAACCATTGTTTCACCCACCCACACAGAAAATCATCACGCCCTTATTATCTCACAAGCCGGGTGCGATTAATAGCCTTTCCAGAAGAAGATTCGCCGCAAATTCAACGAACTACCGTCACCCCACCGCTACCGTGTCCAGAGCCCTGGGCTTCCTCGCACTCGGCAAACTCATCCAGCATAAAGGGCGGCTGAACGCCTGAAGCCAGCTGCGTCCACCCCGACACGATGCCGGAGTCAAGGTCGACCACGGCCGCGTATGCATTTCCCGTGCCACGGTCAACCAGGACGGCGTCGGCCTCACGGACCGTTGCACTGCCGGCCCGCAACAATTCCTTCGCCGGCTCACGCAACTCAACGCTGATGAAACGGAACGACTCCGCCGCGGCCTGGCCATCC
Organism: Arthrobacter dokdonellae; assembly: GCF_003268655.1. Lineage (NCBI taxonomy): Bacteria > Bacillati > Actinomycetota > Actinomycetes > Micrococcales > Micrococcaceae > Arthrobacter > Arthrobacter dokdonensis. Next base: position 4,017,337 of record NZ_CP029642.1, on the reverse strand, counting down.
TTCAAGATCGACACCGCCCGGGAAATCTCAGCCCGCGACAACGGATCCAAAGGGTGCGAAACGCCTACTACGGTGTGGGTTTCAGTGTTGATAGACATACTTTTCTCCTTGATTCTTCGTTCAGAGCGATTCTTGGATCAAAACGAGGACCCCTATGGACCGGCAACCGAAGTTGGCCTCGCTGTAGCTAACCGACAGGGCCTTGGCCCGCCGGTGTCAGTCCAGGATGACGACGTGGTTCCCACATCAAAAATCAATGAACTGTCAGAGCTGTTTAGTCTTTTTAGAACTGTTCATCTTTATCGAAACTGTTCATTCTTGGGTGATTATGAGACTGCGACGAAGATCATCTCGGGCTCCGGGAAGGGTGGCCAACGAGCCCGGCATCCTCTAATTTATAGGGGTTCAGCCGGTGCTACTACGAGTCCAGCTGGCGTGATGCCGGTCACGTGCGCTCCTTCTAAGTAGCAAAACTACGTCAGGCCCTCTACGTCAAGCTGGTTGTGAGCCATCCGGTTCTTTCTTATTGATTGAAGGAGACAGCTGGCGCATAGCCCCAGATGGTAGCGAGGGTCTGCGTTGTTGGTGTGTAATCTCGCTACATCGTGGACAGTGAATCTCACCTCTTCGTGGACACCGGGTCTCAATACTTTGTACACAGCTACCGGCACTGGCGGGCCGGTAGCTGTGAGTGGCTATCGCGTGGCCATCACGTCGGGCTGTTCTTCTTGGCGGTGAGCGAATTGCTCCGCGTAGTGCTCTCGCTTCCGGTCCCACTGTTTTGTCGAGTACGCCGCCTGAACGCCTAGAACGGAATACGAAGCAACATAGCGGCCCCGAACGTTCAGGGCAACCATCGGCAGCGGGAAAGAGAACACGATCTCACCGGTGACTGGATCGGTGAGCAGGAACGAGTCGTCGGTGATGGTCCGGTAAAACAGGCGGCCCGCGTAGGTCATGGGCAAAGAGACGTGGAAGCCTTGGTAATAGACCTGCCGGTTCGCGCGGGTGATCTCCACCAGCGACTGGTCCGCGGCCTTATCCTGGGCGTTGTCGTCGGGCAGAATGGCCCCGGTCTTGGAGATCGTCAGGGTCGCCCGATCGAGGTCTCCCTGACGGCGGGCGCGGACCTGTGAGTAGTGCGACGCTTTCGCTTCCAGGACCGATAAAGGAATCGGCTCCGTTGCCGGTGTATGTTCCAGCAGATCCCACGCCGTGCGCGGTGTCGCATGGTCCAGGGATTGGTGCGGACGGCGGTTGTTGTAGTGGTCCCGAAACCGGTGAATCCTGCCCTGGAGCTGCTCGAGCGTAGCTGGCTGATGCGCATCGAGGAACCGCAGCAGGGTTTGGTGGGAGCGCTCGTTCTTCCCCTGCGTGGTGGGTTTGCCCGGCAGCCCGCTGATGGGCATGGTGCCTTTGGAGGCGAGGAAGATCTCCACGGAACCAATCCGTCCGGCCCGCAGCTGATTGAATGCCAAAGAGTTATCGGAAAGCACTTCCCTGGGCGGACCGTAGGCAGTGATGGCTCGTTCGAGGACGTCCTTGGCATCGGCACTGTTCTCGGAACGGGAATACGCTGCTGTGCCCACATCAAAGCGGGAAGCGTCATCGAGCAGCTGGTACACGGTGACGATCTGTCCGCCGGCGAGTCGGTACTCGAAAGCATCGAGTTGCCACAACGACATCACGGTGGCGCGCACGAACGGGATGTACGAGGATTTCGGGCGCTTTCTGGGGGCTGCGTCAACGTGGCCGACGCTGGATAGCAGGCGGGCTATCGTCGCGACCGAGGGAACCTTCCCGCCGGGGAACTTCTCTTGCTGGCTAGCTTCGTAATAAATTGAGCGTGGGCCGTAATCCCAACCATCGGCCTTGAGTTGCTTGCGGATCTTCACTAACTCGTTGACAACCGCGGGGCCATATTTGCGAGCCGGAGTCTTTGGTGCACGGGAGCGGGGGTGAAGGGCCGCCGTGGATTCATGGACAGCCCGGCCGCGGATCTTATAGAAAACGCTACGCGAAATCTTGACCGAACGGCAAAACTCCATGACTGACAGTGCATGAGGCTGGGTCGGATCGTAGTTGATGATCGCGGCGCGAGTTTGGGGTGAAAGAGAGTTAGTCATCCAATGACTATCACCGCCAACCCGTCGGTAAAAGTGTCTCCGATGTGGTGAGACAGCGTGTCTCCGATGTCATGAGATCGTGTGTTCACGATGTGGTGAGACAGGACATACAAAGTATTGAGACCCGGTGTCCACGAAGAGGTGAGATTCACTGTCCACGATGTAGCGAGATTACACACCAACTAGCCAGACGATCACTACCATCTGGGGCTATGCGCCAACAGCCATGAGCGTTGCTACGCAGGGGTATACCCGTGAGGAGATCCGTCAGTTCGTCCATGAGTATTATCTTCAGCCCCATGGGTCGAAGTCGGTATGGCTTGCGTCGCGGTCAGTGGCGGATTGGACGTTTCGGCAGTGGCGGAAGATGGTGTTTGAAGGTGACCTCGACCGAACCCTGATTCCAAGGGATCATGGGGATATGGCCCGCACACATGGCGAACGGTCCGCGCTGGAAAGAGCGCGCGCCAAGGAAATCGCTGACCACCAGTCCGAAGTTGAACAGCTCAAGGGCCGCATCCGGGAACTTGAGGGCACGAACGATGCCCTGGGAAAAGCTATCGGGCTCTTGCACGGGTTGAACGTGCCAGAGCCCGATGCGAAACCGACGAACGATACAAAGAGTTCATAGAGACGGAAAACCGCCTCATCCGCACCCTGACGGAGCTCACGGGCTCCCAGCGGCAGGCCCTCGAGCTGGCGGGCATATCGCGCTCGACGTGGCATTACCGCCAAAATCCCCGCGCCCGGGTAAAGGACCCGCTCCACCAGGCGGAGCGGGCGTACGAGTGCCGCATCAGCGACGAGGACCGTGAACGGATCGCCGAGTACATTATGGAAGGCTGGGCCGGGCAGGTCTCCGTGGACCACTCCTTCGCGGTGGCCTGGGACGCTGGCGTCATGCTCGCCTCCCAGCGCACCTGGTGGCGCATCGCCGCGGAGATCGAGGAGCAGATGCTCCGCCCCACGATCCCCACCAAGCGCGGGAACAAGAACGGCAGATCCGCCCAGAAGCCAGTGCTGAAGGCCACCGGCCCGTGCCAGATCTGGTCGTGGGATATTACTGACGTTTACTCGCCCTGGCGGGGAAAAGCCTTCAAGGTCTATTCCATCATGGACATCTTCTCCCGCCAGATCGTCGGGTGGCGGGTGGAGGACCGCGAGGCGGACCACCTGGCCGTGGACATGTTCGAGACCGCCATCGCCCTCCACGGTGCGCCCCGGGTCGTCCATGCCGATTCCGGGCCGGCGATGAAGTCCAACCTGCTCCGCGATGCCCTCACCGGCCACGGCGTGGAACTGTCCCATAACCGGCCCTACGTCTCCAATGACAATCCCTTTTCCGAGTCGGGCTTTCGCACCATGAAGTACCGGCCCGGCTACCCGCGCGTCTTCATGGACGTCGAGACCGCCAGGACCTACATCGGCGACTACGTGCCCTGGTACAACACCAAGCACAAACACTCAGGAATTGCCCTCTTCTCGCCCGCACAAGTCCACGACGGGTCCTGGAAGGACGCGTGGAAGACACGCGACCACGCACTCCAGGACTACTACGACAAGAACCCCGGAAGATTCCGCCAGCGACCCACCACACCAACCCCGGCCGGCCACGTCGGCATCAACCTCCCCGAAACAAAACCAGCCAAACTAACCGCCTAGTGACTCCACACAGCTTGACATTTTTCGCAACCCGACGTTTACCCTACGTTTTGAACGCAAACTACTGTGAATCTTTGACTACTGTCATCTTCGTCGAGCACGGTCTTTTGCGCATGAGAGGGCCCGGCTGGTAAGCCAACCTTCGGTTCCAAATCGTCGCCGAAGAGTCGCTTGCCTCATATGGTCGGCCAGATTGACCGGTGCCTATTTCTCGCGGAATTGTTCCAAGGGCATCTGTGACGTCGGGTGTTTCGGACGCCTTGGCGATGTAGTCCTTTTCCGTGATGCCCGGCCCGGCATGTCCAAGTTGGGCGGCCGCTTGTTTGGAGCTGTATTCACGGTCAATCAGCGTGGCGACGGAGTTCCGGAACGCGTGTGGGGTGACCCATTCAAAGCCGGACCCCGAGCGAGCATCCCGCCAGTGCCTTCGAAAATTATGGGGGCTGCGGACGGTGCCGGTGGAAGAAGGGAACAGCATATCTTCGGACTAGCAAATGGGCGGTTTCGCCGCGCCAGTGGGTGCCGAAAATGTGTGCGCTTCCGTGGCGCCGTGTGCCCTTGCCCGGCGGTGTTGCCGGGGTGATGATGGTGGTGTCTGTGATCGTCGACGCCGGTGCGACTATGATGCCTTGAGCTTGTGGACTAGCTTGGCGCGGAGGGCTTCCATGGGCACCGTGGATTGTTGCTTCGAGCACGCGTATCAGTTTCCTTAGTTTTATCCCGCCCTCCCCTTCACGGGCACGCACCCCGTGCCGGGGCGCAGCATGTCTGTACCGTTGGAGGGATTGTGATGGGAACCAAGGATCCGAATGATGTGGTGTACCGCCGTGTGGCGGGCATGGATGTGTCCAAGAGTGATGTGAAGGTTTGCGTGAGGGTGCCCTCGACCCAGCGCAACCGGTACCATTCCGAGGTCACGACCTGGGGTGCGACGGTGCCGGAGATCATGAAGCTGAAGGCGTTCCTGGAAGAAGCGCAGCTGGAGTTGGTCGTGATGGAGTCCACCAGCGATTATTGGAAGCCGTACTTCTACCTGCTCGAGGACACCGTCCCGGTGCAGCTGGTCAACGCCCGCCAGGCACGGAACCTGCCAGGGCGCAAGACGGACGTTTCCGATGCCCAATGGCTGGCGAAGACCGCCTCGTGGGGGATGCTCGCACCTTCGTTCGTGCCACCCCCGCCAATCCGGGTGTTGCGGGATTTGACCCGGGCCCGCAGCACGATCACCTTCGGGCGCGCCAGTGAACTGCAGCGGCTGGAGAAGTACCTGGAAAGCACCGGAAGCAAGCTCTCCTCCGTGGTCTCGGACCTGGACGGGGTGACCTCCACGCTGATCCTGCGCGCCCTGGCCGGCGGTGAACGCGACCCGAAGGCGCTGGCCGCCCTGGCCAAGGGCCGGCTGAAGAACAAGACCGACGAGCTGGAGCAGGCCCTCACCGGGATCCGCTTCACCGCACACGACGCGTTCATGGTCGCCTTCCACCTGGACGAGCTGAACGCCCAGCAGGCACGCCTGGCCGCCCTCGATGCGCAGATCACCGAGGCGTTTGCGCCCTTTCGCACCGACATCGAACTGCTCTCCACGATCCCGGGCGTGAAGACCACCATCGCCCAAGTCATCATCGCCGAAACAGGCGGGAACATGGCCGCGTTTCCCACCTCGGCCCAACTCGCTTCCTGGGCCGGCGTCGCGCCCGGCAACAACGAATCCGCCGGCCGCCACAAGCCCGCCGCGACCAGCAAGGGCGAGAAGTACCTCAAGGCCGCCCTCGGGCAGGCCGCGCTGAACATCGCCAAGCAAAAGGGCGGCTTCCTGCCCACACGCTACAAAAGAATCGCCAACCGCCGCGGCAAGCCCCGCGCCATCGTCGCCACCGGACACACACTCATCACGGACATCTGGAACATGCTCGCCAACGGCGTCGCCTACGAAGAACCACACCCGCGCCGATACGACCAGGCCAACAACGACAGGACCCGCCAACACGCCCTCAGGGCACTCAAGCAGCTTGGATACGAGGTGACACTCACCCAGGCGGCCTAACCCACCCTATTTTCGTATCAGATTCTGGGTTGATGAGTCAGGGTCGCTCGGGTGGATCCTGTCTGTGTCATTGCCGAACCGGAAGAATGACCTGGACGGCGGGATCGGTGGGGTTAGAACGGTCTGTCGCCCAATTCGACGGGCGCGTGGTGTGGCCGGATGACGAGGACCTGGGTACTGCCGTCGCCGTCGGTGTGCCCACCTGTGCACTTCCACGGCCGGGCATTCGGCTACAACGACTGGGTGAAGTAGGTCAGCTGCCCGTTACGCGCCGCCGGGCCAGCAGCAGTAGAGTCGCTCCAGCGAGGAACAGCAGAGCTGCTGCCGGAAGGATCCAGGTGACCCCGGACAGGCCGGTGAGGGCGAGGGCTTCCTTGGGTGCGGAGGTCTCGGCTGTGATGGTCGGTGCGACCACGGGCGTTATTGCGCCCGACGACGGGGCGGTGGATTCGTCGTCGGTTCCCGGAACGGTGGGGCCGGCGGCGGCCTGGACCGTGAAGTAGGCGCTGTAAGGCAGCGCAGCGGCTCCGGCGTCGGTCAGCTCTGAGGTGAGGACGTAGTCACCGTATTGGAGCCCTGCCGGGATGGTGACTAATAGGCTTATTTTGCCGTCGCTCCCGGCGACTGCAGTCCCAAGGGTTGCGGAGAACGGTCCGGCGGAACTGCCGCCCCTGAGTGTGACGGTTAGTTTCGCACCGGCCGGGAGGCCTGATTGGGATAGGAGGACTGCAGTGTTGGGCCTGATGGTGCCGCCTGGAAGTGCCGAACCGTCGGGCTGGGTGATTGAAGGGGAGAAGGTGAACTTTGGAGCTTGAGGGTAGGCCTGTGTGTACTGCCAGTCGCGGGAGGGGCCCTGTGCGTTGACTGCGCGGACGCGGAGACCATATTCAGTGTCGTTACTTAGCCCCGTGAGCTTGAATGGCGTAACTGCCGCGGTAGAGTCGCTCACCCAGCGGCCATCAGGCACTGCAGCTGGGCTGATGTCGTTGTTGGTGAGGGAGGCGTATTGGACTTCGTAGCGGGTGACGGGAGTTCCAGCATTGTCCGCAGGGGCGCCCCACGTGAGGGTGGCGCTGCGATCACCGGAGGAGGCCGTAAGCCCGACGATGGCGCCCGGGTACGTCTGTGAGACCATTCTGGTTGGCGCGGAGTAGGGGCCGACGCCGACGGCGTTCTCCGCGGCCAGCCGGTAATAGTAGGTGACGCCGGGCTGGAGGCCGTAGTCGTGATAGGCGCCGTTGGCTATCCCGACGGCAAGGCTGCCGTCGGGAGACCAGGTGGTTCCGTCGGTGCTCCGTTGCAGCGGGTAGTCAAGGATCGCGGAGCCGCCGGTATCGGCGGGGTCGATCCAGGAGATAATTGCTGCACCGGAGTCAGGGTCCGGAGTGGCAGCGAGACCGGTCGGTGCGCCCGGAACCGCCGGTGCGGCGATTGAGTAGGTGAAGGTGATGTATCCATCGCCTTGGTTTGGTCCGGTGGCGAGGGCCGAAAGGCCGGCAGCGAGGAAACCGGAACCGCCTCCGCCCGGACCGAACGTTCGGGTTTGAGATCTGTCGGGGTTATCTTGGATCACGAAGGCACCGGATCCGCCGCCCGAGTACCCTCCGCCGCCGTCCGAAGCGGCCTGCCCGACGCCGGTGTAAGCGCCGCCGGCGCCGGGCGTTATGGTGCCGTCAGTCGCTACCGATGCGGCAGCGCCGTCGGCGCCGGCAAGGCCCATCGCAGGGTGCGGCCCCACCCCCGGTGTCGCGCCGCGAGCACCAGTGCCGAATGCTTGAGAGCCGTTGCTGTCCTGGCCCGATCCGCCGTCGGGCGTTGCGGAGGAAAAGCCGCCTTCTCCTCCCGCGAGCTTCACGTCCGGGACGTAAGGTCCCGGGTTGAACATGTTGTCGGTGGACTGCAGTCCGCTGCCGCCACCACCACCGGCGACGGCAATGAAGGCACCGGGAACGGAAACGTAGCTGCCTCCACCACCTTGCGCGTACGGGGGATTTGAATAACTGCCACCGACTCCGACAGCTCCGGCGAGCACATGAAGGGTCTGGTTATAGACGCTGGGTCCGAGCGCGACTGTCACGGTACCGCCGCTCCCGCCTGGGCCGCCGTATCCTCCAAGAATATTGACACCCGATGCGGCCGCAACCGTCATCTTCACGTCAACGGCACCGGCAGGCGCGGTCCAGGTCGCCTGGCCATCAGAGGAGGTGAAGGTGATGCTGCAGCCGGTTACGCACGCTGCTGGAGAGGACGTTGCTGCCGATGCAGCCGCGGGAAATGCGCCGGCGGCGACTACGATGAGCGCAAGCGCTCCGCTGAACGAGAGAAGACGACGCATAGAAAACCACTTCTGACCGGACCGAAGCCCGATCAGCCGGTCCCGCCGGTAGCGCGCACTAGGGTTACGAATGAACCCATGCACGTGAGAATACCAGAAGATCTCGCTGCGTCCGTTAATGGTGAAACACGTGTTCCCAGCTACTGGGATAAGCTCCCTTGCGATCGGAACAAGTATCGATCTGGGCGCCCCTTTTCGCAGTGGCCGAAGTTTAAATCATCTTCGGTTGTGTCTTTGTTGGGAACAACTAGCTCTCGTGACTGGAGGCTACCTCGCCATGGTCGCCACCAGCGGGGACGATCCAGATGACGAACAACGTGCCGCCGAAACCCTCCTGGACCGCAACGTCGACGGGCTGATCCTGGCCACCGCCCGACTAGATGACGAACTGCCACGCCGGCTGCGTGAACGCGGCGTCGCGCACGCACTCGTGCCGCGCACCGACGGCGTGAGCCCCTCCTCGATCGGCGACGACGAAGTGGGCGGCTACCTCGCCGTCCGCCACCTTATCGATCTGGGCCACCGGGACATCGCCGTCGTGACCGGCCCCTCCTTCACCTCCAGCGCAGTCGGCCGTCTGGCGGGCGCGTGCCGGGCCTTTGCCGAAGCCGGTATCACTCCACGCGACGAATGGCTGCTCGCCGCCGGATACGGCATAGAAAACGGGTACTCGGCCGGGGAGGCCATACTTCGCGGTCGGGACGCAGGCCGCCCGACGGCGGTGTTCGCGGACAATGACAACATCGCCTTGGGCGTCATCGCCGCATCCCATCACTTTGGCATTTCCGTCGGAGAGGATCTGGCCTTCGTCGGATACAACGACACACCGCTTTCACCCCGGCTCTCCACGCCTTTGTCATCGGTCCGCGTCCCCCTGGCCCAAATCGCAGGAACCGCCATCGACCTCGTGATCAACCCGGGCAAGGACGTCTGTATACGCAAAGCCATGCCCACCCTCATCCCCAGGGGGACTCGAGCGGCCCCCCCGACACTTGGCAGCAACCGCCCGCGCGTAAGCGCCCCTTGCCGGCATCGTGGACTCCACGACCATCGGCCGGCCACTCGTCCCGCCCTCAACCGGGCCAAGAGGCTCTCTTAGCCTTGGACGGGTCTCAGCAACTTCCTTCCTGAGCCGTGCAGAGGACTTTGGACGCTCCCTGCAGACGACTCCGGAAATTGACAGATCCAGCCATGCGCGTTCCGAATAACCAGGGTGGGGGAGTTGCGGGCGCCCGTCTTGTTAGTGGTTCCTTTGTTGAGAGTGGCGCGTAGGTACAACATCGCAAGCCCGTAGGCAAAGAGACCCCTTGAATGGCGTAAGTCGTCAAACTCCGCCTGTGCCAAAGAGAGAGCGACGCAGCCCCGCCCACAAAATGGCGGCATGATTTGCGGGATGGTTCGGTCCTCTTTGATTACTCATTGTGGGAGCCATGAAAACAGGTAGTGACCACTCGTGCGCTGCATCGATGGAACCGTCACTGTTAACAGGGACATCAAAGTGACGAATGAGGTTCAGGGAGCAAATTGTTAGCGGCAACTCTAAACTGACCGGAGACGGAAAATTTGATTGACCGTTCGCGGCAAGGCGTTGACCGCTGGCGGCAGGTATTTTTGACCATTTCTACGCCGCCGGCCGGCGGCGGGGTTTGCCGGGATTCCCTTGTCCATTCCCTCGTGTCGTTACGGGGAGAGCCCCTTCCTTCCGGGTGAAGATGGCGATGCCAATCGTTGATCATTCACCTGCATTGCGGGAAGGAAGGGGCTCGTTGTGAAGTCTCCAGGAGAGTTCATGGAAATTTTAGCTGCTTATGATTTAACCCGGTCGTACCGAGACGCCGCGAAGATCTGCGGCGTCTCGCACAACACGGTCCGGTCGTATGTGAAGGCCCGCGACGGGGGCGCCGCGGCGCCGGTGGCCCGCCAGCGCGGGCGGCTCACCGACCCGTACCTGGGACAGATGATTTCCTGGGTCGACCAGTCCCGCGGGAAGATCCGCGCCGACGTGGTCCACGAAAAGCTCCTCGCCCTGGGGTTCACCGGCTGTGAGCGCACGACCCGGACCACCGTGGCGGAGTTGAAGGCGAAATACCGGGCGCAGAACGTGCGCGTGCACCGTCCCTGGTCCCCGGAGCCGGGCCTATGGGTCGAATATGATTACGGGGACGGCCCCGTCGTGGACGGTGTCAAGACCGTCTTGTTCGTGGCCTGGCTGGCGTTCTCACGCTTCCGGATCGTCATCGCCTTGCGCGATAAGACCATGCCCAGCGTGTTCGCCGCCCTGGATCGGACGTTCCGGCTCATCGGGGGCGTCACGACCCACGTGCTCACCGACAACGAAAAGACCGTCACCATCGAGCACATCGCCGGGATCCCGGTCCGCAACCCGCAAATCGTCGCGTTCGCCCGCCACTACTCCACGTCCATCCAGACCTGCATGCCGGCGGACCCTGCCTCGAAGGGCGGGGTGGAAAACGCGGTCAAGATCGCCAAGGCCGACCTCGTCCCGAAGGACACCAACCTGCTGCCCGAGTACGCTTCCTTCGCCGAGCTGGAAGCGGCGTGTGAGGCGTTCATGGAGGACGTGAATTCCTCGGTGCACCGGGCGACCCTGGAAATTCCCAAGGACATGCTCCGCCTCCATGAACAGCCCCGCCTGCACCCCGTCCCGGCGGTGCCGGTGACGGCCAGTTTCGGCCATGCCCGCCAGGTCCCGCCGAACACGCCCATGGTCACCTACGAACACTCCCGCTACTCCGTCCCGCACACCCTCATGGGCGACCGGGTCTGGGTCCGCGGCACCGAGGACGAGGTCGTCATCGTCCACGTCGGGCCCGCCGGCCCGGTCGAGGTCGCCCGGCACGCCCGCACCCGCCCCGGCACCCCGGCGATCAACGACGACCACTTCCCGCCAGCCCCGGCCGGGGCCCTGGAAAGGGTCATCCGGCCCACGAACAGGGCAGAGGCAGAGTTCCTGGCCCTCGGCGCGGGTGCGGCGCTCTGGCTCAAGGAGGCCGCCGCGGCCGGGACCAACAAGATCCGCCACAAAATGGAACGCGCCGCCACCCTGGCCAAGGTGATGGGCAACGATGTCGTCGACCAGGGCCTGGGGGCCGCCGCCGTGCACCAGCGCTTCACCCACGAGGACCTGGTCTCCATCATCACCAACACCGCCACCGGCGAACCCCCCAGCACCATCGGCGCGACCCACACCGTCACCGAACCGGGCCGGTGGCTGAGCCAGGGCACCAGCGCCTGGTCCGGCTTTGGCACCACCGCGGAGCCGGGCACCAGCGATGACACCGACCTTGAAGGAGCCACCGAATGACCGCCACCACCCTCACCCCCGCCCCGCGGGCCGACCAAGGGGTGGAACATGTCATCGCACTGATGCGCACCACCCGCATGCCGCACGCCCGCGCCGTCGTCGCCGACGTCCTCGCCACCGCCAAGGCCCAGCGCTGGGATCCCACCGAAGTCGTCCGCGTGCTCCTCGAAGCCGAAGCAACAGGCCGGAACCGGTCCATGCTCGCCACCCGGCGCAAACGCGCCGGATTCCCCACCGGGAAAACCTTCGACATCTGGGACGAGGCGCTCTCGACCCTGCCGGCGGCGACCACCTCGTTCCTGCGGACCCTGGAATGGGTGCGGCGTCGGGAGAACCTCATCGCGTGCGGGCCCTCCGGCACCGGCAAAACCCTGCTGCTGGAGGCCCTGGGCCAGCAGGCCATCAACGAGGGCATGTCCGTGTCCTGGCTGAGCATGGAGGACCTCGGCGCGCTCGTGCGCCGCCACCGCATCGACGACAGCGTCAACAAGGCCATCACCCGCGCCACCAGCGTGGATTTGATCTGCATCGACGACATCGGCCTTTTGCCCGTCTCCGCCGACGCCGCCGAGGGCTTCTACCGGGTTGTGGAGGCCTCCTACGAGAAACGCTCCCTGGCCATCAGCTCCAACATCCACCCCTCCGGTTTCGACGAGCTCATGCCCAAATCCATAGCCACCGCCACCGTGGACCGGCTCCTCCACCACGCACACCTGTGCCAAACCAGCGGCGAGTCAGTCCGGCTCATGCAAGCCCAAAACGGGAAAGGAACCCACCCCATGAACTAACCCGCATCGCGGTCAGGCGCCCACCAACCCGGCACACCCCGGGCGCCTGACCCTGTCCAAAAATACCTGCCGCCAGCGGTCAACGCCTTGCCGCCACCGGGCAAACCAACATGCCGCCACCGGTCAGTTTAAAGTTGCTGTTGACAGCAAATGTTGCAATGGCACAAAATCGACCGATCACGACGAACCTTCTGACCGTTGCGGAGATAGCCGCTCAGATGCGCGTTTCAAAGATGACAGTCTACCGCCTGGTACGGTCCGGTGCGCTGAACGGTATCCGGTTCGGCCGTTCCTACCGAGTACGCGAAACGGACGTGCAGGAATATCTAAAATCCGTCAGTCCCGGACACTGATCAGCCGCTTGCCACCCTGCCCGAAGGACGCAGGTCTACCAGCGGCAAAAGAAGCGGACGCATACCGGGAACAGTGCAAGACGGGGCACTGGACTTGCTGCCGCTGATCATGTCTTCGTAGGCCTTGTTGCATCCGGTCTTCTTCAGGCGTCGAGCTGCAGGTCTAGTTTAGGGTCCCGGGTGGAGACTCTGGCGTTAGCCGATGCGGTGGGCTGGTGGGGTGTTCTCTTCTCAAAACTCGATTCGGGGCCTTGGTTCGACTGTACCGTTTCGAGAACTATTTGTGAGAACCGGGGGCCGGTCGCCACTTTTTCGCCGTGAAGCCGATTTTTTGCGGCCAGGCGACGCATCGCCTTGAAGAGCGGCCGGCACCGGGATTCTCGATTCGATGCATTCTTGAAATCCTTCGTTTCCGAGAATTGGGAGGCCGGCCGCACTGCCCCGCGCGGTGACATCCTCCGGGCATCGGGAATCTTCCCCAACAGACCGCGCTTCAGCCAGGCAGACGGCTTTTGATATTCCGGGCAGTCGCCTCCATTAGAGAAAATGACAGTAGTATTTTGCCGTTTTCTGGTCGTGGCCGCACCCGGGCGGTCAGAGGCCGGGAGTTCCCTTCCCTGGGACGCAACCGTCCTGGGCGAGTGCTTCGGCGATATGGTGCACGAGTTGCTGGGGCTGGAGGTTGGCCGGAACGCGAATGCCATGCTCTGTCGACGTCAGATCTTCAAGGGTGCTCAGCTGCGTTTCGAGTAGGGAGGCGGGCATGAATTCGTGGCTTCGGGCGTTGAGCCGGTACTCGAGTTCCTCCCGGGCGACGTCAAGCTGTATGAATGCGGCTCCTGGAAGTTGGTCCCGGAGACGGTCGCGATAATTCAGCTGCAATGCTGAGCACGCCACGACGGCGTCTCCGGCTGCGTTGGATGCCAGCGCAACATCGTCCAGCCAGGGCCAGCGGTCTTCATCTTGAAGGGGGATCCCGGCGGCCATTTTGGCTTTGTTTGTTGCTGGGTGGAGGTCATCGGCATCGATGAACGGTCTGCCCAGGCTTTCCGCGAGTGCTTGGCCGATCACCGATTTTCCTGAACCACAGACGCCCATGACCACAATCGTGCGGGGGAGGGGACTCATAGGGTACCCAGCTCTGGCGTGCCGGCAGGTATCGGCGTCATGGTTGTGACCGTGGTTGGGGATGCGATGTGGTTCGCGACCGCTTCATCGAGCGCTGCGACGGCGGACCCTTTGGCATGCGCGCCAAGTTGTTCGGGAGAGTCCCATTTCTCGATCATGGTGATGGTGCCGTTGTTCGCTTCGTGGATGGCGTAGAGGCGGCAGCCTGCCTCTTCATGGACGGCAGGGATGGTGTTCTGGAGCGCTTTGATCAGCTCGGCGGTGTGGCCGTCGAGCGGGTGGAACACTGCGGTGACGATGACGGTCATGGATGTTCTTTCCGTGGGGCTGTGGGTTGGGGATTCAATTAGATTGTGGTGACGCTGGCGCTGCATTGTGCGCTGCTTGAGCGGCGGACGAAGTCAGCGTCCACCTGAATGCGGCGACGGGCTTCCGGTAGTTGGCGCTTGGAGCGGCCAATGGCGATCTCCACGGAATGGTGCGCCAGCATGTCAATGGGTTGGCGGATGGCCGTCAGGGGCGGTGAGACGAGCTCCGTCCAGGGATTGTCATCAAAGACAACCACACTGAGGTCTTCTGGAACGAAGATCCCGGATTGTTTGATGCGCCTCAGTGCCGGACGTACTTGGGCGGTATTGCCCACGATCAAGGCCGTCGGGGGCACGGGGAGACCAAGAAGCGTGCTGACTGTGTCACTTCCGGCTTCGCCCCGAAACGGAATCAGGTGGATGAGATCGTTTTCGACCTCAAGGCCTGCCTTGTTCATGGCGTTCCGGAACCCTGTAACGCGGTCACGGCCGGTCGAGGTGTTGAGGGGGCCGGAGATAAACGCGATCCGATGATGGCCGAGATCGATGAGATGCTGGGTGGCCACCTCGGCGGAGGTGGTGTTGCTGATCGTCACGACGTCAACGTCAGGCAATGCGTCGATTTCACGGTCGACGAAAACGACGTTGACGCCGCGGGTGGCCAATCGTTTCCACTTCTCGACGTTTCCACCCGTGGGGGTGGCGATCACCGAGGCAACGGAGCGGCCGATGAGGGTCTCTATGGACTCTGCTTCCAGGTGCGGGTCCTCCTGTGTCGTGAGCAGGATGACCTGGACGCCCCGCGCCCGCGCTTCCCACACCACACGGTCGGCCAGCCGGGCGAAGAACGGGTTGGCCAGATCTGTCAGCATCAGGCCGATCGTTGCGGTTCCGCCATGTTGCAGCTCACGTGCCGCGGCGCGTGGCTGGTAGCCGAGCCGATCGATGGCTTCGACGACTTTCGCCTTGGTCAACTTGGCGACGGGACCGGAGCCTTCATTGAGCACGCGAGACACGACGGCGACGGAAACCCCTGCCTCGGCGGCAACGTCACGAATGGTGGGTGCTTTCTTCATGGGGTCCGTTTCCTGTCGGTGTAGTGGGGGGTTCCATTGGCGGTTGAAAGATGTGTCGTTGACAACTATACAGCACGGTGGTACAAATGTGGAATCGATACCATACAAGTTGGTGTTGACCGCGGGGCGTCGTTGACCGGTTCGCAGGCTGGGGCCTGCGACGGGGGCTGGGGTTTCGCCAATTCAATGAAACGGCAATGAGGTTAAAGTGAATCTGCATCAACTTTTGAAGGATCGCGAACGCGATGGATCGCCCATTCGGGTCGGGGTGATTGGCGCGGGTCGTTTTGGGACCATGTACCTCGCCCAGGCAAGGAATATTCCTGGCGTTCATGTCGTCGCCATCGCCGACATCAACGTTGAGCGTGCGCGCGGCGCGTTTGACCTCGTCGGTTGGCCGGCTGGTGAACGGGCGCAGACCATGGCCGATGCCCTGCGGGATCGCACGACGGCCATCGTGGGAGACTCGGCGGCTCTCTTTGAGGCCCCTCTTGACGTGATCGTCGAGGCCACCGGTAACCCGATCGTAGGTATTGACCATGCTTTGCGGGCCATCGAGACCGGAAAGCACATCATCATGGTGACGGTCGAAGCCGACGCCCTGGCAGGTCCGGCACTGGCGAAGCGGGCGGCAGATGCCGGGGTGGTCTATTCCCTGGCCTACGGCGACCAGCCTGCCCTGATTATGGAACTGGTGGACTGGGCGCGCACCTCGGGGTTCGACGTGGTGTGTGCGGGCAAGGGTGCGAAGTTCCTCGAGCATTATCACGATATGACACCCGACAATGTGTGGGAGAACTGGGAGTTCTCGAAGGAGCTGACAGACTCCGGCCAGCTCAACCCGTACATGCATACCTCCTTCCGTGATGGGACCAAGGCCGCGATCGAGATGGCTGCCGTCGCGAACGCCGCTGGGCTCACCCCGTCGGATGGGGGGCTTACCTTCACTCCGGGAGACGTCGAAGAGATAGCGACGATCTGCAGCCCTTCAGCGACGGGTGGCGTGCTTGCCGTGGAGGGGAGCGTTGAGGTGATGTCCAGCGTCAAGCGCGACGGGTCCTGGATCCCGCACAACACGCAGGAGGGCGTCTTTGTCGTGGTCAAGGCCACAAATGACTACGTCTCGGGCTGTTTTGATGAATACCCTTGGCATCCGGACCCCACCAAGCAGTATGCCGCGTTGTATCGCCCCTACCACTATGTTGGGCTGGAATTGAACATCTCGATTGCCAATGCGGTTCTTCGCGGTATCCCCACTGGTGCGCCCATCGGCTTTTATGGCGACGTCGTGGCCACTGCCAAGCGCGACCTCGTCGCTGGAGAGTTTCTTGACGGAGAAGGCGGCTACACGGTTTGGGGCAAACTCGTCTCAGCCCGTAAGTCCGTCGCTGATCGAGCGCTCCCTGTCGCAATGGCACATCACGTCGAGCTGAAGCGGGACATTTCCAAGGGAGAGATTCTCAGTTGGGACGACATTGTTGTCAACGACTCTCTGGAGACAGCTCTTGTTCTGCGACGTGAGACGGAGGCGCTCCTCGCGCTGAAGTGAGATTCGTTCTCGGCACTCTCCGGGTGCCCGTGGACAATCCGCCAGGAACCATCGCCCGGCAATATCGGGCGTACAGAGTCCTACCTGTACAAACCCTCCCAAGATGAAAAGAAACCCTAATGCAAAAACATATCCGCCCCATGGCCGCAGTAGCCATCGCCGCTGTGCTGGCCGGAGGAACTCTGAGCGCCTGTTCAGCGACGCCTGGGGGAACTTCGACCAGCTCTGGCTCGAAAAACATCGCCTCACTGGTGACCGCCAATGCCAAGACGCCCCTTGATACCCTTCTGACTTCCCTCGGCCCTCCTAAAGCGGGCAAGGATGTCACTCTCTGCTATGTCACCAGGACCTTGTCCAACGAATTCTGGTCCTATGAGGTTCAAGGATTCAAAGCGCGTGCGGCACAGCTCGGTGTGAAAGCCAAGGTTTTCGCCGTAACGGACGAATCGTCCATCACGGAGCAACTGGACGCGGCCCAGAGCGCGGCCAAACAAGGTTGCAGTGCCATCCTTGCCTCACCGATTGCCGCGGATTCCTTGGATTCCGTCTTTGGCCCGGAAATCGCCAAGGGAGTGCCGGCCGTTGTGCTCAACGATGCCAAGGGCACCCTGCCCGGTGTCGTCTATGTCGGTCCGGACGCCTCAGACCTTGGCAAACTGGCTGCCGACTATATTGCACAGAAACTGCCCAGCGGGGGCAATGTTGCGATGATCGGCGGAGACCCCGGTTCATCCAATGCTGTTCAGCGCGGTAAAGGCTTCACAGCCGCATTGAAATCCCACCCGGACTTGAAACTCGTTGCGTCGCAGTCGATCACGAACTGGGACGTGACGCAGGCACAACAGGCGGCGGCCACCATGCTGACCGCGCACCCCGACATCAAGGCCTTCTACTCGCAGAACGATGATATGGGGCTGGGTGTTCAAACCGCGATCGCCAACGCCGGGCTGACGGGCAAGGTGGTACTCATTGGCAGTGACGGGATCCCGGAGGCGAAGAAACAGATCGCGGCGGGCAAATACACGGCAACTTGTAGCGAGCGGCCGGTTACCGAGGGTGGGGCCGGCGTAGATGCTGCGCTGTGGCTCCTTGCCGGCAAGACGGTGCCTGCCTGGGTCAACGTCCCGGGGTTCATTATCGATTCGAGCAACGTCGCCAAGTACCCGACCGGCATGCCGTGATAAAAGTTCCTCCATCCAGCCAAGGACACAAGCCATGAATTCAACATTGCTCTCGATCGAGAACATTGCGAAGTCTTTCCCGGGTGTGCGGGCGTTGAACGATGTCACCTTCGAGCTTGCGCGAGGGGAGATCTGCACGCTTGCGGGGGAAAACGGCGCCGGCAAAAGCACGCTCCTTGGCATACTGGGCGGAGCGACCGCCCCCGATCATGGGACGGTAACGATCGACGGAGTCCGGCGCAGGCATTTCACCCCGCGCCGGGCTCTGGCCGAGGGCGTGATCATTGCCCAGCAGGAGCCTGCTGTCGTCCCGCAGCTCACTGTTGAACATAATCTCCTGTTGGGTCGCCCGCGCTCGGTGCGGCGCAACGCGAAGAAGTCGATTGCCTCAGCCCTTGAAGACCTTGAAGCAATGGGATTTCCGTTGGATCCCGGCTCACCCGTATCCAGGCTGAGCCCGGCGCAACGCCATGCACTGACGATTGCCCGGGCCTTTGCCTTCGATTCAAAGATTGTCGCCCTCGATGAACCCACGACAAGCATGCTCGAGCACAATGTCGAGCAGGTGCTTGCTCGTATCCGTGAGGTCGCAAGGGAGCGGCAACTGGGCATCATCTACGTTTCACACAAGATGCCTGAGGTGATGAGTGTCTCCGATTCCGTGGTGGTGCTCCGCGACGGACGAGTGGCATTCCGCTCGGCGATCGCGGAAACCACCGAACAGGAAATCGTGCGCAAGATGGTGGGACGGGAACTCCTGGCTTTCCAGCCGGAATCGTCGTTGACCGAAAACGCTGAGACCCTGTTCACCGCGACGGCAATCACGAACCCTTGGGGAGTCGGTCCGGTTGACATCTCCGTCAAGGCAGGCGAAGTGCTCGGGATCGCCGGGCTGGTCGGTTCAGGACGCACCGAACTCCTGCGCGCGATCGTGCGCGCAGACCATGGTTCAACCGGAACGGTCTCGATCGGGGGTAAACGCAGAACGATCCGCAACCCGCGCGACAGCCGCAAGGCGGGGATCGCTTTCATTCCGGAGGAGCGCAAGCGTCAAGGGCTTGTCCTGCAAATCCCCGCATATCTCAATATTGCGATGACTGCAGGACGACAGCTCAACACTCTCGGGCTGTTCTCCAGCAAACGCAAACAAATCGAGATTGCAAAAAAGGTCACCGAAGAAATGTCGCTGCGACCTGCCAACGTGCTTTTGAATGCACGCCAGTTCTCTGGTGGAAATCAGCAAAAGATCGTCATCGCCAAATGGACATGGCTGAACGCCGCGGTCTACCTGTTCGACGAGCCGACCAAGGGCGTCGATGTCGGGGGAAAAGTGGAAATCTACGAGCTGATTGATCGACTGGCCGCACAGGGCAAAGCTGTCATCGTCGTCTCCTCCGACCTGCCCGAAATCATCTCACTATGCAATCGAGTTCTTGTCATGCGATCAGGAAACGTCGTCTCCAGCCACACGGGTGTGGAAATCAACGAAGAATCTCTCGTGGCAAGCGCCATGGGAATCACGGAAGGAAAGTCATGACAGGCACCCGCACTTCGGCGTCATGGAGGCAGAAGCTCAATCCGCAGGCCTTGGGAATCTATGTAGCTGCGGTCGTCATCTTCATTGTGTTCGGGCTGCTGAACCACACCTTCTTCGGGATCGGCAACCTGAGGGACATCGCGATATCGGCAAGCATCAACGCAATTATTGGGCTGGGCCTGACCTTCGTTATCATCACTGGCGGTATTGACCTTTCCGTCGGTTCCACGGCGAGCCTGGTTGGAATTGTCTCGGCCAACCTCATGGTCTCGGGCGAGACATCCCCCGTTGTCGCGATCGTGGTTGGAATCGTGCTGGGCATCGCCTGTGGAGTCGTCAACGGGGTCCTCATCACGGCGTTCCGGTTGCCACCGTTCATCGCGACCCTGGGCACCATGAGCGTCTATCAGGGCCTGGCATATTTGGTGACCAACGGTCTGGCCGTCTACGGCATCCCCCAACCGTTCATTGTCATGATCAACGGTTACGTCGGCTACATTCCGATCATGGTGATCATCGTCGTGGTGGTCGGTATCCTTAGCTGGCTGTTGCTGCGGAAGACCGTTGTTGGTGAAAACGTGATTGCCACAGGCGGCAGCGAGGAGACAGCTTGGCTTTCCGGAATCAGGATCTCCCGTGTGAAGATCACCGTGTACGCTCTCGCCGGCGGCCTCGCCGGACTTGCCGGTCTGATGCTCGTCGCACGGATCAATGCCGCGCAGAACGAAGGCGGCAGCCCCTATCTTCTCACCGCAATCGCTGCTGCCGTCATCGGCGGGGCAAATCTGATGGGCGGCGAGGGCCGCATCGCTGGAACGCTCGTCGGCGCCCTGATCCTCGGCGCGCTCACCAACGGGCTCGTCCTGCTCAACGTTCCAAGCTTCTACGAACAGATTGTCATTGGCTTGGTCGTGATCATCGCGGTTGGACTTGGCCAGGGAACCAAGGGGTGGCCGATGTTCAAACGCGGGGGACCACCTGCCGAAAAATCTCCTGCAGAACAACCCTCGACCGCCGACGAACCTCAGGCGGCAACGAATGAGTGAAAAGCCACGAGTCCTCGTCACCGGAGGAACAGGCCTCATCGGGACCGCAGTCGTGCGGCTCCTGCAAGACCAAGGGAACGAGGCCGTCATCTTCGACCTCGCCGGGGAGGACAAGGTGAGGGTCGGGGACGTGCGCGACCTGGCCGCGGTCACAGACGCAGCTGACGGCTGTGAAGTCGTCGTGCACCTCGCCGGCATTGCCGGACCCGAGCTGGCTGAACCAAGCCACGGCTACGACATCAACGCGCATGGAACGTTCACGGTCTTTCAAGCCGCGGTGAACGCCGGAGCACGCAAGATCGTCTACGCCTCCAGCATCAACGCCAACGGACTGCCCCTGGGCTCGGAAGCCGTGCTGCCCAGCCACTACCCCTATGACGAGTATGAGACCACGCGCATCGCAGACTGGTACTCACTTTCCAAGGTAGCCAATGAAGATGCGGCCCATATGATCTCAACCCGCCACGGCATCCAGATGACAGGCATCCGGTTTCCGCTCGTACGGGACATCACGGAAAAGCAGGGCAAGACCTTCGCGGCACACATCCGCAGCGTCATGGACACCGCGCCCGCACGTGCCGCCGCTGAGGGATGGAGCTATCTCCACGTCGAGGATGCCGCCCGTGCAGTGATCAATGCAATCGAGGCCAGAACCCCCCCGGCACCAGGCATACTCGTCGCGGCCCCAACAACATTCCTGGAGGTCGACACGGCAGAAGCCATCGCAAGGGACGCGCCAGGTGTACCATCCACGGTTGCCGGCCGCGATGTCGGACTGGACCTGGGTAGATCGGCTGACTGGTTGGGCTTTGAAGCAACGACAACCCTCGAACGGGTGGCACCCCACGCAATTATTTCACGGCGGGAGTGGGAAGCATGAACCTCCCCGCCACCGATATTTCCGTAATCGGCCTTGGCCCGATGGGGCACCCCATCGCACGAAGGCTCGTCGAGAGTTACGGCGCCATCACGGTGTGGAACCGTACCGCGGCAGTCGCCGCCGATTTCCTCACATGGGGAGCAAACGTAGCACCAACCGTGGCAGAGGCCGCCCGGCCCGTGGTGGTCACCGTTCTGCCGGACCTGCCACAAGTGCAAGCACTGACCGGGGCACTAAGGGAAGGATGGGCAGCACGCGGGATCACCGAGCCCATTCTTATCGTCCACGGCACCGTATCACCAGTAGCCGTCGCGGACTTCGCCGAGCAACTCAGGGACGAAGGAATCCGAGTCATCGATGCACCCGTCAGTGGTGGGACCATTGGCGCGGCAGAGGGACGGCTGAGCATCATGGTAGGTGGCGACGCCCGAGCGGCCGCCACCCTTGAACCCATATTCGCCCGGTACGGGACCACCGTGCGCTATCTTGGGCCAAGCGGCAGCGGCGCGCTTGCCAAAATGTGCAACCAGATAGTCGTCGCCGCGACCGTCTCCGCGCTGGCCGAAGCGAGCATCCTGGCCCGGCACGGTGGGCTGGATCTTCCCGTGGTCTTTGACCTACTCGGCGGTGGGCTCGCGAATTCCGAGGTGCTCCAACAGAAACGCACCCGCCTTCTGGAGAACGATTTCGCCGGCGGGGGAAGCGCTGACAACCAGCTAAAGGACCTGCGCTACATCGCAGAGTCTGCCGAGAACCTGGGCCTCCACCTGCCCGTGTCCGAAGCCGTCGCGGCGCTATACCAGCGCATGATTGATGAGGGCCAAGGCGCAGACGACCATTCGGGAGTGATACGCACGCTGGAAAACCTGGCAGAAACCCCATGACATTCAAACTTATCGACGCACACCACCACCTCGCCGACCTCTCCAGATCCTACCCGTGGCTCGAACAGACCGGACCCTACCCCTACCACGGCGATGACAGCCCGATCCGGCACAGCTACCTCCTCGAGGACTATCTCTCCGACGTAAACGGGCTGACACTTTTAGGATCCGTACATATAGAGAACGGCGCCGCCGACCCACGCGCGGAAACGGCTTGGATCGACACGCTCGCGACTGAGGCCGGGATCCCATCCGTGCAGGTCAGCAAAGTCGATCTCCTCAGTCCTGACGCAAGTGCTCAACTCGAATACCATGCCTCCTTCCCCTCGGTGCGGGGAATAAGACACATCCTGAACTGGCACGAGAACCCCCGGTACACGCACACCAGCAGCAACACGATCATGTCCGACCCCCGCTGGGTCAGGAACTTTGCCCGCCTGGCACCGCTCGGACTTTCCTTTGACCTCCAGGTGTTCCCCTCACAGCTCGCCGAAGCTGCAGCCCTTGCCGCCTCACACCCAGAGACCACAATCATCCTGGATCATGCCGGCATGCCCATCGGCCGCGATGCCGCCTCAATCCATGCCTGGCGTGAAGGCATGCGAACGATGGCAGCCCAGCCCAATGTCGTCGTCAAAATATCCGCCCTGGGGACTAACGACCACCACTGGACCGTCAACTCGCTGCGCCCCTTCATTCTCGACACCCTGGAAATCTTCGGCCCAGAACGCAGCATGTTCGGAAGCAACTTTCCCGTCGACAGCCTCTATTCAACCTATGCCCAACTCATCGAAGCCTACGATCAAATCACCTCTGTTCTCTCCGAGGACGAACGTCAAGCCTTCTTCGCCAGAACTGCCGCGCGCACATACCGGATCCCCGGCGAGTGGGATCTTTCCGATTAGCAGCGCGCCAATCCTCAGCGTCCGTCAGCTAGGCCCGACATTCAATCAGCTAGTCCCCGTAGGGGTGAGCCGCAGCAATAAATGCGCCAGCGTTTTTGCAACGCTGCATGGCAGCGGTCATGGCACTTCCGGAGGAGCTCGCGCCGCGGATCTGCGACGAGACACCGAACGGTCGCAGCACCACCATAAAGTGCCGGAATCCACAGCCGATTTTTTGCGGCAAGACACCATTCCGCGGCGGTCTGTCAGCGGCTGCCTCACCGGATGCTCGATTTAAGCCGTTCTCGAAATCCTTCGTTATTGGGAGGGCCTATCCGCCGGAAAATGGTGTGCCGTGAACTGCCAGCGTTGTCTCTTCGCTCAGGCAGCCGCCCCCACAGTGTCAGGCTGGGATGTTGCCGTGGGGAGAGCAGGTCCGTTTGATCGCATGGGGTGCACGCACCTTGCTCGTGCCCGTCGGTGCCCTGCAGGCTGGGGCCGGGCCACTCATACAGGAACCCATGCCCAGCCTGCAGCTCACGGGAGTCAGTCTGGTGACTCGGCCGTTGGTTGATCGTCGAAGACGTCCATGATGGGGGTCCAGCGGTCGGCGAAGTCCTGGTAGCCGGCGTCAATCACCGATTCCGGGACGGGCGGGAACACGGCCACGTACTGCCAGATTAAGGAAGCGGTGAACCCGACAACGGTCTTCATGTCCAGGGCCCGGGCGAGGCTCGCGGTCAGCTTCATCTCCTCCGCTGCGCGCTGGCACACGCCCTCGGGGTCGCCGTTGCCCCAAGGGCACTGTTGAGCTGGCGGACAATCTCGCGGATGCCCAGCCGCGCCGTGCCGCCACAGGCCGTTCCGACGTCAACGAAAACACCATGATTGGTGGCGCTCCTCACCTTTATCTTCGATCCTAAAAGGCCCGGACAGCTACCAAAAACCACTAAAAATCACACCTGGTTCCGGCGGCGCGGTGCAGGGGTTGGGTGGTGCAAGGGTTGGCCGGGGGTGTCCGGAGGCCCGTGAATGAGTTCACGGGTGGCGTTCCATTGGTCCCGTTCGGCCGCGGTGGCGGGCCGGGACCTGGCCGTGAGATGGTCCTGGGGGTGCTCCAGCGCCGTGGACCACGGGCCGCGGGCCTCTTCAAGGGTGCCCAGTGGTTCGGTGTTCGTGGCCGCTACGACCTGGGAGATCCTGCCCGGGCTGCGCCCGGTCACCGCGGCCAGCAGGGTCTGGCGCACCCCGTACCGGGCGGCCAGTGCAACGGCCTGGCGTTCATATTCCTCCACGTCGGCCAGCTGTTTGGCCAGTGCCGCCCGGTGCCGGGCCAGCGCCCACGCATAGTGGGCGAGCGACTCCTGGTCTTCCGTCAACTTCCTCACCATGATATAAATGTATCATGATTAAAAGACTTTAGATAGGTATAGTTTCTTTACTTGACATAATCATTATTATCGACGGTAACTTGTGATATCAAGTGTGATTTGAACTGTCATTTGCCCCTTGATTACACGTACGGCGTGTGAAACCATGGACGTATGGCAGCAGTAACAGCACCCCGCGGCGGTTTGAAGGCACATCAGGACTCGGTCCGGCTTCCAGGACCCGAGCTGATCCGTGACTTGCGGGATCTGCTGGGCGCCAAATTGGTGGCATACCTCGGCTCTGTGAAGGAAACCCGTGCCGTACGGCAATGGGCCGATGGCGAGCGTGAGCCTTCCGGTGACGTCATGACCAGGCTGCGCACCGCCTACCATGTAGCTGCACTGCTGGCCGAGCGGGATTCCCGGGCCGTAGTGCAGGCCTGGTTCCAGGGCATGAACCCCCAACTTGAGGACATTCCCCCGGCTAGGCTGCTGCGTGAGGGAATGATCGATGACGCCGGACCCGCAGTTTTGGCCGCCGCCCGGGCCTTCACATCGGCGGGCTAACGGCCGTGAATTCACCTGAACTGACCGCGGCCAACATCCGCGGCACGGTCTGGCGCGTCGGCTTCAGCCCGGAACCATGGGCCTGGAGTGGCTGGGAATGGGCCACCGACGGCCGGTTCCCCGGCCGCTGGGACGACCTCAACGGAAACTTTCGCACCGTGTACGCCGGGTCAAGCCTGCTGGGCTGCCTTCTGGAAGTCCTTGCCGGTTTCCGCAAGGACACCAGGCTGGGTCTCGAACTGGCCGCCATTGAAGTAGACGACGAAGACAAGGTCCTTCACCCCAGCCTTGCGCCGGGCCTGGTCCCGCGGGAATGGCTGGATGAACGCACGGCGGCCTCGGCAGACCTGGTCGGCACCTTTTGCGCCGTCACGTCCTCCGGTACCGTCGCGGCCCTGTATCCTCGATTCATTGGCATGGCGCTGAGCCTGAACCTGGCGGATTTTGACGCTGCCGCCCTCAAGGATGCCAGGCCCAGACTGCTGACCCAGGCCATTGCCGCCTTCATTTACGACACCGGGGAGTTCGACGGCATCCAGTTCGCCTCCCGCCACGGCGATGACCTACTGCTATGGGCGGTCTTTGAACAACCCGGAGACGCGGCCATCAGCCCCAGGATCACCAACATCACCGCCCATGACCTTGGTGTCAATAGCCGGGACATCCTCGAAGCATTCAGAATCCTAGGCCTGGAATGGGAAGAAGAGTAGCCGAGGTTCCAAATCGGTTCGCGTCTGATCGGGGATCCTCATGCAACTTCACGGATGATCAGACGCGGGCTTGATTGTCGGCGGGGTTAAGCCACGGGAATTGCACTTGATGCGAGTCCCGCTGGTCGAGTCCGTGCGCGAGACCCATCAATTCACGAGTCTCTGCCTAGTATCCGGATTTCCCTAGATTGCAGAACGGGGGTGTTCGGCTCCTGAAGGATTGAACCGGCAGGCAGCGTTTGCCAAGACGGAGCCCGGTGTCCTTCCTTGAATGTCTGTGTCAGCTCTACGTGAATAGCGCTAGTCACATCATCAGAACGCTCTGTCAAGGGCCATAAGCTTCTCCCACCAGCTTCTGGCCTGGAGCCCATCTTCACACGCTTTATCCCCGACCCAGCCGAAAGAGGGTCGTGGTCCTCGTACTACGACCGCTGGCAAAGCATGCGTTTGGATCCCGCCGATCCCATATGGAACATCGAGCTTTCAGAGGTCGAGGCCCAGAACCCTATAGACCTTCCGACGTTCTCCAAATGGGGACAGCACTGGCGGACCGGATTCCCGTCGGAGACGAGATGGTGCTCACTGGCGTGGCAACCGACTGCTGCATACTCGCTACGGCCATGGGCGCCGCAGACGCAGGTCGATACGTCACCGTCCTAGAGGACGCCTGCGCCGGTCAGAACGACGCTGCGCATGACCAGCCCCTGAACCTTTTGGGGCTACTTTCGCCGATGATCAAGATAGTCAAAAGCGAAAGCCTCGTTAATTGAATGCCTGCAGCTTGAGTCCACCGAACGAATCTCCGGCCCGGAGAATGTGGTCCAGAATATTTTTCGTATGTTGCCGAAAGCTTCGCAGAGGGATCAATGATGACCACCGTCGAACGCACACGGTTTCGGCCGCTGTCGAAAACGGCCGCGCCACGCACCAGGGAGCTCTTGGGCCAGCCAAGCATCCGTAGTCGCTGAAGGGGCGCCGGAATCACCCCACGGTTACCCCACGGAAACGATCGAAAATGACCACATATGAGCACCTGCGGTTGGCGTGGAAATGCCCCAAAATCCGCGGAAACTCAAGGAATCAACAGCCAACCGAAACCGCCCAAAAGTGTCCTCCCCGGAGAGGAGGTCAGGAGTTCGAATCTCCTTAGCTCCACCCCGAAAGCCCTCTGACCTGCGGAAACGCTGGGTTGGGGGGCTTTTTGTTTGCCTGAAATGGGGCTTACCCCCCCGTTTACTCCGAGGATTGAACAGTGGATATTGGGAACTGGAGATAGTCCTTCGCTCCTTGGAACGTAGCCCGCCGCTAACGATGCGGAGGTTAACTATCCCGCATCGAGTTTGGGACAATTAACGAGACCGCTCAACCGGTCCTTGAAAGATCTGTCAACCCAAACTGCCAACCACGGGCAGGCCTGGCATCAAACTTCAATACTCGGAGTGCATCATGTTCACCTTTGACCAGTTGGCGGCCTTCATTGCCGTTGCTGAGGAGCTCCACTTTGGACGCGCGGCGGAGCGGCTCAACATGACCCAACCGCCGCTAAGCCGCCAGATCCAAAAATTGGAGAAAACAGTGGGCACTGCCTTGCTGGAGCGAAACAATCGCAAGGTTTCGCTCACTCATGCGGGCCTTGTGTTCTTGGATGAGGCCCGGCGACTGATGACATTGGCCAACCGAGCACCAGTGACGGCTCGGCGCATTGCTTCTGGCAGCTCCGGGATTTTGCGCGTTGGCTTTACGGCAACCAGCGGATTCAGCATTCTTGGCCCATTACTGGACGCCATTTCAACGCAAATACCAGATCTAGCCGTTGAGCTCTTTGAACAAGTCACGGGGGAGCAGATTCAAGGTTTGCAATCTGGCCAGTTGGACGTTGGCCTGGCGAGACCGCCATTCAACACGGACGAGTTCGATTCACGGCTGCTCTACCGGGAGCGCATGCTCCTTGCCGTTCCGTACGGCCACCCGCTGGCGAACTTGGGCCGGCCTCTGCAAGATGCTGATCTGAGAGCAGAGGCTTTGATTATGTATTCTCCCACGCAGGCGCGTTACTTCTACGACTTAGTGGTGCGAACGCTGCCTGTGCAGCATGGCAATGTGGTGTACTCGGTCAGCCAGATTCTCACCATGGTGTCACTGGTAGCAGCGAAGCGCGGGATAGCGTTCGTCCCCGAAGCGGCCAAAAAGCTTGGCGTGGAGGGTGTTGTGTTCCTGCCGTTGGCTAGGTCTTACGGCCAGCCCGTGGAATTGCACGCAATCTGGATCAAGAACGTCACTAACCCCGCACTGAAGCGGCTGCTGCAGGATTTTGAATTCAGCACTTCTGGTGATCAGTGGCAGAAAGACAACGACCTTAGCTCTGACACGAGCGAGAAAACAATACCTTAAGTGCATCGAACCATACATTAATCGACTTGGACGTGCATCACTTTCGCGACTTAGTGTTTAGGCAGCCAGTATGTGTTCTGGCTCACGAAGTCTGAAACCAGGACCAGCAGAACGCTGACAAGTCTGGAGAGATTTCCCTAGAGAAGGAACGTCGATGCCCGAGCCAAAATTTGATTCAATTGTAGAAGCCGGAGCCGCAGCGTCGCGGCCCGACCAGCCAGCCAACACGGAAGCACGCCCGTTTTCCGGCCACCCGGCCCGACGACCTAAGGCCAAGTCTCATACGCGCTTCTTGGTACTCGGGCTGATCTTCTTCATCACTGTGGTCAACTATGCTGACCGCAGCAGCATGTCCATTGCCGGTCATGACATGTCCAAGGCATTGGGAATGACAAGCGTCCAATTGGGCTTTGTTTTCTCTGCATTCAGCTGGGCTTATGTTGTTAGCCAGCTTCCTGGCGGCTACTTGCTGGACAAGTTTGGGGCCAAGAAGGTATACGGCTGGAGCCTGACTCTGTGGTCGCTGGTGACATTGGCGGTAGGTTTTGTCGGGTTGATTTCCACACCTGTCCTGATCTCTGTGACCGTTCTCTTCACCCTCAGGTTGCTGCTTGGAGTTGTGGAGGCGCCGGCATTTCCCGCCAACGCTCGAATTGCTACGATGTGGTTTCCAACCAAGGAGCGGGGGCGGGCGGCCGCGATTTTCAATTCGGCGCAATATTTGGCTACGGCCATGTTCGCGCCGTTGCTGGGTTGGATGACTTTTACTTTTGGCTGGCGTTTTGGCTTCTTCGCTCTGAGTCTGCTGGGCATCATCATGGCTGTTGTCTGGTTCGGGTGGATGAACGTCCCGTCGAAGCACAAGCGTGTCACTGCCGCCGAAATTGCGATCATCCGCGATGGAGGTGGTCTTGTCGATTTGGATGAGTCCGAGACGCTCAAATCCAAGCGCGTGCCCGTCACCAGGGCGCAGTTTGCCCAACTTTTTACCAGCCGCATGTTCTGGGGCCTGTATGTTGCCCAGTATGCGATTAACGCTCTGACCTACTTCTTCATTACCTGGTTCCCCATTTATCTGGTAAGCAGCCGCCATCTGAACATTCTGCAAGCAGGCTTCGTGGCAGCGATTCCGGCCCTGATGGGCTTCGCCGGCGGCATGCTGGGTGGCTTCGTTTCGGACTGGATGCTCCGAAGGGGTGTCTCTCTCACTGCAGCCCGCAAGATTCCCTCGGTGATTGGAATGGTCTTAGCCATGCTGATCATGTTGTGCCCGTTCACTAACAGCACGCCGCTCATCGTCCTGTTGATGACCGCGGCGTTCTTCGGAAAGGGTTTCGCGGCTTTGGGTTGGGCCTTTGCCACAGATATGGCACCAAAAGAGGCCAACAGTGTCTCGGCAGCCATTATGAACGCCATTGGCAATATTGCCGGAATTGTTACTCCAATTGTGATCGGCTTTATTATCGCTGCCACTGGCAAGTTTGACATCGCGCTATGGTTCGTAGGCGCACATGGGGCCCTTGCTTTGGTCGGCTACGTGATCATGGGGCGAGTCAAGCGCCTGGAATTCAAGCCTGGTACGGCCACTTCGACTTCAGTTCCCGTTTAGCACCTGGCGAACCGTCAGCAATTACTTTGTGATGCCTTGTGGGTATCGCTGGATATAAATATGCACTTGGACAGGCATCAATCACTCCGCCTAGTCTGAAACTAATTCCCCCCAAAAATGCGGTTTCCACCAGCGGCACTAAATGTAAGGAACACCCCCGTGGCAACGTACGCTCCACAAGAACTGGCAACCATCCTCAAGGACGGCCTGCTCTCATTCCCTGTTACTTCCTTCAATAACGAATTGGCGTTCGACGAAGAAAATTACCGCAAGCACCTCTCTTGGCAGGCGAGTTTTCCTGTTGGTGGACTGTTTGCCGCTGGTGGAACCGGCGAGGGATTCTCGCTCACTCCAGCGGAGTCCACACGAGTGGTGCGGACAGCCGTTGAGGAAGTGGGCAAGACGGTTCCCGTTCTTGCCTCAGCTGGCGGCTCAACAGCTCAGGCTGTAGAAAACGCGAAGGCTGCCGAGGCTGCCGGTGCCGAGGGGATCCTGCTGTTGCCGCCGTACCTGACGGAGGCTGATCAGCAAGGGCTCACAGCTCACGTCAGCGCCGTGTGCCAGGCAACCAGCTTGGGCGTGATTATCTACAACCGGGCCAACGCCATCTACAAGGACACCACTGTGGAGACACTGGCGGACAAGCATGCCAACCTCATAGGGTTCAAGGACGGCGTGGGCGACATTGAGCACGATGCCAGGGTCTACGCGAAGTTGGGCGACAGGCTGTTTTACCTGGGCGGGCTTCCCACTGCTGAGACGTTTGCCTTGCCGCTTATGCAGTTGGGTATGAGCACATACTCCAGCGCCATGTACAACTTTGTTCCCGAATTTGCATTGGATTTTTACCAAGATGTGCGCAATCTTGACCGAGTGGCCGTGAACAAAAAGCTCAACGATTTTGTGATCCCTTATCTCGATATTCGGGACAGGGTGAAGGGGTACGGCGTTTCCATTATCAAGGCTGGACTGGAAGTAATCGGCCGGCCCGCGGGCGGCGTACGTCCGCCACTTCAAGATTTGGCGCCACAGGATCTTGAAGACCTCAAAGCGCTCATCTCCACCATCGCTTAGGAGCTTCCATGACACTCACAGGTCATTCGATTATTGCCGGGCACGCCGTGCACGGGCTAGGGGGCACCACCTCTGGCATTGATCCATCAACAAATGAGCCGTTGATACCCGAGTTCACGTTGATCGCTGCGGAACAGCTACCTGAAGCAACTCAAGCTGCCGCAGATGCATTTCCGTCCTTCAGCAAATTGGAGCCGGAATTACGTGCCCGGTTTCTGGAGTCGATCGCGGACAACATTGAGGCCATTGGTGACGACCTCATTGACCGGGCATGTCAGGAAAGCGGACTGCCCGAGGCACGCATTCGTGGCGAGCGTGCGCGTACGACCGGCCAGCTTCGACTTTTTGCGCAGGTCGTTCGGCAAGGTGACTTCCTTGGGGTGCGGATAGATCCGGCACTTGCCGAACGCACGCCGGTGCCACGGGTAGACATCCGTCAGCAGCAAATCCCTTTGGGGCCAGTCGCCGTCTTTGGTGCCAGCAACTTCCCGCTCGCTTTCTCCACGGCTGGAGGCGACACGGCCTCCGCCTTTGCGGCCGGCTGTCCCGTTGTGTTCAAGGCGCACAACGCGCATCCTGGAACTGGTGAATTGGTGGGCCACGCCATTACCAAAGCCGTTGCAGACAACAGCCTGCACCCGGGCGTGTTTTCCTTGGTCTACGGCCCTGGGAGCAGCATCGGCCAGAAGTTGGTAAAGGATTCGCGCATCAAGGCCGTTGGTTTCACCGGCTCCCGCTCTGGCGGAACAGCACTGATGCGCACAGCTGCCGAACGATCGGAGCCGATCCCGGTCTATGCGGAGATGAGCTCGTTGAATCCCGTGTATGTGTTCCCCGGTGCCTTAACGGTCGACGTCGATGCCTTGGCGAGTGCCTACGTCACCGCCGTGACGGGTAGCTCTGGCCAACTTTGCACCGCACCCGGTTTGCTCTTCGTCCCTGAGGGTGAGGCTGGAGATCAGCTTGCGACCGCCGTCGCCCGTGCAATTTCTGCTTGCAGTGGCCAAACCATGCTTACCCCGGGCATCGCCGGTGCCTGGACCTCTGGCGCCACTACCTTGGAAGGCACGGCGGCTGTTGATGTTTTGGGCAGAGGCTCGGACGGGCTTTCCGCCAACTCACCTGCACCGATAATCTTTGGCACTCGGATGGCTGACTTCTTAAGCGAGCCGGTTATGCATGAGGAGATTTTTGGTGCAGCAAGCCTGATGATTCGATACACCACCATTGATCAGTTGATCGACGCCACTACCAAGCTTGAAGGCCAATTAACTGCATCCCTGCAACTCACTGGGGCGGACTACGCAGGCGCGGCGCCATTGATCCCCGTGCTGGAACAAAAAGTTGGTCGGATCATTGTGAACGGCTGGCCCACCGGAGTGGAAGTTGGGCACGCAATGGTCCATGGCGGACCGTTCCCTGCCACGTCAGATGCCCGCACCACATCCGTGGGTACGCTGGCCATCAACCGTTTCCTGCGGCCAGTGGCGTACCAAAACCTACCT
Organism: Arthrobacter dokdonellae; assembly: GCF_003268655.1. Classification (NCBI taxonomy): domain Bacteria; kingdom Bacillati; phylum Actinomycetota; class Actinomycetes; order Micrococcales; family Micrococcaceae; genus Arthrobacter; species Arthrobacter dokdonensis. Next base: position 3,985,005 of record NZ_CP029642.1, on the reverse strand, counting down.
GCGGAACTGCTCCCAGCGTCCCTGCAGACCGACAACCCGTGGCAGCTGAACCGGCGGATTGACGGTGTCCTGGCCCGGGCTGGGGAAGAGGCTGACGCATGAGCGGCCAACCAACCATCGCTCACATAGAGGTGGTCCCAGTAGCTGGCAGGGACAGCATGCTACTGAACCTCTCCGGCGCGCACGGCCCATTTTTCACACGCAACATTGCCGTGATTACTGACTCGGACGGCAGAACCGGCCTAGGAGAAGTGCCCGGCGGCGAGAAGATCCGCAACACCATTGACGCCGCCTCTGACCTGCTCCTTGGGCAGCCTGTAGCGAGGTATCGATCACTGCTGCGCACGGTCGCCGCCGCATTTGCGGATCGGGATGCCGACGGCCGTGGAATGCAGACCTTTGATCAACGCACCGCCATTCATGCCGTCACCGCCGTGGAATCCGCACTCCTGGATCTGCACGGCCAGTTCCTGGGTGTCCCCGTCGCTGAGCTCTTGGGAGAGGGACAACAGCGGGATTCAGTACCCATGCTGGGCTACCTCTTCTACGTAGGCGACTGCACCAAGACGGATCTCCCGTACCTCGTGGAGGACAATCCAGCCGACAGCTGGGAGTCCTTGCGGCGGCAGGAAGCGCTCACCCCCGAAGGCATCGTTGCATTGGCGGAGGCTGCCCAGGAACGCTACGGCTTCAGCGATTTCAAGCTCAAAGGGGGAGTTTTGTCCGGCGACGCCGAGGTTGATGCTGTGACCGCTTTGGCCCTGCGATTCCCTGATGCGCGAATCACCTTGGATCCCAATGGTGGATGGCTTCTGGATGAAGCGATTCGTTTGGGTAAGCGCATGGCCGGAGTGGTCGCCTACGCTGAGGATCCGTGCGGGGCCGAGGGTGAGTTCTCGGGCCGCGAGGTGATGGCGGCGTTCCGCCGGGCTACGGGGTTGAAGACCGCTACCAATATGATCGCCACCGATTGGCGCGAGATGGCCGCCGCCATCCGGAGCAATGCCGTGGATATTCCCTTGGCTGATCCGCACTTTTGGACCATGCATGGCTCAGTCCGCGTGGCTCAGGTGTGCAACGATTTTGGCTTGACTTGGGGATCGCACTCCAACAACCACTTCGATATCTCACTGGCCATGTTCACCCACACCGGGGCTGCTGCACCAGGAGAAATTACGGCGCTCGATACCCACTGGATCTGGCAGGACGGCCAAGGGCTGACGAAGGACCCATTGAAAATTCACGACGGCGCCATCAAGGTCCCCAAGCTACCAGGCCTGGGCATCACCTTGGACCGCGAAGCCGTAGAAGCCGCTCACCAACTGTATTTAGAACACGGTTTGAATGATCGAAATGACGCGATTTCCATGGCCTATCTGGTGGACGACTGGAAATTCGACCCCAAACGGCCAGCACTAGTGCGCTGACTTATTGACCAATTTCTCGGGCACAGTTGCCCCCAACAAAGGAGAACCCCCATGGCTAATCCAGACACGATCCGCCACGTAAAACTTTCCACAGCACGGCTCCCGCTCAGCGTGCCCATCAGCGACGCAAAGGTGTTCACCGGCAGGCAGAAACCGATGACGGAAGTAGTATTCCTTTTCGCCGAAATCACCACGCAGCAGGGCCACACCGGGATCGGGTTCAGTTACTCCAAACGAGCCGGTGGACCCGCACAGTACGCGCACGCCATAGAAGTTGCCGAGGGCATCATCGGAGAAGATCCCAACGATATTGCCAAGTTGTATACCAAGCTCCTCTGGGCGGGCGCGTCAGTGGGGCGTTCCGGTGTTGCGACACAGGCGTTGGCCGCGATTGACATTGCCCTCTACGACCTCAAGTCCAAGCGGGCAGGGCTGTCCCTAGCGAAATTTCTCGGTTCCTACAGGGATTCCGTGCAGACGTACAACACGTCCGGCGGCTTCCTCAATGCCTCCCTGGACGAGGTCAAAGAACGTGCCACGCAATCCCTGGCAGAAGGCATTGGAGGCATCAAGATCAAAGTTGGTCTGCCTGAATCCTCCGAAGATCTGCGCCGCGTTGCGGCCATTCGCGAACATATCGGCCCCAACGTGCCCCTGATGGTGGATGCCAACCAGCAGTGGGACCGTGCAACAGCCCTCCGCATGGGCCGGGCGCTAGAGCAATTCAATCTGGTGTGGATTGAAGAGCCACTGGACGCCTACGACTACGAGGGACACGCGCATCTTGCACACGTACTGGACACGCCGATTGCCACAGGTGAGATGTTAGCGTCGGTTGCCGAGCACAAAGGCCTCATTAATGCCAACAGCTGTGACATCATTCAGCCCGATGCCCCCAGGGTAGGCGGTATTACGCAGTTCCTTCGGCTCGCCGCTCTGGCTGACGAGCGCGGCCTTGGCTTGGCACCGCACTTCGCCATGGAAATCCACCTTCACCTCGCGGCGGCATACCCTCGCGAGCCTTGGGTGGAACACTTCGACTGGCTGGATCCACTCTTCAACGAACGCCTTGAGACTAAGGACGGCCGGATGATCGTTCCGGACCGCCCGGGCTTGGGTATCACCTTGAGTGAACAGGCCCGCGCGTGGACCACGGAATCCGTGGAGTTCGGCGAGTAAGTCGTTCTCAGGGCGTAGATCATCAAACATTGCTCCCTTGATCTAACTGGGGTCCCACTGTGCACATGCCAGAGCGGGACTCCACCGTCTCCCATCCACCTCCCCAGGGGAGTGGATCCTCACCTGCCACAACCTTGCGACGAAAGGCGGGACACGAGGCGCTCGAAATAGACAGCAAGACCAACAATTCGCCTAAAACCCCAAATAGCCACCCCCGGTGCGTGGGAATTGGGCGACTACGCGTACTTCGCGGGGCTGCTGTTGGGCATCGGGAGCCTGACTTCCCTCCTATATGTTCGTCATCACGATGGCCACTTCTGGGATGAGGAAGCTGCCGAGCAGGATGATTGGGAACGACGCGGACGAGCACAGTGACACCTACGACATGCCCCGCAATGCACTAGGGCGTGTCTCCTAACCAGTAGTTTCCGGGTTTGGCATAATTTTCGGGTGTCTTCTCGTTACTCTGTTTTGTCTGATGCCCAGTGGGAGTTCATTGCCCCGTTGATGCCGAGCTCGTCGGGGAAGGCTGGGCGGCCGTTCAATGACCACCGGCTCACGACGGAAGGCATCATTTACCGGTACCGGGCCGGGATTCCCTGGCGGGATCTGCCACCACATTTTGGTGCGTGGCAGTCGGTGTGGAAGCGTCACCGCCGCTACAGCCTGGACGGCACGTGGGACCAGGTCCTGGCCGCCTTGCTGACCCGTGCCGATGCGGTCGGGCTGATCAGCTGGGAAGTCTCGGTGGATTCCACGGTCAACCGCGCCCACCAGCACGGCACGAACCTGCCCCGCCACACAGGGGGACCTGTCGAATTACAAGAACCTGCTGGATGAGCCCGCCGACCATGCCATCGGCAAGTCCCGCGGCGGACTGACCACCAAGATCCACGCCCTGGTCGACGGCAACAAACGCCCGCTGGTGTTGCTGCTTGGCCCCGGCCAGAGCGGGGACGCGCCCATGTTTGAAAACCTCATGGAAGCGTTGAGAGTAGAGCGGGCAGGTCCCGGGCGGGCGCGAACCCGCCCGGACCGTGCCATGGCCGACAAGGCCTACTCCTCCAAAGGGATCCGCAGCTACCTGCGCACCCACGGCATCCAATGCGTGATCCCCGAGAAGGAAGACCAGAAAGCCAACCGCAAGCGCAAGGGATCCGTCGGCGGCCGGCCCGTCACCTACGACAAGGAAGCCTACAAACGCCGCAACGTCGTCGAGCGCAGCTTCAACACCCTGAAGCAATGGCGCGGACTGGCCACACGCTACGACAAACTCGCCCAAACCTACCGATCAGCCGCCGTCCTCCAAGCCGTCGTCATCTGGACCGCAGCATTAGGAGACACGCCCTAGCGGGATGAGTCCCCGGATGCTGAGATTTGCTGCCCAAAGAACCTCTATCGAGCAGCTTCTTTTTGACGTTCAGCCCGTCGTTCTTCCAATGCAGTCATTAGAGTTGGCCCATGGAAGAACGCAACGTCGGGCCCGCGGCCAAGCGTTACAACCGAATCGTCTGGATTGGCGCCTTGGCGTCCATCTTCATGGGTGGGCTAATAGCGATACCTCTTCGCCTCAGTCCATTCATCACATTGGGGGTTCCGGTACTCCTTCTATTGCTGGTGACCATACCCCTAGGCCAGGCGGCCGCTCGTGAACGCAAACGACGGCCAGACGGAGACTAGATAACCGTCATTCAAGCGCTTGAGACGTGGACCGTCTCTCAACAGGAACGCTTTGCGGGACACCTGTGTGCACTTGTCGGCTGGTCAGTCGTTGTGGGCGACAATTTCGAGGGCCCGGTTGTAGTTCTGCACGAGGGCTGGCGCTCCGAGGGACACGCGTCTTTGGGCCACAAGGATGACATCGATCGACGTTGTCGGAGTTATTCGGACTTCAGGACTGTCTTCGGTTGTCACGTGCCTGTCGCGGCATGAATGCTGTGGGTGAGTACGTCCCCGTAGAACATTCCAACCGCCCGGGACATCTGGTTAAGGGATGTCTTGTCGGCAGAGCTATCGATAAGGCTGTCGATGGCAGCAAGGCCATCCACTGACCGGTGAAGCTCTTGCCCTTGGGAATGGAGGTAGGCCCTCAGTTCGTCGTATCCTCCGACGTTCGTTGGTGCCGGCCCCGGAGGCACGGAGGATGCAGGCTTGTACTGGGCATATTGCCGGGGCATCCCGGCCGGAAGTGACTGCAGAGGTTCGTTGATGTCGCCAGCATGCGTCGTGCCCCGAGCTTACGTCGGGAGCCTGTAGGTTCTAGCGGATATCCCGTTGAAGGATCCTTTACCGGGCACTCGACGCTCCATCGACATCGCGGTCAAACTGTCGGTAGTGAATTTCCGGATAGTCAGCTTCCTTAGCTGTTCTTCCCCGTGAGGTTGTGTACGCGGGCTGAGGGGCTTGGCCGTCGAGCGGTCACTTCCTTCGGCGGACGACGTACAGCGCGACAAAGACCACGAACAGGGTGACAAAGACTGCGACTAAGGCGCCTGGGGTGATTCCCACTGCTGTCATCTCTCCTCAAACAAGTCGCTGAATCTCCCCTGGGTGCGGCGAAGACTCTGGTACGTGATGTCCAGCGCCGCGGGGACTTGTTCCTGACGGTACACCGACCCTATCGATTGCGGCTGCTGCCGCAGCCGCGCGCGGAGTGGGAGAGCGTGTCTAGATGACATGGTTGAGGTACAACGCGATCAGGAGGAATGAGGCGATGAGCACCCATACCGGTGTCAGGCCCCTGCGCGGGGCGACTTTCCTGATGGCGGTTGTCCGGCCGATGACATAGACCGTGGGCAGGAAGGCCCAGATCCAACGGAAAGGCCGTACGACCCCGACGCCGCGCAGCTTCCGCCAGTCCAGGTAGCCCAGAAGACCAGTGGCACCAAAGGAGATCACGGCAGAGAAAAGAACCACAGTGGCCGGTGTGACCGAGCCGGCGTGGAGGATCGCCGCTACCTTGCGCACGACGTCGCCGCGGGCAGCCAGGACAGGCACGGCAAGGAGCATCCAGATGTAAGGGGTGTACACGGACACGTGGGCTCCGAGCATAGGCCGGGGAAGCCGTAGTCCGGGGAACCGTGCGGCCAGCGGACTCTGGGTGCCGGTATCCCCTTCGGCTTCCCCGGCGCTGTCTCCCCATTTGGAGATTCCGGACCCGTAGGGATCCGCAGACCAGTCTCCCGGTGGGAGTCCTGGTTTCTGAGCCGTTGGATCCATCAGTCATCCTTTCCATTCCGGACGCTCGTTCAAGCGCTACGCCGTGATCAATTCTCCGATGCCTTCCCTTCACTGGGTGCCCCCGGCACGCCATGCCACGGGCTTTTTCGTGGCGTGGGGTGCAGACGAGGCAACCGCGGGGTGCAGGGCGAGGAAACAATGACACCGAACCCGTGTTGGCGACGGCCCAGGACCAGTGGACAAGTACCCTGAGACGCGGATTCTTGGGGTCATACCCGGAACTGCAAGGATGCGAGGAGAGCCAACTAAAGTGCTCGCGAAATAAGGCGACTACCTATTAGGCGAACGCTCTAGGTAGGTTCGATCGCCGCCCTTGCATATATGCAAGGCAGCTCGTAGGCTTGGTTGAATGGTTACTCCCACGGCGGCGTCGATCGTTAGCCGAATGCGCCTCAAGCGGCAGCTCAGTAAGACGGCATTTGCTGAGCTTATTGGCCTGCCTGCTTCTACGATCACCAGGATAGAGTCGGGATTGGTTGAGCCGACGTATGCGATGTTGCAGCGGATCGCTTCAGGAGCTGGTTTTCAGCTGACGGAAACTCTGTCTGATTCGGGCAGCGACCTGCCCTATGCGGTGGCCTTGGAGCGTATACACAATGCCACTGGTGCAGAGAGGCGACGGCTCCTTGGGAAACTGGCTCAGACCGCGAATCTGGCTCCTGTTGCCAAGAGGCCAGGTGTGCGCATCTTCGCCCTTGATTCTTCCCTCGCAGAGTTCCTCCGGCGGCTTGAAGCACAGGGTGCGAATCCTGTTGTTTCGTCATTGGAAGCTGTCTCGGGGGACGTTTCCCAGACTAGTTCCTTCACTCCCGTCGTGTATGTAGACAATCCTGAAAAGCTGACGGATTTTCCGGCGATGTCGCCTTCTGCCAAGGCAAGTGTTGTGGTGTTGCCGTCGACGGAGAGCGCACGCCGGTTCATGCGGAAGGTGAACGGCGTGGCTATGTTGAGTGCGGAGTGGGGGATGCTTGACGCTCTGGCTTCTCCGGGGCGCCAGGCCGATGTTGCGCTCAGCTTCCTGCCAGCGTTTGCCCAGGCAGCATGACCAATAATTCAGGGAATCCTCGCCGGCCGCGCATGGAAGATGCCCGGTTTGGGGCCGAACGCTCGAGACGGCTGCTGATCACGACCATTATTGCATTGGGTCCGTACGCAGAGGCACTGACCATTGTCGGTGCCCATGCGGTTCATGTTTGGGTCCAAAAGAAGTGGGGACCCATTGACATGGAATCGACACGGGACGGCGATCTTGTCATCGATCCGGTCTTTGTCGCGGAGGACCCCAAAATACTAGATCTCATGGCTTCAATTGGCTTGGAGCCTGCACGCGAGGAACGTCCAGGGATCTACGGGTATTCCAGCGAACGGGGACTGCCGTGGGAACGACGCACCACGGTGGATCTTCTGGTACCCGAAGGATATGCCGGCAAGCAGGGCCGAACGGCAAGGATTGTCGGGCAGGGCAAGGCAACGACCCGGGCTTACGGGTTGGAACTGGCGGTCCATGACCGTGTCCTCACGGAAATATCCACGATTGACGCTGAGCCCACAATTTCCGCCAAAGCCTATGTGGCAGGTCCCGCGGCGCTCCTGATTGCCAAGGCCCATAAAGTCCACGAACGGCTGGCTGAGGCGGATCGGCGTCCGGACAGACTACGACCGAAGGACTCCGGGGATATCGCCCTGCTGATGATGGTCACCGACGGCGCTGAAGTTGCCGAGGCTATGATGTTCCATGCACGAGCACACGCCGAGATCCGCAAGGTTGTCAACGAGGGAGCGAACCACCTCACTGCAATGTACGCAGAACGCAACGCTTGTCCGTGAGCATATGGTGGACAGGTTGGCCACACGATTCCAAGAACAGGATTTGCTCGCTGACGTGGACACTTGGCTGGACGCATTCTCCGCCAGATTCCAAACGATCGAAAGTAGCTAGCCAAGCCAGACTTGGGCATCTCCGGCTCTGCCAGTAGGCGAGCCATGCGGTACATGGCCACGCGCGTCCAAAACACTGGTGGGACACATGTGATGCTGAAGCCGTTGGCTGGCCTGCATGGGATTTTTTTGCTCAGAAGTCCCCGATGCGGCATCGAATATTTGGGGAGGATAACTCATCGGTCTAATACGGCAGTTGGCTGGAACCGACTCATTGGAAACTCCTTAAATTGGGCGACAATTGACGACTCTTCCGTACCATGTACGGTCCTGCTCCTGCAGCGGCAACGAGGGTCAGGAATGGCTTTCCATATCTCAAAACGGTGGATAGCGACGACCGCGGGGATAGTCGGTATGAACGATCTGAGGCCCTCGGCTGGTCATGGAGCGCGCTGAAACCCTTCGGCAGTTGGATCCATTGAGATCCAATGGCATCGGCCTGTCAAAACGCCGTTCGCAGCACTTATGTCCGGCTCGACAAGGCACGGGACCGCCCCACGGTTACCCCACGGAAACGATCGAAAATGACCACATAGGGGGACCTGCGGTTGGCGTGGAAATGCCCCAAAATCCGCGGAAACTCAAGGAATCAACAGCCAACCGAAACCGCCCAAAAGTGTCCTCCCCGGAGAGGAGGTCAGGAGTTCGAATCTCCTTAGCTCCACCCCGAAAGCCCTCTGACCTGCGGAAACGGCAGGTCGGGCGGCTTTGTGTTTGCCGAAAATGAGTCCCGTCCTGGCGGCCCATGCGGTCCAAGGCACGGTGAAAGTCGGAACTTCTGCATCGAGCGGTCACAAAAGAGCCGCCACCCGCGCGCCGAAGCCTACCGCTTCCAGAGAGCGCACCGCCCGAGGTCCACACGGCCACTCTTGCGGGACAAGGGACATTAAAGGCAATAGGCTTTACATAAGTTGCGTTGCGGGGCACCCTGAGCCGTGCCGCGCCAGCGTCGGAGAGATTGGAGCAACAATGGTGACACGTGACGACAACGCCCTTCAGGACGTGCGCCGCAGGCATGAGCTTCGCGTTTTGGAGTCGCTGGCGGCCCATGGCACCCGGACTCGCAGGGAACTGGAGGGCGACACGAAGCTCTCGCGCACCACGCTGTCTGCCATTGTGGGCGAACTGCGCCAGAGAGGCATCGTCACTGAGGGCGACCAGGAAAACCAGGGCACGGGTCGTAACGGCCGGCCCACCAAAGTCCTGCGGCTAGACCCTGGCGCGGGAGCAGCTGTCGGTGTTGAACTTGGACGGCGGCGGGTCAGCATCTCCGTGATCGGCTTTGACGGTTCGCATGTGGCAGGCACCCACCGGGAACTGCGGGAATCGATGGAGCTGGAGGAAAAAGTGCTCCTTGCTGCCGACATGCTCCGCACAATGGTCCGGCAGGGCCGCGTAGTTCCGGACGCCGTCGTGGGCATGGGGGTCGGCATAGCCGCCAGGCATGCGAATCCTCAGTCGCTATACGACGGCGACGCCCCCCAGCAGGATCCCCGCGGCGCAAGCCTTGCCCCGCTGCGGGAGGTGGTGGACGCACCCCTGCTGTGGGACAACAACATACGGCTGGCAGCCATGGCATACGGCAAGGCCGACGGGGACCTGCTGTACGTTGTGCTAGCCGCCGGCATCGGTTCGGCGGCAGTGGTCAACGGCACGCTCCTTCGAGGGGGTAACGGAATGGCCGGGGAGCTCGGGCACATTAGCGTTGACTTCGCCGGACCCGCCTGCTGGTGCGGACGCCGCGGCTGCCTTGAACAGTTCCTTAATGAGGCCAATGTCCTGGGCGAGGCGGCCAGGCGGGGTCAGGCTTTTGAGTCTGTTGCAGCCATAGCGGAAGCTGCGCGGGCTGGAAACCAGATCGCCGCAGGCCTAGCCGCTTGGGCCGGGGAACTGCTGGCGCGGGCCGTGGTCAGCGCCTGTGTCCTCCTGGACCCAAACCGGGTGGTGATTGCCGGGGAACTCTCGCAATTGGGGGAGGGGCTTCTCGCCCCTGTCCGGGCTGCGTTGGCCGAGCAGTCCCTGCATATGGGCCCGCGCATCATCGACGTCGCGGCCACGGTTTACGCCCCGACGGCGGGCAGCGACGGCGCGGCACACATGGCCCTCAAGCACTGGGCGATGGACGCAGCCCGTTAGGTGCCGAAGTGGAGGGTGCATTTCGCTCCGCGGCACGAATCGAAAAAAAGCGATTACGAAAGGTCTATTTACGTAAATAGTCTTGACGTTGAAGTGACGCACGACATATCTTTGATCCATGGCATCACCAGACTCCGTAGCAACGACCGGCACTCCGCTCGTCCCGAGGGGCCAATCGCTCCCTGCAGGATCCCCCGAAAATTCCCCCCTGCCGGCAAAGAAGCCGCGTAACAGCGGCAGTCGCAAGCTCAGCCGCAAGGTCATGCTTTCCATTAACCTTGCCTCTGTCGCGGCAGGCATCATCGGTTGGTGGCTGGTTTCGGCCATTGGCATTCAAGGCCTCCCCGGCCCTGTGGACGTAATCGAACGCGGTACGGAACTTATTGCTAACGGCACCCTTGCCGAGGACACCGGCGCCTCGCTCGCCCGTGTCCTGACGGGCTTCGCTCTCGGAAGTCTCCTGGCCATCCCCGTTGGCTTCCTCATGGGCTGGTACACCGTTGCCCGCGGCATCATTGAACCCTACGTCCAGTTCTTTCGCACGATCCCGCCCCTGGCCATCATTCCCCTGGCCATCGTCACCATGGGTATCGGAGAGGTGCCCAAGGTGTTCGTCATTTTCCTGGCGGCGTTCCTCTCCTGCGTCATTTCCACCTTCCAGGGCGTGGTCGGAGTTGAAAACACGCTGATAAACGCCGCCCGCGTCCTGGGCGCCAACAGTTTCACCGTCTTCATCCGCGTGGTGGTGCCGGCATCCTCGCCGTTCATCCTCGTCGGCATGCGGATCGGCCTCGGCGCCGCCTGGGCCACGGTGGTCGCCGCCGAACTGATCGCCGCACCCAACGGGTTGGGATTCCGCATGCAACAGGCCCAGCTCTACTACGACCTGCCCACCATCTTTGTCAGCCTCATCGCGATCGGCATTCTCGGCCTGGTCATGGACCGGCTTCTGCTATTGGTCGAAGCCCGACTGACCCGCTGGCAAGAACGCCGCTAAGGACCCCACTATGACTCTCTCAACCCAAAACGCCATGATCCGATTTGAGGGTCTGCGCCAGGAATTCAGCCTGAGCGGCTCCACTTTCACCGCGCTCGACGGCGTCAACCTGGACATCGCCGACGGCGAATTCGTCACCGTGGTCGGCCCGTCCGGCTGCGGCAAATCCACCATGCTCAATGCCGCCGCCGGACTGCTGGATCCCACGGGTGGACGTGTGCTCGTCGACGACCGCGAGGTGCACGGCCCGAGCCCGCGCACCGGTGTCATCTTCCAGCAATACGCGCTCTTCCCTTGGCTGACCGTGCGCAAGAACGTGGAGTTCGGACTGGAGCTGAAGAAGATTCCCGCCAGGGAACGTCGCGCCATTGTGGACCACTACCTGGACCTCGTCGGACTGACCCGTTTTGCCGAGGCGCTGCCCAAGGAGCTTTCCGGTGGCATGAAGCAGCGCTGTGCCATTGCCCGTGCTTATGCCGTCAACCCTGAGATCCTGCTCATGGACGAACCCTTCGGTGCCCTTGACGCCCTGACTCGGGTCCACATGCAGGAACAGTTGCTGGAGACGTGGACCAAGGAACGCCGCACGGTCATGTTTGTCACGCATGACGTGGATGAATCGGTCTTCCTGGCCTCTCGGGTCATCGTCATGGCTGCCCGTCCGGGCCGCATCTACCAGGAAATCAAAATTGATCTGCCGTACCCGCGCACCGAGGCCATTCGGCTGTCGGACGAGTTCGCCAAGCTCCGCGCCCAAGTCTGGGAAGCGGTGTACCACCAGCCGGATGCCAGGGGCGCCGACGAATAACGGCCCACACCCCTCCCAGTCCCACTTTTCATCACCGGCCTGCGCCAATAACGGCGTGGGTACGCACCCCACCAGGAGAAACCATGCCTACATCCATTTCACGCCGCAACGTGCTCCAGCTGTCCATGGGGACCGCAGCAATCTCACTGCTCGCCGCCTGCGGCACCAAGGACCAGAATGCCGCCGGCGCCGCAGGCAAGAAGACCACCGAGATCAAGGTCGGATACATTGCCGACTACAACGGTGCCGGGCTGATGGCTGTTGCGGATCAGGAGGGGTACTGGTCCAAGGCCGGCCTGGCGCCGAAGTACATCCCGTTCACCAACGGTCCGCTGGCCATCCAAGCCCTGGGAACCAACAATGTCGACGTGGCGTACATCGGGTCCGGCGCCCTGTGGCTGCCGGCCTCCGGCAAGGCAGAGATATGGTCCATCAATTCCGTCTCCAATGCCGACCGCATCATCGCCCAGTCCGGCTTCACCTCCTTGGCATCTCTCAAGGGTAAGAAGCTCGGCGTGCCCGCCGGCACGTCCGGCGACCAGCTGCTGGGACTGGCCTTGGAAAAGGAGGGGCTGAAGCGCGGCGACTTCAACATCGTCTCCATGGACCCCTCCACGGCCGTGTCGGCGTTTGCAGCCGGACAGATCGACGGCGCGGCGCTTTGGTACCCGCTGATCGACAACGTCAAGAAGGCCAAGCCGGACCTGGTGGAATTGTTCAGCAATGAGGACTTCATAGACACGCTCACATTCCCGTCGACTTTCGTCGCCGGCCCCGGCCGGGCCGCCAAGGACAAGGACCTGGCCACCAGCTTCATCTCGGTCATCAAGGCCGCCAACGACTATCGCCATGACAACCAGGACAAGACGATCGCCGCAACCGCCTCCTTCCTGAAGGCAAAGGAAGAGGACATGAAGGCCCAGGCCAGCGTGGCCAAGCTGTTCACGTCCAAGGAACTCGAAGACCTGTCCGCCAAGGGCACCATCGACACCTGGCTCAACGGGCTGGAAGAGCAGTTCAAGGCAGGCGGCAAAATCACCGCAATAGTGGATCCCAAAAAGTTCTACAACGCCGAGCTCTACGTTGGCGCGGCAAAGGCATAATCAGTGACGACATCTGCCTCACCCTCAGCGGCGGTGAACAAGCCCCGGAACATTCTGTTCCTCATGACGGACCAGCAGCGGATCGACACCCTGGGCTGCTACGGCAACACGTCGAACCACACGCCCAACCTTGACCGGCTGGCCGCGCGCGGGACCACCTTTGACCGGGCCTACACGCCCACGGCCATTTGCACGCCCGCGCGCGCCAGCCTGCTCACGGGCCTGCAACCGTTTGAACATGGCCTGCTGGCGAACTATGAGTGGAACTCCGGGCACCGCGAGGAACTCCCGGACGGGCTGCCCACGTTTTCCGCAGCGCTCATGGAGCAGGGCTATCGGCTGGGCCACGTGGGCAAGTGGCACGTGGGAAAGGACCGCGGCCCGGAGCACTACGGTTTTGAAGGAATCCACTTGCCCGGCGCGCTGAACGTCTTTGACGACCCCGGCTATGAAGGCTGGCTGAAAGCCAATGACTTCCCGGACTTCCACATCTCCGGCCCGGTCTACACCACGCGGGCGGACGGCAGCCGGGGCCACCTCATTGCCGGGGTCACGGACCAGCCCACTGAAGCCACCTTTGAGGCCTTCCTGGCTGACCAGACCATCGACAAGCTGCGCGAATTCGCCGACGGCGCACTCTCAGACGACGGCACGCCGTTCTTCCTCTCCTGCCACATCTTCGGTCCACACCTGCCCTACCTGATCCCGCAGAAGTGGTACGACATGGTGGATCCGGACACGGTGGAACTGCCTGGCTCCTTTGCAGAAACGTTCAACGGCAAGCCCATGATCCAACAGACGTACGCCGAATACTGGTCCACGGACTGCTTCTCGGTGGAGGAATGGAAGAAACTCACCGCCGTATATTGGGGCTACGTCGCCATGATCGACCACGAGATTGGCCGCATCCTGGCCGTCCTGGACGAACTGGGCCTGACGGAGAACACGGCTGTCATGTTCACCGCTGATCACGGCGAGTTCACGGGCGCGCACCGGCTCAATGACAAGGGCCCGGCCATGTACGAGGACATCTACCGGATCCCTGCCATCCTGGCCCTACCCGGGGAACAGGAACGCCGCGAAGACCGCTTCGTCAGCCTCCTGGACTTCACCGCCACGTTCCATGACATCGCCGGCGCCGACCCGTCCGGAGTTCACGGGCGGAGCCTGCTGCCACTGGCCGCCGCGGAAGAAGTAGCGGGCTGGCGCGAAGACATCCTCTGTGAGTTCCATGGCCACCACTTCCCGTATGCCCAGCGAATGCTCCGCAACAGGGAAGTGAAATACATTGCCAACCCGGAAGGCATCGACGAGTTCTACGACATGGTCGCCGACCCCGACGAATTGAACAATGTCATCAACGTCCCGTCCTACCGGGACCGTGTGGCAGCCATGCGCCGTTCCATGTACCGCCAGTTGGTGGACCGGGGAGACAAGTTTGCCCAGTGGCTGGCCTTCGCCGGCGACATTCCGGAAGACGAACGCGTACGCCCGGTCACCGCCGTCGAACGTTTCATTAGCTGATGTCCCCCGTCCCAGCCATGGATGCCCCCTGCTGTCCGCCCCGACCAGTAAAGGTGAAGTACATGAAATTCCCCCGACCCCCGGTCCTGGCCCACGTGGGAACCGGCGTCTTGGTGGCCCTGTGCGCAATGTTGGTGCCGGCGGCCATGGTGGCTCCGCCGGCCCAGGCGGCGCCCATCACGGTCCCGGCGCCCCCGGCCCCTCCGGAAAACCTGGCATTGACCGGAACCGCCACAGCCTCCAGCGTGGAACCCGCACTGCCCGGCAACACGGCAGGGAAGGCAATCGACGGGGACACCGGCACACGGTGGTCGTCCACCTACGTTGATGCCAACTGGCTGCAGGTGGAGCTGGCCCAGCCGTCGCCCATCGACCATGTCAAGCTGACGTGGCCCAACGCGGCCGCCCGTGCATACACGCTGGAAACGTCCATGGACGGCGCCAACTGGACCGTGGCGAAGACCGTGAATTCCTCCGACGGGCCGGGCCGGGTCGACGAGGAACAGCTGGGGATCGCCAGCGCCAGGTTCGTCCGCATGGCCGGCCAAAAGCGCTGGTCCAGCTATGGTTATTCCATCTCCGAATTAGAAATCTATGCCACTCCCGCGCCCGTGCGCCCGGAAAGCCTGAACCTGGTGCCGGCCCCCGCGGCCGTGGCGACCACCGATGCCGGCACGTTCAGGCTGACACCGGACAGCCGGATCGTGGCCCGGGGCGCCGCCGTTGCCGCCGCCAAGTACTTCGCCGCCAAGGCACGCCAGAGCACCGGGTTCGCCCTGCCGGTGCACCCGGGCAAGGCCAGGGCCAATGACATCCAGATCACAGTGGCACCCGGCAGCTCGGAGGACAAGCCGGAAAGCTACACGTTACAGGCCGGCGCGGCGGGCCTGGCCATCGCGGCGAACACCGCATCCGGGGCGTTGGACGGTGTGCAGACGCTGCGCCAGCTGTTCCCGCAATGGATCGAATCCACCACCCCCGTCGCCACGTTGTGGACGGTGCCCGGCGTGGTCATCAGCGACTACCCGCGGTACGGGTACCGCGGCATCCAGGTCGACGTGGCGCGCTCCTTCTTCACCGTCGCTGAAATTAAGGAGCAGATCGACCACGCTGCCGCCGTCAAACTGAACCAGCTGCACCTGCATCTCACCGACGACCAGGGGTGGCGGATAGCCATGGACCAGCCCGCAGTGAACCCCTCGGGCATCAAGTACACAGACCTGGCAAACATTTCCGGCGAGACGGCGATGACGTACAACGACGCCGGTGCCCTCATGGGCACCGAACTGGGCCACACCGGGTTCTACACCAAGGCCGACTACCAGGAGATCGTCCGGTACGCGGGAGAGAACGGCATGACAGTGGTCCCCGAGATCGACATGCCGGGGCACACCAACGCCGCCCTGCACGCCATACCCCAGCTCAACTCGGCCGGCTCGGCGCCGACGCCGGCCAGCGGTTCCCTCACACCGCCGTCGAACGGGGCACCCAATGTGGGGTATTCAACCCTCGATGCTGACAATCCCGCCACTTACGAATTCTCCCGGCAAGTCCTGGCACAGTTAGCGGCCATGACCCCGGGGCCGTTCCTCCACATGGGCGGAGATGAGTCGCACGTCACCCCGCATGCCCAGTACGTGAAGCTCGTGGACACGATTGCCGGCCAGGTGGCAGGACTGGGCAAGCGGGCCATCGGCTGGAACGAATACGCCGCCGGGGATCTTCCGCCCAATTCCGTGGTCCAATACTGGAACGGGGACAGGCAGCAGGTTGCCAACCGGGTCCTGGCCAACAACGCCCAAGTGATCCTCTCCCCCGCGGAACGGACGTACATTCCGCAGAAGCAGGACGCCTCCGAAACCGCCGGGGGCACCTGGGCATGCGGCGGGCCGTGCACACTCCGCAGCCACTACGAGTGGAACCCGGGCACCTACCTCCCCGGAATTGGCGACGAACGTGTACTGGGCGTGGAAACCGTGCAGTGGAGCGAATGGATGCGCGGCCTGGACCAGGTGGAAAGCTACCAGTACCCGCGAACCCTCGCCACAGCCGAAGTGGGATGGTCACTGCAGCAAAACCGCGACTACGATGATTTTGCCAAGCGGGCGGGACAGCTGGGCGGCCGGATGGAACTGCAGGGAATCAGTTACTTCCACAGCAGTGGGGTGGCGTGGGCGTCGGCAGCTGCTGCACCCGTGGTCGTGCCGCCGGCGCCCACCGGGCTGCCGGGCGAATCGCCCGTCGACCTGGGCCTGGGGAACGGGGCGGGTGTATCCGACGGCTTGGCCGTCCTGCACAAACTGCCAGCCGATAGCTGGATTTATGTCACCACACACGGCCCCGGGGGACCCAAGCCCTTTGCCTGGACTGAGGGAGGCTGGGTCCGCACCGACGGCAACGGGGACGCGCCACTGGCCCGTCTTGCAGGCAATGGGGCCCGCGGCTTCACGGTGACAGTGCAGGATCCGTCCGGGAGGTTGGCTGGCTTTGCCACCTTTGGCGGCAATTGTGGCCGCGGCACAGTGCCGGCGCAGTCTGCCGGACCCCGCAAGCAGTTGGATTAGCTGCACCGCGTAGCCGCGCCCGGACCGGCCGGCAAGCACCATCGATGGCTCCAGCCTTTCCCCTGGGAAGGTTGGAGCAAGCGGAATGCCGACAAGACCTTGGGACCTCCTCATTGACGGGAATACCTACTCCGCCGGGGCCGCCTTCCACGGGGGATGCTCATGGTGGGGTTGGGACACGAGACGGTGCAGGTCCTGGATGCGCATTCCACTCCGGTCCGCACCTTGCCACGGGGCATCGGCAAGCAGCGGCGGCCAATGTGGAATTGAGCGTTTATGACACCTTCACCACCCTGAACACCGTCACGGGAGAAGTCGCATGAACCCTGTCACCGTCCAGGACCTCCTCGAAACGGGCGAGGCCGCCGCCCTGACCGGCAGCGTGCTGACCGAATGGGCCGAGAAGGGGCACCCCGAAGCAACGCGAATGCCTGCGCAGGGTGCTGCTTGCCGAGCACGAATCCCGGTAGGAGTCCCGGCGCCAGCGGCTGCTGAAGGCCGCGCTCCTGCCAGGACATGGTCTTCTACGGCGACGTCGGCGGGGTCAAAACCCACATGGCATCCCCCTGCTGGCCGCCGCCTGCCGGCAAGGCAACCCCCGCCAGGTTCCTCACCACCTCCGCCCTGGTCATGATGCTGTGCCGCGCCAAGGACGAAGACCGCCTCGAGAAATTTGACAAAACACAGGAGAGGTCGAGCGGTGCCAGTTTCCGTTATCCGGGTTCGCCACCGGGCGCAGCTACTTGCCAGCCACCGCCTTTTCAATGATTCCCTGCCGGTTAACGAGCCAGTCCATGGCACGGTACGGGTCATCGGTGTTCACCGGTCCCTGGTCGCGGTCCAGGGTGGTGTCGGCGAGGAAGGACAGGGTTGCCAGTTTTGAGGAGGGCGCAGATCCGGGCCGCCAGCAGGGCCATGGCCGCATCCCGTTCCGGGCCGGCCGATCCCAGCAAAGACTCAAACCCCAAGCCCCTGGCCATCGCGTAGACAGTCTCGATATGGCCGCGCGGCAGGAACCCCATATTTTGCAGCACGGTGCCGGCTTCCACCATGGTTTTGCCCGCCAGGGATGCCTTCAACGTCTCCACGGCAGTGTGCGGCATTGCAGAGAGGTTCGCCAGGGTCTCGTGCTTGACCTTCCCGGCCTCCCGGAAGGACGTGCGCAGCGAGGATGCGGCAGCTGCGATGTCTACGAAGCCAGCTCGCAAATTCCACTAATGGTTGCAGCTATCGCTCCATGATAGGCAAGCAGAACCACCAAAGGGCGTGCGCGGCGTGGAGTTATTCGTTTGGAAAGCGCCCGCAACCAGTCCAGCAATAATTGTGGCTGCAAGCCCACGGGTCCACAGTGCAAAGAACTACGGAAGCCGTCAGTAACGGCATGGCATGGATCGACGGGTGGATCAGCCACGCCGAAGAGGCCGGGAAACGGGCGTGGCCCAGCGTCGTGAGACGGTGTTCAAAGGGGTGACAGGATCCACAAATAACATGCGGTGATTCCAGTCACTTTATTGTCTGTTGTCCTAAACCTACGCACCGACCCAAGAAGTGCACAGAACCAGATCTGGCCCAAGCAGGGGAACCAAGGCCGGACTTCCCGGCGCTCGGGAGCCTGCAGCTCAAACGTGACTCCCCGGAAGACGTGTGAGTGCACCCATATCCTATTTGCCAGATGGATAAAGTCGGAGAATTCCTGGCCAAGCCGTGTGGGAGCGGAATCCGAAATCGGCAAAGGCCGGGATGCCCGGGGTGAGGTCCGCCTGCAGCGCCGGATACAGGTCATGCTCGGCGGTGTAATGACTGGAAACCACAGCGGATAAGCCCGCACGGGTGCCGCATTCCACAAAGCCCAGTAACCGGACCCGGGAAGTGGCCAAAAGCCAAGTAAGAGTTCCGAGGAGCGCAAGTCCGCCCACATTGACGCCGATACAGCAGGAGCCGCCGCACCTATCACCACAGATAGCGCTATGGAGATGCCCTGCCAAGCGAGCCGGGGATTTAATGGAAGTGGGATATGTCGTCTTGTGCGAAAGTAAAGGGGTCAGGCTGCCTCGCGTGTGGTGAAGGCTACTTTGTGGCCGAGTGTCTGGAGCTTGCGGACAGCATGGTTCCTGGTCTTGGGGTTTTCGAAATGGACAAAGCGGCGATGCCCAGCCCTTGAGATAGCGCTTCCCGGGCCGGGTCACTGCGTCAAGGTCATTGTTTGCCGGGGCCCGCGGCGACGGCCGCCAGATCGCGGGCGGCACCGGCTGGGGGTGCGTTGCCGGTGCGCCAGATCGCGGTGAGCGGCCGGCGCAGGGGTGGCCCCGCGACGGCAACGGCAGTGAGTCGGTGAAGGGCCAGATCGTCGCGGACGGCCAGTTCGCCGAGCACTCCTGGTGCGGTTCCGGCGGCAATTGCGGAGCGGACCGCTGCAGTGGTGGAGAGCTCGACGGCGGGCCGTGCCATCGGTTTTTGGGTGTTCTGAGTGAGAAGGTGCTCGAGCGTATCCCGGGTGCCGCTGCCCTGTTCGCGTGTTACCAGCGGTGTCGCTGCGAGTTCCTCCAGGGTGACGGGGGAACGCCTCCTGGCCCATCGATGCTCCGGGGAAACGACGAGGACCAGGTCGTCGTGCCGGACGGTTCGGCTGGCCAGGTCGGCGGGAATATTGGGGCTTTCGATGAATCCCAGGGGTGCTGCGCCGGAGCGCACAAGATCCCCCACTGCCGCGCTGTTGGACACGCTGAGCTGGACTTCCGTCGGGACCAGTCCCAGGGATTCCTGCTGGCGCCGCAGTGCCACCAGCCACTGTGGCAGCAGGTATTCGGCAATGGTCTGGCTGGCTGCCACATGCAACCGGCTGACGCTGTCCGCGCGGACCGACGCTATTCCGGCGTCCAGGCGTTCGGCCGCCGCGAGGACCTCAGCGGCCCAGTCGGCAATCAACGCTCCCGTCTTCGTCAGCGTGGAACCACGCGGCGTGCGGGCCAGCAGCGGGGCGCCCACTTGCGCTTCCAGGGACCTCATCCGCGAGGAAACGCCCTGCTGCGACAGACCCAGCCGGTGTGCCGCCGAGGACAGGCTACCCAGCTCCCGGACAGCGGCGAGCATCTGCAGCGCCGACAGATCCGGCATCCGCGCACTTAGCATGGGGGGCTCCTTCGTTCAGGTTTCCGGCTCGAGCCACAAGTCAGACTTGCAACCACACAACTGTATGCCCCCTACTGCCGCATTCCACCCACGCGAAGCATGGAATGTATGAAAACTCCGGCCCAACGCCGCACCACCAACACCAACACCGCCATTGTGCCGCCGGCTTCTCCGGCAATGTTATAGGCCGGTTTCCAGGCCCGGCTGCCCGGCCCGGCCCACTGGTACGACAGAGCCAGCTACTTCAACAGAAAGGAATTCCGGTCCGAAACCGCCTGCCAGCCACGGGGTTTCACCGGATCGCACACGACCATGACCCAGAACCTGATGTCCTCCCAGCTGCGCCGCGACCGGTGGCGCACTCTGCCGCCGGCCCTCAAGACGAATCCCCTCAAGCACAAGAGGGCGCCCGGCCTCGTGGTTGCGGCGGCCGCCGTCGGGGTAGCCTGGTTGGTGCACCTGGCCGTGCCGGCGATGCCGTTTTTGACCGCCGCGGTCATTTTGGGCATTCTGGCCGCGAATGTGCCGGTCAGCAGCTCCCCTGTCGCCGGTGTCTTGCGGCCCGGCCTGGATTTCTCGGGCAAGAAGTTCATGCGGCTGGGCATTGTGTTGCTGGGTCTGAAACTCAGCCTGTTTGACGTGGCGGCCTTGGGCTGGGGGACCCTGGGGATTATCGTCTCGATAGTGCTCCTGACTTTTTTGGGGACGCTTCTGCTCGGCAAGGCCCTCAAGCTCCCCGGCGACCAGCCGATCCTGCTGGCCACAGGCTTTTCGATCTGCGGAGCGTCCGCCATTGGTGCCATGAGCGGCGTGACGAAGACTGACCACCGGGATACCGTCGTGCCGATCGCTCTCGTCACCTTGTGCGGAACCCTTGCCATCGGCGTGTTGCCGCTCCTGAAAATCCCGCTGGGACTGGATCCGGTGCAGTTTGGCCATTGGGTGGGCGCCAGCGTGCACGACGTGGGTCAGGTGGTTGCCACAGCGCAAACCGCCGGTCCTGCAGCCCTGGCGGGTGCGTTGATCATCAAGCTCACACGCGTGCTGATGCTGGCACCAATGGTCACCGGCGTTGCCCTGGTCAAGCGCCGGACGCACAAGCGTGCCGGCAGCCCGGTAGGGGAGCCCGGTGCCGCGGTCAAACTCCCTCCGCTCGTGCCGCTGTTCGTTGCCGGATTCATGGCCATGATCGTGGTCCGGACGCTGGGCTTCCTGCCTTCGGCTGTCCTGGGCATGGCCGGGACCGCGCAGGATCTGCTCTTGGCTGCCGCCCTGTTTGGTCTTGGCTCATCCGTTCGGGTCGGCTCGCTGATGCGGACCGGCGGCCGGGCGATCGTGGCGGCCATGTTGTCGTGGGCCCTCATCGCGGCCCTGGCGTACGGGGGCGTGCAGCTGATGTGACGCCGTAGACAAACTTCGACAGGAGTTCTCCATAAGAGCCGTATCCGCCAGTAGTCGTGTTGCCGGGCTGGAGTTCAGGCATGACGGGAATTTTGACGGACTGTGGGGCCTGTGGGCGTGACTACGGCCCGATTCCCGTGCCGGGTCAGCGGAGGACAGAACGGCCGGAGATGGACTGTCAAGGCCTCGTTTCTTCCACACGCGGGTGCCCTGTGGCGTGACAATCGTCAAGGATCTGGATCAGCAACTAAGGAGTTTGAGGCAGCGGTACAAGCGCCTGATCTCGAGAGGATCGTGGGCGCGGGCAACATCGTCGCCCACGAACAAGCCCTCCGAGAATCCTGCGGTCAAGCGGGGCCTGCCCGTCGGCGGGCCACCGCCCTGACGGCGAAGAGCATCGCTATCCCCGCCGCAGCCGTGGACGCCGCGACGACCGTTTCGGTTCCCGGGGTCGTGTCGTGCGACGTGCCGCCGGCGAACACGGGTGCGATCATGTAAGTGGCTATGACGTAGCCGACCAGGCTTGAGCCGATAAGGAACAGGCACGCGGCCATGGCCGCCCGCAGCCTCCGCTGCCAGAGTGCGGCAAGGGCAATGAGGCCGGCAAACCCGACCAAGGTCAGCACCCGGAACAGCGACTCTGAGTGTTGCAGCGGAGAAGCAGCACCGGTGACCCCCGAAACGAGGGCATGGGCGCCGACGACCCCGAACGTTGCGGCAACGAGCAGGACAAGCACCGACTCAATGATGGTGAGGGCCAATGCCGTGACGCGCAGTGCTGCCGCACCGGGCCGGACCAGGACGCCGACGGCCATGGCCACGATGCCGAGCGACTGAACGAGGATGCCTGTTCCGAAAAACTGCGCAGTCGTCCCGATGGGCTCCCAGTCTTCCCACGGGAAGTAGTAGTCAAAGACATGGTCTTCGACCGAGAGATCCTCGGGCGCCCGCGAGCCGCTGAACGCGACCCAGCGCTGGAGCGAGGCGACGAGCTGAAGCACAGCCGAGACCAGGAATAGGCTGGCCGCTGCCAGCAGCGAAATGATTGAAGCCCTGTGGATGCGAACGCTCCGCCTGGACGGAACGAATTCGTTGATGGCCGACATCGCCTCACCTTAGCAAGCCCGCCATGTGTCGATCGAAGCTAATTCGGCCTTGCGACGCGACTAGGGCGCAGCAACTATATCGCTAACTATCGTCAGGTCCGGCGTGTGCAGCTCCCTCGACGCACGGTTCAACCTGTGGGATCCGGTGGAGCCCCATCCGGCGCAGCTGCTGCGCGACGAGCGCGGCAGCATTGAAAAAAGACGTGGTTACACAGGCGTTCGACGCCGCCTCCGCCACCCTGCGCCTGCCGCAACGTCTGGACGGGCTCCTCACGCGCGTCGAGGACGGTTGGCTGCCGGTGTCCAACCCGCGTCTCGAACGTCAGGTGGCAAGGCTGAACCGCATGGCGCAGAGATTGGCATCGGCACTTGTGTTCGGTGCCCTGTTCATCGCGGGTTCCGTCGTACGAGCCAACGACATGGTGCTGGGCAGCTTGCTGATGATCGCGTAGGTGCTTCCGCTGCTCCATGTCCTGTCGGCGGGGCGGCGGCGCAGCCGCTGATTCAGTTGACGTGTCGGACGGGCACAGCCTGGGGACCGCCGACTTCCTGCTCCTCCTGGCCTTCCTGTTGGCCAGCCGCCGCCAGAACACAAAGGTCACGGTGGCCGCGTTCGCCGTGGCCATCGCAGGGATCGTCGTCCAGATCGCCAGCAGGCTGTATCTCGGCTGTCACTGGATCCGCGACACCACGGCCTCCGTGGCCCTGAACATGGTGCTCCTTGGGCCCGTCATGGCGATCGACACCCGCAGGACGGTCCTGTCCCCGGGGCAACAGCCGCGAGGCCCCCATTCCCAACTGCAGGAGGACGGATCATGAGCGCTGACGACGTCTGCAGCGCGGCGAGCGCCGTCGGGCGCAGCCGTGCCCTGACCGGGATCGCACGCGTCGGCTTTGCGGCTAACGGGCTCGTCCACCTGATGGGCTACGTCGCGATCAGGGTCGCCACCCATCACGGCGGGGAATCAGACCAGTCCGGGGCGCTGGGGCAGTTGACAAAGCTTCCCGGCGGGCAATCGGCCTCTGGGGCGCCGTCGTCGGCTTGGGTGCACTGGCCCTGTGGCTGCTTCTCCAGGCCGCGCTGGCCCTGGGGCTGCTGCTCCAGGCCGCGCTGGGCATTGGTTCCTCCTCCAAGAAGCGTTGGGTCCGCAGCGTGGCGCTTGGCAAGGCAGTGGCCTACCTGGCGATCGCGGGCTATGTCGTCAAAGGCATCGCCGTGGTGATCGTGGGCATCCTGTTCATCATCGCGGCCGTCACCGTGGATCCGCACGACGCCACGGGCCTGGACGGGGCGCTGAAAGCCCTCGCGCTGCCGCACGGGGTGCTGCTTTTGGGCGTGATCGCGGTTGGGCTCATGGCGTACGGCGTATACGGCTTTATCCGGGCGCGCCTCGCCCGCCTTTGACGCCCCGCCCGGACCTTTTCCGTCCTCCCAGGAAACGTCCAGAAATCCTTCGTAGTGTCGAAGGCGCAACTGTTGGATTGAGATTAAGGAGGGCCCCATGGGTCTCGGAGATAAGATCAGCAACAAGGCCCAGGAAGCTTCCGGCAAGGCAAAGGAAGGCCTGGGAGACGCCACCGACAACGAAAAGCTTCAGGCGGAAGGCGCCGCGGACCAGGCCGCCGCGAAGACGAAGCAGGCTGGCGAACACCTCAAGGACGCCGCCAAGGACGTCTTCGACAAATAGTGCCAGCGCCGCACACCGGGGCCCTGCCTCCCGCCGAAAGGCGGGGGGCGGGGCCCTTGGTTTTCCGCGTCCATGCCCCGCCGGACACTATCCAGCGGGCCGCGCCTCCAGTAGCGTGAACCCATGGACTGGAAATTGGAACTCATATTTGTGCCCGTCTCCGACGTGGACCGGGCCAAGGATTTTTACGTGAACAAGGTGGGCTTCAACGCCGACTTTGACGAGCGGCCCGGCGGCGGGATCCGCTTCGTGCAGCTGACCCCGCCGGGCTCAGCCTGCTCCATCTGCATCGGCGAGGGCCTCACGGACGCCCCTCCCGGCACGGCGCCGAGCATGCAGATCGTGGTCGCCGACATCCAGGCCGCCCACGATCAGCTCAAGGCCAACGGCGTGGACGTCAGCGACGTCGACGTCCAGCCGTGGGGCCACTTTGTGAACTTCGCCGACCCCGACGGCAACAAGTGGACGCTGCAGTACATCCCCGGCAGGCCCAACGGCTGAGGGACGTGCGACGCCGGGAGGCGGCTTGGGCGCCCGGCTCGCCTGCCGGATGGAACCAGAATGAGAATCCACCCGACGAGCGTAGGCCCGGTAGGCGTCGAAGAAGCGCGGTCTGCGGAGGGCGTCCGGGGTAAAGTGGGGGCGGGTGTTCGTTCAGGGCCCGCCACCAACCCGCATGCAAGGACCACACCCATGAGCTTGATCCGCCTCAACGACGTCTCCGTCCGCTTCGACCGGGTGCAGGTGCTGCGGGAGGCCTTTTTCAAGCTCGACGCCGGTGACCGGGTGGGGCTGATCGGCCGCAACGGCTCGGGCAAGTCCACGCTGCTGAAGCTGGTGCTGGACCAGGTGCAGCCGGACGCCGGCACCGTCGCCGTCGAACTGGGCACGCGCATCGGCTACTTTTCCCAGTTCTCCGAACTCAACGGCGCGTCCACCATCCTCGAGGTCCTGGAGGACGTGTTTGCCCACGTCAAGGACGTCGAGGACGAGCTGGCCGGCATTGACGCCGCGCTCGCGGACGGTCCCGGCGAGGCCGAGCTGGACCGGCTGATCCACCGCCAGTCGGCGCTGTTCGCCGACATGGACCGGCTGGACGGCTGGGACTACCAGCGCAGCATCGACAAGGTGCTGACCACCCTCGGGTTCAGCGAGGCCCACCGCACCTGCCCCATCGACGACCTCTCCGGCGGCTGGCGCAACCGGGCGGCCTTGGCCAAGATCCTGCTGGAAGCGCCCGACGTGCTGCTGCTGGACGAGCCCACCAACTACCTGGACGTGGCCGGCGTCGAATGGCTGGAAGGATGGTTCAAGAACTTTCAGGGCGCGGCCGTCATCGTCTCCCACGACAGGAAGTTCCTGGACTCGGTAGTCACCCGCATCATCGAGGTGGAGAACTTCCACCTGCACGAATACCCCGGCAACTTTGCCGACTACGTGGTAGCCAAGCAGTTCCGGCTCAAGACGCTGGAGAGCCAGTTTGTGCACGAGTCGGAACTGCTGGCCTTTGAGGCCGAGGGGATCTCGGACCGTCGTGCGGCCGCGAAGGCCGCCTCCAGGGGGCTGGACTCCAAGCTGTCCAAGATCAAAAAGCAGCGCGCGCCGCGGCCGGTGGATAAGATCATCACCGAAATTTACGCCGGCCTGCATGTCAAGGACGTCCTGTGCCGCGTGGAGTCGCTGGCCAAGTCCTATGGGGAACGGACCCTGTTCAGCGACGTCAGCTTCGAAATCCGCCGCGGGAACCGCCTTGCCGTCGTGGGCGCCAACGGCTCCGGCAAGTCAACGCTGCTGCGCGTGCTGATGGGGGAGGAGCCGGCTGATGCCGGCAGCGTCACCTGGGCGAAGGGTGGCGGCCCCGTCTCGTACAACCAGGTCCTGAACGCGCTGGACCCCGAGGACACGGTCACGCATGCCGTCAACGCCATGCCGGACAGCCTGGCCCTGACCGCCACCAAGAAGTCCGTCAACCGGTTCCTGGCCATGTTCCAATTCTCCGAGGCGGAGCTAAAACAGCGTATCGGCCAGCTCTCCGGCGGCCAGCAGGCCCGTGTGGCCATGGCCCAGTGCCTCCTCTCCGGCGCCTCCGTGCTGGTCCTCGACGAACCCACCAACCACCTGGACCTTTCCAGCACGCAGGTCATGGAACGGGCACTGCTGCACTTTCCCGGCGCCGTCCTGGTGGTCAGCCACGACCGCTTCTTCACCGACAAGATCGCCACCCGCCGCCTGGTCTTCAATGCAGACGTGCCCGGTGAACTCGCCGTCCGCCAGGCGTAATTTTGGGACGCTCGGGTTGCTTCCGGGCGCACTAGATGCCGCCTGCCGCCAGCCCGCTGCACGGGCCTACTTCAGCAGCTTCGACAACCGCCGGTCCGCCAGGCGTTTTCCCTTGGTCTGGCAGGTGGGGCAGTACTGCAGGCTGGAGTCGGCAAAGTTGACCTGGCGAATGACATCGCCGCAGACCGGACAGGGCTCGCCGGCCCGGCCATGCACGCTTAGGTGGGATTTCTTCCCGTCCTTCAGTGCGGTGGCCGGGAGGCCGTCCAATCGGGCGACGGCTTCCGCCAGGGTGGTCTGCAACGCGTCGAACAGTCGCCTGCCCTCCGCTGCATCCATGGCCGCCGGCTTGAACGGCGACATCCGTGCCGCATGGAGGATTTCGTCCGAATAGGCATTGCCACTGCCGGCGATGATCGACTGTTGGCGCAGCACTCCCTTGATCTCGGACCGTCCCGCCGTCCGCAGAATCTCAAGAAACAACAGCTCGGTAAAGTCCTTGCCCAGGGGATCCGGCCCAAGCTGCGCGATTCCCGGCACACTGCCCGGTTCCGGGACCACGTAGACGGCCACGCGCTTCCTGGTGCCAGCCTCCGTAATGTCCAGGCCCGATTTGTCGCTGAACACCAGCCGTGCCGCGAGTGGACCCTTGCCGGGTAGGCCCGCCGCTGCGGGTATGCTCTCACGCCAGCGGATCCACCCCGCCCTTGCCAGATGGACGACGACGTGGACGTCACCCGCGGCGAGGTCGAGGAACTTCCCATGCCGTCCCACGGCGCGCACAATCTGGCCTGCCAGCACGGAGGCCGGTGGATCGTAGGTCTTCAATGCGGATATGGAATGCACGTCCAGGCGCACCACGGTCTTGCCGCGGATTCGGGCATCAAGATCCCCGGCGAGAGCATGGATTTCCGGGAGCTCTGGCACACATCAAGTGTCGGCCAGCAATGCCCGTCCCGTCCAGAGCCGCCGGAGCCCGGCAGGCGCCAGTGCCATGGCTTGACCGGGCGGAGGTTGGCGCACCGACGTAACAGAAGGTGCCGATGCGCGCCGAGCACGCATGATGGGGCAAAGTACGCAGGTGAGCAAAAAATTGCACCATGCCTTCGCGGTCATCACTGCGTTCGTACTCTTTACCGTCTTTTCCGGTGCGGCCGCCGTTGCCGCGCCATCTCCGCCGGCCAGCCCAGGGGCGTCCGTGGCCGTCCACCCGGACAGCCACCGCAACGTGAAGTCAGCGCTGGCCGGGCACAGGCACCAGCACGTGTGCGGGGCCGCAACGCGGGGTCGCGCCAGCTGCAGCTCCATCAGGGACCTCGACGTCAGCGGGCCGCTCGCTACGGCGACCACCGTACCTCTCGGATACGCGCCCACCGACCTTCAGGCGGCCTACAAGCTGCCGGCGGCGACGGCGGGAACAGGCAGGACGGTGGCCGTCGTGGACGCCTTTGACGACCCCACCGCTGAGGCCGACCTCGCCGCCTACCGGGCCAAGTACGGCCTCCCCGCCTGCACAGCGGCCAGCGGGTGCTTTGCCAAGGTGGACCAGCGCGGCGGCACCGGCTACCCTGCCGCGGACCCGGGGTGGACGACGGAAATCAGCCTGGACCTGGACATGGTCTCCGCGGCCTGCCCGCTGTGCAGCATCCTCCTGGTGGAAGCCGACACCGCCGCCGTTGCCGACCTGGGCGCGGCCGTCAACACGGCCGTGTCCAAGGGCGCGGTGGCCGTCTCGAACAGCTACGGCATCCTGTCCAGCAGCTCGGACTCTTCCTTTGACAGCTTCTACAACCACCCCGGGGTTGCCATCACGGCCAGCGCCGGCGACAACGGCTACGGGGCCGATTTCCCGGCCGCTTCCGCCTACGTCACTGCCGTGGGAGGGACGACCTTGAGCCGGGACGGCAGCGCCCGGGGCTGGTCGGAGAGCGCCTGGTCCGGCACCGGCAGCGGCTGCTCCTACGGCGCGGCCAAGCCGGCCTGGCAGTCGGACACCGGCTGCGCCACCCGTACCGTCACCGACGTGGCGGCCGTGGCGGACCCGGCCACCGGCGTGGCCGTTTACGACGCGGCCGACGGGTGGATGGTGCTGGGCGGGACCAGCGCGTCCGCGCCGCTGATCGCCGCCATCTACGCCATGGCCGGGACGCCGGCGGCCGGCTCATACCCGGCACAGTTCCCCTACAGCCACGCCGCCCAGCTCAACGATGTCACCACGGGAAGCAACGGCAGCTGCACCGTGGCCTACCTTTGCTCCAGCGCCGCCGGGTACGACGGACCCACCGGGCTGGGCACGCCCTCCGGCGTGCTTGCGTTCGCCGCCCAGGCACAGCCGTCGCCGTCGCCGTCGCCGTCGCCGACGCCGCCGCCGCCGCCGTCGCCGACGCCGTCGCCGCCGCCGTCGCCGTCGCCGACGCCGCCGCCGCCGCCGTCGCCGTCGCCGACGCCGTCGCCGCCGCCGTCGCCGACGCCGCCCCCCGTGCATGCCATCACCTCAGCGGCGGACACCGTATATGCCGACTCCTCGGGCCGACTTTTTGATGTGCCGGCCGCCGGCGGGCTGAAGTCGGGACCCGCGCGAAAAATAGGAACCGGCTTCTACAGCATTCGCGACATGCACGTCACCGACTGGAACAGCGACGGCATCCTCGACCTGCTGGTCCAGTGGAAGAGCGGCCGGGTGAGCGTGTACCTGGGAAACTCCACGGGATTGGGGTATGGCCCCGTGATCGCAGCCCAGGGCTGGCAGGGCGTCACTCTCACCGTTGGCAAGTGGTCCACCTCCGCGCGCTACCCGTGGCTGGTCGGCACCAACAGCGCGGGGGGCCTGTATTACTGGGCCAACCGCCGCGGGACAACGGTTGACACGGCAGTGCGGATCGGCACGGGCTGGACCGGCCTGAAGATCACTCAGTTCGACTTCGACGCCGATGGCAGGGCGGACCTGATGGTACGGCGTTCCAGCGGGTCCATGTTGCTGTACCGCGGCAATGGATCCGGCGCAATCATCAGTGAAGCCCGCCGCGTGATCGGCTCTGGGTGGCAGGGCTTTGACATCCTCAGCCCGGCCACCGGATTTGCCGGTCCCGGCGGCAGGGGACTGATCGCCCGGAACGCCACCACCGGCACCCGCTACTATTACCCCGTCTACCCGGGGCGGTGGGGCGCCCGGGTCACACTGGCGGGCAACTGGAAGGACCTGGCGATCGCCGATTGACCGCCCGCGCCGGTAAAGCGGCCCGGCCGCGGCAGCCGCCCGGACGCGGTGGGTGTCAAAGAGCGACGGCTGCCCGGTGGCGGCTTTGGGGTTCATCTCGGGGATGCGGCGCACCACCAGCCGCCCGGTGATCCGTTCGGCCTTTTTCCGGGAGGAGAACGCGGTGAACGGGACCTCGGCAACCTCCGCGGCGGATATCCAGGCCTGGGCATCTTCGTCGTACACGGCGTTGGTGTACTTGATCGGTGTCCACGCATCCGCGTCGATGGCGGTGATGGCGCGTTTCACGGCAGCATCCATGCGCACCGTGACCGAGACCTCGGCCCCGCCCGCCAGGGCTGCGCTCACGGCCGGATACCCGTAGTAGGCGGAATCAAAACGACACAGCACCGGTCCGGGTGTTGCGGTGCGTTTGAGGGTGCCCAAGGCTTCGGTGACGAACTTCTTTGCGCCCCGGGCCGAGTTCGCGGCGCCCTTGCGCAGGCGTTGGGCGATGATCACCGGTGCCGTGTCCTCCCGCGAGGCGGTCGCCAGCAGGGCGTTCAGGCCGCGGACCCCGGAGTAGCCGTAGCCGGAGCCCTGCCTCTGGTAGCCGTGAACGTCAACAATCGTGTCGTCGACATCAACGAACACGAAGTCTTCCCCATCGGGCGTGCCGAACAGGGGCGCTGTCCGGGCCAGGCTGGTCAGGGACAGGGAGGCCACAGCATCAAGCTGGCGCCCATGTCCGAACGTGAAGGAGCGCAGGAACGAGCCCAGCGTTGACGGGACATAGCAGCCGGCGAAGACCTTCTTCGTCCCGCCGTGACGCAGCAGGGCCATGTCATCAATGCTGTCGGCGCCAGCGACCATCCCGGCCACCAGGGCGGCCACCTTCAACCCGGCATTCGCTCCCTCGTCCGTCGGGATGCTCAGCGACATACGGTCTGGACAATCACCCTCTCCGTATAGTTTCAGACCTGAAGCATTCCCTTGAGGATAGGATGCAATTGCACTGCTCACACGCGCCCGATCTCAACTGGGTGGGAAATGGGGACCATGAAAATCACATACCTTCTGGCCATGGGGGTCGTCGTTGCCTCAACCGTATCGGGCTGCACAGCGGCAGCCCCCGAACAATCCAGGTCAGCTTCCACTGCCGCTGAATCGGCTGCCGGGCCCGCTGTGAAGCCGGCGGCATCGCGCGCACTTTCCGGGACGTTTGTCTCCCAAGGAGCACCGACGACTGGGACCGTGAGCATCACTGAGAAGCTGGGCAGCCTGGTCCTGACGTTGAAGAATTTTTCCACGGGTCTCGGTGAAGATCTCTACATCGACCTCAACCCGGGATTCATGACGCGCACTGCGTCCGGTAACAACGTCGTTGAGAACCCGAACACGCTTCAGGTGGCAGCGCTGAAATCCCACACCGGAACGCAAAGCTATGACCTGACGTACTTGCTTCCAAATTTGCCCGAGGTCCGCAGTGTCACGATCTACAGCAACAAGCTACGAGAAGCGCTCGGCACGGCCAATCTTGGATAGAAGCAGGCAAGGTGATCGGAGCCTGAAGTGATACCTTCGTTGGATCGCGGTCGCCTTGCGGTCTGTTTTCGCGCTTCACCCTCCATAGTTCGCCTGAGTCGTTCCGCATTGAACCCGCCCAAAGGCGCGCCCGTTAATCGTTCCCCTCATGCAGACGGGCGGGCTGTGGGGCGAGTCCTGAGACGACAACCGTCCGGAATAATGTCAGGGGCACGGGGTTATTCAGTACGTTCAAAACTATGACCGAACTATTTATCGGATGCGCTCTTTTATCCAGCCACGATCCGGAGGTCATCACCCGGAAGAGCGCGCTGCTTGCCGTTGCTCCCATGCCTTCCCGAGTTGGACTAGTAGCGGCCTCATGAGCGGCAATCCCGAGAGCTTCCCGGTGGCTAGGGACTTCTGCCTTATTTCCAATCGCCGTCCCTCTGGCGACGAACCGGCCTGGGCCGAATCAGGGCTGCGCAGACGGTACCTGAGACGACATGGGGTGGCCGGGGTGGTGGCAGTCCTGACGGTTTTGCTCCGGGCCGTAGGGTTCTGGGTTCTGACAAGACCATTTCACGAAAGCTGGCCGGTCACCGAGGCGAGCGTAGTGCGCACCCACCAGTTCTACGCCAAAGGGGAACACTGCGAGGTCTATGTCCAGTTCATGTCTGGGGGACAGCCACGTACTGTCATGTTCTCCGGTTACGCCCCTTGCAGCGAGCTTCCATCCCGTGGCGAAACCGTCAAGGTTGCTCTAGTACTACAGTCGCGTTTATTTTCTGGCCGTGTCGGCGGTTTAATCGGACTTTGGCCCGGAATCCTGTTAATCATGGTGGGTGGGCGATGATATTTGGGTGGCAGAGATACAGGAATGGGCTGATGGCCTGGAGGAAATCCGGGAGCTGATCGGGGGTGAGTTCGCCCGGACGGAGCCGCGGAACAACGCCGTCAGCTACATCCGCGGCCTGCTGTCGGATGAGGAGCGGAAGAACTCCTGGACCCTGTCCGAGCGTGCCGGACAGGGCACTCCGGATGGGATGCAGCGGCTGCTCTCGACCACGGACTGGGACCCGGACAAGGTCCGGGACGCCTTGGTCGGTTACGTGAAAAAGCATCTGGGGGACCCGAAGGGGATCCTGGCGATCGACGAGACCGGTTTCCTGAAGAAGGGGACCGCTTCGGCAGGGGTGGCCCGCCAGTACTCAGGCACCGCGGGTCGGGTGGAGAACTGCCAGATCGGGGTGTTCCTGTCCTATGCGACACCGGCGGGCCGGACGTTCCTGGACGGGGAACTCTACCTGCCCAAGGCATGGATGGATGACGCTGCCCGGTGCAAGCGCGCCGGCATCCCGGAAGGCCGGGTGATGGCGACCAAGCCCGTGCTGGCCGCCGA
Source organism: Arthrobacter dokdonellae (assembly GCF_003268655.1). Classification (NCBI taxonomy): domain Bacteria; kingdom Bacillati; phylum Actinomycetota; class Actinomycetes; order Micrococcales; family Micrococcaceae; genus Arthrobacter; species Arthrobacter dokdonensis. The sequence goes on along the minus strand of NZ_CP029642.1, from coordinate 3,952,363 downwards.
CATGATCGAACGCGCCCTGGATGCCGGAATCGAGGCCGAATGGGCCACCGGCGACGCCGTCTACGGACAGCACGCCGGACTGCGCCGCCGTCTGGAAGACCGGGGCCTGCACTATGTCATGGCCGTGCCCATGAACCAGCGCGCCATCGCCCGGGCCCGTGGCTCGGTGGGCGGGGAGGGCCGGGCCGATGAGCTCTTCGCCGCCCTGGACAGGCGCGCCTGGCGCACCCGCACCGCCGGCGCCGGGACCAAGGGCGACCGGCTGTATTCCTGGGCCAGGATCCGCATCAACGGCCCCGCCGAAACCGGCGAGCACTGGCTGCTGGCCCGCCGCTCCCTCAAGGATCCCACGGGCCTGGCCTACTTCATCTGCTTTACGCCCGAGCGCGTCACCCTGGCCGAGTTGGCCCGGGTCGCCGGGGCCCGCTGGGCCATCGAGGAAACCTTCCAAACCTCCAAGGGTGAAACGGGCCTGGACCACTACCAGGTGCGCCAATACACCGGCTGGTACCGGCACATCACGCTCTCCATGTTCGCCCACGCCTTCCTGAGCGTCATCCGCTCTACAAAGGGGGCCCGCAGCCAGGCGCCGAGCACCTGGTAAGACTCTCCCTGCCCGAAATCAGGCACCTCATCACCCGCATCATCTGGCACCGGGAACCGGACCCACACCACGTAATCCGCTGCTCACTCTGGCGACGGCGACACCAATACCACGCCCAACAATTCCACTACAAAGCCCGCGGCCACACCCCACAAACGCGACTGTAGTACTAGGCCGTTCAGGTCCAGCGTGGGGGTGTGTGGGGCAACGCAGGCAGGCTCAGGTCGGACTACACGAAGGTCACCGTGGGCTGCGCGCCCGTCACGGGTGTCAGGCTCGTTTTGGGCCGCGGACCGGCACCGGTGGTCAACGAGATCAACGTAGGCCCCGCGAAGTAGCGGGGAGGTGGCGCCGTCGTCCGCGTTCCTCAGGCGGGCGACGGCGGCGCGTCCACGGGCTGGACGCGTTCAGACCCGGTGCGTCCAACGAAGAGGACTGGCAGGTCGCCGTCGGTCTCGATGGCGTCGCCCCCGCCGTTGCGGCTGTGATAGCCCGTGGAGAAGTGCCGGATCGTGTGGACGGTTGCGCCGGAAACCTGCAGGTCGGCGACCACCAGGTCGCGTTCACGGTCGGTGTTTTCGGCGATCTTGTGGGTGACCTGGAAGGTGAACAAGGAAAGGCCCACGCGGCGGTCGAACGTGGCCGCCCCGATCAGGTCGACGTCGAATCCGCCGGGGAGCTTCCAGCCGTCGGGGCACACCCAAAACCGGACATGGTGGCGTTGTGCGGGGCTGCCGTCCACCTCCCGCTCAAACGCCATTGTCTGCTTGCGCTGGAAGACGAAAAGCGCGCTGACCGGAGCCGACGGGTAGCTGCGGCGCAGCAGCGAAGCCTCGATGATGCGCCAGCTGCTGCGCAGCGTGACGGGGTCCGGTTCGCACCACCCGGCGGCCAGCATCAACGACCGCAGTTCCGCCATTGTGCCGATGACAGCCAGGTTGACGGGGTCCCCGAGCAGGCCGTCGGCGGTGCGGGTCCGGCCAATGAAGTAGTCGGGCACATAAAGTCTTGACAACACGCGGTTCAGGCGCGGCAGCAGGACGTAGGCGGCAACCACCCAAATGACAAGAAACAGCCACGGCTGGCGGGCCCGGTTGTGGATCTCCAGCACGATGAGTTCGTAGATCACCCAGCCCGCAACGACGGTGACGATGAACAGGAAACCGCGCTGGAGCCAGAGGAGCGCGGTGCTTTCCACCCGGCGGAAACCTCTCGGCGGGGTTCTTCCGGGGCCGGGCAGTCCATTCCTGGTTTCAGCTTTCACGGTTTCATTATGGCCGTGAGGGTGGGAAGGCGCACCGTTTTTAGTTAGGCGGTCCACTTTTTTTCGATAGGCTGGGCACACATTCAACTTTGGGAGTTTTATGCTTCGCCGTGCTGCCGGTCTTGTGATTGCCCTTGCCCTCGTCTTCACGGGCGCAGCGTGCTCGCCCAGCAAGGATGACGGCGCGGGGACCGCCAAGACCCTCGCTGCGGCGCTCACGGCCCACACTGTGGGTTCGGTGGCCTTTGACCAGCCGGCGGCGGAAGTCCAGAAGGAACTTACGGACCTGGCGAAGGGCATCGACCCGGTATGGCCCAAGGTCACCGTGGACGGCGTCGCGGTCAAGGACGACGGCACCGCCCGCGTTTCCCTCGGCTACTCGTGGACCATCCCGAATGTGGCGAAAGCGTGGACCTACAAGACGGGCGCCGACATGAAGCGCAACGGCGACGGCTGGACCGTCACGTGGAGCCCGGAAATGCTGGTTCCCAGGCTGCTGCCGGGCGAGCGGTTGAAGATCTCTACCACCTACCCCCAGCGTGCGGGCATCCTGGCCGCCGACGGCCAGCCGATCGTCAAGGACCGTCCGGTGGAAACCCTGGGCATCAACAAGGACGGTCTCAGCGACGCGGAAGCCCAGGCGTCGGGCAAGGCGCTGGCCGCCGTCGTCGACGTCGACCCGACCGCCTACCTGGCCAAAATCAAGGCCTACGGACCGGTGGCCTTCGTGGACGCCATCACGCTGCGTGAGGAGGCCTACACCGCACTGGACCAGGCGAAGCTGAGGGACATCAAGGGCTTCCTGGCCACGCCGGGCACCCTGCCGCTGGCGCCGTCGCGCACCTTCGCCCAGGCGGTCCTCGGCTCCGTCCACGAGGCCACGGCGGATGACATCAAAAAGTCCAAGGGCAAGGTTGTGGCGGGACAGGTGGTGGGAGGCAGCGGGCTGCAGGCGGCCTTCGACACCCAGCTCGCCGGCACCCCCGGCGTCACCATCGAGGCCGTGCCCGGCGCACCAGCCACGCCGTCGGCGAGAGCAACCGACACCGCGTCCCCCACCCCGGAGCCCAGCGCCGGCGCCAAAGTCCTGTTCACCCAGGCGCCCTCCGACGGCAAGGATGTGAAAACCACCCTGATGCCGAAGCTGCAGACAGCCGCCGAGGATGCCCTGGCGGACGTAAAGACGCCCAGCTCCATCGTCATCATGAAGCCGTCCACCGGCGCCATCCTCGCCGCCGCCAACGGGCCGGACAGCAACGGCTACAACACGGCGTTCCTGGGCCAGTACGCTCCCGGGTCCACGTTCAAGATCGCCACGTCGCTGGGCCTGTTCCGGGAGGGCATGAACCCGCAATCCACGCTCAGCTGCGCGCCCGAATACACGGCTGACGGCAAGAAGTTCTACAACGCCCCGGGTTACGCCGTGGACGCGGAAGGGCAGATCCCCATGACCGTGGCGATCGCCCACTCCTGCAACACCGCGTTCGTGTCCCAGTTCAACCACCTGGCGCAGGACAAGCTGGCGGACGCCGCCGGCGCGTTGGGCATTGGCATGACCAACGATCTGGGTCTGGACGCCTTCATGGGCTCGGTGCCGCGCGATTCCGCCGGCACCGAGCACGCCGCGTCCATGATCGGCCAGGGCAAGGTGCAGGTCTCCCCACTCGCGATGGCGACGCTCATTTCCTCCACGGTCAAGGGATCCGAGGTTGTCCCGGTACTCGTGTCCGGCCGCGACGGGAAGGCCAAGCCGGCGCAGGGCACCCCCGTCACCGTCAAGGAGGCCGCGGGGCTGCGCACCCTGATGCGCGCCTCCGTCACCGAGGGATACCTGACCAACCTGGCCGACCTGCCCGGGGCGCCCGCGATCGGCAAGACCGGAACGGCGGAATACGGCACCGACAATCCGCCGCGCACGCACTCCTGGGTCATTGCCGCCCAAGGTGACATTGCCGTGGCGGTCTTCGTGGAGGACGGCGACCTCGGCGCCGTCACCGGCGGCCCCCTGGCCAAGGCCGCCCTCGAGGCTGCGGCAGGGAACTGATCCCCTGCGGCCTAGGCGGGCTCGCGTTCAGACTTGAGGCCGTCCCGGAACTTGGCGTAGCGGGCCACATGGGCAGGGCGCTGGCGCAGGAAGAACCACACAATGCCAAGTGCCACGAACCAGATCGGCGTGACCAGCAGGGCCTGTAGCGTGTCCGTCTGGGTGGTCAGTGCCCAAAGCACAAACGCAAAGAACGCAAAGATCACGACCACCATGGGAATGCCGCCGGGCATTTTGAAGGTGGAGGCGTTGTGCAGCTGCGGCCGGCGGCGCCGGAACGCGATGTAGCTGGCCAAAATGATCGACCAGACAAAAATGAAGCAGACGGCCGACACCGTGGTCACCATGTCAAAGGCCTTTCCGATGTCTTGGCCGGCGTACATCAGCACGACGCCGGAAAGCAGCAGCACGCAGGAGAGGAACAAGGCGTTGCGGGGAACCTTGCGGCTGGAGAGCCTGCCGAAGGCCTTGGGGGCATCGCCCTCCTGGGCGAGGCCGTAAACCATGCGCGAGGTGGAATAGATGCCGGAGTTGGCCGACGACATGGCGGAGGTCAGCACGACGAGGTTGACCACCGTGGCCGCGGCGCCCAGGCCCGCCAAGGAGAACATGGCGATGAACGGGCTGTGGCCGGCCGCAAACTGCGTCCAGGGAATCACGGACATGAGGATGATCAGGGCGCCAACGTAAAACAGCAGCACTCGCACGGGGATGGAGTTGATGGCCTTCGGCAGGTTCTTCTCCGGGTCCTTGGCTTCGGCAGCCGTGGTTCCGACCAGTTCAATGCCCACGAAGGCAAACACGGCAATCTGGAAACCTGCCACAAAACCCATGAATTCATGCGGGAAGAACCCGCCGTGGCTCCAGAGGTTGGTGAAGCTCGCTGCGCCGGCGTCCGAGCGGAACCCGCCGAAGATCATGAACAGGCCCACCACGATCAACGCGGCGATGGCAACAATCTTGATAAGGGCAAACCAAAATTCGGTCTCGCCGAACGCTCGGACGGTGGTCAGGTTGAGCGCAAGAAGGATGCCGATCGTGACCAGCCCGGGGATCCACAACGGCAGCCCCGGCCACAGTTCCTGGGAGTACCCGGCGATGGCAATGACGTCCGCGATTCCGGTGATCACCCAGCAGAACCAGTAGGTCCACCCCGTGAAGAACCCGGCCCACGGGCCCAAAAGGTCCGCGGCGAAATCACTGAATGACTTGTAATGCAGGTTGCTGAGCAGAAGTTCGCCCATGGCGCGCATGACAAAGAACAGCATGAAACCGATGATCATGTAGACGAAGATGACCGAAGGCCCTGCCGCGGAGATGGTCTTGCCCGAGCCCATGAACAGGCCCGTGCCGATGGCACCGCCAATGGCAATCAGCTGGATGTGCCGGTTGCTCAGCTGCCGCTCAAGCCGGGGCGGGGCAGCGTGGACCGAAGTGGGTTGATGAATCGTCACAGGGAACTCCATCGTTGAGGTGGCCGGGGCCACGAATGGTTGGGTTCCTCCCCGCTCTGTCGTGGACCTGAGAGTTTCCGCGCCCTGGCATCGAGGGGCGCTTGCACCTTCGGTGAGCCTGGTTTCCCGCGGCTGCTTTCCAGAGTTGCCTTGCCGCGGCGGTACATGGGCCTGAGAGATTCCCGGGGAGGGTTTGCTCCTTCGGCGCCTGCTGACGTACCGGCAGGACTCTCCCGCCGCGGATCTTCGGCACTGCTTTTTCTTGGGTGACGCGAGCCACAGAGTAACGCAACGCGCGTTTCGACGCAAACCGGGCAGGGTGCCCCAGCCGGTCCCGGCGGCGGCGATTGGCCGTAGTCTTCATCCATGGGGGAACGTCCGGTCTCATCGCCAGGATCGTTGCAGCCGTCCTGGCCCTCCTGCTGGTTGTGCTGAAGGCCGCCACGTTGGAGGGGTGGATCGCGGCCAATCCCACTGCCGAGTTTTCGATCATCGTGGCTGCGGGCCTGCTGGTCTTCGTCCAGAGCCTGCGCGGTGCCGCACGGCTGGGCCGGCTTCCGCGCCAGGACCAGCGCCAACGCCAGCTGGAGAAGGCGGTCCTGGCGTCGCTTAAATCCGTCAGCCATGTCACCCACGTGGACCTGACGACGATCGGCGGTTGCGTCTACGCCGTCCGCGGGCACGCGTGGCCATTCCGGCGCCGCCGCCTGGGCCGCTACCGCCTCAATGAGTATCCGCAAGGCTCGGGCATCATGTGGACGGACCGAAAGGGAGTGGTTGGCCAGTCGCTCCGGGACGTCGCGCCGCGGCACTTCATCTGGCGCCGCCCGGTGCCGGACCATGGTCCCTGGACCAACGACGGCGCCCCGGCCCGCGAGCCACGGACCCGGATGAGCCGTAGCGGCTGTCCGCGCTCGAGGAGGCGCTTCTTCCCGGGATTTCCTCTCGCCGGTTTTGCCGGGCCGGGTCTTTCGTGTATCGTGTGGGGCGAATCACCCACAATTTTATAGGCCTTTCGAATCGTGGCGGGAGAGTCCTCCCTTTCTTTTTTGGTGGCGCCGTAGGAGCAAATCCTCCCCAGGAATCTCTCAGGCCCATGTACCGCCGCGGCGAGGCAACTCTGGAAAGCAGCCCGGCGAAAGCCTGGCTCACCGACGGTGCAAGCGGACGCTTTTGTCCTGCGGAATCTCTCAGGTCCAAGACAGAGCGGGGAGGAACCCAAACCCATGCCGGACCCCATCAGGGACGGCCGTACCTTGGAGTTCCTTATGACGATTCAATCCCATCCAACGGTGTTCGCCGACCGGCACATCGGGGCCCGCCGGCAGGCCGACATCGACGCCATGCTCAAGGCCATCGGCTACGACAGCGTTGAGTCGCTCGTCGACACCGCCGTCCCCGATTCCATCCGTCAGGCGGCGCCGCTGTCACTCCAGGCGGCCTTGAGCGAGGTTGAAGTGCTGGCCGACCTCCGCGCACTGGCCGCGAAGAACAAGACAGCGATCCAGATGATCGGCCAAGGCTACTACGACACCGTCACGCCCGCCGTCATCCGCCGCAACGTCCTTGAGGCCCCGGCCTGGTACACCGCCTACACCCCGTACCAGCCTGAAATCTCGCAGGGGCGCCTTGAGGCGCTGCTGAATTTCCAGACCATGGTCAGCGACCTGACCGCACTTCCGGTGGCCAACGCCTCCCTGCTCGACGAAGCGACCGCCGTGGCCGAAGCCGTGCTGCTCATGCGCCGGGCCAACAAGTCCAAGGGCGCCGCGGACGGCAAGACCATCCTCGACGCGGACCTCCTGCCGCAGACCATCGCCATCGTCCAGGGCCGGGCCAAGGCGTTGGAGTTCGAGGTGGAAGTCGCGGACCTGTCCCTGGGTCTTCCGGAAGGTGAGATCAACGGCGTCGTCCTGCAGCAGCCCGGCGTTTCGGGCCGCGTCTTCAACCACGCCCCGGTCATCGCCGCGGCCAAGGAGCGGGGTGCCCTCGTCACCGTCGCGGCCGACCTGCTGGCCCTGACCCTGATCACCTCGCCCGGTGAGCAGGGCGCGGACATCGCGGTGGGAACCGCCCAGCGCTTCGGCGTCCCGCTGTTCTTCGGCGGCCCGCACGCAGCCTACATGTCCGTCCGCAAGGGGATGGAACGCTCGCTTCCCGGCCGCATCGTGGGCGTCTCCGCCGACAACACCGGGCTGCCCGCCTACCGGCTGGCACTGCAAACCCGGGAGCAGCACATCCGCCGCGAGAAGGCCACCTCCAACATCTGCACCGCCCAGGCGCTGCTGGCCATCGTCGCGTCAATGTACGCCGTCTACCACGGCCCGGAAGGGCTGAAGGCGATCGCCGGGACCGTCCACGATCGCGCCCGCACCCTCGCCGCGGCGCTCGACGCTTCCGGCATCCAGGTCCTGCACGACTCCTTCTTCGACACGTTGACCGTGCGTGTTCCCGGAAGGGCCGGCACCATCGTGGCCCTGGCGGAGCGGGACGGCATCAACCTGCGCCTCATCGACGCGGACCATGTGGGCATCTCCGTTGACGAGACGACGACGGCGGACATCGTTGCCCGCGTTGCCGCCGTGTTTGGGGCGGCGCCCGCAGGCGACGGCACCGGCCACGGGGCTGCAGCCTTCGCCCTGGCGGAGGGCACCGAACGCACCTCGGACTATTTGACGCACCCTGTCTTCAACACCCACCGCTCCGAGACCCAGCTCCTGCGCTACATCCGGCGCCTCAGCGACCGGGACCTGGCCTTGGACCGCACCATGATCCCGCTGGGCTCCTGCACCATGAAGCTCAACGCCACCGCCGAGATGGAGGCCATTTCCTGGCCCGGATTCGCCTCCATCCACCCCTTCGCCCCGGACTCCCAGACCGAGGGCTGGCGTGAACTGATTGGCGGGCTGGAAGCGGACCTGTGCGCGATCACCGGGTACGACCAGGTGTCCCTCCAGCCCAACGCAGGCTCGCAGGGTGAACTGGCGGGCCTGCTGGCCATCCGCGGCTACCACGTCTCCCGCGGCGACGCCGCGCGCACAGTGTGCCTCATCCCGCAATCGGCCCACGGCACCAACGCCGCCTCCGCTGTGCTGGCCGGCATGAAGGTGGTGGTCGTGGCCACGGCCGCCGACGGCACCATTGACAGTGCGGACCTGAAGGCCAAGATCGAGGTCCACCGGGACCAGCTCGCCGCCATCATGATCACCTACCCCTCCACACACGGCGTCTACGACGCCGACGTCCGCGAAGTTTGCGACGCCGTCCACGCCGCCGGGGGACAGGTGTACGTGGACGGGGCCAACCTCAACGCCCTGGTGGGACTCGCCCAGCCCGGCAAGTTCGGCGGCGACGTCTCGCACCTGAACCTGCACAAGACGTTCTGCATCCCGCACGGTGGCGGCGGACCCGGCGTCGGCCCCGTTGCGGCCAAGGCCCACCTGGCCCCCTTCATGCCCGGCGACGCCAACGCGGCCCCGCTCCCCGGCGGCGGTCCGTCCACCGGTGTGCCGATCTCCGCGTCACGTTTCGGCTCGGCCGGCGTCCTGCCCATCTCCTGGGCCTACGTCAAGCTGATGGGCGGCCAGGGGCTGACCGAAGCCACGAAGTCCGCGCTGTTGGCGGCGAACTACATCGCCTCACAGCTCAACGAGCACTTCCCCGTGCTCTACACGGGCGTCGGGGACCTGGTGGCCCATGAATGCATCCTGGACCTGCGCGAACTGACCGCCACGACGGGCGTCACCGCCGAAGACGTGGCCAAACGCCTGATCGACTTCGGCTTCCACGCCCCCACCCTGTCCTTCCCCGTGGCCGGCACCCTCATGGTGGAACCCACGGAGTCCGAGGATCTGGCCGAAATCAACCGCTTCATCACGGCCATGGTGACCATCCGGCAGGAGATCGACCAAGTGGCCCAGGGCGATTTCACCCTGACGGACAGCCCGCTGCGCAACGCGCCCCACACGGCCGCCGCCGTCATCAACTCCGGCTGGGACCGCGGATACACCCGCGAACAGGGCGCCTTCCCCGTGGACAGCCTCCGCCAGGACAAATACTTCCCGCCCGTGGGACGCATTGACGGGGCAGCGGGGGACCGGAACCTGGTCTGCTCCTGCCCGCCACTCGAGGCCTTCGAGGACAACGCAGCAGACTTCGACAACTAACACCGCAAAGGAATCCCCATGACTGAGAACCACACAGCCCTTTACGGCGAACACGAAAAGGCCGGCGCATCCTTCACCGACTTTGGCGGCTGGCAGATGCCGTTGAAGTATTCCTCGGAACTGGCCGAGCACCATGCCGTCCGCAACGCCGCCGGCCTCTTTGACCTCTCCCACATGGGCGAGGTGTGGGTCAGCGGCCCCGACGCCGCGGCGTTCCTGGACTACGCCCTGGCCGGCAAGCTGTCGGCCGTGGCCGTCGGCAAGGCAAAGTACTCGCTGATCTGCAATGCCGACGGTGGCATCGTCGACGATTTGATCTCCTACCGCCGCGGAGACGAGAAATACCTGGTGGTGCCCAACGCCGGCAACGCCGCCACGGTGGCAGCGCTTCTGGCCGAACGCGCCGCCGGCTTTGACGTCCAGGTCCAGGATGTCTCCAGCGAGACGTCCCTGATCGCCGTGCAGGGACCCAACGCGGAAGCCATTCTTTTGACGCTCGTGCCGGAAGCGCAGCACATGCTGGTGAAAGAGTTGAAGTACTACGCCGCCACGGAAGTTGGGATCACCGTCAACGGCACGGTCCAGGACCTGTTGCTGGCCCGCACCGGCTACACGGGCGAAGACGGCTTCGAAATCTACCTGCCCAACGCCGACGCGCCCGCCCTCTGGCGGGCGCTGCTGGAGAACGGACAGGACCAGGGGCTCATTCCGGCCGGACTGGCCGCCCGCGATTCCCTGCGCCTGGAGGCCGGCATGCCGTTGTACGGCAACGAGCTCTCCCAAACCGGCCACCCCTACGCCGCAGGCCTGGGGCCCGTGGTGTCGCTGGCCAAGGAAAGCGACTTCATCGGCAAGGCCGCCCTCGCCGCCATCAAGGAATCCGGCGACGGCACCACCAGCGGCCGCAAGCTGGTGGGTCTGAAGGGCGTCGGACGCCGGGCCGCCCGCGGTCACTACCAGGTCCTTAAAGACGGCGCCGCCGTCGGCGAGGTCACGTCGGGCCAGCCCAGCCCCACCCTGGGCTACCCGGTCGCCCTCGCCTATGTCGACGTCGAGCATGCCAGCCTCGGCACGATGGTCGACGTCGATCTCCGCGGCAAGGCCGAGCCCTTCGAAGTCGTTGCCCTGCCGTTCTACAAGCGCCAAAAGTAATCTTCGGCGTCGCCTCATCCCGAGCGTCACCTTCACTTCCCCTGAAAGGTTTACCCCATGAGCAAAGTCGCTCCCGAACTGCAGTATTCCGCCGAGCACGAGTGGATTTCCCTTGATGGTTCCGGCCCGTCCACGATCGGCGTCTCCGCCGTTGCCGCCGACGCCCTCGGCGACATCGTCTACGTTGACCTGCCCGAGGTCGGCGCCACCGTCACCGCCGGCGAGACCTGCGGTGAGATCGAGTCCACTAAGTCCGTCTCCGATCTTTATTCCCCCGTCACGGGGGAGGTCACCGAAGTGAATGCCGCCGCAGCCGGGGACCCGGCCATCATCAACTCCGACCCCTATGGGGCCGGATGGCTCTTCAAGGTGGCAGTGGATTCGGAAGGCCCGTTGCTGACCGCGTCCGAATACGCGGCAGCCAACGGAGGCGAGCTGTGAGCGCCGCCGACGCCGCCACCGTGGCCTTCAGCCAGGTGACCTCAGCCAGCCTGGACGCGCCGCTGGCAACCCTGGATCCGGAAGTGGCCGGACAGATCGACGCCGAACTGGCCCGCCAGCGCACCGGCCTGGAAATGATCGCCTCGGAAAACCACACCGCGGCCGCCGTCATGGCCGCCCAGGGGTCCGTGCTGACCAACAAGTACGCCGAAGGCTACCCGGGGAAGCGCTACTACGGCGGCTGCGAGCACGTGGACGTCATTGAGCAGCTGGCCATCGACCGGGTCAAGGCCCTGTTCGGCGCCGGGTACGCGAACGTCCAGCCACACTCCGGCGCCCAGGCCAACGCATCCGTGATGCACGCCCTGATCAAGCCCGGCGACACCATCATGGGGCTGAACCTGGCCCACGGCGGCCACCTGACGCACGGCATGCGCATCAACTTCTCCGGCAAGCTGTACAACGTGGTGCCGTACCAGGTCCGCGAGGACACGCACCAGGTGGACATGGCCGAGGTGGAGCGGCTGGCTGTGGAGCACCAGCCCAAGCTGATCGTTGCCGGCTGGTCCGCCTACGCCCGGCAGCTGGACTTCGCCGAGTTCCGCCGCATCGCGGACCTGGTGGGCGCCTATCTCATGGTGGACATGGCCCACTTCGCCGGCCTCGTCGCGGCCGGGCTGCACCCGTCCCCGGTGCCTCACGCGCACGTCACGACGTCGACGACGCACAAGACCCTGGCCGGCCCCCGCGGCGGCATCATCTTGAGCAACGACGCCGACATCGCCAAGAAGATCAACTCCGCCGTTTTCCCGGGCCAGCAGGGCGGGCCGTTGGAGCACGTCATTGCAGGCAAGGCCGTGGCGTTCAAGATCGCGGCGTCGAAGGAATTCAGGGAACGCCAGGAGCGCGTGCTGGCCGGGGCCCGGATTCTGGCCGAACGCCTCATCCAGCCAGACGTCGCAGCCAAGGGAATTTCCGTGATTTCCGGCGGCACCGACGTCCACCTGGTGCTGGTGGACCTGCGCAATTGTGAGCTCAACGGCCAGGAGGCCGAGGACCGGCTCGCGGCGATCGACATCACGGTCAACCGCAACGCCGTCCCGTTCGACCCGCGCCCGCCCATGGTCACCTCGGGCCTGCGCATCGGCACACCGGCCCTGGCCACGCGCGGCTTCGGCGAGGCAGCCTTCGCCGAGGTCGCCGACATCATCGCCGGGGCCCTGTTGGCCGACGACGACGCCGACCTGTCCGGCCTGTGCAGCCGCGTTGAGGCGCTTGCCCTTGCGCACCCGCTCTACCCGTCCGTGGCTGCCCTGTCCTGACCGGGCAGCTCCCGCTCCACGGGGCTTGGCCAATCCGGGAGTTCCAGCGCATAGTGGATGCTGGAACCCCCGGGGCGGCTGACCGCCCCCGACGTCCGCGCTTCCCCGGCTGCGGCACCCCTGGCGAACCTTGAAAGGTGATATTGCCATGTCTGTTGGCGTTTTTGATTTATTTTCGGTGGGCATTGGCCCGTCGAGTTCGCATACGGTGGGTCCCATGCGGGCTGCCGCGGTGTTTGCACGGGAGCTGGCGGAGGCTGGCGTGTTGGGGCGGGTGGCGTCCGTGCGGGTGGATTTGTATGGTTCCCTGGCGGCGACGGGGCGCGGGCACGGGACCCTGACGGCGGTGCTGCTGGGCTTGGAGGGCCGGGAACCGGAGCTGATCCTGCCCGCGGAGGTCGATGCCCGCTTGGCGGCGTTCGCCGCGGGTGAGCCGCTGCTGCTTTGCGGCCTGGTGGAGCTGGCCTATGGGGAGGGGGACATTATTCTGCATCCCTTGACGATCCTGCCCCGGCACACGAACGGGATGAAGTTCGCCGTCACAGACGCGGCGGGCGCGGTGCTGCATGAGGCGACGTTCTTCTCCGTAGGGGGCGGGTTCATCATCCGGGAGGGCGAGGTGGAGGCCGCCGCGGCCGAGCTGGAATCCTCCAAGGCATTGTTGCCGTACCCGTTCCGCACGGCCGCGGAGCTGCTGGGGCACTGCGCGACGGCGGGCGGGAACTTCAGCGACGTGATGCTCGCCAACGAGCTTGTCACCCGTACCGAGGGCCAGATCCGGGAAGGGCTGCTGCACATCCGCGACGTCATGGAGGACTGCAAGAATGCCTCCCTGGGCCGGACCGGGCTGCTGCCGGGCGGGTTGAAGGTCCGGCGCCGCGCCCCGGACTGGCATGCCCGGCTCCGGGCCGAGGACCCGGACCGGGACCCGAAGTTCTGGCAGGAGTGGGTGAACCTGGTCGCGTTGGCCGTGAACGAGGAAAACGCCTCCGGCGGCCGAGTCGTCACCGCCCCGACCAACGGGGCGGCCGGGATCATCCCGGCGGTCATGTTCTACGCCACCCACTACACCGCCGGCATGGCCGACGCGTCGCAGGAACAGGTCGATGCGGTGGTGGTGAAGTTCCTGCTGGCCGCCGGCGCCGTCGGCGTCCTGTACAAGGAGCAGGCATCGATTTCAGGGGCCGAGGTTGGCTGCCAGGGCGAGGTCGGCTCGGCGTCGTCCATGGCCGCCGCGGGCCTGGCTGAGGTCATGGGCGGCACCCCGGAGCAGGTGGAGAACGCGGCGGAAATCGCGATGGAACACAACCTGGGCCTGACCTGCGACCCCATCGGAGGCCTCGTGCAGGTCCCGTGCATCGAACGCAACGCGATCGCGGCCGCGAAAGCCATCAACGCCGCCAAGATGGCGCTCTGGGGCGACGGGCAGCACCGCGTCTCCCTCGACGAAGTCATCATCACCATGCGCGAAACCGGCCGCGACATGTCCTCCAAATACAAGGAAACGGCGATGGGCGGACTCGCCGTCAACGTCGTCGAATGCTGACACCCTGACACCGGCGCCCCATGGGATGCCAACCAGGCGCCACTTGCCAAGTGGCGCACCATTGACACCCAACCACGCGCCACTTCAAGCCCGGACCTGGGCAAAACAGCACACTGAAGGAGAATCATGAGCCTGGCACCCGAGGGTCGGAAGATGTTGCGGATTGAGCAGCGCAACGCGGCCGTGCCGGTGGAGCGCAAGCCGGAATGGATGAAGGCCAAGGTCGAGATGGGCCCGGAGTACATTGCGATGAAGAACCTGGTCAAGGGCCAGGGCCTGCACACGGTGTGCGAGGAGGCCGGCTGCCCGAACATCTTCGAGTGCTGGGAGGACCGGGAGGCCACGTTCCTCATCGGCGGCTCCGAATGCACCCGCCGCTGTGATTTCTGCCAGATCGACACGGGCAGGCCCTCCCCGATCGACAGGTTCGAGCCCACCAAGGTCGCCCGGTCCGTGGTGCAGATGAACCTGCGCTACGCGACCGTGACCGGGGTGGCCCGCGACGACCTGGCCGATGAGGGCGTGTGGCTCTACGCCGAAACGGTGCGCAAGATCCACGAGCTGAACCCGAACACGGGCGTGGAGCTGCTCATCCCGGACTTCTCCGGCAAGCCCGGGCACATCAAGGCGATCTGCGACTCCGCCCCGGAGGTGTTCGCCCACAACGTGGAGACCGTCCCGCGGATCTTCAAGCGCATCCGCCCGGCCTTCCGCTACGACCGCTCCCTGGACGTCCTCACCCAGGGCCGGGACCACGGGATGGTCACCAAGTCCAACCTGATCCTGGGCATGGGCGAGACCCGGGCCGAAATCTCCACCGCCCTGCAGGACCTGCACGACGCCGGGACCGACCTGATCACGATCACCCAGTACCTGCGCCCCTCCGAACGGCACCTGCCGGTGGACCGCTGGGTCAAGCCGCAGGAATTCCTGGAACTCTCCGAGGAGGCGGAGGAGATCGGTTTCCTGGGCGTCATGTCCGGACCCCTGGTGCGTTCCTCCTACCGGGCCGGGCGCCTGTGGGCCACGGCCATGCGCAAAAAGGGCCGCGACATCCCCGAACACCTCGCCCACATCGCCGAAGGCATCGAGGACTCCGGACACACCCGCCAGGAAGCCGCCTCCCTCATCGCCGCACACTAGCCCGCCCGAATGCTGCCGGAAACCACGATGGTGCCCACCCGCGGGACCGCGTCCGCAGCTCGCTGCGTTTCATCGGCCGGGATTCCCTGGCTGGGGCGGGATACACCGCCCGTGAATGGCGTCCGGGCGGGGACATGTCAGCGCAGGGCCGCTCCGAGGAATTCAAGGGCTTCCTGCCACGCAATCCGGGCCGGCTCCGCGCGGTAGGACACCGGGTTGGTGTCGTTGAAGAATGCATGGCCGGCGCCGGCGAAGACCGTGTACCTGAAGTCGACGCCGGACTGGCGCATGCGCTCGATCAAGTCCGGCAAGTCATCCGTGAGGGCCTTGTCCTCTTCCCCGTAGAAGGCCAGCACCGGGCACGTGATCCCGGACAGTTCCTCCGCCGTGTAGTTGGCCTGGCCGTAAAACGGCACGGCCGCGGCGACCCGTGCGTCCGACACGGCCAGGGCGAAGGAGTAGGTGCCGCCAAAGCAGAAACCGACGACGGCGGTCCGCCCGGCACCCTCGGCGCTGGACTCCAGGTAATCGAACACCGCTGCCACCCCGGCCTGGATCTGCCCGGCCCGGCCCGGCGAACGCATGGGCTCCGTGGCCGCCCTGATCCGGGGCTGGATTTCCGTTCGTTTGACGGGGTCGTTGCGGTCGGCGCCGAGCTCAGCCAGCAAGGTGGCATCCAGGCCCGCCAGGCCCATCAGGTCCGGCGCCACGGCGAGGTACCCGGCGGCCGCGAACCTGTCTGCCACGTCCTTGATGTGGTCCGCGAGTCCCCAGATCTCATGAATCACCACGACTGCGCCGCGGACCTGGCCGGCAGGCTCCGCCCGGTAGGCGACAAAGTCCTGGCCGGCAGCCGTGAATTCAAGCATTTTTCCCATGGTTCAACAATGGCACAAGCTGTTGGGGGATGGGAGGGGTGGGACTGACGTTAACGGGAGGCCGCGCTGCAAACCCAGCCGTCCGGCGTCGTGCCTTGGGCAAGGAAATCCTGCAGCTCGCTGCCCGCGTCTTCGGAGAGGATGGCGTCGGCCTGCGTGTAGATGATGGGTTCCTCCTTCGAATTGTGCGCGTCGAGGAGCGCCAGGAGCGCCGTGCAGGCCTCGCGCCGTGCGCCCCCGTCAGCGCCGTCCGCAAGCAGCTGTTCCAGGTTGTCCATCGACGACCACAGCTGGCCGTGCTCGCGCAGCATGACGAAGATGGGCCCCATGAGCCCGGCGGCCTTCAGCGGCGGGAACAGGAACTGCTCCTCCAGGTAGATGTGTCGGCGCAGGCCGGTGAGCGCCGCCAGCAGCGGTGCGGGATTCGCCGGCCCGTCCAGGCCCGCGAGGTAGGCCTCGATCCCGCCGTCGATCTGCCGGTGCTCCCTTTCCAGCGCGCCGCCCAAAGTGTTCGCTTCCACGACAAAGTCCTTCCTCGTACCCGTCCGGCGCCCGCCGGACCCTTTCAGGCTATGCCTGTCCGGCGGCAGACGGGCCACACCTGCGGCCGCGCCGGACGCTACCCCGCCGTGATGTCGCGCGTGGTGAACCGCCGGATGCCGAGGGCGCCGAGGACCACGGCAATGGCGGTCAGCACCAGCAGGGGCAGGAAGGCGAAGGCCTCGGCAGGCAGCCGCGGAACGGCACCAAACGGCGTGGACTTGATGGCGCTTTCAGACAGCGAAAACAGCGGCCCGAACATGGCTATCACCAGGGACGCCCCGTAGACGGCCCACGTCAGGCTCACGCTCAGTCGTGGCAGGAAGCCGTGCAGGAGCAGCAGCACGCCCATCATCAACAGGACCGCCGGCCAGTAGGCGAGCGAAGCCCCCGCCATGGCGGGACCGGTGGCGGCGCCGTTGGAGGAAACGCCGGTGAGCCAGCCGCTGAGCAGCAGCATCACGGCCGAGCCGGCCGCTGCCACTGCGGTGTGGGCGCCGAGCCACCGGGTGCGCGCGAGCGATCCGGCCAGCTGCGGCTCGAGCCTGCCGCCGGCCTCCTCCGCATACGCGCCGGAGAGGCTCTGGACGGCGAAGGCGCCGGCCAGCACGGCGCTGAACAGCACGAAGGTGCCCAGAATGCCGTTGAGCACGTTCTGGGAGCCGCCGAGGAACGCCTTGGCGACTGCGTTTGACGGGTCGAGGACACTGGTCATGGCCTGCGCAACGCTGCCGAAAAAGAGCCCGGCGACAACGGCCCCGCAGAGCCACGAGACGAGCGTGGCGCGCTGCAGCCGCAGGGCCAGTCCGAGGGGCGTGGCCAGGAATGAGGTGGCCCGTGCCGGCCCGCGGCGGGCCGGAATCAGTCCCAGTCCCAGGTCGCGGCGGGTCTCTACGCGCAGGGCCAGCACGCAGCCGGAGACGGCCAGGGCCAGCAGGGCCAGGAACGGCCACCAGGTGTCCTGGGCGTAGGAGCGCATGCTCTGGCCCCAGCCGATCGGCGAGAACCAGCTCAGCGCCGTGACGTTGGTGTCGTGCGCATTGACGTCAGCCACGGCCCGGATGAGGTAGAACACGGCCAGCACGGCCACGCCCAGCGAGTTGGCGCCGCGGCTCGTGGAACTGAGCTGCCCGCACAGCGCGGCAAGGCCGACAAACGCAAGCCCGACGCCGGCAATCGAGCCGCCCAGCACCCACGACCCGGCAGCGGGAAGCTTGTCAGACAGGGCGAGCAGCGAGATGAGCAGCCCGGTGACGACGCTCAGGCCGCCCACCACCGTGTAGTTGGCAAGGCTGAACGCGTGCCGCCCCAGCGCGGAGCCGCGCAGCAGTTCGGTGCGGCCCGCCTCCTCGTCCGCCCGGCCGTTGCGGGTCACCAGGAAGACGGATGCAAGGCCCAGTGCGACGGCGAGGGTCATCCAGATCTTGATGACCAGGATGCCGCCCAGGCTCCCGGCCGCGTAGGGCAGGCCGGTCATGGCCGCAATGGCCGGGGTGTTGGCCACGTTGGCGTAGGCGTCCCGGTCCGCCTGGGTGGGAAAGGTCGCCTGCTGTGAGGTGTAGACAATGGGGATCATGACGGCCAGCACGGCTGCCCAGATGATCAGGCGCAGCCAGTTGCGGCGCAGGATGAACCGCACGGACAGGCCGTAGCCGGACAGCGTGCCCGCGGTCGACCGGGCCGCGGCGGCATGGCGTCGCGGGGCTGCGACGCTCATCGCACACCCGCGGTCTGTACCGGGGCAGTCCCGCTGCCCGTGGAAACGCCGCCGTAGTGGCGCAGGAAGAGGTCCTCCAGCGACGGCGGGCTGGAAACCAGCTGGCGCGGAGAGTAGGCCGAAACGGCGGACAACACGCCGCCCAGCTCAGCCTCGCCCACGGTGAAGGTGGCCTTGGCGCCGTCGGCCACCAGGTCACTGACGCCCGGCACCGAGGCCAGGACGGAGGCGTCGCGGTCCAGCACCACCGAAACGATGGTGCGGTGGAGGTGCCGGAGCTCGTCCAGCCGGCCCGACTCAACCGTCTTGCCCTCCCGGATGATGGTGACGGTGTCGCACAGCTTCTCCACCTCGGCAAAGATGTGGCTGGACAGAAGCACGCTGCGTCCCTCTGCCTTGACCTCCCGGATGCAGTCCGTGAACACTTCCTCCATCAGCGGGTCCAGGCCGGACGTCGGCTCGTCCAGGACCAGGAGTTCGGCGTTGGAGGCCAGACCGGCCACGAGCGCCACCTTCTGCCGGTTGCCCTTGGAGTAGCTGCGCGCCTTCTTGGTGGGGTCCAGTTCAAAGCGCTCCAGCAGCTCGTCGCGCTTGGCGTCGTCCACGCCGCCGCGGAGCCGGGACAGGATGTCGATGGCCTGGCCGCCCGTGAGGTTGGGCCACAGGCTCACGTCCCCCGGGACGTAGGCGAGGCGGCGGTGGAGCTCCACGGCGTTGCGCCAGGGGTCGCCGCCCAGCAGGACGGCGCTGCCGCCGTCGGACGTCAGCAGGCCCAAAAGGATGCGGATGGTGGTCGACTTGCCGGAACCGTTCGGTCCCAGGAAGCCCGCAACGGTGCCCTTCTCGACCCGGAGGTCCAGGCCGTCCAGCGCGGTGGTCTGCCCGAACCGCTTCCGCAGTCCGGACACTTCAATGGCAGGGATATTTGGGGACATGACTATTCCTTACTCTTTCCTTAGTGCGACGACGTTTCTTCCGCGATGCCCGCGGGCGGGTTGTTGGCGCCGGCCGCGAAGGCCAGGTACTGGTCGAGGTACGTGCGGTCGGTGAAAAGGCCTTCGGTGTAAAGCTCAAGCGTGGGCAGCATCGATTCCGCGTAGAACCGCTCCATGACGCCCTCGAAGTCGTCGAGCGCGAGGTCCGGCCACATGCCCAGCTGCACGATCAGCGCCCCCACGGACTGGCGGACCAGGTGGCGGACGCGGGCCTCCTCGTTCCGGCTGGGCACCACGAGGCCGCGGGCCACGGCATCGGCGGAAAACTCGATCCCTTCGGCCACCAGGCTCTCCAGGAAGGCGCGCCCTGCCGCTCCGCCGTCGCGGACGCTGCGCAGGATGTAGACCATCAGGATGCCGCCTTCCCGGGACGAGGGCAGCTGGGCGAACATGACCGAAGGTTCGGCGTTGAGGCTGTCAACCTTGAGTTTGCGGTAGCGCTCCAGCACCGTGGCGTCGCACTCGGCCCGCAGGTTTTCCTTGGACCCAAAGTGGTGGCGCACCAGCCCGGCGCTGACCCCCGCGCGCGCCGCGATGGCCCGCAGGGATTCCTCGAAACCCTGTGCCGCGAAGCACTCGATGGCCGCGTCGCGCAAGCGGGCGCGACCCGTGAGATCGTCCTGCGCTGTACTCATGTATAGGAGACTACTCGTGTGTATAGCAACGCGCAATGGGTCTTTTGTCCCTCATTTTTGCCGTGGAAGGCGGTCCGCGGCGGCGCAGGTAGGCTGGTCTTATGGACTCGGATGAACCGCTGGCACCGTTGGAAGACGCCTGTACCGTGGTGCTCCTGCGCGATGGCGCGGCGGGGCTCGAGGTGCTGCTGCTGGAACGGCCCCGCACCAGCCGTGCGTTCGCCTGCGCGTGGGTGTTTCCGGGCGGAAAAGTTGATCCGGAGGACCGCATCGGCCACGACGGCGGCCGGCTGCCGGACGACCTGGCCGCGCTGGCCGCAGGAGTGCGCGAGGTGGCCGAGGAGACCGGCCAGCTGCTGGCGCCGGAGGACCTCATCCGCCTGTCCCAGTGGACTCCCATGCAGCGGATTCCGCGCCGCTTCCGCACCTGGTTCCTCGTGGCGCAAGCTCCGTCATCGGCAGTGGCCGTCAACCCGGGAGAGCATGAATCCTTTGCCTGGCTGCCCCCGGCCGAGGCCCTCGGCCGGCACGAGCGCGGGACGATGGTGCTGGCGCCGCCCACCTGGGTCACGCTGCGGCAGTTGGGCGGGTTCGCCACCGTGGCGCAGGCGCTCGAGCATGCGGCCGCCGGGGCACCGTTTTCCTATAACAGCCACCTCTTGAAGCACGACGGCGTGGCCTCCTTGGCGGGGACGCGTTCCGGCGTCGTGTGGGCCGGGGACGAGGCGTACCCAGACCCCGCAGAGGCTGGCCCGGCTGGCGCCCGACACCGGCTGGACATGACCTCGCTGCCCTGGATTTTTGAGCACAGCGGCGGATCCGTGCCTCCTGGCGCTTCAACGGACTAGGACGTGGCCGTCCAAGCAAGCAGCATCCCCCGCAGTAGAAACGTCAACGCAGCAAGACAGCCAGGAGGACATCATGTCGGTCAAGAAACAGTGGAAAGACCTCAGCCCGCTCGGAAAGTGCGCCATCATGCTGGCAGGGGCGGTGCAGATTGCCCTTCAGGCTGCGGCGCTGCGGGACCTCTCCACACGGGCGCCGCTGGAGGTCAACGGGCCCAGGAAGGTCTGGGTGGCGGCGTCGTTCATCAACTTCGCCGGCCCCATCGCCTACTTCATGAAGGGCCGCAGGAAGTAGCCCGGCGGAGGAAGGCTGCCTCGGAGCGCGACGCCGTGAAGGGCCGGGACTGTAGCGCCTAGATCAGGCCCAGGCCCTTCACGGCGTCGCGCTCCGAGGCAAGCTCGGCCACGCTCGCATCAATTCTTTCCCTGGAAAAGTCGTTGACGTCCAGCCCCTGCACGATGCTGTACTCCCCGCCGGCTGCCGTGACCGGGAAGGAACTGACCAGGCCCTCCGGCACGCCGTAGGAGCCGTCGGACGGCACGGCCATGCTGGTCCAACCGCCCTCCCCGGTGCCCTGCGTCCACAGGCGGATGTGTTCAATGGCAGCGTTGGCTGCGGACGCCGCGGACGAGGCGCCGCGCGCAGCGATCACCTCCGCCCCGCGCTGTGCGACCCGGGGGATGAACTCGTCGACAACCCATTTCTCGTCCACCAGGTCCAAGGCCGGGGCGCCGTCAACCGTGGCGTGCGTGATGTCCGGGTATTGGGACGCGGAGTGGTTTCCCCAGATGGCGATGTTCCGGACGCCCGGCACAGGCCTGCCGGTCTTGGCCGCCAGCTGCGAAACGGCGCGGTTGTGGTCCAGCCTCGTCATCGCCGTGAACCTCGACGCCGGGACGTCCTGGGCGTGCGCCGCCGCGATCAGCGCATTCGTGTTGGCGGGGTTGCCGACCACCACCGCCCTGAAGTCCGCGGCCGCGCCGTCATTGACGGCCTTGCCCTGGACCGAGAAGATGCCGCCGTTCGCGGAAAGGAGATCGGCACGCTCCATGCCCGGCCCACGCGGCCTGGCGCCTACAAGCAGGCCGATGTTGGCGCCGTCGAACGCCCGTGCCGGATCGTCGAAGACTTCCAGGCCGGCCACCAGCGGAAACGCGCAGTCCATCAGTTCCAGCACGGTTCCTTCGGCGGCCCGGGCGGCCGCGGGAATCTCCAGCAGGCGCAGATTCACCGGCACGTCCGCGCCCAGCATGGCGCCGGAGGCGATCCGGAATAGAAGTGCGTAGCCGATCTGGCCGGCGGCGCCGGTGACGGTGACAGTGACAGGTGCTGGTTGCGTGTCCATGCGGCCAGTGTAGCCCCGGGCGGGAATCCAGGGCAGGGACGGCACAGTGCCGCTGCGCCGCGCCCCGGCACGGCGCGCCTCCGAATTCAGCGTCTTCCCAGCGGGAAACGGTATGATTACCGGGAATGCGTTCCACACCACCGCCTGTCGCTGCCTTCCCGGCAAGACCTGATCCCGAAGGAGACAACCGGATGCCGCTGTGGCAGATTATCGCCATCGTCGTGGTGGCCTGGCTGGTGGTTGTCACGGGCATTGTGGTGTTCATGATGGGGGCCTCGCGGGGACGCCGCGCGGAAAGGCTCGCCGAGCAGGAACGTGAGCGCCTCGACCTGCAGCCGGCCCACCGGGATAAGCGCGCAAACCGCAAGGACGCGCGCTAGACTCCTGACCGCCGGCAACGTTTCCGGCCCCGTCCCGCCTTTTAGAGCCGGCCGCTGAGGTTGCCGTGGAACGCGCGGCTGCGGTTGTCCAGCCCCGTGATTTCCACCCTGCACCCGTGCTGGGTGAATTTTTCCTCCACCGAATCGACGGCCGCCACCGAGGAGGCATCCCAGATTTGGGCCGCGGACAGGTCCACCTCCACCGCGGCAGGATCCAGCGCATAGCTGAACTGCTCCACGAGGTCGTTGCTGCTGCCAAAAAACAACGGGCCCGTGACCACGTAGCGGACGCTCCCGCCGTCGTCGGCCAGGACGCGCCGGACGTCAATGACATGGGCAACCCGGCGGGCAAAGAGCACCATCGCCAGGAGCGTGCCCGCCAGGACGCCCAGCGCCAGGTTGCCCGTGGCCACCACCACGCCGACGGTCACGACCATGACGAGGGTCTCCGGCACGGGCATGCGTTTCAAGGTTGCCGGGCGCACGCTGTGCCAGTTGACGGTGGAGGCCGCCACCACCATCATGACGGCGGCCAGCGCCACCATGGGAATCCGGCCCATGACGGCACTCAACGACGTGATGAGCAGCAACAAAAGCAGCCCCGCCGTCAGGGTGGAAATGCGGCTTCTGGCCCGGCCGATCTTCACGTTGACCACAGTCTGGCCAATCATGGCGCAGCCGGCGATCCCGCCGTACCAGCCGGCCAGGATGTTCGCCACGCCCAGGGCCCAGGATTCCCGGGTCTTGCGCGAGCGGGTGTCTGTGATGTCGTCGACAAGCTTGGCCGTCAGCAGGGTTTCCAGGAGCCCCACGAACGCCACGCTCAGGGCCGTGGGCCAGACAATCCGCAGGGTTTCCAGGTTCAAGGGCGCCAGGAAGGGCGTCAGCCCGGGAAGCCCGCCGTTCATGGGGCCCTCGCCGGCCACGTCGGGCACGTCAAGACCGGCCAGGACGGCAACCGCCGTCACCACGACGATCGCCACGAGCGGGGCGGGCACCGCCCTGGTGATCCTGGGCAGCACGGCAATGATCAACAGTGTCAGGGCGAACAGCGGGTACACGAGCCACGGTACGCCAAGCAGGTGGGGCACCTGCGCGGCGAAGATCAGGATCCCCAGCGCGTTGACGAAGCCGATCATGACCGAGCGGGGGATGAAGCGCATCAGCCTGGCCAGGCCGGCGGCGCCAAACGCAATTTGGACCAGGCCGGCCAGCAACACGGCCGGCAGCACGTAGTCCACGCCGTGGGCCCGGACCATGGGCGCGATCACCAGGGCCACCGAGCCCGCCGCGGCGGTGACCATGGCGGAACGGCCGCCCAGGAAGGACATGGACACCGCGAGCACCACGGAGGCGATGAGGGACACCATCGGATCCACCCCGGCAATGACGGAAAATGAAATGACTTCCGGAACCAGGGCCAAGGTGGTCACCATGCCGGCAAGCACCTCGCGGCTGAGCAGCCTCGGCGTGCGCAGGATCTGCAGGTGCCCGGCCCAGGTATCCTGGCTGCCGGGCGGGACCGGAGTTGCGGCGGCGGGGGCCTTCTTGTTCACGGGCAGGCGGCCTTTCTCGCTGAAGGGTGCGGCTGTCGCGGAACCGGAGCCTTGTCCACTTTACGGCCTGTGCCGCGCGGCGGGCATCAGACCGTGGCGGTGGCGGCGTCGAACTCCAGGCGGTGCAGGCGTGCGCGGTCCACGATGCCGTTCGGCCTGCCCAGGTTGACCACCAGGAAAGCCTTGCGCTGCGTGCCTTCGTTGAACTCGGTGTCGATCCCGGCGGCGTCAAAGCCCGCCATGGGACCGGCGGCCAGGCCGGCGGCGCGGGCGGCCATGATGAAGAACCCGGCCTGGATGTGGGCGTTGTTCACGGCCATGCCCTGGCGGAGGGCGTCGTTGGCGGCGAAGGTGGGGACCATGCCGGCGGCGTGCGGCGCGGTGGTGGGCATGAGTTCGTGCCAGTCGGTGTCATAGCTGAGCACGGCCACCAGCGGAGCGTTCAGGGTCTTGGCCTTGTTGCCGTCGGACATGTGCGCCACCAGGCGTTCGCGGGCCTCGGCCGAACGCACCCACGTGATGCGCAGCGGTTGGATGTTCATCGCGGTCGGGGCCATGCGGGCCAGCGCGTACACGGCTTCGAGTGTCTCGTCGGCGATCTCGCCCTCGGCCCAGCTGTTGGCGGTGCGTGCGTCCAGGAACAGGGCCGCCGCGGCGTCCGCGTCCACGATCAATTCATCCTGCAGTGTGATTTCCGATGCGACGTCAATGCTCACGGGTCCAGCCTTCTGATTCGAGAAATGTCTTCCTCATGGATCAGCGCAGAAAGTGCCGCAATTGTTTCCCGGGCGGACCGTGAGTTGTGTCACGTGCCTCGCCGGTGGCTACGCTGGGGCGGTGGGAATCACCAGTACGACGTCGGCCGGCACCAGCTCCTTCAGCCGGGCCCTGGCGCTTTTGGTCGCCGGGACATACTTCATGGAGATCCTGGACGGCACCATCATTGCCACCGCCGCGGCAGGCATGGCGGCGGACCTGCATGTCCGGCCGGTGGACATCAACCTGGCCATGACCTCCTACCTGATCACCCTCGCTGTGGGCATACCCATCAGCGGCTGGCTGGCCGAACGCTTTGGTGCCCGGAAGGTCTTCACGGCTGCCATCGCCATTTTCACGCTGGCATCCCTGCTGTGCGCGTTGAGCCCCAACTTCGCCTTCCTCTGTGCCGCCCGGATGCTGCAGGGCATGGGCGGGGCCATGATGGTCCCGGTGGGCCGGCTGGTGGTGCTGCGCGACGCGGACAGAAAGGAATTTCTCGAGGCCATCGCCTACCTGACCTGGCCGGCGCTGGTGGCTCCCGTGATCGCCCCGGCGCTGGGCGGGCTGCTCACCACGTATGCCAGCTGGCACTGGATCTTCCTCATCAACGTCCCGCTGGGCATCATCGCCTTGATCACGGCCGGCAGGGTGGTGCCGGACATCCGCGCGCACAAGGTCCCGCCGCCGGACTGGATTGGCTTTGTGCTCTGCGGCGCGTCCCTCGCCGCCCTGGTGATAGGGCTGGAACTGGTGGGCTCGGCACCCACCCCCTGGGCCGGCGTCGTGCTTTGGCTGCTGCTGGCACTGGCCAGCGGCACGGCCGCCCTGTGGTGGTTCAGGCGCTCCCGCCATCCGCTGCTGGACCTGCGCGCCCTGCGCATCCCGACCTTCCGGGTGGGCAACGGCGGCGGGGCGCTGTACCGGCTGGTCATCAACGCCGTGCCTTTCCTGCTGCCGTTGATGTTCATGCTCGGCTTTGGCTGGACGGCGTTTGAGGCCGGGCTGATGACCATGGCCGTGTTTGCCGGGAACGTCCTGATCAAGCCGGCCACCTCGCCCCTCATCCGACGCTTTGGATTCCGCAACGTGCTGCTGCTCAGCAACGCCGGCGGCGCCCTGGTGCTCGGCGGGTGTGCGCTGCTGGTGCCCGGCACCGCGCCCGCCGTGATCGCCGCCGTGCTGTTTGCCAGCGGCGTTCTGCGCTCCATCGGCTTCAGCGCCTACAACACGCTGCAGTTCGCGGACGTGCCCAAGGCCCGCATGTCCGGGGCGAACACGCTGTCCTCCACGATCGCACAAATTGCCACCGGTCTCGGCGTTGCCGTGGGTGCGCTGATCCTGCGCGCCGCCGGGGTGCTGCTGACCGGCGCCGCGCCCGTGGCCAGCTTTCAGTGGACGTTTGCCGTCCTGGCCGTCCTGATGCTGTACCCCGTGGCGGAGGTGCTGCTCATGCACCGCTCGGCGGGCGAAGTGGTGCGGACGCGGTAGCCGGCCCGTTGCGCGGGCCCGGCGGTTCGGGCGGGGCGCATGTCACTGCTGTGCGCACGGCCCGCATGCAGCCCGACGCGGAACAGGACACATTACGCCACGCTCACGGCCCTGTGCCATGATGCTGGCACTGGTTTTTGCAGCCGGTCCACACAACGCAAGGGAGCGCTGGAGCATGACGACTCGGAAGATTCGGGACTTTCATCCGCAGGACGTGGAGGGGATCCTGGCGCTGTGGCAGTCGCTGAAGGCGAACGGCGTGGAACCCGTCTACGACCTCTCCGAAGTGCTGGCGTCCTGCGAAAAGGACCACGCGGTCGTGGCCGTCCAGGGCGAACAGCTGGTGGGTGCCGCCGTGGCCAGGGCTGCGCACGACCAGGGCTGGATCGTCTTCCTCTCCACCCTGCCGGCCTTCCGGGGGCAGGGGATCGGCACCTCCCTGTTGGCCGCCGTCGAAAACCGCATGGCGGCGCACGGGCTGAACAAGCTCTCCGCCCTCATGCCGGACACCGAAACCCGGGTGGAGGCGTTTACCAACCGCGGCTTTGTGGTGAAGAAGAACCTGCGCTACTTTGAACGCCGCATCCCCGTCCAGCGCGCCGAACTGGGTGCCTTGGAGGAGCTGGGCGGCCGGGTGCTCCCGCGCGACCTTTGGGACCGGGTGGCGGGCATGACGGCGGAAAAGGAGCTGCTGGAGCGCAGGCTGGTGCTGCCGCTGGCCGAGTCGGAGCTGGCGGAGGAGTTCGGGGTGGTGCCGCCGCGCGCGGTCGTGCTGTTCGGGCCTCCCGGGACGGGCAAGACCACCTTCGCCAAGGCCATCGCGTCGCGGCTTGAGTGGCCGTTTGTGGAAGTGTTCCCGTCGCGGCTCGCGGGGGACCCGGGCGGCCTGGCCGGCGCGCTGCGGCAGACGTTCCTGGACATCGCCGAGCTGGAGCACGCCGTCGTGTTTATCGACGAGGTCGAGGAGATCGCGTCGCAGCGCTCGGGGGAGCCGCCGTCGCCCATGCAGGGCGTCACCAACGAGCTGCTGAAGATCATCCCGGCGTTCCGCGACCAGCCCGGCCGGCTGCTCGTGTGCGCCACGAATTTCATCCGCTCGCTGGACTCGGCCTTCCTGCGCCACGGCCGCTTCGACTACGTCATCCCCATCGGGCTGCCGGACGCGGACGCCCGCGCGGCCATGTGGACGCGCTTCATCCCGGCCGCCGCCATGGGGCAGGTGGACGTTGACGGTCTGGTCGCGGCAAGCTCCGGGTTCTCCCCGGCGGACATCGAGTTTGCGGCCCGCAGCGCCTCCCAGCGCGCCCTGGAAAAGGCGGTGTACGACGGCGGTGCCCAGGCGGGCGGCCCCGTCACCGCCGACTACCTGGAGACCATTGCGGACACCAGGGCCACCGTCAGCGACGCCGTGGCCCAGGACTTTCTGGAGGACATCGAGGCGCTGGCGCGCACATGACGCGCCGCACGTAACAAGCCGGGCAATCTTCCCGGCCCGTTGGGTTCCGGGGTGCGGTTCGCCTAAACTCGCAGGCAGTGACACGGGGTGCCCTTCGCGGGGCTGAGAAACACACCCGTTGAACCTGATCTAGTTAGCACTAGCGAAGGGATGTCCTGCCGGTTGTCGGCGCCTGCCCTTGGGGGGCGGTGCACGGCCGTGCCCCATCTTTTCGCCTTGACCAAGGTGGAGAACCATGCAGTTGTCAGAACAAACAGTCCTCGTCACGGGTGCCGGCCGCGGCCTCGGAAACCACATTGCCCGGTCGTTCCTGGACGCCGGATGCCGGGTGGTGGCCAACTACCGCAACAGCGCCGCCGGCGCCCGGGAACTGGCCGCAACCGCCGGTGCGGAGCGGGCGCTCGCCGTGCAGGCCGACGTCACCGACCCGCAGGAGGTGGCGGCACTTTTCGCGGCTTCGGAGGCTCACTTTGGCACGGCCGTCACCACCGTGGTGAACAACGCGCTGGCCGACTTTTCCTTCAACGGCGATTCCCGCGCCACCGCCGGCGCCATTGCCTGGGCCGACTTTGACGCCCAGTTTTCCGGCAGTGTCCGCGGCGCGCTTAACACCACACAGGCGGCCCTGGCCGGCATGCGGGCGCAGGGCTTCGGCCGGATCGTGAACATCGGCACCAACCTGTTCCACAATCCCGTGGTGCCCTACCACGACTACACGGCGGCCAAGGCGGCGCTGCTGTCCCTGACGCGTACGCTCGCCGCGGACCTGGGCCCGGACAACATCAGCGTCAACATGGTCTCCGGGGGCCTGCTGCGCACCACGGACGCCAGCGCGGCCACGCCGGATGAGGTGTTTGACTACATTGCCGCAGCCACCCCGCTGCGAAGGGTCACGACGCCGGCCGAGCTCGCCGACGCCGTGCTGTTCTTCGCCTCGCCGTGGGCGCGTTCCGTGACGGGGCAGAACCTCATGGTCGACGGCGGGCTGGTGATGAACTGATGCCCGGCACGTCCACGCGCCAGCTGCACCTCAACGCGTTCCTGCACGGCTGCGGCCACCACGGCGCGGCCTGGCGGCTGCCCGGCTCGCCCATCGACGGGCTGGGCGACATCCGCTACTACGAACGGCTGGCCCGAACGGCCGAGCGGGGGCTCTTTGACGCCGTCTTCTTCGCCGACGGACAGTCCGCCGGCGATCCGGCCGCGGGGCCGTTGTGGCATCTGGAGCCGTTGACCATGCTGGCCGCGATTGCGCGGGCCACGGAGCGGATCGGGCTGGTCAGCACCGTGTCCTCCACGTTTTACAGCCCCTTCCACGCCGCCCGCATGCTGGCATCGCTGGACCACATCAGCGGCGGGCGGATCGGGGTGAACGTGGTGACCTCCATGTTCGACGCCGAGGCGCGCAACCACGGGATGCCTGCCCTGCCGCCGCACGCCGTGCGCTACGCGCGGGCGGCCGAATTCATTGAGGTGGCGAAGGGCCTGTGGGACTCCTGGGACGACGACGCGCTGCTCGCCGACAGGGCCGGCCGGTACGCCGATCCGGAAAGGATTCGCCCGGTGCTCCATTCGGGCCCGCACTTCAGCGTGGACGGCCCACTCAACGTGCCGCGATCGCCGCAGGGAAGCCCGGTGCTGTTCCAGGCCGGGGCCTCGGAGCCAGGACGCGAGCTGGCGGCGAAATACGCCGAGGGGATTTATGCCGTCGCCTACGACCTGCCCAGCGCACAGGCTTACTACAGCGACGTCAAACGCCGCGTGGCGGAGGCCGGGCGGGCCCCGGACGGGGTGGCCATCATGCCCGGCCTCGTCACCTACGTGGGAGTCACCGAGGAGGAGGCCCGGGCCAAGCAGGCGGAAGCCGACTCCTTCCTGCCGATAGAAGCCTCGCTGACCCAGCTGGGCCGCTTTGTCCAGCGGGACTGCAGCGGCTGGGAACTGGACGCGCCCGTGCCGGCCCTGGTGCCGGCGCGTGAATTCACGGGACCGCAGGGCCGCTACGCCACCATTGTGCGCATCATCGAGGCCGAACGGCCCACGGTCCGCCAGCTGCTGGGCCGGCTGGCCGCCGGCGGCGGCCACGCGACCATGGTGGGCACCCCGGAACAGGTGGCCGATGAAATGCAGCGCTGGTTTGAACACGGCGGGGCCGACGGCTTCAACCTCATGCCGCCCCTGCTGCCGGATTCGCTGGATGACTTTGTGGAACTCGTTGTGCCGGAGCTTCAGCGGCGCGGACTGTTCCGCACCGAATACACGGCAACCACACTGCGCGGGCACCTGGCCCAGGGCCGGCGGAGGGAAGAGCGTGCTGCGTGACCGGGCACACCCTCCGCTACGCGCCAGGCCGAGAAATTAACACAGCTGAACCACGTAAACGGCGGGCTAAGCCGGCGCCGGGCCGGGGTTGGCGGCCGCCCGGCCCGGATGGGCGGCGGGGAGGGAACGGCCCGGATGGGCGGCGGGGAGGGAACGGCCCGAGGCGCCGGCCAGGAACATGTCCAGGCCAAGCATAAACACCTCCCCGGCGCTGCCGGCGGCC
Source organism: Arthrobacter dokdonellae (assembly GCF_003268655.1). NCBI lineage: Bacteria > Bacillati > Actinomycetota > Actinomycetes > Micrococcales > Micrococcaceae > Arthrobacter > Arthrobacter dokdonensis. The sequence goes on along the minus strand of NZ_CP029642.1, from coordinate 3,922,087 downwards.
CCGGCTTCCGCGGCTGGCGCCGGGACACTGCCGGCCGGAGTGAGCAGACCAGCCCGGGACAGCCCCGCACGGGTCTGCTCCTCCATGACCGAGCCCAGGACGTAGTGCACCAGGGCCCGCCCGGCCCATTCCGCCTGCCCGGCGGGCAGCCCGAGGCCGGCCAGCCGGGCGCTGAAGCCCAGCAGCGGAGAGGGCGCATCAGGATTCAGCGCGTGGGCCAGGGCCACCACTTCGGCGCCGTCGCGCACAGACAGGAGGGCACTGCGGACCTGCACCGCCAATTCCCTGGCCGTGGCCGCCTCCCTGCGGACAAGGGGAGCCAGGATCAGCCCGGCCAGAACCGTGAGAAGCTCCTGCTTGTTTTTCACGTGCCAGTACAGTGCGCCGGGCTGGACGCCAAGATCGCGGGCCAGGCGGCGCATGGAAAGGTCCGCGAGCCCGTATTCGCGCAGGATTCCCATGGCCGCGCCCACCACGTCCTCGCGTGTCAACGCCATGGCCGCCCCCTTCCGTGGTTCCGCATGCTGTCCGCCGTGCCATGACGGCACGTTCCTATATCTTCCCCCATCAGCTGCACGCACACGGCACCCGCGATTGACAGCGGGCCCGCCACACCGCAAACTTGAACGGTGTTCAATTACTTTCAAGACCTCGCCGACCGGCAGCTTGCCGGCGCCACCCTGAGCCGCGAAGAGGCGCTCGCCGTCCTCGAATCCAGCGATGCACAGCTGCTGGAGGTGGCGGCCGCCGCCGCCCGCCTGCGCCGAGCCCACTTCGCCAACACCGTCAAGGTCAATTACCTCGTCAACCTGAAATCGGGCCTGTGCCCGGAGGACTGCACCTACTGCTCCCAGCGGCTGGGTTCCGCCGCCCAGATCCTGAAGTACACCTGGCTCAAACCGGAGGACGCCGTGGCGCAGGCCGCCACGGGCATCCGGGCCGGCGCTTCCCGCGTGTGCCTCGTCGCCAGCGGCCGCGGCCCCAGTGACCGCGACGTGGACCGCGTGGCCGGCATGGTCGCCGGGCTCAAGGGCGAGCACCCGGACGTGGAGGTCTGCGCCTGCCTGGGCATCCTCAAAGGCGGGCAGGCCGAGCGCCTCAAGGACGCCGGCGTGGACGCCTACAACCACAACCTGAACACGAGCGAGTCCAACTACGCGGACATCTGCTCCACCCACACCTTCACCGAACGCGTGCGGACCGTGGAACATGCCAAGGATGCCGGCCTGTCGCCGTGCTCCGGGCTGATCGCCGGCATGGGGGAAAGCAACAACGACCTCGTCGACGCCGTCTTCGCCCTCCGCGCACTGGGCAGCGAGTCCATCCCGGTCAACTTCCTCATGCCCTTCGACGGCACGCCGCTGGAAGGCACCTGGCTGCTCACGCCCGGACAGTGCCTGCGCATCCTCGCCATGGTCCGCTTCGCCTGCCCCGCCACCGAGCTCCGCATGGCCGGCGGCCGCGAAATGCATCTGCGCACCCTCCAGCCGCTCGCCCTGCACGTGGCCAACTCCCTGTTTCTTGGCGACTACCTCACCAGCGAGGGCCAGGAAGGCCAGGCCGACCTTGACATGATCGCGGACAACGGCTTCGTGGTCCTTGGCCAGGACCCCGCCGTCCAGCCCGCCCCGATCCAGCCCGCTGAACCGGGGATGTACGACGCCGCCGCCTCCCCGGGCGTCCCCGTCACCATCCGCCGCCGCGGGGCGGGGACGGCAGTGGCCCCCAATGCCTGAGGGTGCGGTTCCCGGCGGCACGCTCATTTCCCGGGACCGTGGCCTGCTGTGGCACCCCTACGCGCCCTTGGAGGGCGACGCGCCCTACGCCGTCCTCGGCGCCTCCGGCACGCGGCTGAGCCTTGGCGCGGCCGACGGCACGCAGTTCGACGCCGTGGACGCCATGAGTTCCTGGTGGTCCGCCATCCACGGCTACCGGAACCCCGCCCTGGACCAGGCCCTGCTGGACCAGGCAGGCCGCTTCAGCCACGTGATGTTTGGCGGGCTGACCCATGCGCCGGCCGTGGAGCTGGCCGAGAGGCTCACCGGGATGACGCCGGACGGGCTGGACCACGTGTTCCTGGCCGACTCCGGTTCAGTGTCCGTTGAGGTGGCCCTGAAAATGGCCGTGCAGTACCAGCTGGGCCGTGGCCGCCCGCAGAGGACACGGTTTGTGGCGCTGCGCGGCGGCTACCACGGGGACACCTTTGCCGCCATGGGCGTGTGCGATCCCGTGGACGGCATGCACGCGGCCTTCCCCTCGCTCATCGCCAAACAGCTCTTCCTGCCCCGGCCGCCCGCCGCGCGCCTTGTCGGCGGCGAGCTGCTGGCCGACGCCGGGGAGCTCGCTGCCTGGATCGCCGTCCTGGAGGATACGGTGGGCCGCCACCGCGACGAGCTGGCGGGCCTCATTCTGGAGCCGGTGCTGCAGGGCGCCGGCGGCATGCACGCCTACGCGCCCGGGGCGCTCGCCGCGGCCCGGCGCGTGGCCAGCGACAACGGCCTGCTGCTCATCTGCGACGAGATCGCCACCGGCTTTGGCCGGACCGGAAGGCTCTTCGCCTCCGAATGGGCGGGCGTGGTCCCGGACATCATGTGCGTGGGCAAGGCCCTGACGGGCGGCTACCTGACGCTGGCGGCAACGCTGTGCTCGGCGGAGGTTGCCCGCGCCATCACGGGCTCGCCGCTGCGCGCCCTGCTGCACGGGCCGACGTTCATGGGCAACCCGCTGGCCTGCGCCGTGGCCTGCGCCTCCCTGGAACTGCTGGTCTCCTCGGGCTGGCAGGACCGTGTGAGGGGCATCGAGCAGGGCCTGGAGGCCGCACTGGCCCCGGCCGTCTCCCTCGAGTCGGTCCGGGAGGTGCGGGTCCTGGGTGCCGTGGGCGTCGTTGAGCTCTCCGGGCCGGTCGACGTCCCTGCCGTGACGCGCGCGGCACTGCAGCACGGCGTGTGGGTGCGGCCCTTCCGCAACCTCGTCTACACGATGCCGCCGTACATCAGCACTCCGGGTGACGTGGCCGCCATCGGTGCCGGCATCGTTGCGGGCATCGCCCGGGTGCACGGCTGATGGCCGGCACGGCAACGGCCGGCACGGCGACGCCTGGCACGGCGACGCCTGGCACGGCAACGGCCATGGATGACTGGCTTGCCTCCCGGGCCGCCGTCCGTGAGCGCCGCGGGCAGGTCCGCAAGACGGAGCCGCAGCCCGGGCTGGTGGACCTGGCTTCCAACGACTACCTGGGGCTGTCCACGGACCCGCGCGTCATCGCCGCCGCCGCCGGGGCGCTGGCCGGGCACGGCGCCGGGGCCCGCGCGTCACGGGTGGTGTGCGGCACCACGGACGCCCACGTGGAGCTGGAACGGGCGCTGTGCCGGCTCACCGGCCAGGACGCCGCCTTGGCGTTTTCCAGCGGCTACACCGCCAACCTCGGGGTGATCACGGCGCTGGGCGGCCCGGGAACGCTCCTGGTCCACGACGCCCATGTGCATGCCTCGCTGCTCGACGGCATCCGGCTTTCGCGCTCGCCGTCGGTGTCCGTGGCGCACCAGGACACGGACGGGATGAGGGCGGCACTGGCCGGGCGCACCCAGCCAAGGGCCGTCGTCGTGCTTGAATCCATCTATTCGGTGCTGGGCGACGCCGCACCGCTGACGGAGGCGGCAGCCCTGTGCGCCGAATACGACGCGCTGCTGCTGGTGGACGAGGCCCACGGAATCGGCGTGGCCGGTGCCGGCCGCGGGGCCGTCCACGCCGCCGGGCTCGCGGGCGCGGCGCATGTGGCCGTCACGGCCACGCTGTCCAAGGCGCTGGGGTCGCAGGGCGGGGCCGTCCTCGGCTCGGAGCTGTTGCGGGAGCACCTGGCCAACACCGCCCGGACGTTCATCTTCGACACCGCGCTGGCGCCTTCCGCCGCGGCGGCAGCGGCCGAGGCTGCCAGGATCGTGCTGGCCGAGCCCGGCCTCGCCAGGCGCATGCTGGAAAACGCCGCACTGCTGGCGAAGCGATGCGGGTCGGCTGCAGCTGCCGGTGCCGTGCAGTCCATTGCCGTGGGGTCGTCGGAGCGCGCCGCGTCGCTGGCCGCCGGGCTGCGTGCCGCCGGTGTGGCCGTGGGGTGTTTCCGCCCGCCCAGCGTGCCCGACGGCGTGTCGCGGCTGCGCCTCACGGCCCGGGCCAACCTCAGTGCGGCGGACCTGGACCGGGCCGCCGGGGCCGTCGCCCGGGCAGTGGGCGCCGCATGACATTCACGGTGATTGGGGATCCGGCCCAGGTGCGCGAGGTCATGCGCCGCACGGGGGACTTCGCCCCCACGAACGCCCTCACCTCGGTGGTGCCGCTGGCCCCCGCCACGCTGCGCATTCTCAGCACGGTCCGGTTTGCCCTGCCGCCCGTCCTGGCCTCCGCCACGGGGGAGCGGCACCGCGCCGTGCGGACCCTGGTCAGCCGGTTTTTCACGCCCGCCAAGGTGGCGGCCATCGCGCCGCGGGTGCGCGAGCTGGCCCGGGCCCGGCTGGACGTGGCGGCGGCGGCACTCCGGCACGGGCCCGTGGACCTGGCCGACGCCGTGGCCCGCCACATCCCGCCACTCGTCATGGCCGAGCTCACCGGCCAGCCAACGCCGGACCTTGATGTGCTCAAGCGCTGGAGCCGCGATTCGCTCGAGCTGTTCTGGGGCTGGCCGGACACGGACAGGCAGCAGGTCCTGGCGCACAGTGCCGCCGAATTCTACGCGTGGCTCCGGGAGGAAGCGGCTGCCTCGCGCGGAACGGCGTCACTCTTCGGTGTGCTGGATGCCGCCGGGCTGTCCCAGCCGGAAGTCTGCTCGCTGGGGTATTTCCTGGTGATCGCCGGGCAGGAAACCACCTCCCAGCTGATCAACACCGCACTGTACCGCGGCATTGAGTCCGACGTCGGCACAGGCCCCTGGGCCGCGCTCGCGGAACCGGCCCGGGCCCAGGCCCACGTCCGCAGGGTGCTGGCCACGGAATCCTCCGTGCACACCTGGCGGCGGGCCGCCCTCCACGACACCACCCTGGACGGCACCTGCCTGCCGGCCGGTGCGGAAATCCTGCTCGAACTCAGCGGCCGGCACCCGGACGGCGCCGGCCCGACGGCCTATTCGCTGGCCTTTGGCCACGGCCTGCACCGGTGCCTCGGCGCCAGGCTCGCCGAGCTGGAAACCGCCCTGGTGGTGGAGGAAACGGCGGCGGCCCTGCCCGGGTTGCGCCCGGCGGGGCCGCCGCCGGAGTGGCTGCGATTGCTCTCCTTCCAGGCCCCGCTCACCGTCACCGCCGCCCAGGGGGCACCATGAAAGCAGCCAGAATCACCTTTGTCACGGGCACGGACACGGACGTCGGAAAGACCCTGACGACGGCGGCGCTCGCCGCCGTGCTGTCAGCCGGCGGGGCCGCCGTGGCCGTGTACAAGCCAACCCAGACCGGGGTGGCCCCGGATGGCGCCGGGGACATGGCCGAGGTGGCACGACTCAGCGGCGTCCGGGCTGTTTACGAAGGCATCCGCCTGCGGGACCCCATGGCCCCGGTGGCCGCCGCGGCCCGCGAAAGCCGGCAGCTGCCCACGCTCGCGCACCACCTGGACCGCATCACGGAACTGGCCGCGTCGTTCGACCACGTTCTGGTCGAAGGGGCCGGCGGCCTGCTCGTGGAGCTGGACGGTGACGGCAACACGCTCGCGGACCTGGCAGCCCCGGCCGCCCGGAGCGCCATCGTGGTGGTCTGCCGCAGCGGGCTGGGCACGTTGAACCACACGCTGTTGACGCTGGAGGCGCTGGAGCGCCGCGGCCTCCCCGCCGCGGGACTGGTGGTCGGCTCCTGGCCCCCTGCGCCGTCGGACATTGAAGAGGACAACCGCGGCTATTTCCAGCAGCTGGAGACGCCCTTCCTGGGTGCCCTGCCGGCGGGGGCGGCCACCCTGGATCCCCACGACTTCCGCCGGCAGGCGCCGGGCTGGCTGCGCCCGCCGGCCTGGGTCGAGCCGGCGGGCAGCGCGGACGCTAAAGCCAGGTCTTCTTCTTGAAGACCACGTACATGATGAACCCGATGAGCAGCATCAGCCCCAGGGCAAACGGGTAGCCCCACGGCCACGCGAGCTCGGGCATGTCGTGGAAGTTCATGCCGTACACGCCCGCCACGAACGTCGGGGCGAAGAAGATGGCAGCCCAGGACGAGATCTTCTTGACCTGTTCGTTCTGGGCGGCGCTGGCCTCGTTCTGGCGGTTGGCGGTGAGGGTTCCATCCACGGTGAGCGCATTTTGCAGCAGCTGCCGGAAGGAGTCCGCCTTGGCGGTCAGCCTTTCCACGTGGTCCCCGACGTCGCGCAGGTAGCGCTGCAGCTCGACGTCGACGCCGTACTTTTCAAAGCCGCCCTTGAGCCCTCCCAGCGTGTCTTGCAGCGGGTGGATCGCGCGCTGGAAGTGAATGACCTCGCGGGAGAGCTGGTAAATCCTGCGGGAGACGAGGGGGTCCCCGGCAAACAGCTGGTCCTCGATCTCGTCAATGTCGTTCTCCAGCCCGACGACCACCGGCAGGTAGTCGTCCACCACCTGGTCCATGATGGCGTACAGGACGGCTTCGGGACCCGCTGCGAGCAGCTCCCGGTCCGCTTCGAGCCGGCGCCGGGTGGACGCGAGGCCGGGCGTTTCGGCATGCCTGATGGTGATCACGAAGTTCTTGCCGGTAAAGACGTGCAGCTCGCCGAACTCCACCGCTTCCTCGGCATCGAGGTAGCGGGCGGGCCGCAGCACGGTGAACAGGACGTCGTCGTACCTTTCCATCTTTGGCCGCTGGTGCGCCTTGATGGCGTCCTCCACGGCCAGCTCATGGAGCGCGAACTCGTCGGCCAGCGACGCCATTTCCGCGGCGTCGGGGCGGAACAGGCCGATCCAGGCCATGCCGCCGCACGCGGCCATGGCCTCGTAGGTCTGGTCGAGGCTTTCGGGGGTCGCAACGCGGACGCCGTCCACGTACACGCCGTTATCAATGATGGTCACCTGCCCATTATGGACGCACGACGGCGGTGCCCCCGCCTTTTCCGCCGCGCCCCCGCCTTTTCCGCCGCGCCCCGGCGGTGGCGTCAGCCGCGGCTCATGCCTTCCAGCAGGGGCTGGAGCCGGTAGGGAATGTGTTCGTGGAGGGCCAGCGAGGTCTCCGTGCGGATCACTCCCTTGATGCGCAGCAGCTGGCGCAGCGCCCCCTGCAGGTGGTGGACGTCGCGGGCGGCCAGCCTGCACCAGACATCGCCCCGGCCGGAGATTTCATAGACCTCCAGGATCTGCGGCACGGCCCGCATGGCCGCCACGACGCCGTCGAGGTCGCGGTGTGTCACTTCGATGGTGACGAACGCGACCACGTCGTAGCCGACCGCCGCCAGGTCCACCTCGCGGCCGCCCTGACGCAGGGCGCCCGTGCGCGTGAGTCGGCGAAGGTGCGACTGGACGGTGTTGCGGGCCACGCCGAGGGCGTCGGCAAGCTCGCCGATCTGGGCACGCGGATCCCCGATCAGGGCAAGTACCAGGCGGACGTCAAGGGGGTCCAAAATGCTCATGCGGCTCACTCCGGAACGTGTAGTGCTCACGTTATTGATCAATATGCTTCAAAGAAAGGGAAAACTTGAATCAAAGGACGGTCGATACCTCAGTCTATAGAAGTATTTGCAACAACAAGAGCCGTGAAAGAGAGTGACCGTGACCGTCCTGCAGGACCTGGCCATGCGCCCCGCGCCCGCTTCCCGGTGGTCGTGGAATGCCACGGTCGGCACGCGCCTCTTTCTGGCTGGCACGGTCATTTTCACGCTGCTGGTCGGGGCCAACCTGGCCACCCCGCTCTACCCTCTGCTGCAGGCGCGGATCGGCTTCGACTCGGTGGGTGTGACGGTTGCCTTCACCGCTTATGTGGTGGCCCTCATCGGCGGGCTGGTGCTTTTCGGCCACTGGTCCGATCACATTGGCAGGCGTGCCGCCCTGGTGCTGGCCGTCGTCGTCGGCCTGGCGGGCGGGCTGGTGTTTGGCACGGCAGGCTCGCTGCCGATGTTGGTGGCGGGGCGTGCCCTGCAGGGCCTGGCCGTGGCCATCGGCACCGGTGCCAGCGCCGCGGCCCTGCGCGACCTGATGCCAAGCAGGCCGGAGTGGGCGTCGCGGTTTACGCTGCTTTCCTCCTCGGGCGGCGTGGCCGCCGGGCCCGTGGTGGGCGGGCTGCTGTCCCTGCTCCCGGACCACACCCAAGCGCCGTTTGCCGTGCACTCAGTGATCCTGCTGTTGCTGCTGGTGCCGCTGCTGATGCTCGATGCCCGTCCGGCACTCGCCCCGGCCCCCGCCGGCCAGGGGCGCAACTACCTCCGGCCGCGGCTGCCCGCGCTGGCCCGCTCGGCGCGCGGCACGTTCTGGCTCGCGGCGGCCACCGGATTCGTCAGCTTTGCGGTCTTCGGGTTCTGCCTGTCGCTGGCGCCGGGCTACTTTGCCCACATCATGCAGGCTGATTCCCGACCCCTGATCGGCCTGCTGGCCGCTGTCACGCTCGGTTGCTCGGCGCTCAGCCAGCTGCTTTCACTGCGCGGGCGCTTCCTGGTCCCCGCCGGCCTGCTGCTGCTGGGGGCCTCGGTGGCGCTGATCGCGGCCGCCGGGCCGCTGCAATCGCCCCTGCTGCTGGTGCTGGCGAGCATCAGCGCCGGGCTGGGCCAGGGCGCGGCGTTCCGCGTGGTCTTCAACGACGTCGCCGCAGCCGTGGAACCTTCCCGGCATGCACAGGTCATTTCCGCCGTCTATATCGTCACGTACCTTGGCAGCGCGGTGCCGGTGCTCGGCCTGGGGGTCGCCGTGAAGCTCTGGGGGCTGCAGGCTTCCGTCAGCGGCTTTGCCGTACCCATCGTCGTGGCCTGCGCCGCCCTGGCCGTTGCCGCGCACCGGAGGAGCCGGCCCGCCGCCAAGGTGCGTTGAGCCCGGGAGCAGGCCCGCCGGCGTCGTGCCTTGAACACGTGCAGCGCGCTAAGCGTGCGGCCCTGCAAACGTGCGACTCCGGCGGGCGCGCCGGCGCCGGGCTCAGTCCAGCGGGCCGCTGTGGCCGGGCATGTGCTTGAAGACCAGCGTGGTTTCGGTGTGGCCCACCACGGGGTCGGTGGTCAGGTTGTCCAGCACCCAGTCGCGCAGGGCGTCGGTGTCGCGGACGGCGATGTGCAGCAGGTAATCCACGGAACCGGAGGTGTGGAAGGTGGAGAGCACCTCGGGCAGCTTCGGGACGCGGGAAGTGAAGGTGTCAATCTGGTCGCGGTCGTGCGCTCGCAGGCGGACGGCGATCAGCGCCTGGACCGCCCGGCCGATCACGGCCAGGTTCAGCTTTGCCTCAAAGCCTTCGATGGCGCCGCGTTCCATGAGCGAGCGAGTGCGCATCAGCGCCGTGGAGGGCGCGATGCCCACGGCGTCGGCGAGATCGCGGTTGGTGATGCGGGCGTCCGCCACGAGCGCGTCGATGATCTGGCGGTCCACGCCGTCAAGGGCCTCCACGGGCCGGGGCTGCCCGGCTGAGTCGCGCCGAACGTTCTTCGCTGGTGACGCCATGGGATCCTCCAAGGTGATGTAATGACGCGAATTTGGCGATTGATCCTGCCAATAGTTCACCATTCTAACAAATATCCGCATTTCTGGGACATACTTGCTGCTGATCGATGAATCTTTATGGCAATGCGGCCGGGGAAAGCAGGTTGGCGATGTTGGGCATCGAACTGGGTTGGGATTCAACGGCGGTCCATGCAGGGCGCGAGGACCTGGCGGAACTGGGCGTGCATGCCATTCCGCTGGACATGTCCACCACGGCGCCGCTGGCAGGTGTGGGGTCCGGCGGCGACGCCTACGAGCTCATGGCCACCGGTGGAGTGCCCGCCGCTGGCCAGACCACCGTTTACCAGCGCCTGTGGAATCCCACCGTGGCCCGTTTTGAATCCGGCGTCGCGGCGCTGGAGGGCTCGGCGGAATCCGTCTCCTTTGCCACGGGCATGGCCGCACTTGCCGCGGCACTTCTCGCCGCCGTCGCGGGCGGGAAGCCGCACGTGGTGGCGGTCCGGCCGCTCTACGGCGGTTCGGACCACGTGCTGGCCACGGGGCTGCTTGGGACGCGGGTGACGTTTGTGCAGCCGGGCGGGGTGCGCGCCGCGCTGCGTCCCGAGACCGGGCTGGTGATTGCCGAGACGCCGGCCAACCCGGATCTGCGCCTGCTGGACATCAAGGCGCTCGTGGACGAGGCAGACGGCGTTCCCGTCATGATCGACAACACCTTCGCCACGCCGGTCCTGCAGCGGCCGCTGGAACTGGGCGCCTCGCTGGTGCTGCACAGCGCCACGAAGTTCCTCGGCGGCCACGGCGATGCGATGGGCGGCGTGGTGGCCACGGACGCGGGCTGGGCTTCGCGCCTGCGGCAGGTCCGCGCCATCACGGGCGGGCTGCTGACGCCGTGGCCCGCCTACCTTTTGCACCGGGGGCTGGCCACGCTGCCGGTCCGTGTCCGCGCCCAGCAGGAAACCGCCCACAAGGTTGCTTCGGCGCTGCAGTCCCACGAGGCCGTGGCTCGAGTGCTCTACCCGGGCCTGGCGGAATGCGACCCGCTGGGTCTGGTGGGCACGCAGATGGTCGGCCCGGGATCGCTGCTGTCCTTCGAGGTGGACACCGCCGAGCATGCCGAGGCCATTCCGGAGCATGTCCGGCTCATGACCCACGCCGTCTCACTCGGCGGGGTTGACACCCTGATCCAGCATCCCGCCGGGCTGACCCACCGGCCGGTGGCCGCGGAGGCCAAGCCGCACGCCACCATGCTGCGCGTCTCGATCGGGCTTGAAGACGCCGAGGACATCCTGGCCGACCTGGTCCGGGCCGTCGAAGCCGTCTGTCACTGACGCTCCTGCAGATGCGGGGTGTTTTTTGCTGACGCTCCTGCAGTTGATTGCTTGGCGACAGTTGACGCGGCTTTGTGACCGCTCGAAGTCGCACCCCCGGAGCTAGCATCGACTTGAATTTGATGGGTTGCAAGTCGCGGATCCAGGGATGGCGAGACCGCGCCAAAATAGCCGTGCAAGTGTCGCTAAGTTTGCCGCGATCACGGGCATTTGCTGCGGGTGCAACCACGTCTTGACGTGTTCAATCCCGATTCTGCTGTTGGCTGTCCGTTGGAGTTGCCCCTTGACACCTGTGCCCTCCCGCAGGCCCGCTACTGCCGCAGGCTGATGGCGGCGACATCGGCAAACGCACTCACCGCGTCTTCAAGGCCCGGGGCTGGAGGCATTGACAGGGGTGTTTGGGGAAGCAACGAGGAGGCGCGGGTCCGGTCCTCCATGGGCTTCAATGGGGCTCAGTGGAGCGGCGGGCACCGTTTGCCCCTCATAGAGGTGATCATGCTGCCTGCCTGCTGCCATGGCAGCCCTATCGGCGGACGTCGAAGCCTGTTAGCGTGGAGAGTAAGCCCCAGACCCCGGCGGATCCTTAGATTCCCTAATTTTGGAAGGGTACCGCCGCCATGGTTGGCTACCTAGAACATTCAGGCTTTGTATTACCTGTGGCTTGCATTTTTCCTTTAATGGCTGGTGGCCCGCTATGAGATCGGAAGCCGATGTCTGGAAGGTTCCTGACTGGGCATTGTTAGATGACGGGGGACACCTGCAGGCCGCTTTCACGGGCGTTCGTCCAGCTTGCCCTGACGACGCCAAATTTTGCGGCTGGTGCCGCGCGGGCGCCTGCGCCAGGCGCGGCGGCCTGGAATCACTCATCCAGCGGCGCGCATATGCCTGCGGGGCACGCGATGCGCATCTTTCGTCCTTATCCGGTGCAGTCGCGAGGAGAGTGGGACCTTGACGGTTTCTGCAGTGTCGTTCCAGCGGTGGCTTGACGTCGTGGCGCCGGCGATGAGCCATGCGGCGGTGTGCCGTGCAGCCGGGATCAAGCGCTCGACTCTGGCCCAGCAGTTGGTGCGCGGTCGTGTCAGCGTCGCCACGGTTATTGCTGTCAGCCGTTCCCGACGGCTTTCGGTGGTTGAATCCCTCTCCGTCTTCCCGGACTACCGTGATGTGGCTGCAGGGGTTGCCCAGCCCAGTGATGCTGAGCTGTTGAGTCAAATATCCGACATGGACCTGCTCCGGGAGGTCCTGGCCAGGAGTGCCGCCGCGGAGAGCGGCGCCGATGAAGTCCAGATCGAGTTCTCCCCCATCCCGCACCGGGCATCCGTGCGAGCGTGGTTGGATGCGATCGGCCCCTCCGGCCTGCGCCAACAGCTGTGCCGCAGCACTGGGATTGCACCACAAAACCTATCCGCGCAAATCTCGGCCAACCGCCTCACGCCCGGACTCGCCGTCAGTTGCGCCCGCATCGCCGGGGTGGGCCTCGCCAATGGCCTGGTGGCCACCGGCCTGATCACGCCTGTCGAGGCTGGCTGGGCGCCCGGCTCACGCGCGGAAGCCCTTCGTAAAACCGCCAACAGCGTGCTGGTGGCGCTGGCCGCCGAGCGCATGGACGCCCTCAGCCGCACGCTGCGGCGCAGGGAGCAGGACGCTGCGGCGGCAGAGTCGGTTTGGGAGAACATTGGCTGAGAGCAACCCTGCATTGGGCCGCACTGTCGAGCAGCGGCGGGCCGGCAGCAAGCCCGCCTGGAATCCCGATCACGTCCTTCCTCTTGCGACGCACGCGGCACCCGTCCGTACCTGACCTATCATTCTCTGAGGCCAAGGCCCCGCGTCATTCTCTGCGGCCAGGGCCCCGCGCACTGGGGAGCGGACGGCTTGAGATTGCCTCCACCCATGCGGAAGCCTGCCGGTGCCGTCCCTCGGGACGGGCGAGGGTGGTGCCTTGGCTGGGTGGTTTCACCATGCGTCCAATGTGCCAGAACCGCCCGCGGTCCAACTCGCGGTGCCCAAGGTCCGCCCGGCGCCGTGTGCCGTCACGGGTGTCAGCGCCTGCGGCTTCGTACTGCTGTGGGAATCAGCCTGGCGCCGTTCTGGATGCCGCAGAGGCGCAGGACATGGAAAAGAAGCGTCATACTATTCACTTATCCATTACATTGTGTAAAACTTATGACTGTGTGAATATCCCTGGGGGGAGTGCACACTCTCTTTGGGGGTAAGCGGTGGCCGGGACCCTTCCGGCCACCGCCTAAACAATCAAGTCCTGGTCTCTTGAACGTCATTTGGGAGATTCTTTATGGCCGCCTTGCCACCTGCAGATCGTCACGGGGGAAGCGACGCCCTTGGGACGCAGGCCTTGATCTGCTCTGGGTGCGGTAGCACCGATGACCTGATCATCGAATTCATTGGGCCGATCAAACCGAAGATCGCCGGCCGTATCTCCGTCGAGTACTCATGTTCAGCCTGCGGCTCTTTCAGCGCGCAGGATGCCACGGTCCAGCAGGTGGCCGAGATACTCAACTCAGGGGCCACAGCCCCGGGTGTCCTGCATTTCGGGCGTTACTTCATCCATTGCGGTGAGCCGATGTTGGAAATCGCGGAAGGCCTTTCGCATCTCCACGTTCCTGCGGGCAGCCAAGGCAACCCGGCCGGCCCGATTTCGGTTCGCACCCACCGGCTCAAGTGTCACTGCGGATTCCAGTTGGACGTGCCACTATGAGCCATTCCTGCGCACAGGTTTGCCCGGTGGCACAGACAGCCCAAATGAAACGGAACTAATGAACAGGCACCCGATAAACGGCGCCAGCCCGGCGCGCGATCAGGGGGAGCAGCCCACGGGATGTACCTTTCCGTGCACGAACCCGATGCCGGGCCGCGCGCACGGAAGGGCAAGCAGGGCAGGCCCCGCGCATTGACCAACTACACAACCATGGCTCAAAAAGGAGACATCAGATGACTGGACGAATTGAACTGCATCAAGAGACCAACGGGGCGTACCGCATAAAAATAGTCGATGACTTCATGCGCACAGTGGCCCTGTCCGCAGATTTCGGGTCGGTAAAAGCTGCGCTGGACGGCGTCTTTGCCTTGCGGGAAATCGCCGGCACGGCCCACGTCGTTGACTGCACCACCCGTGAAACCGCAGCCGATCAAGCCCAGGCGGGCAACTGACGCGGCGACAGTTCTTCCTCACCTGGCCAAACCGGGCATCCAGGATGACGAACGCCGACGACCTCGACCCAGGTTTTCTTCGCGGCATTGTCTGCACAGCGTAGTCCCCGCGCCGCTGTTCAAATTCTTGGCGTTGTTCCGCATGGCTTTTCGGTGCAGGGTGTCTTGACGCGGCAAAATAAGCCGACGGGCCTGCCGGTCCAGTATCCAGCGCATCTCTGTTCGCACGCGCCTCCCGTTGTCAGAGGCGCAGCCAGCAGAACTCAGGCCTCTGGACACGGCGATGAAGTGGTCTTCGTGGTTCGTTGAATTGACGCGGTTCTTACTGTGGCCCGGGCTGTTAATCCTGGCCATAGTGTGAGATAATAAAGGCGTGATGAATTCGTTGTGTGGGTGGGTGAAACAATGGTTTCAATGACCATCCAAACCGCCCTTCCTGTGCTGGCCGATCTCGGCGGAGTTCTCATGGGCGAGCATGCCGCCCTGCTGGAAAATGAGGTGGGCGGCAAGGTCTTCATCAACGGGCAGTTGGCCTATGTGTGGGGTGCCGGCCAGGACGGTCTGCGCCGTTTGGCGGCCTCGCAGCTGGTCGATACCGGTGCCGCCCAGGTGAACGAGGTCGCCGCCGGTTTTGGTGTGAACACGGAGTCGTTGCGGCGCTGGCGCAAATCCCTGGAAGGGGCAGGGCTGCTGGGTTTGGCGCCGGTGAAGAAGGGTCCCAAACGTCCTTCCCTGCTGACCGATGAGAAAGCAGCGCAGATACGTGCTGTTCGTGTCGGCGGGGTCAGCCTGCGGGCGACCGCTGAAGCGACGGGGGTTTCCACTGACACGGTCCGACGTGCCATGGCCATGACCACCGCAACAGAAGCAGCGACAGGTCCATCTGCCCGCGATGGCGTGGCACCCCTTGAAGCAGCTGAACAGCTTGCATTGCCGGTGCTGCCGGCCCCGGTGCCCCGTGATGGGGAGCGGGCAGCGGCACGGGCCGGGCTCCTTGACTGTGCGGCCCCGGTGTTTGCCCCGGCCGCCCACATTCGCCATGCCGGGCTGTTCCTGGCGTTGCCGGCACTGGAAACCACCGGACTGCTCTCCTGCGCGAAGGAGGTGTATGGTTCCTTGCCGGACGGGTTCTACGGACTGGAAACCATCCTGATCGATGCCGTATTGCGGGCGTTGGCCGGGGAGACCCGGGCCGAGGGCGCCACCCGCTTCAACCCTGTGGAACTGGGTCGGGTGCTGGGCATGGACCGAGCCCCGGAGGTAAAGACGATCCGCCGCCGGATCTCCCAACTCGCCGAGGCCGGCAAAGCCGAGGAGCTTATTGCCGCCCTGGCCAAACACCACCTGAACATGAGCGGTCCCGATGCTGAGGATCTGACCGCGATCCTCTATGTTGACGGGCATGTGCGCGCCTACCAGGGCACTAAGAAGATCGGAAAGATCTACTCCACCCGGCTCAAGTTCCCGGTCCCTGCAACCGAGGAAACCTGGGTCACCGACGCCCACGGCTCACCGGTGTTCGTCGTCATGGCCGAACCGGGTGCGTCCCTGGCCACCGAGCTGCGCAACCTCCTGCCAGAACTCCGCACGGCTGTGGGTGATGACCGGCGCGTGCTGGTCGGTTTTGACCGTGGAGGCTGGTCACCGGCGCTCTTTCAACACATGGCAGAAAAGGGTTTTGATGTGCTGACCTGGCGCAAAGGCGCCAGCAAAAACATCGACGACGACCAGTTCGCCGAGGTATCCCACACCGGCGAGAATGCTCAGACACGGTCCTGGTCTGTTGCTGACACTCTCGTTGACCTGCCCCTGGCCGCCACGAAGACGACCGGGGAAGTGTTCACGATCCGGCAGGTCAGCCGGATCGTTCCAGCGACCGGTGGTGGCACCCGGCAAATCCACATCCTCACCACCGACAGGGACATGAGCGCTGGCGAGGTGGTGTACCGGATGGGTTCACGGTGGCGGCAGGAAAACCAGTTCCGCTATGCCCGCATGCACTTCGACCTCGACTCCCACGACTCCTATGCTTCCACCGGTGACGATGAGGACCGTTTGGTGCCGGAACCGGCAAAGAAGAAGGCCTACCAAAAGGTCGTTGCCGCCAGGAATGCGCATGCAGAGGCCGCCGCCGTGGCGGATGCGAACCTGCTGGCCCTGAAGACCCCGGCCGACGGTGCCGGTGAAGTCACGCTGACCAGTGCCATGCACAACCAGGTCATGGCACCGGTGGGGGAAGCAGAAAATGCCTTGGTCGCTGCCGAGAAAGTGCACAAGAGCATTCCGGCGAAGGTCCGGCTCGGGGACCTGAGCCCCGGACAGCAAGTCCTGAACACCGAGACCAAACTCATCCACCACGGCATCCGCATGGCCGCCTACAACACCGCGATGAGCATCGCGCGGGAAATCCGCACCAACACCGGCTACAAGCGCGCCACCCAGGAAGCCCACGCGCTCATGCGCCAAGCCTTCAACCAGGCCGGTGACATCGACCCCACCAAACCCGGATACCTCACGATCAGCCTCGACCCACTGCCGACCAAGGCAAAAACCGCGGCCATCGCCCAGCTATGCGAACACCTAAACAGCACCCAAACCCGCTACCCAGGCACCGGGCTCATCCTGCGCTACAAAATCAAGAGCAACGCCTAACAACCCACAGTCATTACCTCACCATGACCGGAGTCCTGGAACTGGGCGCTTCTAGCAATGGCTGCTTCTTACGTCATCGGTACGGGCGTCCTTTCCTGAAACGGCCGCATTGGAGTAACGAGGTGCATCCACCGCAAGACTCATGGTCCCACAAACCAAGGGAAGGACACGATGGTCGACGGCGGCACGTTCTTCGTCTAAACCTGGATTGTCCCGGGCGATCCACCCGGGACATGCTTGCCTTCGCCGCCAAAGTCCGCAGCCGAGGCGTGGGCCTGCGGGTCGTCAATCTTGGCGACGGCGAGTCCAAAGGACGTGGGCGGGAAGCCCCGCCCGGTCGCTGACAGCCAGGTTCGAAGCGCAATGCGCCTGGTAAAGGGCGGTGACCCGCTGTGCAGGTTTCGCGCGACCTCGGAATATCCCGGGCGGCGATAATAAACCGGTCGAGAGCGACCAAATCCATACCGGAAGGCTGCATTATCTGAAGGAGCGTTGCCTGGAAGGCTGCATTATCTGAAGGAGCGTTGGGGGCGCCCGGCGGGCAGCAGGGCCGCCGCCGTGCCGGCCGCCAGCACGGCCAGGACTGCCAGGGCAGCCGCCAGCGCGGTCCAGCCAGCGGCCTGGAACACCAGCCCAGCCGACCACCCCACGACGCTCGAGCCGGCATAGTAGCTGAGGTTGTACAGCGAGGAGGCCTGGGCCCTGCCCGAGGTGGCAAGAGCCCCCGTCCAGCCGGAGGCGATGCTGTGGGCGCCGAAGAACCCGGCGGTGAACACCACCAGGCCGACCAGGATGACAGGCAGCGCCGCGGCCAGTGTCACGGCCAGGCCTGCCACCATCAGGACAGTGGACGCCAGCAGCATGTTGCGCCGGCCGAACCGCGCAGCCAGTCCCGCCACAGTGCGCGAGGACACCGTCCCGGCCAGGTAGGCCAGGAACAGCAGTGCCACCGCGGAGGCTGGCAGCAGGTAGGGCGGCGCCTCAAGGCGGAAGCCCAAGTAGTTGTAGACACTGACAAAGGCACCCATCAACAGGAACGCCTGTGCGTACAGTGCGAGCAGCGACTTGTTGCGCAGCTGGGGGAGCAGCCTGGCCAGGGCCGCACGAAAGCCGCCGCCTCCCCGCACCGGGGTGAAGCCGCGTGGCCCGGGCGCCAGCAACAGGAAGCCGACGGCGGCCACTGCGGCACAGGTGGACACGCAGAGTGTCCCGATCCGCCAGCCGGCAAGGTCCGCCACGGGTCCGGCCAGCAGCCGCCCGAACAACCCGCCCAGAGTGGTGCCGGCCACGTAGGCGCCGGCCGCGGCCCCCGCGTGGCGCGGGCTGATTTCCTCGGTCAGGTAGGCAATGGCGAGCGCCGGGATCCCGCCCAGGGCGGCGCCTTCCAGGGCCCGCAGGATCAAGAGTGTTTCGAAGTTCGGGGCGGCGGGAACCAGCAGGCCGAAGACGGTGGCCAGGATGACGGCCACTCCCATGGTGCGCACGCGCCCGGCGCGGTCCGCCACAAACGACCACGGAAGCACCGCGGCGGCCAGGCCCAGGGTGGCCACGGAGATGGCCAGGGACGATTGCGCGGCGGAGACGTGCAGATCGCGGGACATCAGGGGCAGCAGCCCCTGGAGCGAGTACAGCTGGGCAAAAGTTGCGACTCCGGAACACGCCAGCGCGGCGAGGACCCTGCGGTAGCCGGCACTGCCGAGGCCGTGGCCCGCCCATGGAGCAGGCGCTGTCGGGGTCCCGGTCTGGTTCGCGCTCATCACAGGTTCAACCGTAGGTCCGCCTGACCAATGCGTCCAATGCATGATTTGTTCAAATCCAACCCAAATATGGATGACAAACCTGGCGCTTCCATGCTTCCATGAAGCATGGAAGACGATCACGACGACCTCTCCGGGCTGCTTCCCGTGCTGCCGATCTTGGTGGAACTGGGTGCCAGCCGTCACGTCACGGCAGCCGCACAGGCGCTGGGGATCCCGCAGTCGACGGCCAGTCGGGCGCTTTCCCGGGCGGCCGGCGTCGTCGGTACGCCCTTGCTGCTGCGCCGGGGCCGCGGCGTGGAACTGACGCCGGCGGCGCTGGCGCTCATCCCCAAGGCGGCCGAGGCGCTGGCTGCGGTGCGCGCTGGCCTGGCCCAGGCCCGGGAGGAATCCGGAAAGTCGTTCGGCCAGGTCTCCGTGGCATTCCAGCACACCTTCGGGGAGGCCACGCTGCCCCTGCTCATCAGGGGTTATGCCAAGGACAACCCCTCAGTCACCTTCGACCTCCAGCAGGGCAGCCGGCAATTCTGCCTGGAACTGCTCGAAACGGGGGCGGCTGACCTTGCTCTCGTGGCCCCACCGCCCGCGCCGACCAGCACCATCCGTGCGGAGGTGCTGTATTCGGAACCGCTCATGCTGGTGGTTCCCGAGGGCCACCGGCTGGCCGGCTCCGGCGGGACCCGGCTGGACGCGGTGCGGGACGAAGGATTTGTGATGCTTGAACCCGGCTACGGCATGCGCTCGATCGTGGAGGCGCTGTGCCGCAGTGCCGGGTTCCGCCCACGGGTGGATTTCCAGGGCCAGGACCTCCACACCATCCGCGGGCTGGTCTCCGCGGGGCTGGGCGTTGCCGTGGCGCCTCCTGCCCGTCCCGGCCGCGGTGCCTCCGCCTCCGGCCGCGATGCCTTCCGCGGCTCCCTCGGCTGGCGCGAGGTGGAGATCACCTGGCCCTCCGCCCGGCGCGACATTGGCCTGGTCTGGCACAACCGGCCGGACGGGCCGGCCCAAGCGACGCGGTTCAGGGACATGGTGCTGTCCCGGGGTCGGGAACTGCTGGGCAGCGCGGCCAGGGAGCGCCCCTGACGGCGGGCTGCTGACGGGCCAGGCGGGAGCCCGCCCGCCCAGGTGCCGGCAGCACCGCCGACGGAGCCTACAGTCCGTCCAGAAAGCCCTTGACAATGCCCTCCACCGGCCCGGCGGCAGCCTTTTGCCATGCCGTCCCGGCCCACAAGTTCAGGGACTCCCGGTCCCCGCACGCCGCAGCGGCGGCGCGCAGCGGTCCGGTGAGGAAGTGCACTTCGGGGTACGCATGGGGCGCAGAGGCGGAGTGTCTGCGGACAAAATCGTTGACCAGCGCCCGCGCCGCCCGTCCCGTAAACGCGCGGGTGACGGCAGTGGCCGTGTAGGCCGGATCGGCCAAGGCGTCCTTGTGCAGCGCGCGGGCGCCGCTTTCGTCGCTGCGCAACACGGCCGTCCCCAGCTGCACCGCCTCGGCGCCGGCCGCCAGCACGGCCTTGGCCGTTGCCGCGTCGCCAATCCCGCCGGCTCCGACCAGGGGAAGCCCGACGGCGTCCCTCACCTCGGCGACCAGCTCCACGATACCGGGCGCGCCCTGCGAGGCGCCCGGCAGGAAGGCCGCCGAGTGGCCACCGGCATTGGAATGCTGCACCACCAGCGCGTCCACGCCGGTACCGGCCGCTGCCACCGCTTCGGCAACGCTGGTCACCGACGCCACCACCTGCGTGCCCTTCGCGTGAAGCGCCGCCACCACGGAGTCGGGCGCCAGGCCAAAGGTGAAGGAGACCAGCGGCACCGGATCGCCCAGCAGCAGGTCCAGCTTTTCTTCCCAAAAGTCCTGCGCCTTGGGGTCCGCGGGGCCGGGCAGATCGGCCGGAAGCTCGGCACCCAGGCGCTCGGCGCCCGCCGCCAGTTCCGTGCGGTAGCGGGCCAGCGCGGCGGCGTCGGCGGGGTTCAGCGGTGCGGTGCGCGGGACAAACAGGTTTACGCCAAAGCCGCCGCCGGCGGCCCGCAGGGGTGCCAGGTGCTCGGCGAGGGATGCGGCCGTTCTGTACCCGCCCGCGGCGAAGGCGAAGGCACCTGCGCGGCGGGCAGCCAAGGCGAGTTCCGGCGTCGTGGTTCCGCCGGCCATGGGGGCAACGATGATGGGGGAAGCGAACATGCCATTAGTCTAGGTGGGTGACAAGCCACTCATTGATGCCCGATGTCCCGCAGCCGGCCGTGCTGGGCCTGGACATTGGCGGCTCCAAAACACGCGGCATGCTCTGGGCGGGCGGGACCGTCGCCGCGGACGCGGGCGCGGGCAGCGCCAACGTGCAAAACGTGAGCGTCGAAACCGCCCGCGACAACCTGGCGGAGCTCTTCGGGAAGCTGGGCAATCCGCGCCCGGACGTGGTGCTTGCGGGCGCCGGCGGCGTGGACACGGACGACGACGCCGACGCCCTTCGCGCGCTCATCGGTCCCTTTGTGCCGGGAGCCGCGATCACCGTGGTGCACGACACCCGCCTTCTCCTCGCCGCCGGCGGCGCCTCCACCGGTGTGGCCGTGATCGCGGGCACGGGGTCCGCGGCGTGGGGCACCAACGCCCAAGGCTACGAGGCACGCGCCGGGGGGTGGGGCTACCTGCTTGGCGACGAAGGCAGTGGATACTGGCTGGGACGGGAAGCCGTCAGGCACAGCCTGCACCAAATGGACCTGGGCGCCGAACCGGACGCATTGACCCGCGGCCTGCTCGAGTACTGCAAGCTGAAGAGCCCGCGCGAATTGATCGGCCACTTTCACTCAGGCACCACACGCCGCTACTGGGCCGCCGCGTCGCCAGTGGTCGTGGCGGCAGCGGCCAACGGCCATCCGGGGGCGCTTGCCATGGTGGACCGCGCCGGCGCCGACCTTGCCGCGATGGCGCACCAGGTGGCGGCGCAGCTGGGGGTCGCCGGACCCATTGTCCTGGGCAGCGGCCTGGGCAGCAACGTGCCCGCCCTGCAGGAATCCTTCAAGCGGCACCTGGCCGCCAAGGGCCTGGACGATGTGCGGATCCTGGATAAGGACCCCATCTACGGTGTGCCGTTGCTCGTTGCCCAACAGGCAGCACCCGGCAGGAAATAGCCGGAGGCCGGCCGGCCGCAGCGTCGTCGCAGCGGCGACGGGCGGGACGCGACGCTCAGGCTGGCGGCGCGGTCAGCGTGGCGGCGCGGTGCTTCCGCGGATAATCAGCGTCGGCGCCACCAGCTCCGGATAGTCACCCATGTCCGGGTTGGCAATCTGCGCCAGGAGGTGCAGGACGGCCCGGCGCCCGGTGTCCTCGAAAGACTGGCGGATGGTGGTCAGGGGAGGGTTGGCGTAGGCGGCCAGGTCGATGTCGTCAATGCCCACTACTGACACGTCCTCCGGGATGCGCCGGCCCAGTTCGCTCAGCGCCCGGATGACGCCGAAGGCCATTTCATCACTGGCCACCAGAATGGCAGTCACCTCCGGCATTCGGCCCAGGATCAGGCCGTTGCGGTAGCCGGATTCCGGGCTCCAGTCGCCGTGGAGTTCCGGGGGCACCTCGCGGCCGGCCTCCGTCAGCGTCCGGCGCCAGCTGTCCAGGCGGCTCGCGGCGTCGGACCAGTCGCTCGGGCCGGCCACGTGCCAGACGGTCCGGTGGCCCAGGTCGAGGAGGTGCCGTGTGGCCAGGACGGCCGCTATGTCCTGGTCAACGCCCACCAGCCCGTCGCCGCTTCCGGAAGAGCCATCGGTGGTGACGGTGGGAATGCGCGCGGTCAGCTGGCGGACCTTCGGGGCGGCGTCGCGCAGCGGCGTCGCGATGATGAGCCCGTCCACGCCCTGGAGCACCAGCCGGCTGACGGCGTCGGTCAGCGCCTGCACGCTCAGGTCCGAGGTCACGGAATTGACGGTGTAACCGGCTTCGCGGGCTCCCAGTTCGATGCCCAGGGCCAGCGAGGACCGTGAGTAGTAATTCGTGGCCAGCGTCAGCACGCCTATCGTCTTGGACCGGCCGGTGACCAGCGCCCGGGCGGTGTTGTTCCGGCGGTAGCCCAGGTCTTCCACGGCCGCCAGCACACGCCGGCGCGTGGCTTCCTGGACGTTGGGATGGTCGCTGAGCACGCGTGAGACGGTTTGCGCCGAGACGCCGGCCGCCGCGGCGACGTCGCGCATGGCCGGGCCGCGCTTGATTTTCGGTTCCATGGCGGGCGTCCTCGCTGGGCTGGGGCCGTGCGCCGCAAGCGCGGCGGCGGCCCTGGGAGTCGGTGTTGTTCGTCCCAGTGTAGTTGTTTCCCGTAACATGACCGTTCCCGACCGCGACCGCTGATTGTGCCCGCCCGCCTCCCTTCGCCTATGATTGTTATCGATAACAGAAGTGTGCCGTCCGAGACGGCCCAGCGAGCGCCAGGAGAAGATTTGCGCGTGAACGGAATGCCCGCCCAAGCGCCCGAGGTCTCCGTCCCGGCGCCCGAGGTCTCCGTCCAAGCGCCCGAGGTCACCGTCCCGGCGCCCGAGGTCTCCGGCCGGGCCGCGCCGTCCCTGTCCCATTCCGGCCGGCGGCTGCACAGGTACGGCCGGCCCCACCGCATCATCGCCGGCGCCATCCACTACTTCCGCGTCCACCCGGAGCAGTGGCAGGACCGGATCGCGCGGCTGGCCGCCATGGGCGTCAACACACTGGACACGTACGTGGCGTGGAACTTCCACCAGCCAACCAAGGGCGTGCCCCCGGATTTCACCGGGTGGCGCGACCTCGCGCGCTTCATCACCCTCGCCGGAGACGCCGGCCTGGACGTCATAGTACGCCCCGGTCCCTACATCTGCGCCGAATGGGACAACGGGGGCTTCCCGTCCTGGGCCATCTCAGATCCCGGCATGGTGCTGCGCTCATCGGACCCGCGCTTCACCGGGGTGGTGGGCGCCTGGTATGACGAGCTCCTGCCCGTCATTGCGCCGCTGCAGGCAGCGAATGGCGGCCCGGTAGTCGCCGTCCAGATCGAAAACGAATACGGCAGCTATGGCGACGACGCTGAATACCTGCGCTGGAACCGTGACGCCCTGCGTTCCCGCGGCATCACGGAAATGCTGTTCACGGCCGACGGCGGCACCGACTACTTCCTCGACGGCGGTTCCCTGCCGGACACCTGGGCGACGGCGACCCTGGGCTCCCGGGGAGACGACGCGGACGCCGTGTGGCAGCGCCGCCGGCCCGGCGAGCCCTTCTTCAACGTGGAGTTTTGGAACGGCTGGTTTGACCACTGGACCGAGGACCACCACACACGCAACGCCGATGAGGCAACGGCCGAGATGAAGAAGGTTCTGGACCTTGACGGCTCCGTCTGCCTCTACATGGCGCACGGCGGCACCAACTTTGGACTGACGTCCGGCTGCAACCACGACGGCGTCATCCAGCCCACCGTCACCAGCTACGACTCCGACGCGCCCATCGCCGAAGACGGCCGGCTGACCGAAAAGTTCCACGCCATGCGGGCGGCCTTCTTTGCCGCCGGCGGCCGCGAACTGACGCCCCTGCCCGAGTCGCTGACGCGGCCGGCCACGGTGCTTCCGGCGTCGGCCATTGACCTCGTGCCGGGCACCGGGCTGCTGGACCTTGCCAGGGCGGGGGAGCCCGTGGGCAGCCTCAAGCCGCTGTCCTTTGAGCAGCTGGGGCTGGACCGCGGCATGGTCCACTACACGGCCCGGGCCGTGCTTCCACTCGGGGGTGGGACCATCAAGCTGCGCGGCCTGCACGACCGCGCCCACGTGTGGATTGACGGTGTGCCCGCCGGCGTCCTGTCCGACGGCACCGAGGAGACTGGCCTGCAGGTGGCGCACCCCGGCGGATCCGTGGTGCTGGAAATTCTGGTGGAAAACCAGGGCCGCATCAACTACGGGCCCCTGTTCGGCCAGGGCAAGGGCATCCTCGGCGGCGTGCTGGTCAACCAGCGCTACGTCTTCCACTGGGAACAACGGACCCTGGACCTGGACCGGCCCCTGGACGAACTGCTGGACCTGGCCGGCAGTGCCGGGGCTGGTGCTTGCGCCGGGACTGCGGCCGGCCCAGGCTGGCTCCACGGCGAGTTCGAAGTCCGCGAACCGGCGGACACCCACCTGGCACTCCCGGGCTTCGGCAAGGGATTCGTCTGGACCAACGGCTTCCTGCTGGGCCGGTATTGGGAAGTGGGCCCGCAGGTGACTCTCTATGTTCCGGCGCCGCTGCTACGGGCCGGCACCAACCGACTCACGGTCCTGGAACTGGAGCACGCAGGCATGCAGGCCGAATTGCGGGAGACGGCCGACCTCGGTGCCAAAGGACCCGTCCACATCGAAGACCTGGGCTGACCACGCCCGCCCGTGCCGTCCCCGTGGCCCGCCACCGGTAAGCTTAAACCTTGGGGCCGCGCACCAGCACACGCCCCGTCCAGTTGCACCGGCGGGCCGGCAGGCCCTCCTGACATCAAGGGAGAGCATGCGCCTAAAACGTTTGGCCGCGGCGGCGGCCGTGGTGTCGCTGCTGTTCACGGGCGCCACCGCATGCACCCCCAGCCCCATAGTGGTCATTCCCAGCGCCACGCAGTCAAGGGGTCCGGCGCTGGTGGTGGGAACCCCGTCCGTGCCGGACGGCGCGAACCCGAAGGAGGGCGAGCTGCTCGCCAACGTGTACGCGGCCGCCCTGAACGCCGCGGGCCTGGCAGCGACGGTCAAGGCGGAGGACCCCAAGGATCCCACGCTGCTGGACCAGCTTGCGGCGGGAACGGTGGACGTGACCCCCGGCTACTCGAGCGCCATGCTCCTGCAGCTCGACCCGGCCACCGGGGCGTCGGCCACGGCGCCGGTCCTCGACGCCCTCAAAACGGCGCTTCCCGCAGGCACCGCCATGCTCGACCCGGCCAAGGCCGAGGACGACGATTCGCTGGTCGTC
Organism: Arthrobacter dokdonellae; assembly: GCF_003268655.1. Classification (NCBI taxonomy): domain Bacteria; kingdom Bacillati; phylum Actinomycetota; class Actinomycetes; order Micrococcales; family Micrococcaceae; genus Arthrobacter; species Arthrobacter dokdonensis. The sequence continues at coordinate 3,896,698 of NZ_CP029642.1, read as the reverse complement.
ACCACCGTGACGGCACAAAAATACAACCTCAAGACCATCGGAGACCTGGCCAAGGTGTGCGGGATTCTCACGTTTGGCGGCTCGGCGTCCTTCCGCACCAAGGACCGGGGGCTGTCCGCCGTGGGGTCCGACTACAACTGCGTCCCCAAGGCCTACCGGGAACTGTCCTCCACCAAGAACGAGCTGCTGCTGGCCCTGCTCCGCGACGACATCCAGGTGGCCGACATCCACAGCTCGTCGCCCGCCATCGACGACAACGCCTTGGTGGCCCTCACGGACACCAAGGGCATCTTCCGGCCGGAAACGGTGGTTCCCGTCATCAACGCAAAAAAGGTTTCCACCGACGTGCAGGCCGTCTTGAACAAGGTCACCGCGGCCCTGAGCAATGACGAGCTGGTCAACCTGAACCGGATCGGATCCGGCAGCCACTTTGGCTCGCCGGCCCAGGTGGCCCGTGCCTGGCTGGTGCAAAAAGGGCTCCTGAAGGCCACTTCCTAGCCATTGGCACGGCCCGCCGGGCACGTCACACCGGCACCGGCTAGGGCGGTGTGCCATATTTGGTAAATGGCAGATTTCAAGCAGTCCACCAAGCTTCACAATGTCCTCTATGACATCCGCGGCCCGGTCCTGGAGCGGGCCCAAAAGTTGGAGGCGGAAGGCCACCGCATCCTGAGGCTGAACATCGGCAACCCGGCCCCGTTTGGCTTCGAGGCGCCGGACGCCATCCTCGTGGACATGATCCGCCACCTGCCGCACGCCCAGGGCTACAGCGACTCACGCGGAATTTTCTCGGCGAGGACCGCCGTCGTCCAGTATTACCAGACGCGCGGCATCCACAACATCAACGTCGACGACGTCTACCTGGGCAATGGCGTCAGCGAACTCATCACCCTGTCGCTGATGGCGCTGCTGGACACCGGCGACGAAGTCCTCGTGCCCACTCCGGACTACCCGCTGTGGACCGCCTCCGTCAGCCTGGCCGGCGGCCGCCCCGTGCACTACCTGTGCGACGAGGACAACGACTGGTGGCCCGACCTGGAGGACCTCGCGGCGAAGATCACGCCCCGGACCAAGGGGCTGGTCATCATCAATCCGAACAACCCCACCGGCGCCGTCTACCCGCCCCATATCCTTACGGGCATGGTGGATCTGGCCCGCAAGCACGGGCTGATCGTGTTCTCCGACGAGATCTACGAGAAAATCCTCTACGACGGCACCGCCTTCACCAACACGGCCACCATCACGGCCGACGACGTGCTCTGCATGACGTTCAGCGGGCTGTCCAAGGCGTACCGGATCTGCGGCTACCGTTCCGGCTGGCTGGCCATTTCCGGCCCCAAGTCCCGCGCCGCGGATTACCTGGAGGGCATCAACCTGCTCGCCAACATGCGCATGTGCGCCAACGTGCCCGGCCAGCATGCCATCCAGACGGCCCTGGGCGGGCACCAGAGCATCGAGGACCTCGTCCTGCCGGGCGGGCGGCTGCGTGAACAGCGGGACATCGCCTATCGGCTGCTGAACGAGATCCCCGGTGTCTCCACGACGCAGGCGAAGGGCGCACTGTACCTGTTCCCGAAGCTGGATCCGGACGTCTACCCGATCAAGAGCGACGAAAAGTTCGCGCTGGACCTGTTGGAGCAGCAAAAGATCCTCATCTCCCACGGAACCGCGTTCAACTGGATCCGCCCCGACCATTTCCGGCTCGTCACGCTCCCGAACGTCGAAGACCTGGAGGAGGCCGTGGGGCGGATTGCCGAATTCCTGAGCACGTACAAACCCTAGGAAAGGTTCCACCGTGTCACTGCCCCTTGGATTCACCGCCAGCCCGTCCGAACTGCTCAAGGTGAACGCCGGCTTTGTCCTGGCCGGCCGGCCCACGGATGCGTCGCCCGGCTTTTCCGGCAGGAAGGACGACGGCGCAGCCGCGTTGGGCGGTCGGGCGCCGGTTTTGGCGCAGCTCCAGGAGCAGCTCTTCGCCGAGAGCCGCTTTGGCTCCAAGAAGTCCATCCTGCTGGTCCTGCAGGCCATGGACACCGCGGGAAAGGGCGGGATCGTGGGGCACGTGGTGGGCGCCGTCGACCCGCAGGGTGTGAACCTGACTGCGTTCAAGGCCCCCACGGAGGAGGAGAAGGCGCACGACTTCCTGTGGCGCATCCGCGGGGCTGCCCCGGGCCCCGGCATGTTGGGCGTGTTTGACCGGTCCCACTACGAAGACGTGCTGATCCATCGCGTCCACGGCTGGGCGGATGAATCCGAGCTGGACCGGCGGTACCAGGCCATCAACGACTTTGAGGCGGAACTGGCAGCGGCCGGGACCACGGTGGTGAAGGTGATGCTCAACCTCGGCGCGGCTGAACAGCTTGAGCGGCTGCGGGCACGCCTGCACGATCCCACCAAGTACTGGAAGTACAGCCCCGGCGACCTCGACGAGCACGCCTTCTGGCCTGCCTACATGGACGCGTACCAAATAGTCTTCGAGCGCACCTCAACCCCGGATGCTCCGTGGTATGTCGTCCCGGCGGACAAAAAGTGGTACGCACGCCTTGCCGTGCAGGAGATCCTCATCGAAACACTTGCGTCCATGAACCTGCAATGGCCACCCGGCGACTTCGACGTCCAGCACGAACGCGCCCGTCTCAAGGACGTCTGACCGGCAAACCGCCAGCGAAGCCGGTAATTTCTCGCCCACTATCCGACCCACGGCCGCGGGCGGCCTTACGGACTCCTTTACGTCGGCTACGAAAATGCCGTCTCCTCCGGCGCGAAGCGGCAGTGGCTAACTCTCCGTTGTTGCGCGGGCCGCGTCGAGACGGGCCTTGGCGCCCTCGAGCCATTCCTCGCATTTCCTGGCCAGGGCCTCCCCGCGCTCCCACAGCGCCAGTGAATCCTCGAGGCTGGAGCTGCCTGCCTCAAGCTGGTTGACCACGGCCACCAGCTGTTCACGCGCCTGCTCGTAGCTCAACGCGCCAATGTCGGAGTTCTGCGGGGTGGGTGTGGTGGTAGCTTCCGGGCTCATGGTCTGTCCTTTACTTCGAGCTGGCTGTGGCGGCGGCGAAGTCGCCGCCGGCCACGCGGATTTTCAGGGGTGTGCCGACAGGGGCCTGGGCAGGGTCGCGCACAATGCTGCGGTCCCTCAGCTGTACGACGGCGTAGCCGCGGTCGAGCGTCTTTTGCGGGGACAGCGCACGCACCTGGGCCCGGAGGTGCCTGACCTGGTCTCCGTGCCGCCCCACCTGGCCGCGCACCGCGGTCAGGGCCCGCCCGCCCAGCCTCGCGACGTCGTCGGCCCGGGCCGTGAGCATCGTCTCAGGGCGGGACAGGGCCGGGCGGGAGCGCAGCTGGGTCAGCCGGTCGCCTTCACGCTCCAGCAGCTGGTTGATGCGGCGGTTGAGCTGGTCCCGGGCCTGGTCCACGCGGCGTAGTTCCTCGAGGACGTCAGGCACAATCCGCTTGGCGGCGTCAGTGGGGGTGGAGGCGCGCAGGTCCGCGACGTCGTCGAGCAGCGGCCGGTCCGCCTCGTGGCCGATGGCGCTGACGACGGGCGTCGCTGCGTCGGACACGGCACGGACCAGGGATTCATGGCTGAAGGGCAGTAGGTCCTCCATCGAACCGCCGCCGCGGGCGATGACAATCACGTCCACGACCGGGTCGGCGTCGAGTTCGCGAAGCGCCTCGATCACGGCCGCGACGGCATTGACGCCCTGGACGGCCACCTCGCGCACCTCAAATTCGACCGCCGGCCAGCGCAGCGCCGCGTTGCGCAGCACGTCTTTCATGGCGTCCGAATTGCGGCCCGTGATCAGCCCGACCCGGTGGGGGAGCAGCGGCAACTTCTTCTTCCGACGCGGGTCAAACAGCCCTTCGGCCGCCAGGGCTTGTCGCAGCTGTTCGATCCTGGCCAGCAGGTCACCCAGGCCCACCGGACGGATGTCCCGGCCCTGCATGGAGAGGCGGCCGGTTTTCAGCCAAAAGTCGGGCTTGAGTTGTGCCACCACCCGCGCGCCCCGCTCCAGCGGCATGGCGAGCTGGCTGAGGACTGAACCCCAGACGGTGACACTGAGTGAGACCTCGGCGTCGATGTCGCGAATGGTCAGGTAGTTGACGTTGGCCCGCTTGTTCAGCTCAATGATCTGGCCTTCGACCCAGGCGGGGGGTGCCGTTTCAATGTGGGCCTTCAGCTTTTGGCTCAGCATCGCCAGGGGCCACGGATTTTCGGGCGAGGTCTGTGCCGCCGTGGCGGGAATGACTTTCCGTTCCGGGGTTTCCTGCATGGGCAACGCTCTCCGTCCTCAGGTGGGCAACAACACAACTCACGGGTGCAAACCGTGGTTCCACTCTAGCTTTGGCCGCCGACAATCGGGGGCAGCTGTCCACACCCTCCGGCCCGGACCGCCCGGACAACCTGGAATGGGCGCCGAAGTTCTTCGCATAAAGTGAAAGCTCACCACTTCTAGCAAGGGATGGCCTATGCGCTCATTGGTTTCGGCAGTACTCGTCATTGCGGCACTCCTGCTGGCGGCAGTTGCCGGTCCGGCGATCTGGGCCGAACGCAACCTTGTGGACGGGCCAGGCTTCGTCGAGCTGGCGGGACCGCTGGGCAGCAACGCCGATTTCCAGAAGAGCCTTTCGTCCATGGTCGCCACGCAGGCGGCTGCCCAGCTGAGCCTTCCCCAGCAGCTGCAGGACGTGGCCGCAGCCGTCATCAAGTCAACGGCGCGGTCCCTGTACACCCAGCCGGGCTACGCAGACGCCTGGTCCGAAACGTTGCGCCGCAGCCACGACCTGACGTTCAACCCGTCGGCACAGCAGCAGGGAAGCGGCGACGTCCATCTGGACATTGCCCCACTCGTCCGGCTGGTGGCTGCCAAGGTCTCGTCGGACACCGGGGTGAACCTGCCCACATCGAAGGACATGATCGTCAGCTTTGACCAACAGGAAGTGGCCAAGGCCATTCCGCTGCTGACCCGGGTAGGAGGCATGGGCGCCTGGTTGGCGCTCGCCGCCGTCGTTCTCCTGCTGCTTGCCCTGGTGGTGGCCCGCAGAAGGGCCCGGACCCTTGTCCTGGCAGGTCTGGGCATGGGCCTTGTGGCGCTCGCCTGGCTGCTGGGCTCCGGGCTGGTGGGGGACCAGGTCACGGCGATGGGGGCCGGAAATCAAGTCGTGGCCCAGTTCGGGAGCGAACTCGCCGCCCAGGCGCAGGCGAGCTGGCACCGGGGCATCACGCTGGGGTTCATTGTCGCGGCCGTGTTGGTTGTTGTGGGGCTCCTCACCAGCCTGCTGGGGAGGAACCGGACAACGTAAGATGGGGTCATGAGCGCCACTGCGGTTTCCGTCCCCATCCCTGCCATTCCGCGCCGCCGCCGGTCGCCCGAAGAGGTGGCCGCGGCCGCCCCCGTGGCCGGCCCCAAGCGCGTCCTGCTGGCCGCCCCGCGCGGTTACTGTGCGGGCGTGGACAGGGCGGTGATCGCCGTCGAAAAGGCGTTGGAACACTACGGTCCGCCGGTTTACGTGCGCAAGCAGATTGTCCACAACGTCCATGTCGTTTCGACGCTGGAGGAACGCGGCGCCATCTTTGTCGAGGAAACCGACGAGGTCCCCGAGGGCGCCCTGGTGGTCTTCTCCGCCCATGGGGTGAGCCCCGCCGTCGTGCAGTCGGCTGAAGACCGGAATCTGCGCACCATCGACGCCACCTGCCCGCTGGTCACCAAGGTCCACCGTGAAGCCGTGCGCTTCGCCAAGGCCAAAAACCACATCCTGCTCATCGGCCACGAGGGGCATGAGGAAGTGGAAGGGACGTACGGGGAGGCACCGGAGAGCACCACCATCGTGAACAACCCTGCCGAGGCCCACTCCGTCGACGTCGAGGACCCGGACCACCTGATCTGGCTGTCGCAGACCACCTTGTCGGTCGACGAGACGATGGAGATTGTCAAGATACTGCGCGACCGCTTCCCAAACTTGCAGGACCCGCCCAGCGACGACATCTGCTATGCCACCACCAACCGCCAGGTGGCCATCAAGAAGATCGCCCCGCAGGCGGACTTGGTCATTGTGGTGGGCTCCGCCAACTCCTCCAACTCGGTGCGCCTGATGGAAGTGGCCCTGGAATACGGTGCCAAGGCTTCCCACCGCGTGGACTTCGCCAACGAGATTGACGAATCCTGGTTTGAAGGCGTGGCCACCGTCGGGGTGACCAGCGGCGCCTCCGTCCCCGAAATCCTGGTCCACGACGTGCTGCGCCTCCTCGCCGAATACGGCTACGGCGACGTCGAAGAAGTGGTCACCGCGGAGGAAGACATCCTGTTCTCGCTCCCCAAGGAACTGCGCGCCACATTGAAGGCGGCCGGGGACACCTCGCGCGGCCTGGGCGGACACGGCCGCGTAGGTTAGGGCGTGGGCCCACGCGCCCGAGGGACCTGGGTGAAGCCGCGCCAGCGGGTTCATCCGGGAGGGCGTGGGGACTAACCTGCCCGTTCCTCCAGCTCCGGCGCCGTCAGCGACCGGGGCGACGCTTCCACGAGCGCCGGAGCCACCAACGTGTTCGGGTCGAAGGCGTTCAGCTTTCGGGCCGTGGGAAGAACCCGCGCTTCCAGCGTGCCGACCAGCTTGTTGTAGCGTTCCACGGAGGATTTCAGTGACGCGCCCACACCGGCGACGGCCTCGCCCATGACGCCCAGGCGCGAGAACAACTGGGCCGAGAGGTCAAAGAGTTCCTTGGCGCTTTCGGTCAGCACGTCCTGACGCCAGCTGAACGCGATGGTCTTCAGGATCGCCAACAGGGAAATTGGCGAAGCGAGCACCACGCCCTTCGTCATGGCATAGTCCAGGAGCGCCGGGTCGGCGACCAGTGCCGCGGACAGGATGGACTCGACCGGCACAAAGCAGATCACCAATTCCGGCGAGTTGTGCGCGGATGTCCAGTATTTTTTGGCGGCCAGCGAGTCCACATGCGCCTTGACGGCCTTGGCGTGTCGCGCCAGGTGTTCGTCCGCCTGGGCACCTGCGGACGGACCGGCGTCGTGCGCACGAAGGTAGGAGGACAGCGGCACCTTCGCATCCAGCACCAGCTCCTTGCCGCCGGGCAGGCGAACCACCATGTCGGGACGGTGGGCGCCGTCGTCCGTGGCCGTGTGGACCTGTTCGTCAAAGTCCACGTGGGCCAGCATGCCGGCCGACTCCACCACGCGGCGCAGCTGCACCTCACCCCACTTGCCCCGGGCATTGTTGGAGCGCAGCGCGGACTCCAGTGACATCGTGGTGGCCAGAAGCTTCGCGTCGGCATCCTTCGCCTCACGCAGCTGCTCGGCAAGTTGCCCGTACTGCTCCACCCGGTCCCGTTCCAGCAAGGAAACCTGGCGCTGTACGGCGTTCAGCTTTTCCGAGACGGGACCCAAGGCCTGCAGAACGGAGGAATCCGAACCCTGCTGGGCGGAAAGCGCACGGTTCTGGTTGAACAACAGGCGGCGTTCGGCGTCGGCCGCGGCAAAGTTCGCGTTCACCTCACCGGCCCGCCGCTGCGCCGCCTCCGTCTGCTCCTGTGCAGCCAGCAGCCGCCGGCGGAACATCAGGGCGGCCACGGCGGCGCCCACGAGCAGGCCGGCCAACAACATCAATATGGCCACAAGCCATCCAATTCCAGTCATGGCTCCACCTTCCCACGAGGGACCGACACGGCGGGCCGCGCCCCTCGCTGGCCCTCCGCAGTCCCGGCTTGTCCACACGCTGGAAATCCGCATGGCCCGATCGGGCATTGGGGCATACACTGGGCAAATTACTGATGGGTAGTCACGTACGGGTCTTAGGGGGGTCCGCAATGAAGGAAGAGGAATTGGCGGTAGTCACCATGAACGCTGATCACGCAGGCGATGACACCGCCGGCCGTGGCACCATGGTGATCCGCATTTGGTCCGAGGCCAACGCCGATCAGCCTTTCCGCTGCCGCCTGACGTTCGGCCGGGCCGGGACGGGCCAACCCCGGGAAGCACTGGCGGCCAGCCACGAGCAGATTCTTGAGACCGTCCGGAAGTGGCTGGAAGACTTTCCCGAGTGAGCAATCAATAATTGGTGGGCGCGACACGCCGCCAATAGGAACTTTCGGCCTACATTCGATTGACAATCGCCACCTCCTGCGGCCATGCTCTATCTTGTCGGGCGAGGAAGCTTGAACCAGCACCATTCGTCCGGAACCAGTGCAGCGGTCGCTACCACGAAAACCGTGGTGATATCGAGGTTCGGGGGAGATATGGATGGCCTCGTAAATCAGAAGTGGGAACTCAGGCTTCTGGGTTCTTGGCAACTCCGGCTCGGTAGCTGCCAGGTCACCGTCGGTCCCCGTCAGCAACGCGTCATTGCGGCCCTGGCGCTCTTCGGGACCCGTTCCCGGCATTCACTGGCAAGCCTGCTCTGGCCGGACAGTTCCGAGGTCCAGGCAGCGGGGAATCTCCGGGCCAGCCTGTTTCACATCACACATAAGCTTCCCGGCATCGTGGATCCGAGGCACGACTACCTGTCGTTGGAGCCGGACGTAGAGGTCGATTTCCATAAAATCCGCTGGCTCATTGCAGACATACGGGACGGCGGCCTGGCTGCGTCGGAGTTGGCCCAGATGCTCTACCATGCGGACCTTCTGCCCGGCTGGTATGACGACTGGGTCATCTTCGAACAGGAACGTCTACAACAGCTGCGCCTTGACGGACTGGAGATGTTGGCCCGCCACTATCTCCAGATGGGCGACACTGGATGCGCCACCGAGGCCGCACTTGCGGCAACTGCCATCGAACCGCTGCGTGAAAGTGCGCAGCTGGTGCTTCTCAAATGCCACGTTCAGGCTGGCAACCATGTCTCTGCCATGCAGACTTTTCACGACTTTCGGGTCCGGTTGAATCGGGAGCTGGGCGTAAGACCTTCTTCGATTTTTGCTTCATTGATGGATCCAGTCCACTCCTTCCAAGCCTCGGCGGCCCAACTACCGCCTCGTTCCCGCAGCGCCTTCCCATGATTATCCCGGTCTCCTCATGTACAGCAGCAGTGACTTCGATCCAATCGGCAGTTCCTAGTAGATATGAGGAAAAACTATGCGCACAAAACTGGTCAAAGGCGCCTTTGGGGTGCTGATTCTGGTCTCCGGCATGCTCCTCGTCGGACCGGCCACCGTCGGTGTGGTCCCCGCCGAGGCGTCCTCCCAAGGCGCGCACATGATGATTCACCGCTCCACCAGTTTGGACGCCGCGTCCACGGCAATTCCCACGCCGGGGCAGCCGACCGTTTCGGACAGCGCGCAAAGCACCGTGCGGACGTCCTCCTCGACGAACAAGGCCGAGTCCGTTTCCATGGCGACCAGCAATTGTGACGGCTGTTCCGGCGTGGCCACCACATTCCAAGTGGTGTACTTCGACGGTAAAGTGGCCAATGCCGACAATTCCGCCGTCGCATGGTCAAGTTGCGCAGGGTGCTCTTCCTCCGCTGTTGCCGTCCAGCTGGTCGTCGCCCGCCGGGCCACGCAGCTCAACGTGAATAACCGCGCGCTGGCACTCAACGTCGAGTGCACTGAATGCACCACCAGCTCCGCGGCCATCCAATTCGTCATTTCGGGGGGCACCCGGCGTGACCTGTCCGCCCAAGCCAAGGACATGATTAGTCAGATTCAGACCGAGTTGGGACAACGGCTCCAGAACACGCCGCGCAGCCAGGGGCTGCAGCGGTCAGCACCTCTGGCCAAGAGCCTTACCGACGACACCGCGGCGCGGCTGGCCCAGATCATCCTCAAGGACGTGGGGGCCTCGTCCGTGCAGCGCAACATCGACGTGCGATCGGGGCAGTAGCTTCCGGCGCGGACAGACAGCATTGACGAAGGTTCCGGGGTGGCGCTCCGCCGCACCCCGGAACCTTTCTTGTTGCGCGCTTCTCAGCGTCTGCTCCCGCCGCCTCTTCGGCGCCCGCAGCGGGCCGGCGGCGGAAGCAGTAACGCAGCAGTAACGGGCCCGGCCCTTTACTTTAGCTACTGGCCCCGTGGGTCAAGGAATCGTAGCTACATTCCACGAGAGGGGGTGAATGAGATGGAGAAACTGACCGTCATGGATTTGGAGGGACAGAGCGTAGAGCTGCTCCCGTCACGGGAGACTCTGCTCCTGAACTTCCACATCAACTGGGCAACTGTCATGGCCTCGAATGCGTCCTACGCAGTCAACGCCGCGACCCTGCTCTCCAGTGCAACCAGCGGTGCCTGGCAGAACGTCAGCGTCAGCCAGCGCTAACGACACCAGTCGACCGGGTTCCGGTGTGAGATGCACGGGGACCGACTTCATTTCAGTTACACCCCGACGGCGGGATCACCGCTCATTAGCGGTGATCCCGCCGTCGGAACGTCCGGTCTGACAACAAAAAGGTTGTGGACGATGACCATTGAACCCAGTCAAGGGGAAGCAGTCCGGTGGCGTGTGGTGCCCGGCGTGGAACTCTTGGGTCCGGCGACGGGATCCGGACTGGTGCAGGAGACCTTCTTGGTCCGGCGCCCCGACGGACAAGTCATCCAGATCTCGGAGTTATTGGACCTGGTTCTCACGAAAGCCGCAACTGAACCGGTCTCCCCTGTGCTTGCCCGCGATGTGAGCCAGGCCTACGGCCGGGAACTTGACGTGGCGGGGCTGACGCTGCTCATCGACCAAAAGTTGCGGCCCTTGGGCCTGCTTGAGGATGCCGCAGGATCCGGGCCCAAGGGCGACCCGGCACCGACGGCACGTCCGCTTTTGGCCCTCCGGCTCAAGGGAACGCTCCTGCCGGCCCGGGCCGTCAATTCTCTCGCCGCCGTGCTGCGGCCGCTGTATTTTCCGCCGGTGGTCATTTTGGCCCTGGCGGCACTGATCGGGCTTGACGTGCTGCTGTTTGTCTCGAGCAGCATCGTGGGCGCACTGGAGCAGATCTGGGTCAGCCCGACCCTGCTGCTGGGCCTGTTCGTCATGATGGTTGTCGGGGCCGGGATCCATGAGCTGGGGCACGCCACCGCCTGCAAGTATGGCGGAGCCGAACCTGGGGTCATCGGCGTCGGGGTGTATCTGGTGTTCCCGGCGTTCTTCACCAACGTGACCGACTCCTACCGTCTGGGCCGGGCCGGCAGGCTGCGGACCGATTTGGGCGGGCTTTACTTCAACGTATGGTGCGTGCTGCTGGCAGGCTTGGGCTACCTGCTGACCGGCAATGGGATCCTGTTGCTGTTCGTGATCACCACGCAAATCATGATGATCCAGCAGCTTCCGCCGACCATCAGGCTCGATGGCTACTTTGTCCTGACCGATCTGGCCGGCGTGCCGGATCTTTTTTCCCGCGTCGGACCCGTCATGCGCGGGCTGATCCCCGGCCGTCCGCTTGACCCGCGGGTCCTGGAGTTGCGGCCCTCGGCCAGGCGTCTTGTCAGGGTGTGGGTATTGACCGTCATTCCTGCCTTGGTCCTGCTCTTCGCCTGGCTGTTGTGGAACCTCCCGCTCATTGTTGGCGGCGCGGTCGGCGCCGTCGTACTGCATTCTCAGGCATTGAGCGCCGCCTGGGCGCAGGGCCGCCCCGCAGAGGTTGTGCTGTCCTTGCTGTCGATTGTGCTGCTGGCGCTGCCTGTTGCCGGCATCGCCGTCCTCATTCCGCGGCTCGCCCTCGACGGAGTGAAGGCCGTGCAGAACATGCGGAAGGCGCGGCGTTCCACAGCACCACCTGCAACATCGACTCCCCGAATGGCCGGCGCCCACCTGCGTCCCAAGCCCGCGCGGCACACGGAGGTGGCCGGCCCGGTGCGGCACGTGAGTGCGCGTCGCCTGCCGCTCCCTGCCGGCTTGCTGCGCCTCAGAACCTCAAAGCTTTCATCGATCGACCTCCTAGACCTGAAGGGAGGTGAATGAGATGGAGAAACTGACCGTCATGGATTTGGAGGGACAGAGCGTAGAGCTGCTCCCGTCACGGGAGACTCTGCTCCTGAACTTCCACATCAACTGGGCAGCTGTCGCGGCGCAGAATGCGTCCTACGCTGTCAATGCCGTGACCCTGCTCTCGAGTGCAACGAGCGGAGCCTGGCAGAATGTCAGCCTCACCCAGCACTGACAATCCAGTAGCCGGGTGTTAGGAATTTCAGATGCCCGGCAACAGAGAAAGGTGAACCGCCATGACAGCAACATCCGCACTGAGCTCCATCGATCTCGAAGCCGAGACGGCGGAGCTGCTTCCCAGCCGCGAAACACTGTTCCTGGACTTCAATTTCAACGTCGCTCCGGTGATCGGTGTCAATCTGGCACTGGCGCTGAACGCGGCGACAATTGGATCCGTGGCCCAGACCGGCGCGTGGCAGAACCTCTTCTCGATGCACTAGCACCGGAAGGGATTTGCCTTCAAGGACGGCGGGTTCACTCCCGCCGTTCTTGTGCGCCCGCGATCCGCCGGGCGGCGAAACCCCGGCCCTGCCGGTACGATTGAGCCGTGGCTCTTACAATTGGCATCGTCGGACTGCCCAACGTCGGCAAATCAACCCTTTTCAACGCGCTGACGCGCAACAACGTGCTCGCGGCGAATTACCCGTTCGCCACCATTGAACCCAACGTCGGCATGGTCAGCCTCCCTGATCCACGGCTGGCCAGACTGGCCGAGGTCTTTGGCTCGGCCCGGTTGCTGCCGGCCACGGTCTCCTTCGTCGACATCGCAGGGATCGTCAAGGGAGCTTCGGAGGGCGAAGGCCTGGGCAACAAGTTTCTCGCCAACATCCGCGAGGCGGAGGCCATCGCCCAAGTCATCCGCGTTTTTGACGACCCGGACGTGGTGCACGTGGACGGCAAAGTGGATCCCCGCTCCGACATGGAAACCATCAACACGGAGCTGATCCTCGCCGACCTGCAGACCATTGAGAAGGCCGTGCCGCGCATCGAGAAGGCCGTCAAGCTCAAACAGCGCGAGGCCGCCGAGCTGAACGCGATCAAGGACGCCCAGAAAGTTCTGGAACGCGGGGACACGATTTTTGCCTCCATCAAGAGCGACAAGCTGGAAATGGAGCACCTGAAGGAGCTGGGCCTCCTCACCGCCAAGCCGTTCATCTACGTCTTCAACGTCGACGACGCCGTCCTGGGAAGCCCGGAGCGCCAGATGGAGCTGCGAGAGCTCGTGGCCCCTGCAGACTCCATCTTCCTGGACGCCAAGCTGGAAGCCGACCTCGTGGAACTTGACGAGGCCGAGGCCCGCGAAATGCTCGAGATGAACGGCCAGGACGAGTCAGGCCTGGACCAGCTCGCCCGCGTGGGCTTCCACACCCTTGGCCTGCAGACATACCTGACGGCCGGGCCCAAGGAGGCCCGCGCGTGGACCATCCGCCAGGGTGACACCGCGCCCCAGGCCGCCGGCGTCATCCACTCCGACTTCCAACGCGGCTTCATCAAGGCCGAAGTGGTCCACTTCCAGGACCTGATCGACGCCGGCTCCATGCATGAGGCAAAGGCCAGGGGCAAGGTGCGCATTGAAGGCAAGGAATACGTCATGCACGACGGCGACGTGGTGGAGTTTAGGTTTAACGTCTAGCGTTATTGACGCGCTGCGTTATAGACTGGTCTCGTGATCAGGTCCTTCGCTGACAAGGCGACCGAGCGACTGTGGCAGCGGGACCGGGTGCCGTCGATCGATCCCCGTGTGCAGAAGGTCGCACTCCGGAAGTTGACGCAGATCCACGCGGCCCGGTTCCTCGAATCTTTGCGTGTACCACCAGGAAACCGGCTGGAGCAGCTGAAGGGGGATCGAGTGGGTCAGTACAGTGTCCGCGTGAACGATCAGTGGCGGATTTGTTTCACTTGGACAGAAGGAGGTGCTGAAAATGTCGAACTCGTCGACTACCACTGAGAAGTGGGCTCCCGTCCACCCTGGGGAGGTGCTCATGGAGGACTTCATCAACGGTTTTGGGATCACGCAGAACAAGCTCGCGGTGTCGATCGGCGTGCCGCCGCGACGCATCAATGAAATCGTTCATGGTAAGCGCGCGATCACCGCTGACACGGCGCTCCGTCTCGGGCGCTATTTCGGCATTGACCCGCACTTCTGGCTGAACTTGCAGACTCACTATGAGTTGGAGCTCGCCGAGGATCGTGTGGCCGGGCAGATCGCTGCGATAACCCCGCTCCAGGTCGCGTGAAGGCAGGTTCTATCGACGTCCTCCCGCACTCCGCGGTGACAACGGCGCTCGTCGATGAGCTTCGAGAGCTGTTCGATCGGCAGTATCTCGCGGACTTCGGCGAGTGGGATCCGGGCCAGCCGTACGGCTATGCTCCCCACGATGTGCACTTGATCGCGCGCGCGCGGGCGCGGACATCGTCGGTCATGTGGGGTGGGCTCATCGGAGGATTTCATCCGGTAACGCTGAGGTCGACATCGCCGGGGTTGGCGGAATGCTGGAGTCGGAGAATGCTCGTGGGTTCGGACTGGGCGAACGGCTACTGCGTGCGGCGCACAGCTCCATGCTCGAAGCCGAAGGTATCCAATTCGGATACCTCGGATGCCGAGAAACAGTCGTTCCGTTCTACGATCCTGTGGATGGCTGCGCATTTCAGTGGGCGAACGTTCGGTCTCTCGTGGGGGGCGTGTGATGGAGGATCCACCTGGGCAGCCCCTCTTGATCCTGCCCATCGCCTCGTCTCTCAGCGACTGGCCGACCGGAGTGGTTGATCTCCGTGGTCGTGCTTGGTGACCACTTCGAGAGGTTGCTCGGTGCCGGAACGTGGTGGAGTTCCGCTTCAACGTCTAAGTCCTGACATCCATAAAACATATTGCGATGGCCGCCAAGAACACGTGTTCTTGGCGGCCATGGGCTTTCCACTGGGTACCAAGTGGAACTGATGCCGTCCGCAGTGGCTGAATCAGCGTGACACGGACTGCGAAGCCGGGGGCCGCAATTCGCTTAGAACAGCGGCCAGGGCACCGCCGACATCTCACCGCTCGGAGCCGGAAACCGCCCGGCCAAGCGCAACCGGGCACAGCGCGCGGCGAGCTCTGCGATTTCTTCGGCGCTGAGCAAGTCCGCCAGGTTTCGGCCCAGCTCACCATGCAGTCCTTCGCTGACACGATCTATGCCGTCTTCTTCGTCGGCGGTTAGAGTCTCTCCCAGCCATCCCCACAGCACCGTGCGCAGCTTGTTGTCACGGTGGAAGGTGAGCCCGTGGTCCACGCCGTGCCGGCGTCCATCAGCCAGTGCAAGGATGTGGTCGCCTTTGCGGTCGGCATTGTTGACGATGACGTCGAACACCGCCATGCGTCTGAGCGCTGGCGAGTCTTCGTGAACGAGGGCGACCATCCGTCCATTCTCATCTCGTCCCTGGAGCACGTATTTCCAACCTGTCTCCTGCATGTGGTCCGCAGCGATAAGGCTGACGGCGTCTTGGGCGGGATCCTGCTCCTGCCAGAGCTGCACCATTCCTTCGCCCATCGGACCATCGCGCAGCCAGGTGTGTGGCACGACGCCCCAGTCAAAGGCCTGCGAGACCAGGTAGGCGGCAACCTCCCGGTGGGCCAGCGTACCCTGGGGAAAATCCCACAGCGGACTTTCGCCAGCTATGGGCTTATAAACAACCTCCACGTCGCCGATGGTGCCAAGAAATGTAGCGTTTGAAGCCGTCGTGATACGGCCGGTGAGAGTCAGCTCGGCGGCCACTAGGTCCGGCGTTGGCATCAGACCTCGGGAAGGGTGCAGATGTGCCCGTCAGCGTCCACGGGATAACCGCAGAGCGGGCACATCGGACGGCCGGCACCCACGATCTCCCGGGTGCGCTTGGCGAATGCGCGGGCGGTGCCGACCGGCATTCGTACGCGCAGCATTTCGCGCTCGTTGGCTCCGTCCTCATGAAGCGTTTCGTCGTTTTCATCAGCGTCGGAATCGTCATCGGTGATGGGGTGGGCCTCAATGACGATCTGGGCCGTGGTTGGGTCCCACCCCAAGCTCATTGCCCCAGTGCGAAACTGCTCCTGGACGGCCTCGAGTGGATCATTGTCGACAAGTTCAATGGGAGTACCCGTGGGTATGCTGAAGGGATTCCTCTCGACGGTGATGAGCTGGTCGAGAATTTCGTCGATCTTCTCCGCGAGTAGAGCCGACTGCTGCTTCTCCAGGGCAATACTCACCAGCTCCGTCCCTGCGCGCACCTGCAAGTAGAACGTACGCGCCCCCGGAATGCCGATGGTGCCAACGACGACCCGATCGGGCCAGGAAAACTCGTGAACGCGTGTAGGCATGTCAGTATTCTAGGCCCACGAGGTTCATGGCGCTTGTTGCCTGAACCGTCGCCCACGGTGCTGCCGGAGGCGCACGTCGCACTGCGTGTTCGCCTTGTTCCTGCGTTGGCGTCGCACGGGTGCTACGCTTGCATCATGGGTAGCAGTGAACCTCAAGCAGAGAGCTTGTCACAACGGGAACTTCGCAACGAGTCGGGGCGCGTACTCCGCGCGGTGAGCGAGGGCCACTCGTTCGTCCTGACCAACAGCGGGGTGCCGGTGGGTAGGATCGTACCGTTGGATGCGCCCGCTGCGGCACTTCCAATTGCCCGGCCCGCCCGCCGCGAGGGTGGCTGGAGGGCGTTGGACATTGAACGCAAGACCTCGGAGCGAGGTCTCGCCGCGACGCTCGACGACCTACGCGGCGATCGCCTGTGATCAGCCATCCGGTCATCTACGTCGACACCTCCGCTCTTGGTGCGCTGTTAATCGATCAGCCGGAGAGCCCGGCGCTCCTGGACTGGCTCGACCGGACGCCGGCCACCCTCGTCTCCAGCGATCTGCTCGAGACCGAACTGCGTCGCGTTGCAGTTCGGGAGGCCCTCGAGCAGTCCGATGTGACTCGTCTCCTCGATGGCGTCGGACTTGCGGCGCTCGACAGGGCTGTCTACCGCAGTGCCGGCTTCTTGCCCATGCCGTACCTGCGCACGCTCGACGCTCTGCATCTTGAGGCGGCGATGCGACTCGATGCATCGGCGGTCCTCACGTATGACCGTAGGCTCGGTCCGGCTGCCCGGTCTGCTGGACTTGATGTAATCGCACCCGGAGTGACCGATATGCGCTTAACAAGATGGCCCTATCCGCCGGAAGGTGGTCGGGTTGAGATTTAACGTCTAGCGTTATTGACGCACCCATGGGCCGGCTGACGGCCGACGACCCTCCTTGGGTTGTCGTGAAGGGCTGGAGGTGCGAGCAGCGGGCCATGTGGAGCCCGATGAATCCGCGGGTGAAGCGGCGGTCCGCGAGGCCCACGAGGAACTCGGCGTGGTCATTGCCCGCAAGGATCTTGTCGCTCACCACGATGCATGGCGCCCAACTGACGGCCCTGGACAACGCCGGCCGCGAGTGGTTGCCCACGAACGATGCAACGCGCCCAGCTGACGGCCGGGCTCCCTTCAATAGTCAAGTTTGGCTTCGGCGAACTCTGATTGTTCGTCGGCAGCTGTTGATCCGTGCCTTCCGGCCCGCCAAGGTCCTACCCTTGAAGGAGGGGACGGATTCACCAACGTGGAGGAGCACCATGAACAGGCATGAAGGCATTCCCGTTCCACCCGTTGCCATGGTCGCAGCTGGCCTGGCGCAGCGGTTGACGCCGAACGGGCGCAAGGCCCGGAGGACCAGGCGCGTGGCTGCGGCCGCGATTGCAGCGGGTTCCGGAGCGCTGGTGCTTGCGGCCCTTGGGGCCTTCGTCCGCCACGGCACCACCCTCGATCCCACGGCCCCTGGGAACGCCTCGGTGCTGGTTACGGGTGGCAGCAACGGCATCTCGCGCAATCCCATGTACGTGGGATTGGCCGGCCTGCTGGTTGCCCATGCCGTGGACCGCGGCTCCTGGCAGGCGTGGCTGCCCGTGGGCGGGTTTGTGCTGGCGATGGACCGCTTTCAGATAGCGCGGGAAGAGGAGGCCCTGCGCGGCCGGTTTGGCGAGGCGTACCACCGCTACTGTGCCACCACGCCGCGATGGCTGGACTGGCGCTCCGTGCACGCGTTCCGCTCCATCAGCTGAAAGCCCGGCGCTTCAGCCGATGGAGTAGATCAGGCCAAGCCCCTGCTTCGCCAGCTGTCGCGTGAAGGTCGCGGCCTTCCCCAAATACGTGTCGAGAGAGTCCCGCCGCCCGTCCATGATGGCCGCCCAATCGGGGGATACGCGCGGCGTGTAGCCCTGATAGAGCTCGGCCAGGCTGATAGTGGCCAGGTCCTTCGCCACGTCCGCCACCTGGGCTTCGTCAAGGACCCGGTCATAGGGGATCCAACCGTAGCCGTACTGCGTGACCGCGCCCCTGACCAACTCGTACGCAGCCCTGGGCGCGTCCTCCCCAGTGCCGTCCAGCAGCCACTGCAGATCCCGCCAGGCCTTGTCCAGAAAAAGCCCCTCCGGCCTGTCCGGAGGATCCGACCAGGACTCCCAAAAATGGCGGTCGGACAGGAACGCGCGCGGATTGATCCGGGCGATGTTGACCAATTGCGGTGGCACCGGAAGTGCAAAATATCTGATTCCCATGCCGCAATTTTTCCAGCGAACCGGTTTTCCCGCTTGAAGTTATCCACAGCCAAGCGCTCCCTGGCTTCGCAGGCTCGGCCCGGGGCCCTCGCACTTGTGGGCGCAGCCCGCGCTATTCCGAGACCGGCACCGTCCGCAGCACGCAAAACTCGTTGCCCTCCGGGTCCGCCATGACCACCCAAGTCACCCCAGTGCCCTGGCCCACGTCAACACGCCGGGCCCCCAACGCTTCCAGTCGTGCCACCTCAGCCGCCTGGTCGTCCGGGCGCAGGTCGAGGTGCAGGCGGTTCTTGACTGCTTTGATTTCCGGCACGCGCAGGAAAAGGATGTCCGGGAGCACGCCCGCCTCCGGACTGCCCGCGGCCGGCTGCAGGCAAATTTCGTCCGGATCGTCATCGATGAGCCGCCAGCCGAGGGCTTCAGCCCAGAACTGCGCAGTCTCGACCGGCGTTGTCGAGTCAAAGGATATGTTTTCAATTCGGAAGCCCATGGGTAGATTCTGCCGCCAACCGCCCGAATGGGCCACCCGTCACCCCCCATCAAACGGATAAAACCGGTACCAATCCCCATCCCGCATCAGCCGCGAACAGTATGGAAGAGTCATTCCATGGAAACCGAAGAACGCACGCCCGAAGTCGCCGACACCCGCACCGGCCCACCGTTCCTGGCGGGGGAGCGGGAATCGCTGGAAGCCTGGCTGGAGTTCTACCGCGAAACATTGCCCGTCAAGATCGGCGGACTGACTGCCAGCCAGCTCTGCCGGGCATCAGTGCCGCCCTCCACCATGACCATCGCCGGCGTTGTCCGCCACCTGACCGATGTGGAACGCTACTGGTTCTCAAACATCGTCGCAGGCGCCACGCAGCCCGCCCGCTATAAGGCCGAGGACCCGGACGCGGACTTCAACGCCCACAGCCCGGAAACGGCCCTTGCCGACGTCGCGGCCTACTCGGAGGAGCTGGCCAGCGTCCGCGTCTTCGCGGCCCACGCGGTCGATCTCGACGCCGCGCTCCCCGGACTGCGGCACGGCCAGGAGCTGAACCTGCGCTGGGTGTATACGCACCTGATTGAGGAATATGCCCGGCATCTGGGCCACATCGACCTGCTGCGCGAATGCCTCGACGGCTCCACCGGCTACTGAGGACCACCTCTCGCTGAGCCGACCGGCTGCTGAAGCCACGGAATAGCAGAACACGACGCCGGGCCCCGCGCTGCGCTCCAAACGCACCGACCAGCCGGGCGCCCGCCCGTCCTGCCCCGTGACCTGCGGTAGTCTTTCAGACAGGCTGGCACCCGCCGCGGCATGCAGCCGGCGGCCCGGGAAGCCGACAACAGAGGCAAAGAAACTGGAGGTGGAATGCGGGCCGGACGCATTTCCAAGGCATTCACCCTGGCGGCTGCCGCAGTACTGGCATTGGGCGCCTGCACGGGGACACCGCCCGCCCCCAAGGAATCGACGGCGACGGCCACCACTTCGCAGGGCGGCAACATCACCGTCCTCGAGCCGGCACCGTTCACGTCGTTCAATGCCGCCAGCACCACCGGCCAGGGCGGCACGAACACGCGCATCGACTATGCGACGCACTCCGGCTTCAACTACGTGGACAGCGATCTCAAACTGGTCATGAACGACAAGTTCGGCAAGTATGAAAAGATTTCGGACAAGCCGCTGACCATCAAATACACCATCAACAGCGGCGTCCAATGGTCCGACGGCGCCCCCGTCACGGCCGCCGATCTCTTCCTTCAGTGGGCCGCCGCCTCGGGCTACTACAACGACGCCACCTTGGACCCCGCCTTCAAGGTGGTCAAAGGCAGCGCCTACTTCAACTACGGCGGGGACACCACCGGGCTGTCCCAAACGTCCATGCCGGTCATTGGCGACAACGGCAGTTCGCTGACGCTTAGTTACACGAAGCCGTACTCCGACTGGGAAACGGCCCTGGGCTCCACCGTGAGCATTCCGGCGCACATTGTGGCCGTCCGCGCTGGCCTCAAGGACGCCGACGCCTTGGTTTCGCTGTTGCAGGGCATCCCCAAGGGCGACCCCTCCGCTCCGGTCAAGCCGAATCCGGAACTCCGCAAGGTGGCTAATTTTTGGAACACCGGCTTTGACACGAAGTCCATGCCGGATCCCTCCCTTGCGTTGTCCAACGGCCCGTACCTGGTCAAGGGCATCACCGCCGGCAAGGAACTGGTGCTCACCCGCAACGTCGACTACAACTGGGGGACGGTCCCCACCCTGGACACCATCACGGTCCACTACAATTCCAAGGCGGACGCGCAGATCGCGGCCCTGAAGGCCAAGTCAGCCGACGTCGCCTCGCCAACCCTGACCGCGGACAACCTGGCGGCGCTGGCCGAGGTAAAGTCCGACGGCGTCCAGACCCAGGTGGGCAACACCCTTGGCTTCGACCAGGCCGTGCTCAACTTCAAGGGCGTTCTTGCCAAGCCTGACCTGCGCACTGCCTTCCTGAATACGGTGCCCCGCCAGGACATCGTTGACCAGGTGGCCAAGCCTCTCAACCCGGACGCGACCGTGCTTGACTCGTTTGTGTTCCGCGCCGTCCAGACCCCGTACAAGGAATCGACCAGCAGCAACGGCAGCGCCGGCTTCGCCGCGGCGGACATCGACGCCGCCAAGAAACTGCTGGCAGGAGCCACGCCCACCGTCAGGATCCTGTACAACAAGGACGATCCCGTCCGGGCGGCGGAGTTTGACCTGATTTCGGCCTCGGCCCGGATGGCGGGGTTCACGGTCACGGACGCCGGCAAGGGCTCCGCCCAGTGGCTTCAGGCGCTCAAGGACGGCGCGTTTGACGTCGCCCTGTACGGCTGGACGAGCAACCCGACTGGTTCCGTCCAGGTTCCCCAGGTGTTCCGCACCGGGGCGCCGTCCAACCTGAACAACTTCTCCAACACGGTGGTGGACCAGCTGACCGAGCAGCTGGCAGGGGAACCCGACGATGCCAAGCAAAACGCGCTGAAGATGCAGATCGACAAGCTCGTCTTCGGCGCCGGCTACGGGCTGCCCCTGTTCCAGCGCAGCGCTGCTGCCGCCTACGGCCCGCACGTGTCGGGCGTGCAGTATTCGCCGGTGCCGGTCGGGGTGTGGTGGAACGTCTGGGACTGGAAGTACGTCAAGTAGGACCGGCCCGGCCTGTCCAACAGCAGCGGGGGCGCTGCCCGTGGAGGACGACGCCGGGAGGTGAGCTTTGTCACGGAACGCACGTGCCGTCGTCGTACTTTTTGGGTAGAAAACGCGCCCTTCGTGCGGAAACTGGCGGGCGGGGTGTGCGAAAACATGGCCGGGGTGCGATAAGGTGGCTAGGCCGTATTTGGCACTGCGTCTAGAATGGTGTTATCTGCCGACCAATCGCGGCCAAACATATAAGTGACTTTCTGCCGTCGCCCTTTCGGGCCTGCAGCCGGGCCCAACTGAAACGAGTCTTCACGCATGAGCGATACTTCCCTCAACACTGCCTCGCGCAATGACCTGCGCAACGTCGCCATTGTGGCGCACGTTGACCATGGCAAGACCACCTTGGTCGACGCCATGCTCAAGCAGACGCACTCATTTGCCGAACATAGCAATGTTGCCGAACGCGCCATGGATACCGGAGACCTGGAGCGCGAAAAGGGCATCACCATTTTGGCCAAGAACACCACGGTGGCCTACAACGGACCCTCCGCTGACGGCCAGGTCATGACCATCAACGTCATCGACACCCCCGGCCACGCCGACTTCGGTGGCGAGGTGGAGCGCGGGCTGTCCATGGTGGACGGCGTAGTGCTCCTCGTCGACGCCTCCGAAGGCCCGCTGCCGCAGACCCGCTTTGTGCTGCGCAAGGCACTGGCCGCCAAGCTGCCCGTGATCCTGCTGGTCAACAAGACCGACCGCCCCGACGCCCGCATCGACGAGGTCGTGGCCGAGTCCATGGACCTGCTGCTGGGCCTGGCATCCGACTTGGCCGACGAGGTCCCCGACCTGGACCTCGACGCCGTCTTGAACGTCCCTGTTGTTTATGCCTCCGGCAAGCTGGGCCGCGCTTCCCTAAAGCAGCCCGAAAATGGTACTGCTCCGGACAACGAAGACCTCGAGCCGCTGTTCAAGACCATCGTCGACCACATCCCGGCCCCCCGCTACAACCCCGAGGGTGTCCTGCAGGCCCACGTGACCAACCTTGACGCCTCCCCGTTCCTGGGCCGCCTGGCGCTGCTGCGCATCTTCAACGGCACCCTGCGCAAAGGCCAGACCGTTGCCTGGTACCGCCACGACGGAACCATCAAAGCGGTTAAAATCACCGAACTTCTGGCCACCCAGGCACTGACGCGTGTTCCGACCGAATCCGCAGGCCCCGGTGAGATCGTCGCCGTTGCCGGCATCGAGGAAATCACCATTGGTGAGACGCTGACAGACATCGACGATCCCCAGCCGCTGCCGCTGATCACCGTTGACCCGCCGGCCATCTCCATGACCATCGGTATCAACACCTCCCCGATCGCCGGCCGCGTCAAGGGCCACAAGGTCACCGCACGCCAGGTCAAGGACCGCCTTGACAAGGAACTGGTGGGCAACGTTTCGCTGAAGGTCCTCCCCACCGAGCGTCCCGACGCCTGGGAAGTCCAGGGCCGTGGCGAGCTGGCACTGGCCATCCTCGTGGAGCAGATGCGCCGCGAAGGCTTTGAGCTGACCGTGGGCAAGCCCCAGGTTGTGACCCAGCTGGTTGACGGCAAGGTGCACGAGCCGATGGAACACATGACCATCGACGTGCCCGAGGAGTACCTCGGCTCCGTCACGCAGCTGATGGCAGCACGCAAGGGCCGCATGGTCAACATGGCCAACCACGGCACCGGCTGGTGCCGCATGGAATTCATCGTTCCTGCCCGCGGCCTGATCGGCTTCCGCACCCGGTTCCTGACCGACACCCGCGGTGCAGGTATTGCTTCCTCCATCGCTGAAGGTTACGAGCCGTGGGCCGGCCCCATCGAGTACCGCAACAACGGTTCGATCGTGGCTGACCGCGCCGGTGTGGTGACCCCGTTCGCCATGATCAAGCTCCAGGAACGCATGACCTTCTTCGTGCAGCCCACCTCCGAGGTCTACGAAGGCATGATCGTTGGCGAGAACTCCCGCGCCGACGACATGGACGTGAACATCACGAAGGAAAAGCAGCTCACCAACATGCGTGCAGCTTCCTCGGACACCTTCGAAAACATGACCCCGCCGCGCAGCTTGACTCTGGAAGAGTCGCTCGAATTCGCTCGCGAAGACGAGTGCGTCGAGGTGACCCCGGAGTCCGTGCGCATCCGCAAGCTCATCCTGAACGCCGGTGACCGTGCGAAGGCCTTCCGCAGCCGCGCCAAGGTCTGACGTAACGGCCCGAAATGGCAGCCCGCTCCCTCTGCGAGGGTGCGGGCTGCCGCGTTTAAGGTTTCATCTCGATAAAGATCTGGGCAGGATGTGTTCCGGATTACTTGGTGGTAACCATTTCCGGGTAGCCTTGACCGGTATGAGTTGGGACACGTCCAAGTTCAACGATGAACACGCAGTGGGTGCGTTTCGGCTCGAATCCATTTCATAAC
Source organism: Arthrobacter dokdonellae (assembly GCF_003268655.1). Taxonomy (NCBI): domain Bacteria; kingdom Bacillati; phylum Actinomycetota; class Actinomycetes; order Micrococcales; family Micrococcaceae; genus Arthrobacter; species Arthrobacter dokdonensis. Next base: position 3,872,619 of record NZ_CP029642.1, on the reverse strand, counting down.
CAAGGAGGCGGAATGCGTTTCTCGCGCACTTCCAAAGCACTGGGCGTGGCAGCCGTACTGGCCATGTCCCTTACAGCATGCGGCGGCTCGACGGGTGGCGGCAACTCCGGCACCGCGGGCGGCAATACCAGCAAGGCCATCACCGCCAACGGTACCGAGCCCCAAAATGGCCTGCTGCCGGCGAACACCAATGAAGTTGGTGGCGGCCGGGTCATGGACCTCATTTTCGCTGGTTTGGTCAGCTACGACGTGACCGGCAAGACCGTCAATGAACTGGCTGATTCCATCACCACCAAGGACTCCCAGAACTACACCATCAAGATCAAGTCCGGTCAAACCTTCAGTGATGGCACCCCCATCACGGCGAAGAACTTCGTCGATGCTTGGAACTTCGGTGCGGCGGCCAAGAATGCACAGCTGAACAGCTACTTCTTCGCTCCTATCAAGGGTTACGCACAGGTCCAGGACCCAAAGTCTAAGGTGGACACAATGTCCGGACTGAAGGTTGTGGACGACACCACCTTCACCGTGGAACTGTCCGCGCCGGAGTCCGATTTCCCGCTGGCGCTCGGATACACGGCGTTCTACCCGCTGCCCGAGTCTGCTTACAAGGACACGAAGGCCTTTGGCGAGAACCCGATTGGCGACGGCCCGTACATGCTGGCGCCGGGGGGATGGAAGCACAATGTGTCCGTCACCTTGATCCCGAATCCGAAGTACAAGGGGCCTAACAAGCCAAAGAACGGCGGCGTGACGTTCAAGCTGTACAACAGCACGGACGCCGCCTACACGGACGTGCAGTCCGACAACCTTGACGTTTTGGACCAGGTGCCGCCGAGCGGCCTGCAGAACTTCAAGACGGACTTCGCGGGCCGCTTCGTGAACCAGGCCTATGCCGGCAACGCCACGATGACGATTCCGAGCTACCTGCCCGAGTTCAAGGGCGAGGCCGGCCAGATGCGCCGCCAGGCGATCTCCATGTCAATTGACCGCCAGCAGATCATTGACAAGATCTTCTATGGCAACAAAAAGGTTGCCACGGAATTCACCTCACCCGTCCTGGACGGCTACGACGCGAACCTGCCCGGCAGCGACGTGCTCAAGTACAACCCGACGAAGGCCAAGGAACTCTGGGCAGCGGCTGACAAGATCAGCCCGTGGCCGGCCGGCAAGGTCTTCACCATCACCTCCAACATTGATGGCGCCGGGAACAAGGAATACATCACGGCCATGGCCAACCAGATTGCCACCACCCTGGGAATCAAGGCCCAGCTGAACCCGATCGCCACGTTCAAGCAGATGCGTGATCTGGTCAACAAGAAGGCGCTCACCGGTGCTTCCCGCGCCGGCTGGCAGGCCGACTACCCGTCGCTGCAAGACTTCCTCGGCCCGTTGTACGGCACGGGGGCCGGTTCCAATGACGGCAACTACTCCAGCGCTGCCTTCGACGCCAAGCTGAAGGAAGGTTTGGCGGCCAAGACCGTTGAAGATGGTAACAAGATCTTCAACCAGGCTCAGGAGATCCTGTTGAAGGACCTGCCGGTCATCCCGCTGTGGTACCAGGCTGTCCAGGGCGTATGGAGCAATAACGTCAGCAATGTGAAGTTTGGCTGGAACGGCGTTCCGCTGTACTACGACATCACCGCCAAGTAATATCTGCCGCTGAGCAGCAGTCGCAGCACAGCGGCATAATGGAGTGAGGGGATCTGGACTTCGTGCCGGGTCCCCTCCCTGTTGTCTAAATCACACAACTTTATGGTACTTTCCGTACTGGCGCTAAAATGGCGATCCCATGTGTTGTCCAGTACAGTCCACTATTTGAACAGGTAATTTCATGAACGATTTGCCATCAGGAACACCGGGGGAGGCGACGCAGTAATGGTCATGTTTACGTTCCGCCGCTTCCTGCAGCTAATTCCCGTCTTTTTTGGGGCCACGCTGCTGGTGTATTTCCTTGTCTTTGCAACTCCTGGCGACCCCATTGCGGCCCTCTCCGGAGGCAAGCCGATGGCCCCGGCCGTCGAAGCAGCCCTCCGGGCCCAATATAATCTGGACCAACCCTTCTGGGTCCAGTACGGCCTGTATCTGAAGAACCTCGTGACGCTCAATCTCGGTCAGACGTTTTCCGGTCAGGCAGTGTCCGACGTCATCGGCCGCGCCTACCCCGTCACGGCCCGTTTGGCCGTCATGGCGTTGGCCTTTGAAGGCATCCTTGGTGTTTTCTTCGGCGTGATCGCCGGGCTCCGCAAGGGCAAGCTTTTTGACAGCACCGTCCTGGTGGCATCCCTCGTTGTCATCGCCGTCCCGACTTTCGTCCTGGGCTTCGTGCTCCAGCTCGTAGTGGGCGTCCAGCTCGGCTGGGCCAAGCCCACAGTCAGCGGAACGGCACCTTGGAACCAGTTGGTCCTGCCCGCCCTCGTGCTGGGGCTCGTATCCCTGGCCTACGTCATCAGGCTCACACGTGCTTCCATCAGCGAGAACATGAACGCCGACTACGTTCGCACGGCAACGGCCAAGGGTCTGAGCCGGCGACGGGTGGTGCTGGTCCACATTCTGCGCAACTCACTGATCCCCGTGGTGACCTTCCTCGGTGCAGACCTGGGTGGCCTCATGGGTGGTGCCATTGTCACTGAGGGCATCTTCAACGTCCCCGGCATTGGCAACCTGCTCTACAAGGCAATTTTGAATGGGGAAACCCCCACGGTCGTAGCGGTGGTAGGCATCCTGGTCATCGTGTTTGTGGTGGCCAACCTTGCTGTTGACCTCCTGTACGCCTGGCTCGACCCAAGGATTCGCTATGTCTGAGAAACTGACCCCTGAAACTGACCTGACCAAGCCGGTGATCCCGGCTGCCCGTCAGGGCAAGACGTCCAGCCGCGTCATTGAACACTTTGTGGCCCCGCTGGAAGATACTCCACTGGCGGCGATAGACAACGTTAATGAAACCGCAGCGCCACTGAGCCTGTGGGCCGAAGCGTGGCGAAATCTGCGCAAGCAGCCGCTCTTTATCATTTCGGCGCTGCTGATCCTGCTGGTTCTGGTGGTGGCCATCTTCCCGCACCTCTTCGCCAGTGTCGACCCCACCAGCTGTACCTTGAACAACTCAGCCGAGGGGCCGCGTGCCGGCCACCCGATGGGCTTCACACTGCAGGGTTGTGACGTGTATTCACGCATGATCTACGGCACGCGTGCCTCGCTCATGGTTGGCGTTTTCACGACCATTGGCGTGCTGATCATTGGCGGCATCATGGGTGCGCTGGCCGGCTACTACGGTGGCTGGCTTGACGTCCTCCTGGCCCGTCTGGCGGACATCTTCTTCGCCCTGCCGCTGATCCTCGGGGCCATCGTCATGATGCAGCTTCCCGCATTCCGCGACAACCGCAGCGTGTGGACGGTAGTCCTAGTGCTGGTGATCTTCGGCTGGCCCCAAATTGCCCGCATCACCCGGGGTGCGGTGATTGAAAACCGCAACGCAGACTTCGTCACCGCCTCCAAGGCCCTAGGGCTGTCACGCTTCAACGCGCTGGTGCGCCACGTCGTCCCCAACTCGCTGGCGCCCATCATCGTGGTCGCGAGCATCTCGCTCGGAACGTTCATTGTTGCCGAGGCAACATTGTCGTTTCTGGGCATCGGCCTGCCGGACACCATCATGTCCTGGGGTAATGATATTGCGGCGGCCCAGCCGCAGGTACGTAACAACCCAGCCGTGCTGCTATGGCCCGCCGTGGCGCTGTCCATCACGGTCCTGAGCTTCATCATGCTGGGCGACGCCCTGCGCGATGCGCTCGACCCCAAAGCAAGGAAGCGGTGAGGGCCATGTCCAACCATGCAAGTGACAGAACTGCGAAGCCCGATGCTGGGACGGCGGACGACGCGCCATTGCTGGAAATCCGCGACCTCGCGATCACCTTCGAGACCTCCAACGGTCCGGTCAAGGCGGTGCGCAACGCGCACCTGTCCATCATGCCCGGCGAGACCGTGGCCATTGTGGGGGAGTCCGGTTCGGGCAAGTCCACCACGGCGCTGGCTGCCATCGGCCTGCTCCCGTCCAATGGGCGGGTCAGCGGTGGCCAGATCCTCTTTGACGGCGAGGACATCGCCAAGGCCAGCCAAAAGCGGATCATCGAGCTCCGTGGAAATTCCATCGGCATGGTCCCCCAGGACCCGATGTCTAACCTGAACCCCGTGTGGAAGATCGGCTTCCAGGTCAGGGAGACCCTCAAGGCCAACGGCCTGGACGGTGCCAATTCCAAGGATCGCGTCGCCGAGGTGCTCGCCGAGGCCGGCCTCCCGGATGCCGCCAACCGTGCCAAGCAGTACCCGCACGAGTTCTCTGGGGGCATGCGCCAGCGCGCGCTGATTGCCATCGGCCTCGCCTGCCGCCCGCGCCTGCTCATCGCCGACGAGCCCACGTCGGCCCTGGACGTGACGGTGCAGCGGCAGATCCTGGACCACCTGGACCGGATGACCAGCGAACTGGGCACCGCCGTGCTGCTGATCACCCACGACCTCGGCCTGGCCGCCGAGCGCGCCGAAAAGCTGGTCGTCATGTACAAGGGGCAGGTGGTTGAATCAGGGCCCGCGTTGGAGATCCTGCGCAACCCCCAACACCCGTACACGCAGCGCCTGGTCAACTCGGCTCCGTCGCTGGCCTCCCGCCGGCTGCAGTCGCAAAAGGCGAAGGACGCGCTGGCCGCGGCGGTCGCCGACCTCGACACGCCCCTGGACGACGAAAACGACCCGTCGCATGTCGGCAAGGCCCCCACGGAGGCCGGGCGCCCGCCGTCGTCCGTCCCGGCGTCCGCACGGCCGGTCAGGGCGGCACAGCCCGCCAAGGCCGGGGAACGCCAGGGCGCGCAGGCCGGCGAGACCATTCTGGAGGTCAAGAACCTCACCCGTGTGTTCAAGCTCCGCGGCGCCCTCGGGAAGTCCACGGACTTCAAGGCGGTGGACGATGTGTCGTTCAGCGTCCCGCGCGGTACCACCATGGCGATTGTGGGCGAGTCCGGGTCCGGCAAGTCCACGGTGGCGCAAATGGCCCTGAGCCTGCTGGCACCCACGGAGGGAAGCATCCTGTTCGACGGGGTGGAGGTGAACTCGCTGAAGGGGAAGGCGCTCTTTGACTTCCGCCGCCGCGTGCAGCCGATCTTCCAGGACCCGTACGGATCCCTGGACCCGATGTTCAACATCTTCCGGACCATCGAGGAGCCGCTAAAGATCCACAAGATCGGCAATGCGAAGTCGCGGGAGAAGAAGGTCCGTGAGTTGTTGGACCAGGTGTCCATGCCTGCCACCACCATGCACCGCTTCCCGAACGAGCTCTCCGGCGGCCAGCGCCAGCGCATTGCCATCGCGCGTGCACTGGCGTTGAACCCGGACGTGATCATTTGTGACGAGGCCGTGTCCGCGCTGGACGTGCTGGTGCAGGCGCAGGTGCTGAACCTGCTCAATGAACTGCAGGAGGACCTGGGCCTGACGTACCTGTTCATCACGCACGACCTCGCGGTGGTCCGCCAGATCGCCGACCATGTCACCGTCATGCAGAAGGGCCGCGTCGTGGAGGCCTCCTCCACGGACGAGGTCTTCAGCAACCCCAAGCAGGTCTACACGCAGGAACTGCTCAACGCGATTCCGGGGGCAACGCTCCTGGTTTAGCGCCACCCGTACCGCCGGCCGGTGCGCCCCCCTGCCGGGGCGTGCCGGCCGTCGGCGTTCGCGGAGCACGGCGTCTTGGCACCTGGCGGCGCGGCACCAGGCGGCGGTGGGGCCCTTTCTCTGTGGGGACCGGGAGGCATGCGGGTAGATTGGATGCCATGGAGACCCCCACGCTGCTGCCCGGCGTCGGCCCTGGCGCCACGCTGCTTTTCATCCATGCCCACCCCGACGACGAAACCCTCGTCACCGGGGCCACCATGGCTGCCTATGCCGGCGCCGGAGCCCGCGTGGTGCTGCTCACCTGCACGCGCGGGGAACTGGGCGAGGTCATCCCGCCGGAGCTCGGCCACCTTGAAGTGGGGCGGACGCTGCGCCTTCCCGTTGAGACGTCCACGAACGACGGCGGAGCCGAGTCGGATACGACGACGGCCGACGGCGCGACGCCCGCGGACGGGGCCGGTCTGGCGCGTGAGCGCGAGCGCGAGCTGGCAGCAGCCCTCGATGCGCTGGGCGTCCGAGAGCACCTGTGGCTGGGCCAGGGTGTCACGGCGCCAGCCACGGGTCCGGTGGTGTTCCGTGATTCCGGCATGCGGTGGGGTGCGGACGGCCGCGCCACCGCTGCGTCGACGGTTCTGGAAGGCTCCCTGTCCCGCGGTCCCCTCGCCGGACAGGCCGCGCTGGCCGCCGCGGCCATCCGCTCCCTGCGGCCGGACGCCGTGGTGACATACGCGGCCGACGGCGGCTACGGCCATCCGGACCACGTCCGCACCCACGAGTTGGCCATGGCCGCGCTGGAGCTGGCCGCGCGCGGTGACGGGGACGCTCGCGGCTGGTCCGTCCCCCGCGTCTTCGCCATTGTCAGCGACCGGCCGGAGCGGCCTTTGGAAACCGACGTGCCGCGCATCGCCGTCGCAGGCGACAAGGGCGCCAAGACCGCGGCGATGCGCGCGCACCGCACGCAGGTGGTGGTGGATGGGGAACGTTTCGCCCTGTCCGACGGCATCTGGCGGGACATTTCGGGCGTGGAGGAATTTGTCGATGTGACGCCGACGGCCTCCGGTTCCGGGGCCGGGTGAGCGGCTCCGCAGGGTCCGGGCGTCCACCGCGTCCACCAGAGGGCGGACCGGCGGGACCGGTGGTGCCGCCGGATGACGGCCCGCTGCCGCCGCCGCGCCGCTGGGCGGTGGTGGCCGCAGCCATCGGCGCGGGCATCGGCACGGGGCTGTTGGGAACGTCGCTGCATGGCCACGCCCTGTACTCCGGCGCGGTGACTGTCCCGCTGGGTGCGGTGGCCGCACTGGTGATGCTGGCCGCCGTCGAACTTTTTGTGGGGCTGTGGAGCAGGAATTCATGGACGGTGGTGCTCTGCGGCGCGGCCGCCTACGTGTGCGCCGGCCTGCTGTCCATGCAGCGCGGAGCCTTCGGCATGATTTCCGCGAACATCCAAGGGACCGTCTGGCTCTACGGGATCGCCCTCGTCACGCCCCTTGCTGCCTGGCTGTCGGGGACCATCCTGCGCAGGGACCGTCGATAGTACGGATACGGTGGGTCGAGACGCCGCCGTAGCCGCCGACAGTACGGATATGGTGGGTCGAGACGCCGGCAGGTCGCCTGACGTGTACTGTGGGCGCCCGGGTTACGGCGGGTTCCGTCACCGGTCCTACGCCTGCGGGACAGGGCGCTCGCGGCGTGGGGGAGGCGGGGGGACAGGTTTGGCCAGCCGGACGTCGTCGTACGCGATGGCGACTTCACCGGTACGGGTCGCCACCGTCACGCCCGCAGCGCCACGGGCCGTGAGCTGTCCGAGCGCGTCGGTGGTGCCGCCGTCGATCCTGTAACGGACCACCACACGGGTGCCCAGCGGCAGGGCGGAGAGGACTTCCAAGGCACGGTTCACGTCTTCATACTAAGTCTCGCCGGGATGCGGGCCGGGGTACCGTGGGGGATAATGAATGTACCCCGGCCTCCAGCCGGCGGTTCAGTCTTTGTGAGAAAGGTCGGGACGTGACGTATGTAATTGCGCAGCCGTGCGTGGATGTCAAGGACAAGGCATGCGTGGAGGAGTGCCCTGTTGACTGTATCTACGAAGGTGAACGCTCGCTCTACATCCACCCCGACGAATGCGTTGACTGCGGAGCCTGTGAACCGGTATGCCCCGTGGAGGCGATCTACTACGAGGACGACACCCCAGAAGAGTGGGCCGAATACTACAAGGCCAATGTTGAGTTTTTTGACGTGCTCGGCTCCCCGGGAGGCGCGGCCAAGATCGGCAACACGCACACCGACCACCCGCTGATCGCCGCGCTTCCGCCGCAAAACCAGGGCTGACGCGCGCCCGATGACCCAGGCAACGACCCCCGCACCGCAGCGTCCCGCCCGCCAGGGACTTCAGCTTCCGGATTACCCGTGGGACTCCATGGCCCCTTACCTGGCCACGGCGGCCAGGCACCCCGACGGGATTGTGAACCTGTCCATCGGCACGCCCGTGGACCCCACGCCCGTCCTGATCCAGGATGCGCTGAAGGCCGCGTCGGACGCACCCGGGTATCCCACGACCCACGGGACCCCGGCGCTGCGCCAGGCGATCGTGGACTGGTTCGCGCGCCGCCGCAACGTGCCTGGCCTGAATCCGAACGACGTCATGCCCACGGTGGGTTCGAAGGAACTGGTGGCGTGGCTGCCGCTGCTGCTGGGCCTGGGGAAGGACGACGTCGTGGTCCGCCCCACCGTGGCGTACCCCACCTACGACATGGGCGCCGTCTTCGCCGGCGCCACGGCCGTTGCCGCCGACTCCCTGGACGAGCTCGACGCGGAAACCCGGGCCCGCGTGCGCCTGGTCTGGGTCAATTCCCCCGGAAACCCCACCGGCATGGTCCGCTCCGTGGACTCCCTGAGCGAGATCGTGGCGCAGGCCCGCGAGGTGGGCGCGGTGGTGGCTTCCGACGAATGCTACGGGGAGCTGGGCTGGGGCGCGTGGGACCCGGAAAACGGCGGCGAACCCGTCCCCAGCGTTCTGGACCCCCGCGTCACGGGCGGCAGCAACGACGGCCTGCTGGCCGTGTACTCGCTGAGCAAGCAGTCCAATGTTGCCGGCTACCGCGCCGCCTTTGTGGCGGGGGACGCGGCCATCATGGCGAACCTGGTCAACAGCCGCAAGCACGCCGGCATGATTGTGCCGTTCCCCGTCCAGGAAGCCATGCGCGCCGCCCTGGCGGACGACGCCCACGTCAGCGCGCAAAAGGCCCTGTACCGCGGGCGCCGCGAGCAGCTCGCCGGTGCGCTGGAGACCTTCGGCCTGGCCATCCACCACTCCGAGGCCGGCCTGTACCTGTGGTGCACGGCGCGGGAGGACACGTGGTCCACCATCGGCCGGCTCGCCGAGCTTGGCATAGTGGTCGGCGCTGGCACGTTTTACGGGGAGGCCGGGCACGGCTTCATCCGCGTGGCCCTGACCGGGACGGATGAACGCATGGCCGCCGCCGTGGCGCGGCTTGGCGCAAATTCGTGACGTTTTGGCCGTGTGGAGGCCCCAAAAACGGCCGCGGATTAGTGCTGGACGGCACCTAAGCGGTAGTTTCGTACATAGACGTCTATGCCACCGTGCACCGTTGCGCCGAATTCCGGCCGCTGCCCGTCAGCGGCTTCAAGGGCAGTGCAGCCGGGTCCCGCGGTGCGCGGTGAACCCCGCGGGCGGAACAGTTGCATAGATCTGACCAAAGCCTTTCGCAGGCTACCTCATGAAGGGGACTCCATGTCTGATTCCACGAGCGCCACGCTGCGCTACGACGGCGGAGAGCTCGAGCTTCCGCGGATTGCTGCCGTAGAGGGCAACGCCGGCTACGACGTGTCCAAGCTGCTGGCGAGCACCGGCGCGGTCACCTACGACCCCGGTTTCGTGAACACGGCCGCCACTTCCTCCGCCATCACCTACATCGACGGCGACCAAGGCATCCTGCGCTACCGCGGGTACCCCATCGAGGAACTGGCACAGCACTCCAGCTTCCTGGAAGTGTCCTACCTGCTGATTTACGGGAACCTGCCTTCCCCTTCGGAGCTTGAGAAGTTTGATTCGCGGATCCGCCGCCACACCATGCTGCATGAGGACCTCAAGGGCTTCTTCGGCGGCTTCCCGCGCGACGCCCACCCCATGCCGGTGCTCTCATCCGCGGTATCAGCGCTGTCCACGTTCTACCAGGACTCGCTGGACCCGTTTGACGACGAGCAGGTGGAGATGGCCACCATCCGCCTCATGGCCAAGATGCCCGTCATTGCCGCCTACGCCCATAAGAAGTCCATCGGCCAGCCCATGCTGTACCCGGACAACTCCATGGGCCTGGTGGAGAACTTCCTGCGCCTGAGCTTTGGCCTGCCGGCCGAACCGTACGAAATGGACCCGGTGGTGGTCAAGGCCCTGGACCTGCTCCTGATCCTGCACGCCGACCACGAGCAGAACTGCTCCACGTCCACCGTCCGTCTGGTGGGCAGCGCGAACGCCAACATGTTCGCCTCCGTCTCCGCCGGCATCAACGCCCTGTTCGGCCCGCTGCACGGCGGCGCCAACGAAGCCGTGCTGAACATGCTGCGGGCAATCCAGGCCAGCGGCGAGCCGGTGGAGAAGTTCGTTGAACGCGTGAAGAACAAGGAAGCCGGCGTCAAGCTCATGGGCTTCGGGCACCGCGTCTACAAGAACTACGATCCCCGCGCCAAGATCGTCAAGGAGACGGCCCACGAGATCCTGGCCAAGCTCGGCGGAAACGACGAGCTCCTGGATATCGCCATGCGCCTGGAGGAGGTGGCGCTGACCGACGAGTACTTCATCTCCCGCAAGCTCTACCCCAACGTCGACTTCTACACCGGCCTGATCTACAAGGCCATGGGCTTCCCCGAAAAGATGTTCACGGTGCTCTTCGCCATCGGCCGCCTGCCCGGCTGGATCGCGCAGTGGCGTGAAATGATGAAGGACCCGCAGACCAAGATCGGCCGCCCGCGCCAGCTGTACACGGGTGCGCCCGAGCGCATGTACCCCTCGCGCTGACCCCCGTGCTCGAGGTTGGGGCCGCGTAGCGAGACCCAAGTACGACGGCGGCGGGCGGCTTCCCATCCGGGAGCCACCCGCCGCCGTCGTGCACGCCCGGCATGTCCACATAGCTGCTGCGCACCGATGCCGCCAACAGGAGAAAAGAATGTTGAAAATGATTGGCCAGGCTTCCGCGCTGGCGCTGGGCCTGGTCACCGTGGTGCTGGGCGTCGTTGCCGTCGCCGGGCACCCGGAGTTGTGGCCGTTCACCATCGTAGCGGCCGTCCTCACCCTCGTGCTGGTGGCTCTGGTGCTGATCGAAAAGCGGCGGACATCCGCCGGGAAGTAGCGGATCCCACACGGCTGTGCTTCGATTTGCGCGTGCCGGGGATCGACTAATGGGACATCTGTGCTAAAAAAGACGTGTGCCGAAAATTGTCAATGCGGATGACCGCCGCGAACTGGTCGCCGACGCCGTCTTCAATGTGATTAACCGCCAGGGGATGGCGCAGGCGTCCCTGCGCAACGTCGCCGAACGGGCCGGACTGGCGCTGGGCTCCGTGCGCCACTATTTTGCGAACCAGGCTGAACTCATGGAGTTTGCCTTCCGCGTCAATTCCGAGCGCATCCATTTGCGGGCGCTTGACCGCTTGGAGGACCTGGAACGGTTTGCTCTGCCGCGGGACGCGGAGGCACTGGTGGAAAAGTGCGCCGTGGTGCTCGAGGAACTGCTGCCCCTGGATGCGGAGTCAGCCGCCTGTGCCGTGGTCCGGGTGGAATTCATGCTCGCCGCCCGCACCGACGCCGGCTTGCAGGACGCCGCGCAGGACGACTACCGGGCCACCGGCGCCGTGGTGGGACGCGTCGTCATGCAACTGCTGGAAAGTGCGCTGATGGCCGGCTCACCCGAGCCGGTCGACGAGGCCGAGCGGCTGATTGCCGTGCTGGACGGACTGGCCCTGCGCATGGTGCTGCAGCCGGGCTGGTCCGGGCCGGAGCAGGGCCGGGCCACGCTGCGCCGTCACCTCCGCTCCCTGCTGGCACCCTGACGGTGCAGGTCTGCGCTCCGCGCCGCCGCCCGCCGGGCTGTGGCTTGGTCTCCTGCGGGAAACTGCCCCTGCCGTTGAATCACCGCAAAGGGTACTCTGGGTCCATGGGAGTGCCGCAGCAACGCCTGTGGCCCGTGGAGGCGAGAATTATGCATCATACCGGCGGCCCCGGCTGGCGGATCACCATGGACACGTGCGGGCCCATGCTGATTGCACTGTACATTCGTGACGTGGCGGGCCTGGCGGGCGCCGGACGTCCCGCGCTTTCCCACGTGGCACCGCAGGTGCGCCCCGCCGATCCCGGCCAGCTGACGGCGCACGTGGGCGGGGTGGATGCCCTCCGGGACCAGTGGGAGCATTGGTGGGGCCGGCTGATGGCGGTGCACCCCGGGATGGAGCCGGCGCTCAACCCGCCGGGTTTTGGTGAATTTGCCGGCATGCCAGCACTTCAGCGGGTCTTGCAGGCCCACTTTGGCGCCGCCCTGACCTGGTCCAGGGAGCAAAGCAGCGCGTACCAGCTGCTGGCCGCCGAACGCGAAACCTTGGGCGGGCACAAGGTGCTTGCCGACATGGTGCAGAACCGGGAAATGGAGCTGGGCCGCAGCTCCAGGGACTTTACCCTGACCATCGTGGAAATGCCGCTGGCTGAACAGCGGGCCTGGTTCATTGAACCGGACCGGCTGATCATGAGCCAGCACTTGCTGGACGACCAGCAGAACTTCCTCAGCTACGTCCAGCCGGTGGTGGAACTGCTGGTTTAGGAAACGCCTTGCCCGGCCGTGGCGCACTCGCCTACTCGTTTTCGAACGGTCAGTGCTTCACGGATGAGGCCGTGGCGAGCGTGAGCTGCACGGTGGCGGTCGGCACCGCGCTGTCGGCGGACTGCCAGCCGACGTTGGTGCCATACTTCTTGTTGTCGTCACGGCTCCACTGGCGGCCCTCGTAGGCGACCTGCGTAATGTCAAATTGCCGGGCGTTGGACACGGCCCACTGCGCGACGGCCCAGCCCAGGGAGTCCGGCACCTGCACCTGCACATCAGACGGGCCGGCGGCGGCGGAAAGGGGGCCGAACACTGCGCCCATGGCGCCCTCCACGGCCGCGGGGGAGCCGGCCGCCGTGGCGGGCGGGAGCGTGCAGCTCAAGGATCCAGCCGACTGCCCGGTCAACGCAGACGCGAACGCGCGCGACAGGTCCTCGTGCTGGGCATAGGCATGGGGGAACGCGGAACGCTGGACGATCTGCGCGGCGTCGTTCAGCGGCATGTCCACGTACCCCGGCACCTTGTCCAGCGCCTTGTAGAAGGCCGTGGAGGAGTATACCGGGTCCATGATCTGCTGCGTCGTGCCCCAGTCCTGCGAAGGCCGCTGCTGGAACAAGCCAACCGAGTCCAGGTCTCCATAGTCGATGTTGCGCAGTTTGGACTCCTGCAGTGCAGTCGCCAAGGCTATCGACGCGGCCCGGGCGGGCATGCCGCGCCGGACCGACACGGCAGCGATCAGCGCGGCGTTTTCCGCCTGGTCCACCGCCAGGGAATAGGAACTGCTGCCCACGGTGGCCGTGCAGCCGAGGGCCAGCGGCGGGGCAAACGCGTCACGGAGGTAGTTAGCGACCCAGAAGCCGCCGCCGATGAGGAGCGATGCGGCCAGGGCCGTCACGGCCAGCCAGGCCACGAACGCGCGGCCGCGTTTTCGGCTCACGGCCTCGCCCCGGGCCCGATGTAGAGGTGCAAGCGTCCCTAGTTGCTGTGCAGCGAGTCGTTGAGCGCCACGGTGGAGCCCTTGCGGGGGAGCACCTCCACCTCGCCGGTGCTGGAGTTGCGGCGAAACAGCAGGTTGGGGGTGCCCGAGAGTTCACTGGCCTTGACGATCACGGTGGTGTCGTCGCCGTCGTCGTTCTTTGGGCCCAGGACGCGCACCCGGGTTCCCGCCGTGACGTACAGGCCGGCCTCGACGACGGTGTCGTCGCCGATGCTGATGCCGACGCCGGAGTTGGCGCCGAGGAGGACGCGCTCACCGAGTGCGATCCGCTCCTTGCCGCCTCCGGACAGGGTGCCCATGATGGAGGCCCCGCCGCCCACGTCGGTGCCGTTGCCGACCACCACGCCGGCGGAAATGCGCCCCTCCACCATGGAGGCCCCAAGCGTGCCGGCGTTGAAGTTCACAAAGCCTTCATGCATGACCGTGGTGCCGTCGGCCAGGTGCGCGCCGAGGCGGACGCGGTCGGCGTCGGCTATGCGCACCCCGGAGGGGAGGACGTAGTCCACCATGCGCGGGAACTTGTCGACGGAGTAGACGGTGACCACACCGCGGTGGCGCAGCCTGGCCCGGGTGAGCTCAAAGCCCTCCACCGGGGCAGGACCGAAGTTGGTCCACACCACGTTGTTGAGCTTGCCGAAGATCCCGTCCAGGTTGATGCTGTTGGGCTCGACAAGGCGGTGGGAGAGCAGGTGCAGGCGCAGGTACGCGTCCACGGCATCGGCGGGGGCTTCGTCCAGGTTGATCTGCGCGAACACCACGGTCGGGGTGACACCACGGTCGTCGTCGCGCCCGGACACGGCCAGCGACGTCAATTCGGGGCCGGCCTCACGGGCCGACCCGAGGGAGTTGACCGAGGCGCCGAGTTTGGGGCTGGGGAACCACACGTCGAGGACGGATTCGTCGTCGGCGATGGACGCCAGGCCGAATCCGTGGGCGGTGCGTTCTGCGGGGGAGGCTGCGTTCTGCGTCATGCATGAAGTCTAGCGACCCGGCGCGTCCGGCAGAAAATGGCTCCGCGCGTCCCAGTGACGGTGCGCGGCTACTCGACCGTGAACGTGATGGAGTGCCAGCCGGTGGAGCCGTCGGGTTCCGGCGGCGCCTGCTTTTCAATCTGCAGGGTGCCGTCGGCATCATAGGCGCGGACCCGGACATTGTGGGTGCCGGACGTGGCTCCTTCCCACATGTACGACCACTGCCGCCACGTGTCCACGGACGCTTCCGCGGCCAGGGCGGCGGGGTGCCACGCACCGTTGTCCAGCTGGACCTCCACCTTGGAAATGCCGCGCTGTTGGGCCCAGGCCGTGCCGCCAATGCCCACCGTGCCTGCCGGCACACGTCCCAGTGCCCGCGGCACCTCCACGCGGGACGCGGTCTTGATCGGTCCGTGCGACGACCAGCCGCGTGACGTCCAGTAGCCCGCCTTGGCGGCGAAGGTGGTCACCTCCAGGTCCACCACCCATTTGGTGGCGGAGACATAGCCGTACAGGCCCGGCACCACCATGCGCACGGGGAAGCCGTGTTCCAGGGGCAGAGGTTCCCCGTTCATGCCCACGGCCAGCAGCGCATCCCGTTTATCCTGGAGAACGGGCAGCGGGGTGGAGGCGCTGAAACCGTCGGAACTGGTGGACAGGACCATGTCCGCGCCGGCCTTCGGCTTGGCCCGGTCCAGCACGTCGCGCAGCGGGTAGCCGAGCCACTTGGCGTTTCCGGCAAGGTTTCCGCCCACCACGTTGGAGACGCACGTCAGCGTCACATACGTTTCCACGAGGTCGGCGGCGAGGAGCTCGTCGAAGGTCATGGTGAATTCGTTTTCCACCATTCCGTGGACGCGCAATGCCCAATTGCTGGGATCGAGCTGGGGAACAACCAGCGCGGTATCTATGCGATAAAAATCGGCATTGGGTGTGACGAAGGGTCCCACCCCTTTAACGGAGGCCTGTACTCCTGAGGGGAGGGGGGTGGCGGCTTTCCGGGGGGCCGGAAGCTTGAGTGCGTCGCGGACCTGACGGGCGGTGTTGCGTGCGGCGGCGAGCGCCGTGCCGCCCAGGCCCACCACGACGGCGGCACCGGCCACCACGGCCGACCTCACCAAGAATGCGCGGCGGCTCGGGAGGGGTGCGGATTCCCCGGCGGAGGGTGTATCCGCCGCAATCGCAGTGCCGGCCCTGGCCAGGTACCGCAACGCCCACAGTCCGGCCAGCGTTCCGGCCAGCAGCGGGACCAGGGCCAGGACCGTGGCGCCGGACCGGGTGATGATGCAGGCGGCCATGACGACGGCGAAGGCCACGACGAGTCCGGCGCCGACAGCGAACCGCTTGCGTGCCAGCACGCCCGCAACGGCCGCGAGGATGAGCGCGGCCACTCCCATGGACAGCAACAGCACCGTCTTGTCATTGGTGCCAAATGTGGCGACAGCGAAGTTTTTCATCCAGGCGGGCGTGAAGTCGATGAACGTCGACCCCACCGAGGTCAGCGGGGAGGAAAGCGCACCAAAGAATGCGGAGAGCAGTTCCGCCACGGCAAAGAGGACGCCGGCGGCGATGACGCCGGTGACCGCGCCAACCAAAACCGCGCCTCGGGCCTTCACTGCGCGGCCCGGTAACGTGCTGTTGCTGGACTCTCCCATGGCGGGCTCCTCAGGACGGTTTGTCGCCACCCCTGGTGGGCTGGCAGCTGGACTTGCCTGTGGTTCGGAGCCGTGGGGCGCCGTGGATTGGAACCCGCAGACGGAAAAACGGTGGACGCCCTTGCGGGCATCCACCGTCAGTCCACGTTCGGCCGCACCCTAGATGGACTGCACCAGGATGGGTGTGGTGGTCGGCTTCGGGGAGCCGCCGGCTGGTTCCACGGTGATGCCCACCTGGGTGGCGCCGCCCACCGGCCCGTGCAGGATCTGCAGGGCGGGTGCCGTCCCCGTGGTGCCGGCCATCAACCCGGCGGGGACGGCGCCGGTGGCGGAGATGAACCAGAGCTGGTACGTCTTCCCCGTGGGCAGGGCCGGCATGTCGCTGGCGAGGATGGCGGCCTGGTTGGCCTTCGCCGAGGAGGCCACCGTCACTGTTGCGCCCCCTACGGTCGACGTCCTTATTTTTGCATCGGGGGAGGCCATGATGGCAAGCAGATCAGCCTGTTTGGCCTGCTGCTCCTGCTCGGCCTGCAACTGCCTTGCCAGGCTGCTGTGGCTGGCATTCTGGCCGACCACCCACCCGCCGAGCCCCACGCCGCCGACTACGACAAGCGCGGCTGCCGCTGCCAAGGCCGGATGGGGGCGTCGTCGTTCGCGGGAGGAACTGCGCGACTGCGAGGCCGGGCGGCGTGCGGAGGAAATGTCCCGCACCACGGCGGAGGATGGGAGCTGGCGGGTGTTGCGGATGGCGGCCATGACGTTGGCCTTCAGCTCCGGCGGCGGGACTTCGGCGGGCGTGCCGTAGGCCAGCAGGGCCGCGGTCTCGCTGAGGCTGCGCACCTCGTCGCGGGTCTCCGGATTGTCCAGGGCATGGCGTTCAAAGTCGGCGCGTTCAGCCGTGGTGACGGCGTTGAGGGCGTAGGCGCCGGTGAGCAGATGCAGTTGCTGTTCCATCACGCCACCCCTAACCTGTCCCTGAGCCTTATCATTCCATCGCGAATTCTGGTCTTTACCGTCCCCACCGGGATTTTGAGCAGCTCCGCCACCTCCTGGTGGGTGTACCCGCCATAGTAGGCCAAGCGGATCGCTTCCTCCTGCGGGCCCGTCAACGTCTTCAACGCCTGCTGCACGCGTTCGGATTCCATCCGGGTCTCCACGGTGTCCGCAACGTCGTCGTAGCTTTCCTGATACTCCTTGATGCCCTGGCGCAGGTCCCGGTCCATGCTTGACTGGCTGGCACGGACACGGTCCACGGCCCGGCGGTGGGCAATGACCAAGATCCAGGACATGGCCCGCCCCCTGTCCGCATCGAAGCGGGTCGCCTGCTGCCAGATGTCGACAAAGACCTCCTGGGTGACTTCCTGGCTCTGCGCCGGATCGCGCACCACCCGGCGCACCAGGCCGAACACCCGCGGCGCCACGGCGTCGTACAACTCCTCGAATGCCGCCTCGTCGCCCAGGGCGACGAGGCGGATCAAGTCTTCGTGGGTAGGGGGGGCCATGGGCTCGCCGGACCGCAACCAAGATAATCGCATAGTCTCTAGCTTGTCATGGTAACTGTCCATGATGTGATTTCTTGCGGTAGGTGTTGCGGTCCGGCGGGGGCCGGGGCTACTTCTTGGCCGGGGGCATCAGCACCGTGTCGATGAGGTAGACGGTGGCGTTGGCCGTCTTTACGCCGCCGCAAATGACCTTCGCGCCGTTGACCGTCATGTTGTCGCCGCTGCCCTCCACCTTGACGGTGCTGCCTTCCGCCGTGGCGTGGGTGCCGTCGATCTTGCTCGGGGCCAGCTGGCCGGGGACCACATGGTAGGTCAGGATGGATGTCAGCGCCTTCGAATCCGTCTTCAGCCCGTCGATCGTGGCGGCCGGAATCTTGGCAAACGCGTCGTCTACGGGCGCAAAGACGGTGAACTGGCCCGAGTTCAACGTGTCAACCAGATTCACGTCCTTGTTCAACTTCCCGGACACCGCCGCGGTGAGTGTCTTCAGCAGCGGGTTGTTGGACGCCGCCGTCGCCACCGGGTCCTGCGCCATGCCGGACACCGAGCCGGAACCGGACGGGACCGCTGCGGCATAGGCGGCGCAGCCCGGGCCCACCAGGTCCCCGGCGGCGGCCATCGGGGTGGCGGCTGCCGGAGCGGAGGTGGCCATGGGCGCGTTGGATGTCGCAGGTGAGGCTGTGCTGCCCCCGCCGCAGGCCGTCAGGCCCATCGCCGTGATGGCAAGGAGGCCCATGCCCAGGCCCAGGCTCTTACGGGTGCGCAGCTTCGTGTTCGTATTCATGTTCATTCTCCGTGCCTTGAGAGTGGATGGATTCCACTTGCTTCCCTTGCCGCCGATCCATTGGCTGGAGGCCGGTGCGGGCTGTCAGAAGGTACTTCGGAACACCGCCCCCGCCGGATTGGAAGCGTGGAAGGAACTTTTCCCGCGGGCGCCCCCCGCTAAACTGGGCCGGTGACTAACGACGACGGCACCACCCTTTCCGTACCGCCCGCCCCTGCCCCGGGCCCGCCAGTCGGCGGCCTTCGGCTTGACCTCGCCGGCGACGTCGCCGCGCTGACGGCCGCTGTCATGGACATCGAAAGCGTCTCCGGCAATGAGTCGGCGCTCGCCGATGCCGTGGAGGACGCGCTGCGCGCCCTCCCACACCTTGAGGTGACCCGCAATGGCGATGCTGTGGTGGCCCGGACATCGCGGGGACGCGACGAGCGCGTCATCCTGGCCGGACACCTGGACACTGTTCCGCTGCCAACCGTTCCGGGCTCCCGGGGCACGGTTCCCAGTGCCTGGGACGGCGGGGTCCTGTACGGTCGCGGCGCCACGGACATGAAGGGCGGCATCGCGGTGCAGCTGGCCCTTGCCGCCACCGTGCCCGAACCCAGCAAGGACATCACCTTCATCTTTTACGACCACGAGGAGGTGGCGGCAGCCAAAAGCGGCCTGGGCCGGCTGGTCCGCGAGAACCGTGAACTGCTGGACGCCGATTTCGGCATCCTGCTCGAACCCACCAACGGAACGGTGGAGGGTGGCTGCAACGGCACCATCCGATTCGAGGCCACCACGCACGGCCTCGCTGCGCATTCGGCGCGCGCCTGGATGGGGAAGAACGCCATCCACGCTGCCGCCCCGATCCTGTCCCGGCTTGCCGCCTACGAGCCGGCCACCGTCACGGTGGACGGGCTGGACTATCGGGAGTCGTTGAACGCGGTGAAGATCCATGGCGGCACGGCCGGCAATGTGATCCCGGATGCGTGTGTGGTGGAGATCAACTACCGCTTCGCCCCGGACAAGACGCCGGAGCAGGCCGAGGCCCATGTGCGCGGGCTGCTGGCCGGCTTTGAGCTGGTGTGCACGGACTCCTCGGCGGGTGCGCGCCCCGGGCTCAATGCGCCGGCGGCGGCGTCGTTCGTTGCGGCCGTGGGCCGTGAGCCGCTGCCCAAATACGGGTGGACGGATGTTGCCCGGCTGGGCGAGATCGGCATCCCGGCCGTGAACTTTGGCCCAGGCGATCCGCTCCTGGCCCACAGCGACAACGAGCATGTGGTCGCCGCGGACATCCGTGCGTGCCTGGACGCCCTCACCCGCTGGCTCGCCTAGCCCCTTAACGACGTCTGTGTTGCACATCTTCGACGAAAATCCCCGAAATCGGGCCACTTTCGTCGAAGATGCGCAACACAGACGGGGAATGGTGCTTAGCCGGCCAGGCCCACCCTTGTCTTGACGACCCTGACGCGGCTGGACATCCTCGATTCCACGAGCTTGGCGATGCCGGAGAGGATCAGGCACAGGCCCACGTAGATCACCGCGGTGACCATGAGCGCCGGCACCACGGGGGAGCCGTACTGGCCCTGCGAGCCCAGGAAGTTCGCGTAGTAAAGGACCTCGTTGTAGGTGATCAGGAAGCCAAGCGCCGTGTCCTTGAGGATGACCACCAGCTGCGAGATGATCACGGGCAGCATGGAGCGGACCGCCTGCGGCAGCAGGATGATCCGCTGCACCTGGCCCTTGGACAGGCCGACGGCGAGCCCCGCCTCGCGCTGGCCCTTCGGCAGCGACTCGATGCCCGCCCGGAACACTTCCGCCAGGACCGAGCCGTTGTACAGGATCAACCCCACCACGACCGCGATGAACGGCGTGATGCCCTTCACGCCGGCCGACGGCAGCCCGTAGTACATGATCATCATCAGGATCAGCAGCGGCACGGCCCGGAACAGCTCGGTGAACCAGTAGCACGGCACGCTGACCCACCGGGAGTCCGCCAGGCGGCCGAACGCGAGCAGGATGCCCAGGACCAGGCTGCCCACGGCGGCCACGGCGAAGGCCTTCAGCGTGGCGCCGATGACCGTCAGGAACATTTGCTGGACGCGCGGGAAGGTGAAGATCTCCCACTTCTTCGCCGTGAACTGGCCGGACTCGTTGAACCGGTACAGGATGAAGCCAATGATGGCGGCCACCACGATGACGGTGGCAACGTTCAGGTAGACATTGCGAGTGCGTGCCTTGGGGCCGGGAACATCAAAAAGTACTGAACTCATCGGGCCACCCTCCACTTCTTCTCGAGGTAGCGTTGCAGCGGCGTCAGGATGCCAAGCACCAGCACCACAAAGATCACGGCCACCCACAGCAGGCCCGGCAGCAGCGGCTCGCCGCGCTCGCTGAGGTAGGCGCGGATGGCGCCGGCCTCAAACACGGAAAAGCCGGCGGCCACCGTGGTGTTCTTCAGCAGCGCGATGAAGACGCTGAACAGCGGCGGGAGCACCGAGCGGAACGCCTGCGGCAGCACGATCAAGGTCAGGGTCTGCATGAAGGGCAGGCCGATGGCGCGGGCGGCCTCCGACTGGCCCACCGCAACGGTGTTGATGCCGGAGCGGATGGCCTCGGAAACGTAGGTTGCCGTGTAGAGCGAGAGGCCGACGATGGCAGCATTCATGAAGCCGATTTCCGGCAGGCCCAGTTTGGGGTAGCCGAGGGCAAAGAAGGCGAGGATCAGGGTCAGTGGCGTGTTGCGGACGGCGTTGACGTACAGGGTTCCTGCCCCACGCATCGCCGGGGCGGGGGACACCCGCATGCCGGCGACGACGGTGCCCAGGACCAGGGCGAAGAACGCGGAGATGACAAACAAGATGCCGGTGTTTTTGAAGCCGGTGACGAAGAGCCCGCTGTTGTCAATGAGTACATTCACAGTGCAGTGTCACTTTCAGTGAATTGGAAGGACGAACAGATGGTGGCGCCCCGGTGGGGCGCCACCATCGTTCAGGGGCTATGAGTACTGGTCGACCTTCGGCTGCTCAACCTTGGTGCCGGACTTGCCCAGCGTGTCGTCGTAGATCTTGGTCCACGTGGCGCCGCCATCGGTCAAGGTCTTGTTCAGGAAGGTGCGCAGCGCGGTGTCGCCCTTGGCCACGCCGATGCCGTACTTCTCCACCGTAAACGGCTCACCCACAACCTTCAGGTTGTCCGGGTCCTGTGAGGCAAAGCCGAGCAGGATGGCCTGGTCCGTGGTCACGGCGTCCACCGTGCCGCTCTTGAGGGCCTCCACGCACTTGGAGTACAGGTCAAACTCCTGGGTCTTGACCTTCGGGAAATTGTCCTTGATGTTCTGGATGGGCGTGGAACCCGTGGCGGAGCAGACTGTCCTGCCGTCCAGGTCCTTCTCGCTCTTGATGGTGTCGTTCTTCTTCTGCACCAGCAGGCCCTGGCCGGTGATGAAGTACGGGCCGGCGAAGTCAACAATCTTCTTGCGCTTGTCCGTGATGGAGTAGGTGCCCACGTAGAGGTCCACGTCGCCGTTGGCGAGTGCCGTCTCACGGTTTGCCGAGGGGATCGCCTTGAACTCGATCTTGTCCTTGGCGATGCCCAGGGAGGCGGCCATCCAGTTGGCGATCTCAATGTCGAAACCGGTGCGCTCGCCCGTGGCGGCATCGAGGTAGCCCAGGCCGGGCTGGTCCTCCTTGACGCCGATGCGGATGGTGCCGGCGGACTTGACCTTGTCGAAGGTGGGGCTGCCGGTCAGGGCTACATCCTTGGCCACTTCAAAGTTGGGGCCTGCTGCGCCGCCGCTGCTTCCGCTGCCGGCATCGGTGCCGCCACAGCCTGACAGGGCCAGGGCGGCAGCTGCGGCGATCGCCGCAACGCTGAGGCTCTTTCGAAGGAAGAAGTTCTTCATGGGGTTCCTTTCATAAACGGCCCTTCGGGCCGCTGGTGCGAGTGAAAAATTGAGCGTGATGGGACTCAAATGCGGATAAGTTATCCGTTGGTCAGGATCTTGGAGAGGAAGTCCTTGGCGCGGGAGCTTTGCGGGTTGGTGAAGAACTCGTCCGGGGTGGCTTCCTCCACGATCTGCCCGTCCGCCATGAACACGACCCTGTCCGCGGCCTTGCGGGCAAAGCCCATTTCGTGGGTCACCACCACCATGGTCATGCCATCCTGGGCAAGTTCGACCATGACGTCGAGGACCTCGTTGATCATCTCCGGGTCCAGGGCGCTGGTGGGCTCGTCAAAGAGCATCACCTTGGGCTTCATGGCCAGGGCGCGGGCAATGGCCACCCGCTGCTGCTGTCCCCCGGACAGCTGCGCGGGCAGTTTGGCCGCCTGGTGCCCCACGCCGACGCGCTCCAACAGCGCAAGGGCCTGCTTGTCGGCGTCGGCCTTGGAGACGCCCTTGACCTTGATGGGGCCCAGGGTCACGTTTTCCAGGATGGTCTTGTGCGCGAACAGGTTGAAGGACTGGAAGACCATGCCGACGTCGGCCCGCAACGCTGCCAGCGCCTTACCTTCCTTGGGCAGTTCCTCCCCTTCGATGGTGATGGAGCCATCGTCGATGGTTTCGAGGCGGTTGATGGCCCGGCAGAGCGTGGACTTTCCCGAGCCCGAGGGCCCAATGACCACCACGACCTCACCCTTTTTGACCTGCATGTTGATGTCCTGCAAAACGTGGAGGGGGCCGTAGTGCTTGTTGACGGCCTTAAGTTCCACGAGGGCAGGTGCCTGTACGGGATTAGTCATGAAGCGAATCTATCCAACAATCCCAAGGGGGTAAAACCATTCCGCGGTTCTGCCCTGATCGTAACGCGTTTGATACCTGGCTCACACCGTTGCTGCCCGCGGGCACCGCGGTTTCCCGTAGCCTTAGTGGCATGAGTGCACCCACAGGATCCAGCAGGTCCCTTCGTCCCTTGAAAAAGCGCATCGGCGGCTGGACCAAAGGCTCGCCGGCCGGCTCGACGGCGGACGCCAGGCTCCTGGACACTCCGCCAAGTAGCGACTTCACGCACACCGACCCGTGGCGGGTGATGCGGATTCAAAGCGAGTTTGTCCAGGGCTTCGATTCGCTGGCCGGGATCGGCCCGGCCATCAGCGTGTTCGGTTCCGCCCGCACCAAGCCCGGCGGACGGCTCTACGATCTCGGCGTGGAAGTGGGCAGGCTGCTGGCGGAGGCCGGGGTGGCCGTGATCACCGGTGGCGGCCCGGGGTCCATGGAGGCCGCCAACCGGGGCGCCGCGGAGGCCGGGGGCCTGTCCATCGGCCTCGGGATCGAGCTGCCGTTCGAGCAGGGCATGAACGAGTGGGTGGGCCTGGGCGTGGACTTCCGCTACTTCTTCGCCCGCAAGACCATGTTCGTGAAGTATGCGCAGGGTTTTGTGGTGCTGCCCGGGGGGCTGGGCACGCTCGACGAATTGTTCGAGGCGATGGTGCTGGTGCAGACCAACAAGGTCACGCAGTTCCCCATCGTGCTCGTGGACACCGCGTTCTGGGCGCCGCTGCTGGACTGGATCCGCGACACCATGGTGGCCGAAGGCCTGATTTCCCCCGGGGACATGGACATTGTGCAGCTGGCGGACACCCCCGAGCACGCCGTGGCCCTGGTCATGGCGGGCGAGGCCGGCACGAAGGTCGCCGCGGGCTGACCGCCGGGGCCGCCGCGGGCTGACCCCCGGGCTGGGGAGCGGATCTGGCACCATGGAGGGGTGAGCTACTTCCTGATCTTCCTCGCCGTGATGCTGGCAGCCGCGGTGGCGCTTTACGTGGTGGGCCTCAAGCGGCCCGCCGCGGATATTTACGATGACGGGCTGCAGCCGCCGGTGGCCGGCCTGCCGCCCGTGCTGCTGCCCGACGCCCCGGCCCCGGAGGACGTCGACAGGGTGCGCTTCGCGTTGGGTCTGCGCGGCTACCGCATGGACCAGGTGGATCAGGTCCTGGACCGGCTCCGGGACGAGCTGGCCGCGAAGGACGCGCGGATTGCCGAGCTGGGGAAGCACGACGGCGCACCCCCCTCCGGAGCGAACGTCCCCGGCGCATCCTCCGGGAGTGGGGTGCCGGGCGAAGGTGACGTGTCCGGCGTCGAACCGGGAAAGGAAGCCTGACCATGGTCCAGACCTTCGTGGGGGCCGACGGCAAGGCCAGGTGCGCGTGGGCCGGGATCGAATCCGACGAGCTGTACCAGCGCTATCACGACCAGGAGTGGGGCCGGCCCGTGGCCGGGGAACGCGAACTTTTCGAACGCCTCAGCCTGGAGGCATTCCAGTCCGGGCTGAGCTGGATCACCATCCTGCGCAAGCGCGAAGCGTTCCGCGCGGCCTTTGCCAACTTTGAGCCGGCGTGCGTGGCGGCCTTTGGGCAGGCGGACGTCGACCGGCTCATGGCCGATGCGGGCATTGTGCGGAACCTGATGAAGATCAACGCCACCATCGGCAACGCCAGGGCCATCCTGGCGCTTCCCGAAGGCGTCACCTTGGGCTCGCTGCTGCGGGCCCATGCCCCGGCGGTGCCGCGGCCGGAGACGGACCCGATTCCTGCCAGGACGGCTGAATCCGCGGCACTGGCCAAGGCGCTGAAGAAGCTGGGCTTTGCGTTCGTGGGGCCGACCACCGCCTATGCGATGATGCAGGCGGTGGGCCTTGCCAACGACCACCAGCCCGGTTGCTGGGTGGCGGAATCACTGAAGCGGCCGTGACGGAAGGCGCCGGCGGGACGGCCGGGCGGGGCCGACCGGCGCCCACGGTCAACGGACTTCTGTACGCCGGGCTGCGCCGGCTGCTGGCACCGCTGCGGCGGGCGCCGTGGTGGGTGAAGGTCTCGCTGCTGTACGCCGCGGCCCGGCTCGTCTCCTTCGCCATCCTGTCCGGGGCGGGCTACCAGGCCGCGGAATCGCCCTGGTCCGGTTCGCGGCCCGACTACCTGGCTTTCATCAACCGCTGGGACGCCGGCTGGTACGAGCGCATCTTCGACGGCGGCTACCCTGCCAGCATTCCGCGCAACCCGGACGGCACGGCGCAGCCCAACCAGTGGGCGTTCTACCCGTTGTTCCCGCTGCTTGCCCGCGGAGTGAACGCAGTGACGGGGCTGCCCTGGGTGGTGGCGGGACCCCTGGTCGCCACGGCGGCGGGATTCGCCGCGGCCCTGGTCATCTACCGCCTCTTCCGTGGCTACGCCTCACCGGGCACTTCGCTGTGGGGGGTGGCGTTCTTTGCCACCTTTCCGGTCGCGCCCGTCCTCCAGACGGCCTACGCGGAGTCGCTGAGCACATTCCTGCTGGCCGCGGCGCTCCTGCTGCTCATCCGGCGCCGCTACTGGGCAGCCGTCCCGGTGGTCGTGCTGCTGTGCCTGTCACGCCCGGCGGGGGTGCCGTTTGCCGCCGTCGTCGGTGTCCACCTGGTCCTGCGCTGGCTGCACCGGCGCCGGGAGCCGTTCCCGCGGCGCGAGGTGGCCGCGGGCGCGGTGCTTCTGGCTGTGAGCGGCTTCATGGCATTCGCGTGGATGCTGGCGGCGTGGTGGGCGACGGGGGAACCCGGCGCCTACACGGACACGGAAACGGCGTGGCGGGGTACGCACCTGGTGCTGTTCAAGCCGTGGTTCGACGCCGGCACCGCCTTGGTGGGCCCGCTCTGGGGCCCGCTGCTGCCGGTCCTTTTCGTGGCGCTGGCTGCCCTGTACCTGAATTCCCGCGCCGTGCGCCGCATCGGCGCCGAACTGCGTCTGTGGTGCGCGATGTACCTCCTGTACCTGCTGGCCGTCCTGGACCCGCAGTCGAGCACGTTCCGGATGATGCTTCCGCTGTTCCCGCTGGCCCTGGCCGCGGCGCTCATCTCCTCCGCCCGCGCTTACCGGTGGGCGGTGGTGGTCATGTTCACCTTCCTGCAGTTGGTGTGGGTTGTGTGGCTGTGGCAGTTATCGGCCGTCAGCACCGGCCAGGCGTGGCCGCCGTGACGATTCATGGCTTTTCCTTGCGCCGCGTCCTTGCGCCGCGCAGGGGACCTCCGATTAGCGCCCCGCCCCTGAAATACGGAATAATGGATTGTGAGGGATACAACACGAATCTGCATGTGGGGATTGCCCCGCAGGCCTGTGGGTTCGAACTATGAAAAGGGGAAGTCCTGATGGCGGCCATGAAACCCAGAACCGGCGACGGTCCAATGGAAGTGACCAAGGAAGGGCGAAGCCTGATCCTGCGGCTCCCGCTGGAAGGCGGTGGACGCCTGGTGGTGGAAATGAACGCCGACGAGGCCAGCAGCCTCAAGGAGTGCCTGGTGGGAGTTACCGAGTAGGACCCACCAATGATGTACCTGCGGGGCGGCCAAGCTGCCCCGCTTGGCATTTAAGGGGCCGCGCTTAAGGGCATCTTGTTTGGGGCCGTTTGGGGCCGGGTTTTGGGTTTCGGGGAAGCTCAGCGCTTGACGGCGAGCAGCAGGCCGTCGCCGGTGGGCAGCATGGCCGAAATCAGGGAATCGTGGTCCCGGACCATCTTGCCGACCCTGCGCAGCACCACGGTGCTCGCCTCCCGGATGGCAGGATCGGACACCCTGTCCTTGTCGAGTGCGTCGTTGACCACCAGCAGGCCGCCGGACTTAAGCAGCCGGATGCCCTGTTCCACGTAGTCGGGGAAGCTGGGCTTGTCCGCATCGATGAAGACAAGATCGTACGCGGCGTCCGTCAGCCGGGGCAGCACGTCCTGGCCGCGGCCGGAGATCGTGCGTGTCCGGTTGGCCGGCGAGCCGGACTCGATGAAGGCCTCGCGGGCCGCCTTCAGGTGGTCGACGTCCGGGTCGATGGTGGTCAGCACTGCGCGCGGACCCAGCCCCCGCAGCAGCGAAACGCCGGATACGCCTGCGCCCGTGCCGACTTCCACGGCCGTCTGTGCCTTCGAAGACGCGGCCAGCACCGTGAGCGCTGCGGCAACACCGTGGGTGACGGGAAACAGGCCCAGCTCGTGTGAGCGTTCGCGGGCGCGGCGGAGGACGTCATCTTCCACGGGGAGGCCCTCCGCGTAGGACCAGCTGGTGGACTTGTCGGCGCTCATGGGTGGTCTTTCCTAAACTGTTGCGGTGGGTTCCTCTAGCCTACTGCCTGCGCCGTGGGCTGAATTTCCCTTTTGCACAGCAAAACGCCAGATTCTTTTGGCACAATATGGGAACCCGGCAGCACTCGCCGGGGAGGTTCGCCAAGCCGCAAGAAATGAGGTGCCGCCATGGGTCCAGGCCCCAGCCCCGCCGTTTCCGCTGCTGACCCGCAGTGGACGCCCCCGTCGTGGGACGAGGTTGTCACCAACCACTCAGCGAAGGTCTTCCGCCTCGCCTACCGGCTGACAGGCAACAAGTACGACGCCGAGGACCTCACCCAGGAGGTCTTTGTCCGCGCGTTCCGGTCGCTGGCCAAGTTCAAGCCGGGCACCCTGGACGGCTGGCTGCACCGCATCACGACGAACCTTTTCCTGGACCAGGCGCGCCGCAAGCAGCGGATCCGCTTTGACCCGCTCGCCGAGGACGCGGAGGCCAACCTGCCAGGCGCCGACCCGGGCCCCGAGCGGACCTTTGAATTCAACAACCTCGACGTCGATGTTGCCGCCGCCCTGAACGCCCTGCCGCCGGACTTCCGTGCCGCCGTCGTCCTGTGTGACATGGAAGGCCTCTCCTACGACGAAGTGGCCCACGCGCTGGACATCAAGCTGGGCACCGTCCGCTCGCGCATCCATCGCGGCCGGGCGATGCTGCGCGAGTCGCTGGCCGACCGGGCTCCGGCACGGGGCAAGGACGCGCGGGCCCCGAAGAAGCCGCTGCTGTCCCTTCCCCGGATTGCAGGCGCCCGCTAGGCATGGCCGTCCTGGTCAAAAGGTGTGCGGAATCGTTGCTTTTCGTCTCGAGAGGGTAATCTTCCTAACGTGTTTGGTATCAATACCCCCGAGCTGGTCGTGATTGTCATTGTGGCAGTCCTGGTGATCGGCCCCGCGCGCCTCCCGGGGTATGTGGAGAAGCTAAAGAACCTCATTCGCGAGGTTCGCAGGATGGCATCCGGCGCGCGCGAAACCATCAAGGAGGAATCCGGGCTGGACATCGACGAGATCGACTGGAAGAAACTGGATCCACGCCAGTACGATCCCCGTCGGATCATCCGCGAGGCGCTCCTGGACGACGACGACGTTGAGGCGTTCAACTCCCTGAAGGCCGCCCCCGGCGCGGCCATTGCCTCCATGCTGGGCAAGGACGGCGACGAACCCGTTGTGGAATCGGTGGAAGCCGCGCCGAAGGCGCCCTTGATGCAGCGCCTGGCCGAGGGCCAGCGCGCCCCGTTCGACCTGGAAGCAACCTGACGCTCCTGCAAGTTGCGGGTGGTTTTTTCTCGACGCTCCTGCAGTTGCCTGCGGGAGCGTCGGCCCGTTCGCACCCGGAGCTGCAGGAGGGTCCGGATTTAGCCGCCCGGACGTGCCCGAGCCTCGCTCAGCGCGGGGTGACGCCCAGGTGCAGGCCGGCCAGCCCCCGCGGGCGGACCGCCAGCTGCCCGGCGATGTCCAGCAGCGCCGCCGCGGCGGGGGAAGCCGGGGCGGAAAGCACGATCGGCGACCCCAGGTCCCCGCCTTCACGCAGTGCGATGTCAATCGGAATCTGGCCCAGCAGCTCCACGGGCGCGTTGACGGTCTGGCTCAGCCGCTTGGCCAGGACCTCGCCACCGCCCGAGCCAAACAGTTCCATGGTGCTGCCATCCGGCAGCGTCAAAAATGACATGTTCTCGATCACCCCGGCCACCTTCTGCCCGGTTTGCACGGCGATGGCCCCGGCCCGCTCGGCGACGTCGGCCGCGGCGGCCTGCGGGGTGGTCACGACCAGGATCTCCGCCCCCGGCAGCAGCTGCGCCACCGAGATGGCGACGTCGCCCGTGCCGGGGGGCAGGTCCAGGAACAGAGCGTCGAGGTCGCCAAAATATACGTCGGTCAGGAACTGCTCCAGCGCCCGGTGCAGCATGGGTCCGCGCCAGGCGACGGGCTGGTTTCCGGTGACGAACATGCCGATCGAGATGACCTTCACGTCGTGCGCAACGGGCGGCAGGATCATTTCATCCACGCGGGTGGGCGCCTGCGTGATGCCCATGAGCGCGGGGACGGAGAAGCCGTAAATGTCCGCGTCCACAATGCCCACGCGCAGTCCCTTTGCGGCGAGGGCGCAGGCAAGGTTGACCGTCACCGAGGACTTGCCGACGCCGCCCTTGCCGCTGGCCACGGCGTAGACCCGTGTCAGCGACGATTCCTCGTTGAACGGGATGCCGCGCTCGGGGCCGGTTCCCTTGAGCCGTTCCTTCAGCTCGGCACGCTGCTCCGCCGTCATGACGGCCAGTTCCACCTCCACGCCCGTCACGCCGTCCACCGTCATCAGGGCATGGGTGGCGTCCCGGGTGATGGTGTCGCGCAGCGGGCACCCGGCGATCGTGAGGAGCACGACGGCGCGTACCCGACCGCCGTCGAACGCCTCCACGGACTCCACCATGCCCAGTTCCGTGATGGGCCGGCGCAGCTCGGGGTCGATGACGGTGGCCAGGGCGGCGTGGAGGGATTCCGTGGATGGGGTGGACATGCGGTGCTGGCCTTAAGGGTTCGTGGTGCTCTTGGCGGGGACTGTCTTGAGGGCCTGGGTGGCGGGGTTGCGGGGCTCCCGGCCGGGATCGGCGTCGTCGTCCGAGATGCTCATCAGTTCCTCAAGGAGGCTGCGCAGTTCGGAACGGACAAAGTCGCGCGTGGCCACTTCGCGCAGGGTGATGCGCAGGGCGGCGACTTCGCGCGTCAGGTATTCGGTGTCCGCCAGGTTGCGTTCGTTGCGGCTGCGGTCCTGTTCGATCTGGACGCGGTCGCGGTCGTCCTGGCGGTTCTGGGCGAGCAGGATCAGCGGCGCGGCGTAGGAGGCCTGGGTGGAGAAGAACAGGTTGAGCAGGATGAACGGGTAGGGGTCCCACTTGAGCCCGAACAGGCCGATGACGTTCAGTGCGATCCACACCACCACGAAGATGGTCATGTACAGCAGGAAGTTGGCCGTGCCCATGTAGCGGGCAAAGCGTTCGGCGAAGCGGCCAAAGATGTCGGGGTCGCCGGCGAGGTTTGGCAGGAGCCGGGACCTGAGCTCCATCGGCGTGTCGAGGCCGCCGCCCTTGGCGTGGTGTCTTTCAGCCAATGCGGCCTCCCAGCTTTCTGATTGGGGCGCCGTCGTCGTGGGTGCGCCAGTCCTCGGGGAGCAGGTGGTCCAACAGGTCGTCCACCGTGACCGCACCGACGAGGCGGCCTTCCTTGCTGACCACCGGCAGGGAGTTGAGGTTGTAGGAGGCCATGGTGTGGCTGACCACGCTGATGTTGTCCTGGTCGGAAACGGGCTCCAGGTTCTTGTCCACCAGCGTGCCCAGCTGCTCCGGCGGGGCGCTGCGCAACAGCTGCTGGATGTGCACCACGCCCAGGAAGCGGCCCGTGGGGGTTTCCAGCGGGGGGCGGCAGATGAAGATGGCGGAGGCGAGGGCGGGGGAGAGGTCCTCGCTGCGCACATGGGCGAGGGCCTCGGCCACCGTGGCTTCAGGGGGAAGGATCACCGGCACCGGCGTCATGAGGGCGCCGGCCGTACCTTCCTCATATTGGAGCAGCCGCCGAACGTCCTTGGCCTCGTCCGGCTCCATCAGCAGCAGAAGTTCCTCGGCCTTGGCCTTGGGCAGGTCGGCCAGGAGATCCGCGGCGTCGTCGGGGTCCATTTCTTCCAGGACGTCGGCGGCGCGTTCGTTGTCCAGGGCGGAGAGCAGGGTGACCTGGTCCTCCTCCGGCATTTCGGACATGATGTCCGCGAGCCGTTCATCCTGGAGTTCACTGGCCACTTCAGCGCGGCGTTTGTCACTCATTTCCTGCAGGGCGTCGGCAAAGTCCGCCGGTTTGAGATCCTCGTGGGTCGCCACGAAGTGGGTGGCGCCCTGTGGCTCAAGCGCGTCGTCCGGGTGGGCGTCGGCCCAGTCCACGAGCAGGGTGTGGCCGCGCCGCAGGCCTCGCAGGCGCGAGGTGGAGCCGCCGCGGCGCACAAAAATCTTCGTGACCAGCCAGTCGCCGTTGCGCTGCTGGTCCATGGCAATGTCCTCGATGACGGCGTCGCCGCTGCCATCGACCAGGGTCACCTTCCGGTCGAAGATGCCGCCCACCACCAGTTGTTCGGCGCCGCGCTGTTCAAAGCGGCGCAGGTTGACCAGCCCGGTGCAAATGATCTGCGACTGGTCCATGGACGTCAGGCGGGTCATGGGTACGAACACACGTTTTTTGCCCGGCACTTCAACGACGATGCCGACGGCGTGCGGGGCCGTGTGCGGCTGCCCCCGCCCCAGGACAACCACGTCCCGCAATTTGCCCAGACGGTCGCCCAACGGGTCAAAGACGTCCAGTCCGAGGAGGCGCGCCACAAAGATGCGCGTGGGTTGTGTGCTCACACCTACAGGCTACTTCCCAAGCCCGGGATTGACGTAACGAAAGGGGCGCCGTGCGGCGGGGGTGCATTTCACTGCCAGCGATACTCCAGCCAATGTGCAGGAACATGGTGAAGAATGGGGGCATGGCAAACCTCTTTGGACGTACAAGACCAATGGATGAGGCCCGCATCGTTCCCACCGGGGAGACTGTCGGTTCCTACACCTCGTATTTGGACGCCCAAAAGGCGGTCGACTACCTGGCGGACGAGAAGTTCCCGGTCCAGCACGTCTCCATTGTGGGCAACGAGCTGAAGATGGTTGAGCGTGTGACCGGAAAGCTCAGCTACCCGCGCGTGGCGCTCTCCGGCGCCATGACCGGCGCCTGGTTCGGCCTGTTCATCGGCGTCATGCTTTCCTTCTTTGACGGCAACAGCCAGGCCGGCGGTCCGTACCTGAACGTCATGACCGCCGTGCTGATGGGTGCGGCCTTCTGGATGTTGTTCGCCATCATCGGCTACGCGGCCCAGCGCGGCAAGCGCGATTTCACGTCCACCAATCAGGTCCTCGCGAGCAACTACGACGTCATTGTCACCCCGGATGTGGCCATGGACGCACGCCGCCTGCTCGCCCAGCTGCCCATGAACTCAACCGCACCCCGCCCGATGCAGGGCCAAAACCAGGGTTTCCAGGGGTACCGTCCGCCGGTGCAGCCGCCCACTTCCGGGCAGCAGCCGCCGGCCCGTCCCGAAGGGTGGCACGATCCCTACGGGGCTCCCCAGCAGCCCGCCGCCGAGGCGCCGCAGGTCGAGGAAAGCCACGACCGTCCCGGCCAGGCGCCCCTGAGCGGACCGCGCCGCGGCCAGTTCCCCGACCTTCCCGACGGCCGTCCGCAGTACGGCATCCGCGTCGACACCCCGCCGCAACAGGCGCCCGCGCAGGAGCAGACCGAGGGCGAAGCCCGGGAGCACTGATCCCGCGCAACTGCCCCGCAATAGATGTCGAAAAAGTGTCGCTTCGGCCCGCTTTTCGGCATCTATTGCGGGGCAGTTTGCGTTCCCTGACGTTCGACGCCCTTCCCCGCCTGCTGACGCCCGCAGGAAGGGGCGCCTACGCGGCGCATGTGGCGGCGCTCAAGGCGCTGATCGATGGCTAGCCGGGTCCCGTCGTCGGGCTTAACCAACTGTGGTGCACTCGTTGGACGAAAATCACCGAAATTCGGGGAAATCCGTCCAACAAGTGCAACACAGTCGGGAGGGGCTAGGCGCCTAGGCGGGCCATCCAGGCTTCGACGTCGTCCGGGGTGCGGGGGAGTGCCGCGCTCAGGTTGACGGGACCATCGGCGGTGATGAGGATGTCGTCCTCGATCCGCACGCCGGTGCCGCGGTACTCGTCCGGTATGGCCAGGTCCTCGTCCTTGAAGTACAGGCCGGGCTCAATGGTGAAGACCATGCCTTCAGTGATGGTGCCGTCCAGGTAGAGCTCGGCGCGGGCCTGCGCGCAGTCGTGCACGTCAAGGCCCAGGTGGTGGCTGGTCCCGTGCGGCATCCAGCGGCGGTGCTGCTGGCCCTCGGCGGAGAGCGCCACCGCCGCGGCGACGGGCAGCAGGCCCCACTCCTCCAGGCGGGCGGCCAATACCTCCATGGCGGCGTTGTGGACGTCGCGGAACTTCCGTCCCGGCCGTGCCACGGCGAAAGCGGCGTCGGCCGCGTCCAGGACGGCCTGGTAGATCTTCCGCTGGACCTCCGAGTACTTGCCGTTGACAGGGATGGTGCGGGTGATGTCAGCCGTGTAAAGGGAATCCGTCTCCACGCCCGCGTCCACCAGCAGCAGCTCCCCCTCGTTCACCGTGCCGGTGTTGTGGGTCCAGTGCAGGATGGTGGCGTTGTTGCCGCCGGCCGCGATGGTGTCGTAGCCAAGCTCGTTGCCTTCCTCGCGGGCACGGGCGAAGAACGCACCCTCCACCACGCGCTCGCCGCGGCGGTGCGTGACGGCGCGGGGCAGGGACGTGATGATCTCCTCAAAGCCGGCGGCGGTCGCGGCGATGGCGATCTTCATCTGCTCGATCTCCCACGCGTCCTTGAGCAGGCGCAGCTCGGACAGGGCCTCGGCCAGCTTCTCATCCAGGGCGTCCAGCATGCTGAGGTCCAGCGACTCGGGGTCGACGGCGGTGTTGTAGCGCGCCGTGTCCACGAGGGCGTCGATGTTCTCATCGACCTTGCGCACGAGACGCACCGAGATGCCGCCCACGGAGGGCTCGCCCACGTTCTTGGTGATGCCCACCTCCAGCTCGGAGATGTCCACGGTGTCCAGGCCCAGCAGCGCCTTGAATTCGGCGAGCGTGGGCCGCGGGCCGATCCAGAACTCGCCGCTGCGGGAGTCGGCATAGAACTGCTTCGTGTCCCGGCCGGCCAGCGGGCGGAAGTACAGCGACGCGTGGTGGTGGCCGCCGTCGTCCCCCTCGCCGTCGGCGACGGGCTCCAGGACCAGCACGGCGTCGGGCTCGTGGTCCACGCCCAAGCCGGTCAGGTGGGCAAAGGCGGAGTGCGGGCGGAAGCGGTAGTCGCAGTCGTTGGAGCGCACCTTCAGGGCACCGGCCGGGATCACCAGGCGCTCACCCTTGAATTGCTCGGAAACGGCACGACGGCGGCGCGCTGCGTGGTCCGCCACCTCGGCCCGGGCGGGCAGCTCCGTGGGCGCGGGGGCCCAGTTGGAGGCCATGAAGGCGCGGAAGGCGTCCGAATCGGGGCGGTGCGAACGGTTGTTCACGCGCTCCTCGAGCGGCTGCTGGATGGTTTCGGGATGCTGGGTGGACTGTTCCGTCTGGTTCATCCCCCCAGTCTCTCACCGGCGCCGCGCCCGGACAAAGACGACGGCCGCGCCCTGCGCGCGGCAAAGGCGCATGGCGCGCCCGGGACGTAGTCTTGGGGGGTGAGGATCGATCTGCATGCGCATTCCAATGTTTCCGACGGCACCCAGGCCCCCGCCGAACTGGTGGCCGCCGCGGCCGCGGCGCGGCTGGACGTCCTGGCACTGACGGACCACGATTCCACCGACGGCTGGGCGCAGGGCCTCGCGGCGGCCCGCCAGCAGGGCGTTGGCCTGGTGCCGGGCATGGAGATCTCCTGCAAGACTTCGCGGGGGATCAGCGTCCACCTGCTGTGCTACCTGCACGATCCGGCACATCCTGGCCTGCTGGAGGAGATCACCAAGGCCAAGGACGCGCGCCTGGTCCGCGCCGAACGCATGGTGGAACGCCTGGCCGAGGACTACCCGCTGAACTGGGACGACGTCAGCGCCCACGTTGCCCCTGGAGCCACGGTGGGCCGGCCGCACATCGCCGACGCCCTGGTCGCCGCCGGGATCGTCTCGGACCGCAACGAGGCCTTCACGAGCATCCTCACCTCGCATTCGCGCTACTTTGTCAGCCACTACGCCCCGGACCCCGTGCTTGCGGTGGAGTTGGTGCGCGCCGCCGGAGGGGTTCCCGTGTTTGCCCACCCCATGGCGTCCGCACGGGGCCGGGTGGTGGCGCCGGAAATCTTCCATGACATGATCGACGCCGGGCTTCTGGGCCTGGAGGTCGACCACCGGGACAACCCGCCGGAAAACCGCATCTGGCTGCGGGAGCTCGCCCTCCGGGAGGGGCTGCTGGTGACGGGATCCTCCGACTACCACGGCGCAGGGAAACCGAACCTGCTCGGGGAGAACACCACGGCGCCGGAGATGCTCGAGCGCATCATTGCGGCCGGGACCGGGTCCCGGCCGTACCTGCCCTAGGGTTCAAACAGCGTGGGCTGGCCCGGCTGGATGACCTCTTCTGCGCAGTGCTCCGGGTCGGCGGCGCGGACGACACCGTCCTGCGCGGTGCCCGCGTCGTCGGCTGCGCATGACAGGTCAGGACCGACCACCGCGGCGACGTGCCCGAGCCTGGCCGCCATGACCTGGATGGCCTGCGGGTTTGCGTCCACGCACACAAAGCGGCGCCCCAGCTTCGCCGCCACGGCGCCCAGGGTGCCGGAGCCGGCAAAGAAGTCCAGCACCCAGTCGCCTTCGCGGGAGGATGCGGCCACGGCCCTGCGCAGCACGCCTTCGGGCTTCTGCGTGGGGTAGCCGGTCTTTTCCTTGCCCGTGGGCGAGACAATCGTGTGCCACCACACGTCCGTGGGCAGCTTCCCCAGGGCGCGCTTTTCCGGCGTGACCAGGCCCGGCGCCATGTATGGTTCGCGGTCCACCTCGGCGTTGTCGAAGTGGTACTTCTTCGGGTCCTTCACATACACGAGGATGTTGTCGTGCTTGGTGGGCCAGCGGTTCTTGGCACGCGCACCGTAGTCATAGGCCCAGATGATCTCGTTCAGGAAACACTCCCGGCCGAAGATCGCATCCAGCATGACCTTGGCGTAGTGGACCTCGCGGTAGTCCAGATGCAGGTACAGGGTGCCGTCGTCGGCCAGCAGCCGCCAGGCCTCCAGCAGCCGCGGTTCCAGGAACTGCCAGTAGTCCGTGAAGGCATCGTCATAGCTGTGCAGCGTGCCCTTGATCGTGTCGTAGCTGCGCCCGCCAAAGCCCACGCGGTCGCCGCCGCCATCGGAATTGCGCACCATGGTGGTCTGCCGGCGGCTCTGCACCCGCCCCGTGTTGAAGGGCGGGTCCACGTAAATCAAGGTGAAGGAGCCGTCCGGCAGCGTGGGCAGGAACTCGGAATTGTCCGCATGGACCACCAGGTTCGGCCCCGGCCCGTCCGGCCGCCACGCGGTCGTCGTCATGCGGGGTCCGCTGCTACTCGCCCGAGGATTCGGGCTGGCCAACAACTTCGCCGTTGCGCCGGCGCGTGCGCGTGCGGCGCGGGCGTGCCGGGGCGGCGTCGCCCGCAGTCTCCAGGGGACCGTTGTCCGCGGCTTCGCTGCGCTCACCGGAGGAGGTGCGACGCCGGCTCCGCCCGCCGTCATTCCCCTCGCCGGTGCGCTTCTCGCCGTGGTGCGCGCCGGAGCGGTTGCCCCCGCGGGTTCCCCCGCGGCCGCCGTGCCCGCCTTCGCGGCCGTCGGACTTCGGGGCATTGCGTTTGCCCGTCTCGCCCAGGTCTTCCAGGACCTCGGCGTTGATGCCGGCGTGGATGCGCTGGTTGCGCGGAAGGCGGCCCTTGGTGCCCTCGGGAATGTCCAGGTCCGTGTACAGGTGCGGGGAGGAGGAATAGGTCTCAACGGGTTCGGGCACGCTCAGGCCCAGGGCCTTGTTGATCAGCGCCCAGCGGGGCATGTCATCCCAGTCCACGAACGTCACGGCCGTGCCCTTGTTGCCGGCGCGGCCCGTACGGCCCACCCGGTGCAGGTAGATCTTTTCGTCCTCGACGCACTGGTAGTTGACCACGTGCGTGACGTCGTCCACGTCGATGCCGCGGGCGGCCACGTCGGTGGCGACCAGGACATCGACCTTGTTGTTGCGGAACGCGCGCAGGGCCTGTTCCCGCGCGCCCTGGCCCAGGTCGCCGTGGATGGCGGCGGCGGCAAAGCCGCGGTCAACCAGTTCCTCGGAGACCTTGGCGGCGGTGCGCTTGGTCTTCGTGAAGATGATGCTCCGGCCGCGGCCACGGGCCTGCAGGATCCGGGCCAGGACCTCAATCTTGTCCAGGTTGTGGGCGCGGTAGATCAACTGGCGGATGTCGCGCTTGGTCAGGCCCTCGTCGTCGGGGTCGGCGGCGCGGATGTGGGTCGGCTGCGACATGTAGCGCCGGGCCATGGCCACCACGGGGCCGGGCATGGTGGCGGAGAACAACATTGTCTGGCGGACGGCCGGGGTGCCGGCAATCAAAGTTTCGACGTCCGGCAGGAAGCCCAGGTCCAGCATCTCGTCGGCCTCGTCCAGGATGACGATCTTGACGTTCTTCAGGTTCAGGTGGCGCTGGCGCAGCAGGTCGATCAGGCGGCCGGGCGTGCCCACCACCACTTCGACGCCCTTCTGCAGGGATTCAATCTGGGGCTCGTAGGCGCGACCGCCGTAGATGGTGGCGATGCGCACGCCGAGGTGCTTGGATGCCGTGGTGAGGTCGCCGGCGACCTGGACGGCCAGTTCGCGGGTCGGCACGATCACCATGGCCTGCGGGGCGCCCGGGACGGGCAGCTTCTCGAAGCCGTCGTCCTTGGGGCCCACCACGCGCTGCAGGGCGGGGATGCCGAAGCCGAGGGTCTTGCCCGTGCCGGTCTTGGCCTGGCCGATGATGTCGTGGCCGCCCAGCGCGATGGGCAGCGTCATGGCCTGAATGGGGAACGGGTGGGTGATGCCGGCCTCGTTCAGCGAGAGGACGATGTCCGCGTTCACGCCGAAGCTGGCAAACGTTGCCTTTTCTTCCTGGCGGGGAGGCTCGTTGCTGACCAGGCTGCCGTCAATTTCGACCTTCTCGCTGCTGTCTTCCGCCTGCAGGAGGGAATCTGCTTCAATGCTCAAATGCTTACCATTCAATTCGTCTATACGGGTGCGTGCCCTTACGTGGGCTCGACGCCGGCGTTTCATGGCCGAACGGAACCTGGCGGGCGCGCACAATCTTGAGGGAAGCCGATCGCGGGCTTGCAAAAACGTGGCCTCCCTCCGCCAGAGCGGCGGGCGGGGCGGACCATAAAAAAGACTCGCGTAGGGGCGGGTTTGTTGAATCAAATACATTCATCAACGACCGGGCATCCATGTCTACCTTGACAGTCTAGCCGGTCACGCCCGCCGGTGATCGAGTATGTCGCGATCCGGGGCTTCGCTCCCCGGCCGCTCCTGCTGCTCGCAAGCCCGTAGCGGGTCCCCCGCGGCCGCGGGCACAGGCCCAAGGAATGGCGGTGTTGGCGCCAGGCACCGGCGTTAAGTGTCCGTTCGCGCAGCGTCGGCCGGGACAAACTGGACGGTGCGCGTGGCGATGTCCGCTGTCACGAGCCGCACCCGCACCACGGTGCCTGGTTCCAGGGCCCCGTCGCAGTATCCGGTGATTGCCGGCTCGGCGATTTGGATGGTGCTGCGGGCAGCGCTGGCCTTGGTGGTGTGGCCGTTCTGCCGCGGCCCGGCAAGGACGACGGCGTCAAATTCGGTTCCGACGCGGTGGCTCAGCAGCGCTGCCTCCACCGTGTCGATCGCGGCCTTGTCCACCTTGCTGGCCAACTGGTTGGAGGCTGACATGATCTCGGGCAGCTCGTCCAGGGCCTGGACCGCCCACTGCGGAACCTCGGCCCCTGAGCACAGTGACGCGCAGATGGCCAGGACGAACCGGTCCACCAGCCGGCGCAGCGGCGCGGTGGCGTGGGCGTAGGGGGCGGCGACTGCGGCCTGGGTCACTTTTTGAGGCACTGTGCCGTTAAACGGGGTGTAGTCCGCTCCGCGGAACAGCGTGGAGGCGGCGTGCATCAGGGCCAGCTGCTTTGGGTCCGTGGTGTCCAGGGTCCGCAGGTAGGCCCCGTAGGCCGTGCCTTCGTCCCAGGGCTTGCCCAGCGCCACTGTCTGCAGCCGGTAGGCGGCGACGGCGTCGGCGTCCGGGGCGGGCATGGTGCGCAGGATGCCCACCTTGCCGTCCAACATCACCTGCGCGGCGGCCATGCCGGTCAGCAGCGAAATCTGGGCGTTCCAGTCTTCAATGGGCAGGGCGGGACGGAACTGGAGGACGTAGCGCCCGTCCACGAATTCCACTTCCTGCGCCGGCACGTTCAGGCTGGCACCGCCGCGGGCGCGTTCCAGCTCGATCCGCTTCGTCCCGATCTCCTTCAACAGCGCCAAGGTGCCGGCATAGGCGGCCGGCGCGGTTCCGGCGTCGAGCATGTCCTGGGCCTGGGCGTAGGCGAGCTTGGCGACGCTCCGGACGGTGGCCCGGCGGACCCGCGCCGAGGTCTGCGAGCCGTCCGCGGCAAGCCCGATCTCCCACACGAAGGCCGAGCGCGGATCGTTGGCAAAAAGGCTGGCGGCACCCTCGCTGAGCGGGACCGGGTGGAGCGGTATGCGGTTGCCGGGCGTGTAGAAGGTCTGGCCGCGGCGCCGGGTTTCCGTGTCGAGGGGTCCGCCGGCGGGGACAAAGGAAGGCACGTCGGCGATGGCGTAATGGACCAGGTAGCCCTCTCCCTTGCGTTCCAGGAACATGGCCTGGTCCAGGTCTTGCGAGGACGGCGGGTCGATCGTGATGAACGGCATGGCGGTCAGGTCCAACTCGGGGAGCGCGTGCCCGGCAATGACCTTCTCCACCTCGGCCAGCACCTCCGGGCCAAAGCCGTCCGGCAGCTTGAATTCCACCGCGAGCGCCGCCAGCGCCTCGGCCAGTGTCTGCTGCGCGGCGCTGCTTTTGACGCCAATGAAAGAGTAAGGCACGCAATCAGCGTAAACGATTCGCCCCGTCACGCAAGGGTGGCACGGCACGGGCTACGCTGGAGCCTATGAGTACTCCGCCTGCCGCAGCCGAAGAGCCCATCTCCGCCGGGGAGCTCAGCGCCCGCTATGACAAATTTGTGGTGGACCTGCTCGGCGGCATTGCCTACGGGGAACTTTCCGGATTTGAGCGGCTGTCCTCCGACGCCCGATACTCGCCGACGCTCAATGACCGCGCAGTCCTGGGCAAGATGGCCGTGGCCGAGTTTGGGCACTACGAGATGGTGTGCGGAAGGCTGCTGGCCATGGGGATGGACCCGGAATTGGCCATGCTGCCGTTCCAGCGCATGGTGGATGCGTTCCACGAGCGCACGCGGCCCGGCGACTGGCACGAGTCCCTCATGAAGGCGTACGTGGTGGATGCCATCACCGAGGATTTCTACGCGGCCATTGCCGTGCGCCTGGACGGTGAAACACGCGGAATCATTGCCAGGGTGCGCACCAGTCCCGAACAGAGCGCACTTTTGGAGGGCCTGTTGCGGAAAATGCTTGCCGAGGATCCCCGGTTGTCCTCCCGGTTGGCATTGTGGGGGCGACGGCTGGTGGGGGAGGCCCTGACCCAGGTCCAGCGGATCGGCGCGCGGCACAGCTTTCTGGTGGGCCTCAGCCCCGACGGGACCCAGGAGGAGGCGGCCTCGGAAGTTGCGACGATCCTGGCGCAGGTGACCCGCGGGCACTCGAAGCGCATGAGCAGGCTGGGCCTGACCGCCTGACGCTGTCCCGCTGAGGCGGTCCGGCTGGCTGGGCCGGCCGCCAGCGTGGTGTCTGCGCGGGTACCTGGGCCGCCTACCGGTTTTGGACGTCCGCCACGATGCCCCTGACCGTTTCCTCCACCGTTACCTCCGCGGTGATCCGGCGCTCCTCGATCCCTTGCAGTGCGTCCCAACCGTGGTACCAGCCGCGCATCTGCTTTTCGCCAAAGTCGGCCAGCTTGTGTGGCCGGGTCTGGTGGCGGCGCAGGGTCTCCTCCAGCGTGAGGTCCCAGGCGTAGAACAGGCTGAGGCCGGCATGCCCGTCCCGCAGGCGGCGGAATGACGCGCTGTACTTTGAGGCGTTAAACATGCCGTCCATGACCACATCCCGACCATGCGCCAGGGCCAGCGCCGCCGCATGTTCAATGAGCTCCACACTCAGCGGGGAGTAGTTGCCGACTTCACCCAGTATGCCCCGGCGGAAGTAGTCCTGTTCGATCCACACCGCACCCAGTTCCCTTTGCAGCACGCGCGCCACCGTGCTCTTGCCGGAGCCGGAGTTTCCGCGCAGCACGATGAGGGTGGGCATGCCTCCATCCAAGCACAACGGCCGCGGTGCCATGCTTGGATATCGAATATTTGTACTAGGGTGTGATGGGGTGTTTGGCATGGATTTGGCGACGCCCGTTGCCCGGGATACCGATCCGCGTGGGTTTCCGCCGCCGGCGGCCACGTTGAGGCCAATGAATCGGT
This sequence comes from Arthrobacter dokdonellae, assembly GCF_003268655.1. NCBI lineage: Bacteria > Bacillati > Actinomycetota > Actinomycetes > Micrococcales > Micrococcaceae > Arthrobacter > Arthrobacter dokdonensis. Next base: position 3,831,000 of record NZ_CP029642.1, on the reverse strand, counting down.
TGCCGAAGCAGCCCGCCGTGAGGCCCGGGAAGAAATCGGCGTCGGTATTGCCGCCAAAGACCTGCTTGCGCTCACCACGATGCACCGTCCCGCGGAAGCACGCGTTGATTTCTTCTTCAGCTGTGAGGCCTGTTCGGCGAGCCTCGGATCATGGAACCGGACAAATCGGCAGCTTTGGCGTGGTTTGATCTTGACGACCTTCCCGGGGCGCTTGTTCCGCACGAGCGGTACGTCCTGGAAAAGCTACGAACGGGTCTGCAGTCCATCGTCACGTTTGGCGTTCCACGCTCCCAATGACGGAGCAACGCTGCAACGGACCTGACGGTGCCGAGCAGGAATGAAGAAGCGCCGCGGTGCGGTGCGGGCATAGCCTGTTCCTGGAAGGCGGCCACCAGCACCGCGAACCTCAAAGGGGAGAACGAAAATGCCAATCACGAACGCAACATCCGAATCCACTGGCTTTTCTCCGGCGGAGCACGCCGCAATCAAGCAGCGCGCCGCGGAATTGCGCGCCGAAGGAAAGCAGGGTGCCAAGAAGGCCGATGGCCTGCAGGCCGTCCTCGAGAGCATCGCAAAGATGACACCGGAGGATCGTCTGATCGCCGAGCGGGTGCACGTCGTTGCCACGGCGAATGCACCGGGGCTCTTGCCGAAGACCTGGTACGGGATGCCGGCCTATGCGACTGCGGACGGCAAGGTTGTTTTTTGTTTCAAGAACGCGGGCAAATTCAACACCCGGTATTCGACCATCGAGTTCCAGGAAGCCGCACGCCTCGACGACGGTGAGATCTGGCCGGTGTCGTATGCGCTTCAAACGTGGAGCCCGACCGTGGAGCAGAAGATTGCCGAACTCGTCAAGGCCTCGGTTTCCTAGCGGCTCTTTGCGTCAATCTCGGCGCGCCGCGCCTCGACGATGCGGCGCAGGGCGGCGTCGGGCAGTTGATGTTCCGCGGAAAAGTGGATGCTGCCGGTGGTCGTTTCGAAGCCGGCCAACACCTCGGAATTGGCGGCAATAACGGCGCCGCTAAAGGGGTAGATCGACAGGAACTTCCTTGCCTGGACGACGGCAATGAGCCCCTTGCCACGGTAGAGCAGTGCCGCCATGGCGTAGCTGGTGCCCTCCTCGGCCTCTGGCACAATTTCGCTTGCGATCGCGTAGACGCGTTCAAGTGCGGCGCGATCGGCGTCTTCGATGGTGCTCAGATATGTGCCAACGGTACCCATGCTGCGATCCTACGCCAGCCGCGGCCGGGCGCACATCGAATCAATCCCGCAGCGGAGAACCATTCACTCCCACCTCGTAGGCGAGGCATCCGATCGCCTGACGCGTGTCACTGGGGGTGGTCAGGAGGGAGACCAGCTCGTCGCGCCCACCCGCAACAGCGCCCAGTGTCCCCACATTCGCGAAAGTCATGGCGGACACGATATCCGCCAGCACCGGGCCGGGCAAGGGGCTGCACGCGCGTTGACTGCAAGCGGCTACCGTCTCGGCTCATAGCGCATGGCCACTGCGCCTGAGCCGTACTCCAGCCGGTCCACCAGTTCCAAGTCCAGGGGCTTGGACAGCCCCGCGAACAAGCTGGGCCCGTGGCCAACGAGCCTGGGATGCACCACGAACTCATACTCGTCGATCAATCCCAGCTCCGCCAGCGCCATGGGCAGGTGCACGCCTCCCGTGAACAACCCGTTGCCGGACTCCTGCTTCAGCTCCCGAACGGATGTTTCCAGGTCCCCGCGGACGAGCTCGGCGTTCCAGTCGACCCGGTCGAGGCTGCTGGAGACGACGTACTTTTTCGCTGTGTCGATGGTCCGGGCGAAGGATTCCATCCACTCGGGCATGGTCCCCGGCCGCCAAGGTGCCCGCCAGGCGTCCTCCATCATTTGATAGGTGACGCGGCCAAAGAGCAGTGCATCGGCCCGGGCGATGCTTTCCGCTGCATGGCGGTGCAGCTCTTCGTCTGGGATCCCCGCACGGTGGTCACAGCAACCGTCCAAGGTGACATTAATGGAATACCGCAGCGGCCTCACGGCGCCAGCCTAGCACTGGCGGCCCTCGCCGGGAACGGGTGTCCGGCAGTTCCATGGCGCCACGGTTCAGATGACAATCCGCAGTGGGTCCTCCAGCCTTTTCCGCCAGTGACCGCGTTTCTGTGTCAATCCGGTCCAGGCTCTTGGCATCGGGGTCGGTGACCACCGGGACAATCAGGCCATCGTCCAAGGCCACCGCAGGTCAGGTAGAAGTGCGGCGCGGCAGCGCTTTCGGTGAGCCGGCGCGCCGTCACCTTGCGCATCTGCGTCAGCGGGACCTCCACCGGGTCCGGGGCGGGCGACGGCGGCTGGGCCGGCTGTGTGTCCTGGCCGCTCGGAGGGGCCTGCCCTTCACGGTGCGACCGGCCGGGGCGGGAGCCGCTGGTTGCGGGCGGCCGCTGCCGTCGCCTATGACTGCCGGGGGCTGGCCGATCGCCACTGTGGTGCCTTCCGGGACCAGCAGTTTCTCCAAGATTCCGTCGTCGAAGCTTTCCAACTCCATTGTGGCCTTGTCGGTGTCGATTTCGCCGATCACGTCCCCGTGCCGGACCGCGTCCCCCTCCTTTTTGAGCCAACGGCTGAGCACGCCTTCCGCCATCGTGTCGGAAAGCCTGGGCATGACTACTTCTGGCATGGAATCCTCCTATCGAACATCGGTGGCAATGGCGCCTGCTGCTTGCGGCCTGAAACGGGTGGCGTCCAGGAGTTCGCGGATGACCCTGATCAGGTCGTTCGCATTCGGCAGGGCCGCGAGTTCCAGGGGTTTGGCGTAGGGCAGCGGTACTTCCGCTGCGGCCACGCGGCGGACCGGCGCGTCCAGGTAGTCGAAGAATCCCTCCATGAGCGTGGCGGAGATTTCCGCGCCGACGCCATGACTGAGCCAGTCGTCGTCGAGGACCACGGCCCTGCTGGTCTTGCGGACGGAGGCGCAGACCGTTTCCCGGTCCAGCGGGCGCAGGCTGCGCAGGTCCACCACCTCAGGTAGAGAACGCCGCCCGCCAAAACCCAGGCGGCCCGGGCCCCTAGACTCGAGGACATGCCCTTGCCCACCAGCGTCAAAAGCCGGCGCACGGCGATTCTTATCGCGGCCGGGGCACCGGCGTTCAGCGCCGCCGTCGAACTTTTCCAGCTCACCGACGTCCCGGCCCGGCTGGCCGCCGTGTTCCCGGCGTCGCGCCTGGTCCTGGGCACCACCTTTGCCGTGCCGGACCGTGTGGCCTAGGCCGCCGGAGCCGCTGCAGTCTGGGCGGCGGATGCGGCGCCTTCGCACCCGGGCCGCCGGCAGTGTGCTCCCTCACGTTTGGAATAGGGGTCCGGAACCACCCGTTCCACAGGTATCGGACTTCGGAAGGAAATCATGCTGGACGTGGTGATCATTGGGGCCGGGCAGGCGGGCCTTTCCGCGGCGTACTACCTGGCCCGGCACGGGCTCATCCCCGAACGCGACTTCGTGGTGCTGGACGCCAACAGCGGCCCCGGCGGGGCCTGGCGGCACCGCTGGCCCTCCCTGACCCTGGGCGCCGCACACGCGATCCACGACCTCCCCGGCATGAAAATGGGGCCCGCAGACACGGGCGAACCGGCCTCGGCCGTCGTCGAACGCTACTACGGCCGCTACGAAGAGGCCTTCGGGCTGCCCATCCACCGGCCCGTCAACGTCCGGGCAGTCCGTCCCCAGGAATTGAACGACGACGGCGCGCCCGGCCCCGTGCCCGGCTCGCCCCTGACGGTGGAGACCGACCGCGGAGACTATGCATCCCGCCTGATCATCAACGCCACCGGCACGTGGGACAAGCCGCACTGGCCGCATTATCCGGGCCTGGAAACCTTCACCGGCCGCCAGCTGCACACCCACGACTTCCAGGCGGCATCGGACTTCGCGGGCCGCCGCGTGCTGGTGGTGGGCGCGGGCACCTCTGCCGTGCAGTTTCTGCTGCAGCTCTCGGCGGAAGGCGTGGAAACCGCCTGGTCCACGCGCCGTCCGCCGGCGTTCACCACCCGCGAGTTCAACCCGGACTGGGGGCGTGAGGTGGAACGACGCGTCAACGAGCGCACGGCCGCCGGACTCCCGCCGCTCAGCGTGGTCGGGGTGACGGGACTGCCATTGACACCGAAGTACCAAAACGGGATCGCCGCCGGGACCCTGGTGACCCGCGGACCCCTGCGCCGCCTGGCGCCGGATGCGGCGTTTTTTGAGGACGGCACCCGGTTCGCCGCCGACACCATCCTGTGGGCCACCGGCTTCCGGGCGGCGCTGGACCACCTGTCCCCGCTGAAGCTGCGCGAACCCGGCGGCGGCATTGTCATGGACGGTGTCAAGGTGGCCCGCGAGCCCCGGCTGCTGCTGGTGGGCTATGGTGCGTCCGCCTCCACGCTTGGCGCCAACCGGGCAGGCCGCGCCGCCGCGCTCGCCGCCATCGACCAGCTCAGCGTTCCCACCCCCGCCTGAAGCGGCCCGCCCAGCAGCGCGCAGCCCGACGCGCCCATCCGGGCTGCCCAGCCAGACGCGCCCATCCGGGCGTCGCCGTCGTTCTTCATGGGCTGCAAGGTCCGCCGGCGGAAATAAGCCGGCCGGTTCCGCCGTTGCCGCAAGAGAGACCATCTGAAAGGTAATACCCATGACCCTGCCCCTGTCCATCCTCGACCTGGCCCACATTGGCGACGACGGCATTGCCGCAAGTTTTTCCGCTTCCGTGGAACTGGCACAAAAGGCCGAGGGGTGGGGGTACACGCGGATCTGGTTCGCCGAGCACCACAACATGCCCTCCATCGCGTCGTCCGCCACGAGTGTGCTGATTGCGCACGTCGCAGCCCACACGGAGTCCATCCGGCTCGGCGCCGGCGGCATCATGCTGCCGAACCATTCGCCGCTGCAGATTGCCGAGCAGTTCGGCACGCTGGAGACCCTGCACCCGGGACGCATCGACCTGGGGCTGGGCCGCGCGCCGGGCAGCGACCAAAACACCATGCGGGCCCTGCGCCGGGACCCGTCCGCAGCGGACACCTTCCCGCAGGACGTGCAGGAGCTGCAGGCCTACTTTGCCGGGCAGACGCGCATTCCCGGCGTGAACGCCTACCCGGGCAAGGACACCAACGTGCCGCTGTACATCCTCGGCTCCTCGCTGTTCGGGGCACGGCTGGCAGCCGCCCTTGGGTTGCCGTATTCCTTTGCCTCGCACTTTGCCCCGCAGGCCCTGGAGGACGCGGTGCGGATCTACCGCCGCGAGTTCCGGCCCTCCGAAGCGTTGGCGGAGCCGTACGTGATCGCCGGCGTCAACGCCATCGTGGCCGACACGCAGGAGGAGGCAGACGCCTTGTTCCTGACGGCCAAGCGCCGCCGGGTTGCCTCGATGGTGGGCCGCGGCCGGACATTCACGGACGCCGAGATGGACCTGCTGCTGGATTCCCCCGCGGGCCAGCAGGTGCTGAACATGATGCGCTACTCGGCCGTCGGCACGCCCGCCGTGGCCCGCGAATATCTGGAGGCATTCGCCGAGAAGGCCGGTGCCGACGAGCTCATTGTGGCCACGCAGGTCACCGGACGCGCCGCCTGGATCCGCAGCTTTGAACTGCTCGCGGGGGTCATGGATCTGGCGCCCGTCGCGTAGCGCACCTGCATGGCTGCCGGGCACCGGACGGGCACCACCTTCCGTGTCTTCCTGGATCCGGGGGCCACGCGTTCTGCCCTTGCCTCTCCTGAAGGCCCAGGGAATCCCCAACGCCCCAGAAATCAGCCTGCGGGCTCCCGGTGGGCCAGGTGCGCCCGGTCGGACAGCGGGATGCTCAAGGCCGCCACGAGAACGCCGGCCACGACACCCACCAGCGTGTCGGCGACGCGGCTGACTGCGGCATCGGGGCCCAGATGGGAACCCAGCCCGGTCATGATCAACGCCATGGGAGTCACGGCGATGGTCGTCAGCGTGTAGTTCGTGAGCACCAGCAGTTCGGCGAGCATCTGGAACGCCACCACCAACGCCACGGACGGCCAAAAGCCAAGCGGGACGGACAACAGCGCCAACGCCAGCACGGCACCGGCCACATTGCCGAGCAGCCGCTGGATGCCGCGCTGGACCGTCACGCTGTAGTTCAATCCCTGCAAGGCCGCCACCGCGCCCATCGAGGCCCACAACGGATGCTCAAGGCCAAGCCCGACGGCGGCCCATCCCGACAGCGCCGAGGCGGCGGCCATGCGCAGGGCCCGGCTGCGGCCCTCACGCGAACCGATGCGGCCACCTGCGGCGGCGACGAAGCCATGCGGGGCGGCATGGCCTCCCGCTGCCGCGGATGCGGCCACGGCCGGCGTGCGCCACGTCCGGCGCAACTCCGACTCGTGCCTGGCCAGGCGCTCCAGCGCCGCTGCCCGGCCCGGGCCGCCCAACGTCCGCGCGCTGGACGCCTCGTCCAGGAGCTGGTTCAGGGCATCGGCTTCGCGCTGCAGCCGAAGGGCACGCCGGCTGCCGGTACGCACCGCTCCGGCACTGAGTGCCACCGACTCCCGGGCCAGGCGCAAGGGGACGGCTGCGGCACCCGGGCGGGTTCCGGCGTCGTCCGTGCCAAGCCGGTCCGTGCCAAGCCGGTCCGTGCCAAGACGGAGGACGGACGCGATGGCACGGGCAACCGCCAGCCTGGCCGGGCCCATGGGCGCCACGAGCACAGGCGCCATGGCCACCAGCCAACCCACGGCGGCACCGGCGGCGATGGCGGCGATGACCTGCGGTACGGCGTCGAAAGTGTGGGCATAGCCGGAACCGGCGGAGGCGGCGAAGACCAGGATGACCGCGCCCGGGCCGGTGATGCCGAACGCGGAGAAGAGGTGTGCGGCGATGCCGGCGAGCAATGAAAGGGCCACGATCTGCAGGGCGATCGGGACGCCGGCGGCCCCCATGAATGCGCCTGCGCCGCCGGAGATGAGGAGCGCGGCCGCCACCATGGCCAGGATGCGGGCCAGCCGCGGGTAGGGCTGGTACCGGCCGAAGGCGCTGGCCAAGGCGCCGAGTGACGCAACTCCCGCGAGCTGCCCCTGGCCCAGCAGGCCGCCACCCACCAAGACCAGTGCGGCCGCGATGCCGACCTTCATGGCCGGGGCGAAGATGGCGTCGGCCGGGCGCATGGCGAAAGTGCTCCGCCACGCGGTGGGCGAAAGTGAGTGCGCCAGCGCGCTGCCGGAATGCCGGAATCGGGTCAGGGTGGTCATCGTTCCATCCTACTAGATAGTTTACTAGTAAAATAGATATGAAGTGTGTGAGGGTCCTCTCTAGAATGAGGGGATGGATACGGACGCCGCGGGCGACTTTGTGGACCGGGCGCGCGCCGGCTGGGAAAAGACCCGTCCGGGCCTGGATGTTTCCAGCATTGAGGTCATGGGGCGCATCTCCCGCATCGCGGCGCTTGCCTCCCAGCGGGTGGAGCGCGACCTGGCCTCCGCTGCCATCTCACGCGCGGAATTTGACGTCCTCTGCACGCTGGCACGCAGCGACCGGCCCCTGCGTGCCAGCGAGGTCACCGCGGCCACCATGCTCAGCGGCGCCTCGACCACCAAGAACGTGGACAGGCTGGCCGGGCGAGGACTCGTCGAAAGGCTGCCGTGGGAGCGCGACGGCCGGGTGGTGCTCATGCGGCTCACGCCGTTGGGCGTGAGCCTGGTCGACCGTGAGTTCCTGCACTTTTTGGACCGGGAACGGGAACTGCTGGCCGGGCTGGACGCCGCCGAGAGGATGCAGCTGGCGGTTTTGTTGCGCAAGGTCGCAGTGCGGGCGGAACCTGCCGGCTAGGCCTGCCCGCGCCACCACTCCACCGTTTGCCTCGCAGCGGTTTCCAGCGGCGTTGGGGCGAGCCCGAGCATGCGCTGGCTGGCCGTGGAGTCCATGACGAACGGGCGCTGGAACTGGTACAGGGTCTCCGCCAGGTCCCGCAGGTCCCTTGAGAACGGGCCGGCCGCGCGGACCACCCACGACGGGATGGCACCCAGCTTTGGTGCCCGGAGCCCTGCGGCTGCCGCGAAGGCGCCGGCGAGTTCGCGCTGGCTGAGGGCCGGGCCGGTCGGCGCGTGCAGGACGGAATTCCACAGTTGAGGCATGCTGGCGGCCCTGATCATGGCGGCCGCCAGGTCCGGCACGTACGTGAACGAGTGCGGCACGTCGGCCCGTGCCATGACGGATACGCGCCTGCCGCTGAGCAGGCGCGGAACCATGCGCTCGCCCGCGTGGGCGTTGCGCACACGGGGGCCAAAGAAATCGGAGGCCACGACGCTGACCGTCGGTGTCGGGGAGGCTGCGCGGGCAGCAAGCAGCTCGGCGCGCACGCCGCGCTTGCCTGTGGTGGCCGCCGCACGCGGGCTGTCCTCGCTCATGGCCGCCTCCGGCCGGCTGTAGGAGTACAGGCTCTCAGGAAAGATGACGACGGCGCCGGCCCCGCCCGCCGCCCGGAGGACCGCCTGCTCCGCGGCCGGGAGCTCGCGGCGCCAGACGTCCGCGTTGTACTTGGAGCCGTGAATGCAGTGGAACACCGCGTCGGCGCCCCCCAGAGCGGCCTTGACGGCGTCTGGCCGGCTGACGTCCACGCGGCGGCGTTCGACCAGTTCATGCTCCGGGCCGGAACCGGAGCGGGTGATGATCCTGACGCGGTGGCCGGACGCGGCGAGCTGCGTGGCGACGGTCCAACCGACCGGCCCGGCTCCGGTGACGACCTTGATGTTGTCCATGGTGATCTCGATTCCTTCCAGCGGCTAGAACGAGAGCGGTGCTCTCTAAAATCAAGTGTGAAACCTTTGCCGCAACTAGTCAAGAGCACCGTTCACTAAAGTTGACAGCGCTCTCCAGGCGGCCCAGACTCGAGGCATGGCACAAACACCGCGGGAGCGTGGACGGCTCCAGACCATGGACGAGATTGTCGTCATCGGCCGCCGCCACCTGGCCGAACATGGGGCGGCCGGGCTGTCACTGCGCGCCGTGGCGAGGGACCTCGGCGTGGTCTCATCGGCCGTTTACCGATATGTGAAAAGCCGCGACGATCTGCTGACGCTGCTGGTCGTGGACGCCTACAACGCCTTGGGCGACGCAGTGGACCGGGCTGTCGCCAGGGCCCCCGCGGGCGACCAGGCTGGGCAATTCAAGGCGTTGGGACGGGCCGTTCGGGCATGGGCCATCGCCGAGCCCGCACGCTACGGACTGCTTTTTGGCTCACCTGTGCCGGGCTACGACGCCCCTGCCGCACGGACCACGGAACCGGGCACGCGCGTCATCGCCAGGCTCGTGCGCATCCTGGAGGGCGCCTACCTTGCCGGGGGCCGAGGGGCCGGTGCGGCGGCCGGAACGGCCGGTGCGGCGGTGCAGGCTGCCTCAGGGCTGGCCGGCGACTTCCAGGCCATCCGCAACGAATGGGCCATCACCGCGGACGACGACGCCCTGGCCCGCGGCGTCCTTGCCTGGGCGGCCATCTTCGGGGCCGTCAGTTTCGAGGTATTCGGCCAGTACGGAAAATCCACCTTCACCGACCCCGGCGCGCTGTTCGAGGCGCAGCTCGATGTCCTGGCGGGCATGGCGGGCCTCAGCTAGCGCGGCGGAGTGCCAAACTGCTGGCGGCGTAGGAAATTTCACCCGCCCCTGCCAGCTTGGCACCCCTCGGGGCACGGGGCGCCCAAGCTACCCCAGCGCAGGCAGGCGCGAGAGCAGTTCCCGGGCGGCCGCCGTCGGATCTTCGGCATCGGTGACGGCCCGGACCACCACAATCCGGGACGCTCCGGCGGCCACCACCGCGTCCACATTGGACAAGTCCACCCCGCCGATGGCGAACCACGGCCTGGCCGTTTTCAGCGAGGCGGCGTGCTCCACGAGTCCAAGCCCGACGGCGGCCCGGCCCGGCTTGGTGGGGGTGGCCCAGAGCGGGCCGACGCAGAAGTAGTCCGCGTCCGGATCCGTCGCGGCGGCCGAGGCCTGCCCGGGGTCGTGGCTGGAGAGCCCGATGGCCACGGACGGCCCCACCAGGGAGCGTGCAGCCGGCAGCGGCAGGTCCTTTTGGCCCACATGGAAAACGGGCGCACCGCTCAGTTGGGCGATGTCCGCCCTGTCATTCACGGCCCACGGCTTGCCGAACTCCTCCGCCACGGAGTGCAGCACTGCCAGCAGCTCGAGCTCCTCCGCTGCCTCAAGCGACTTGTCCCGCAGCTGGATGATGTCCACCCCGCCGGCGTAGGCGGCACGCACGAAGTCCTCAAAGTCGCCGCGCTCCCGGCGTGAGTCGGTGCACACATACAGCCGCGCGTCGGCGACGGGCAGGGCTGCCGTGGTGGGCGCGGCGTCATGGATGGCGAAAGGCAGGCTCATGTCTCATAGACTAGTGCAGTACCGCGGGAGCCAGGCACGCTGGCTGAGAGGGCGCACGCATGTGCCGACCGAAAGACGCCCCTGGGCGTGGAACCTGATCCGGCTCATACCGGCGTAGGGAAGGAGACACCATGGCGCGCACCGTGCCCACTTCAAACACCGTGCCCACTTCAAACACCGTGCCCGATCCGCCTGCCGTCCCGGGCATTATCACCACCGATGTGGCCGTCATCGGCGGCGGAATCGTGGGGTTGGCGATCGCGTGGGAGGCCCAGCGAAGCGGCCGCAACATCACCGTCATCGACCCCTCGCCCGCCACCGGCGCCACGTTCGCCGCCGCCGGCATGCTGGCGCCCGTCAGCGAACTTCACTACCAGGAGGAAGGCCTCCTGGAACTGACGCTCGCTTCCGCGGCGCGCTGGCCGGAATTCGTGGCGCCGCTCGTGGCGGCCGGCCATGTCGAGACCGGATTCCGTACGACGCCGACCCTTGTGTTGGGCGCCGACGCCGCGGACCGCGCGGCGCTGGCCGACCTCCGCGACGTCCAGCGCGCGCACGGCCTGGACGTGGAACAGCTCACCATCCGCCAGGCCCGGAGCGCCGAGCCGCTGCTGGGCCCGCACATTTCCTGCGCCTACCGCATTGCCCAGGACCACCAGGTGGACCCGCGCGGCGTGGCAACGGCCATCCGCGTGCAGCTCAACGTGGTGGCCGCGGAGCGGGGACGTTTGCGCGAGGAGGAGACCTCCGTCCGCCGCACCGCCGTCGGCCTGCTGCATGAAGACCCGGCCAACAGCCGGTCCATGGTGACCGGCGTGCTGCTGGACGACGGGCGCGAAGTCCACGCCCGCGAAGTGGTGGTGGCCAACGCCCTGGGCGCGCCGCTCCTGCAAGGGCTGCCGGAGGGACTGGACCTGCCGGTCCGCCCCGTCTACGGCGACATCCTGCGCTTGCGCGTCCCTGGCCACCTGCAGCCCCTGGCCACCGCCACCATCCGGGGCCTGGTGCGCGGGCTGCCGGTGTACATTGTGCCGCGCACTGACGGCACCGTGGTCATCGGCGCCACCAGCCGCGAGGACGGCTCGGCGGCGGTCAGCGCCGGGGGAGTGCACCAGCTGCTGCGCGACGCCCAGGTGTTGGTGCCGGCCGTCGCCGAACTGGAACTGCTGGAAACCACGTCACGTGCCCGCCCTGGCACGCCGGACAATGCCCCGCTGCTGGGCCGCGTCGGCGACGGCGCCGGCCGCGACATCCCCGGGCTCATCGTCGCCACCGGGTTTTTCCGGCATGGCGTGCTGCTGAGCGCCATCGCCGCCCACACCGCGCGCCAGCTGCTCGGCGGCATCACCGACCTGGCGTGGGAACGTTTCCGTCCGGACAGGTTTTCACCCGGCCTCATCACCCCCGCCCTCAAGACCCCCGCCCTCAAGACCCCACTGGAGACACCATGAGCAGCATCCAACTCAACGGCGCCGCGGCACCCCTGGCTGCCGGAACCACCGTTGCCGACCTCGTCGCCGCCGTCACCGGCCGTGCCATCCTGCCCACGGGCCGGCCGGCGGACGGCGGCCGGCTCGGGGTGGCCGTGGCCCGCAATGCGGACATTGTGCCGCGCAGCCAGTGGTCCCTGACTCCCGTGGAATCCGACGACGACGTCGAGATCGTCACGGCCGTCCAGGGCGGCTAGGCCCGCTGGCCAGACGCCGCCCCTGCCCGGGGCAGCCCGCGCCCGTCCACCCCAACCTTGGAAGAAAGCGAAACACCATGACTGAAACCCTGACAGCGACCGACCCGTTCACCGTTGCCGGCGTCCCGCTGGGCTCCCGGCTGATCATGGGGACTGGCGGCGCCCCCAGCCTCGATGGGCTCGGCGCGGCACTCGTGGCGTCCGGCACCGAGCTGACCACCGTGGCCATGCGCCGATACGCCCCCGGCAGTGGCAGCGGCGGCGGCACCAACCTCTTCGAGCTGCTGCTGGAAAACAACATCCGTGTGCTGCCGAACACGGCGGGCTGCTTCACCGCCCGTGAGGCCGTCATGACAGCCGAGCTGGCCCGCGAGGCCCTGGAGACTGACTGGGTCAAGCTGGAAGTCATCGCCGACGAGCACACCCTGCTGCCGGACGCCGTCGAGCTTGTCGACGCCACCGAGCAGCTGGTCAACCGCGGCTTCCAGGTCTTCGCCTACACCAACGACGACCCGGTCGTGGCGCTGCGCCTGGAACAGCTGGGCGCCGCGGCCGTCATGCCGCTGGGTGCCCCCATCGGCACCGGGCTGGGCATCCTCAACCCCCACAACATCGAGCTGATCGTCTCCCGGGCAGGCGTGCCCGTGGTGCTCGACGCCGGCATTGGGACCGCCTCGGACGCCGCGCTGGCCATGGAGCTGGGCTGCGACGCCGTCCTGTTGGCCACTGCGGTCACCCGCGCGCAGGACCCGGTGCGCATGGCCGAGGCCTTCAAACACGCGGTGATCGGTGGCAGACTGGCCTCACGGGCGGGGCGCATCCCCAAGCGGGCGCATGCCTTGGCGTCGTCGGCCATGGAGGGCCGCCCGGACCTGTAAACCGGCAACTCAAGGGAGCCTTCCATGGCCGCAAACGATGTTTTGACCAGAGACCAAATTGACACCGAGCTGGCGGTGCTGCCCGACTGGAGGTTCCGCCTGGGCGGGCTGGCCGCGGCACTGAAGTGCCCGACGTCGGCCGCGGCGCTGGAGCTGTTTGCCGGCATCGGCGCGCTGGCGCAGGACGCCAACCACCACCCCGACGTGGACTGGCGCTACGACACCTTGTTTGTGGCGCTGACCTCGCACGACGCCGGTTCCAAGGTGACGGCCCGCGATGCGGCCCTGGCCAAGGCCATCTCCGCAGCGGCGCGGGAGGCCGGGGCCGAGGCGCATCCGGAGTTGCTGCACACCGTGGAAATTGCCATTGATACCGATGATGCCGGCGCGATCGAGGGCATGTGGCGGGTGGCGCTGGGATACCGCACCGCGGCCGACGGCGCGCTCGTGGATCCGTTCGGCCGCGGTCCGTCGGTGTGGTTCCAGAAGACCGCAACGCCGAACGCGAACCGATTTCATCTGGACGTGACAGTGCCGTACTCGCAGAGCGCCGAAATACTGGCCGCGCTGGAGGGGGCCGGGGCGTCGCTGGACCACGGGGCCGCGCCACGCTTTGTCGTTGCCACCGACGGGCAGGGGAACCGGCTGTGCATCTGCACCGAGGAAGGCCGGGACGCCTGATCCGCCGCGGCCCCTGAAGCTGCGCACGGTTAAAGGCCAGCGGTGCGCCACTTCAGAAGTGGCGCACCGCCGGGGGCCAACCGTGCGCTGCTTCGGAGGCCCGAATTCCGGGTCTAGTGCATGGCCAGGATCCGGTTGGTCCGCTCCACCTGGCGCGCGTGCCGGGTCCGGCCCACGAAGCCGGCCACTGCCCAGGCCACGGCCCCGCCCACGGCCATGGAAAGGATCCACGGAATCCACGCCGTGGCGGGGGAGTTGCCCAGGCCAACGGCCATGGTGACCATCCAGACCACCTCCGCCGCGGCCACGGCGGCGCCCGCGGGCAGCAGCGCCCCGAACGTGGCACGATGCCTGTCGACGCCCCACGCGATGGCCCCGAAGCCGCCCGCCGCCAGCGCAATGATGACCAATGCAACCATGAACGTTCCTCTTTTCGTGGTGTCCGCCGACCGCGGAACAAGCTTCCTAGAGCGCGCCGAAGCCTACGCGGCGGGACTCTTCGGCGCCCAGTTCCACGTACCCCAGGGCATTGCCGGGAACGATGACGATGCGGCCCTTTTCATCCTTGAGTCGCAGCTCGGTTCCCTTGGCCAGTGCCTCGGAGACCTGCGCGGCGATGTCGTCCGCGGACTGCTCCGACTCAAAGATGATTTCGCGGGCGATGTTCTGGATGCCGATCTTGATTTCCACAGGTGTCTCCTCGATGCATGCGTGCAAAATGTACTGACAGCCAACTCTATGCGGCGGGGCCCTGTGGTTCCTTGGGGAACCGGCTAATTCCGCGCCAAGCTAAACGGTACACAAGATCGCTGGCCACCTCGAGGTCGAGGTCCCCGTTGGCTTCGAGCCAGTACCGGGCGCTGACCTGGGCCATGCCCGCCAGCGCACGGCCCAGCAAAATGGCCTCCAGGCGGCCCAACATGGTGTCTTCGGCAATGACCGCGCCCAGCGCGTCGGCAAATTCGGAGTTGAACGTCTCCAGCCGCACGGCGACGTCGTGGTCGTTGACAAGATCCGATTCAAAGACGAGCCGGTACGCCTGGTCGTCATTGGCCATGAACTGGAAGTACGCCTTCATGGTGGCCTGGACGCGCAGCTTGTTGTCCGTGGTGGAATTCAGCGCCGCGAGCAGCATTTGCGTCAGTGCGGCGAGGTGGCTTTCCAGCAGGGCCACGTACAGGTCCCGCTTGCTGGGGAAATGCTGGTACAGCACCGGCTTGCTGACCTTGGCGGCCTCGGCGATCTCGTCCATGGCCGCGCCGTGGTAGCCGTTATTCACAAACACCTCGAGGGCGGCCGAGAGCAGCTGTGCCCGGCGTTCGTCCCGCGGCAGCCGGGCCATGGGGACACGCCGTGGGGAGCCTTCCCCGGTGCGGGATTCGGAAGTCATGGTGCGTCCCTTTCACTCAAGCCCTGCCCATGGTGCATCACGGCCGCGGCTAGTGACATTCTACCCGGGGGTAATAATCCAAACGGCGCAGGGCGGACTAGATTATTAACCATGGTTTCCCTGATGACGCCCATGACCGCCCGACGCCGGGAGCCGCTTCCACCCCTGGTGGAGCCGGGCCCGCCCCTGGACACCGAAGAGCTGGAACGGTATTCCCGCCATGCGCTCATCCCCGAGATCGGGCTGGAGGGCCAGCGTCGGCTGCGCAACGCCAAGGTGCTGGTCATTGGCGCCGGCGGCCTGGGCTCCCCGGTCCTGCTGTACCTGGCCGCCGCCGGCGTGGGCACGCTGGGCATCATTGACGACGACACGGTGGAACTGAGCAACCTCCAGCGGCAGGTGATCCACGGAGTGGCGGACATCGGCCGCACCAAGCTGGAATCCGCCCGGGACTCCATCGAGGCCATCAACCCCGGCGTCAAGGTGGTGCTCCACCAGCTGCGGCTTGACGCCTCCAACGCGCTGGAACTGTTCGGCGGCTATGACGTCATCCTTGACGGCGCGGACAACTTTTCCACCCGCTACCTGGTCAACGATGCCGCGGCCATCCTGGGCAAGCCCTACGTGTGGGGCTCCATCCTGCGCTTCGACGGCCAGGTCAGCGTGTTCTGGGACAGGCACGGGCCCAATTACCGGGACCTGTACCCCGAACCGCCCGCCCCCGGCACCGTTCCATCCTGCGCGGAGGGCGGCGTCTTCGGCATGTTGTGCGCGTCCATCGGCGCCATGATGGTCACCGAGGCCGTCAAGCTCATCACCGGGATCGGCGAGACATTGCTGGGCCGGCTGCTGATCTTTGACGCACTGTCCTCCCGCTGGCGTGAGATCCGCATCGCCAAGGACCCGGATGCCGCGCCCGTCACCGAACTCATCGACTACGACTTCTTCTGCGGCATAGTCCCGCCTGCCGATCCCGCGCACGACGCCGGCCTCATCACCGTGCCCCAGCTCGCCGCCCGCCTGGCAGACCGGGAAAACGGTGCCGAAGACTTTGTGCTGGTCGACGTGCGCGAGCCGGTCGAGTTTGAGATCTCCCGGATTCCCGGGTCCGTGCTCATCCCGCTGGCCGGCATCAGGGACGGTTCGGCCCTGGCGGACATCCCCCGCGACAGGCCCGTGGTGCTGCACTGCAAGTCCGGCGGGCGGTCGGCCCAGGCGCTGGCGAGCCTGAAGGCGGCAGGCTATGCCGACGTCGTCCACCTGGCCGGCGGGATTGATGCGTGGAACCGGCAGGCCGGCCGCTAGCGCCGCCATGTTTGCCCGGAAGCCAACACTGCGGGTGTAAATTTCCCCTCAAGGGAACAACTACCAACATCGAGGGATACATCATGGGCCGCCAGGCACAGCAACGCACACCGCAGGAGCCCATCGGTTCCGGGTTTGGGCACGGCACCACCGCAGCGCAGGTCCTTGACGGCGCGGAACTGTCCGGCTGCGACGCCATCGTCACCGGCGGTTATTCCGGCCTGGGCCTGGAAACCGTGCGGGCGCTGGCTGGAGCCGGAGTGCGGGTAACGGTTCCGGCACGCCGCCCCGACCATGCCCGGGACGTCCTGGCCGCGGCCGGGCTCGGCTCCGTGGACGTCCACGCCATGGACCTGGGCGACCTCGGCAGTGTCAGGGACTTTGCCCGGGCCTACCTGGGGTCCGGGCGCCGTCTGGACATCCTCATCAACAACGCCGCCATCATGGCGTGCCCGGAAACCAGGGTAGGGCCCGGCTGGGAGGCGCAGTTCGCCACGAACCACCTGGGCCATTTCACCCTGGTGAACCAGCTGTGGCCCGTTCTGGCGGACGGTGGCGCGCGCGTGGTGGCACTCTCCTCGACCGGGCACAAGATCTCCGGCATCCATTTTGACGACCTCCAGTTCACCTCAGGCTACGACAAGTGGCAGGCGTACGGCCAGGCCAAAACAGCCAACAGCCTTTTCGCCGTTGAACTCGACAAGCGGGGCCTCGACCACGGGGTGCGGGCGTTCGCGGTGCATCCGGGCGGCATCATGACCGAATTGCAAAGGCACCTGCCGCGTGAAGAAATGGTGGCCGCCGGCTGGATGGATGAAGCCGGCACCGTCCGTGAAGGGTTCAAAACGCCGGAACAGGGTGCGGCAACGTCCGTGTGGGCGGCGACGTCACAACGACTGGACGGCATGGGCGGGGTGTACTGCGAAGACTGCGACATCGCACGCCCCACCGACGCGTCGTCGCCCCTGGCCCGCTTTGCCGGCGTCGACGCGCACGCCGTCGATCCGGACAACGCCGCACGGCTGTGGGATGTTTCAGCCGAACTGACAGGCGTCAACGCGCTCGGCTAGGCCTCATGGCCAGGCACACGCAGCCTGTTCCGCTAGGCGCTGGCTTCCCGGCCGCCGGCAGCCTGCGCGCCCAGCTTTGAGTCCGCGGCGGCCTCCAGGGCGCCCGGTTCCACCTTCAGCCCGTAGAGGGCGTCGAGTGCGGCGAGGTAGCTCTCGGCGTCGCCCGCCGCGGCCAGTTCCTTGGCGCGGACCGTGGGCACGTGCAAAAGCTGCTTGACCATGCGCCGCATGGCAAATTCCACCTCGGCCGTGGCCGCCGTGCAGCCGTGCTGCTGACGGATCTTGGCGATCTCGTCGTCGAGCACGGACATGGTATGGCGGCGCAGGGCCACGATGGCGTGGTCAAGGGACCGGGCGTTTTGGGCCTGCTCAAAGTTCACTGCGGCGTCAGTCACGAGCTTGGCGGCCTCCACGAGAGTGGCGGACTGCTCGGCGGGCGCCGCCTGGCGGACCGTTTCCAGCGTCAGCAGGTCAACGCCGGGAAGGTCGGCAACGTCCGGGGCAAAGTCGTGGGTGAGGGCCAGGTCGATGACCGTCAGCTGGGGCGCGCCTTCGCCGCGCACTTGGGCGAGGTCGGCTGCCGGCACCTGGCGGTCCGTTCCACTGCAGCCCACCAGCAACTGGGCCCCGGCGAGGGCAGCCGGCAGGCTTTCATCGCTGACGGCGGTCCCGCCGCGTGAGGCCGTGAACGTTTCGGCCCGGCCGGAGGCGGAGTAGACGTGGATGTCAGTGCAGCCGCGTTGGGCCAGCTGGGCCATGGCTGCCCCCGCATAGGCGCCCGTGCCGAACAGGACGGCCGTCCGGCCGGCCAGCGAGGGGACATCCTGCAGTTCGGCGGCCAGATCCAGCGCCACGGACACGATGGACATGCCGCGACTGCCCAGGGCAGTCCGCGCACCAACATCCTTGGCCGTTTTGGAGGCGGCCTGGAACAGGCGCACCAGGGCCGGGGTGCAGACACCGGCTTCCTGCGCCGAACTCAGGGCGCGGCGCACCTGGCCGGCGATTTCGCGCTCGCCCACAACGGCTGATTCCAGGCCGGTGCTGACGGCAAAGAGGTGGCGGGGGACCGCTGGGCCCTGCTGCGTTGCCAGGGCGTTGGACACCTGGTGCTCGGTCAGGCCGGTGTGCGTGCTGACGGCGGCGATGATGCTGCTGCGTGCCGATTCCACATCGTCCGCGGTGCGGGCCTGGGCATACAGCTCGTAGCGGTTGCAGGTGGCCAGCGTCACCATGCCCACCACGTCATTGTCGGCGGCCACGACGTCGGCGCTGACCCCGGCCGCGCCGGCGCTGAGGCGGGCCACGGTTTCGAGGTCAAGGTTGGAGTGCGAGGCAACTAAGGAAAAGAGAACCACAATTCCTCAATGGTAGACCTTTAACAAGGCGCTTTAGGGACAAGTAGGTCCAAACCGTCACCAAAGCGCTGTGATGCTCGTTACCGCGCCAGCGGGATCCGCCCTCCTGCCGCGAGCGCCAGTGCACAATTTGCTTCCCGATTCCCTCTGTATGGTGGTGCCATGACACTGAGCACAAGCCACCCCCTGATGGATGGCCGAACCGCCAACTCCCCGCTGATCACCGCCTACCGCGGCGGCAGGCCCAGCCGCAGGCCCGTCTGGTTCATGCGCCAGGCGGGACGCTCCCTGCCCGAATACCGCCAGCTGCGCGTGGGCACCACCATGCTCGAGTCCTGCCTCAAGCCCGCCATGGCCGCCGAAATCACCCTCCAACCGGTGCGCCGCCACGACGTGGACGCCGCCATTTTCTTCTCCGACATCGTCATCCCGCTCAAGCTGGCCGGCGTCGGCGTGGACATTGTCCCCGGCGTCGGGCCGGTGCTGGACCGGCCCGTCCGCACGGCCGAGGACGTGGCAAACCTGCCCGACCTCACGGACCAATCCCTGGACCCCATCCGCGAGGCCGTGGCCCTGACGGTGCGGGAACTGGGCAGCACCCCGCTCATCGGCTTCGCCGGGGCGCCGTTCACCGTGGCCGCGTACATGGTGGAGGGCCGGCCCTCCCGCGACCACCTGGGCCCGCGCACCATGATGCATGCCGAACCGGAGGTCTGGGCCGCGCTCATGAACTGGGCGGCGGACGCTTCCGGGAAGTTCCTGCGCGCCCAGGTCGACGCCGGGGCCAGCGCCGCCCAGCTCTTCGACTCCTGGGCGGGGTCGCTGGGCCTGGACGACTACACGCAGCACGTGGCCCCGGCGTCGACCCGCGCACTGGACCACGTCCGCGACCTGGACGTGCCGCTGGTCCACTTCGGCACCGGCACCTCGGAATTGCTGGGCGCCATGCTGAATGTGGGCGTGGACGTCATGGGCGTGGACTACCGCCTTCCCCTGGATGAGGCCAACCGGCGCCTGGGCGGGCGTGTGCCGCTGCAGGGAAACATCGACCCCGCCCTCCTGAACGCCCCCTGGCCGGTGCTGGAGGAGCACGTCCGGGACGTCATCGCCGCCGGCGGCGGCGCGCCCGCGCACGTGCTCAACCTGGGCCACGGCGTCCCCCCGGACACCGACCCGGCCGTGCTGACCCGCGTGGTTGAATTGATCCACTCGATCGAACCGTAGCCGGCAAGGAGAGCCATGGAGCAGAACAAGCACGCCCCGCGGGTCCGCCCCGCTTCCCCTGCAGCGAAGCGTGCGGCCGTGGTGGGCGGCGGCATGTCGGGGCTGCTGGCCGCCATGGACCTCCAGGCCGCCGGCTGGCAGGTCAGCGTGTATGACGCCGCCCGCGCCTGGGGCGGCTGCGTGGGCGTCCACGAGGTGGCCGGCGTCGAGCTGGACAGCGGGGCGGAATCCTTCGCCACCCGCAGCACGGCCGTGGCCGGGCTGGCCGCGGAACTGGGCCTGGCGGACAAGATTGTCCGCCCGGACCCCGCCGGTGCCTGGGTCTGGCTCCCCGAAGGCCCGGTGCCGCTTCCGCGCACGGGGATCCTGGGCATCCCCTCCGACCTGCACGCCCCGGAGGTGCGCGAGGCCCTCGGTGCCTCCGGCGTCCTGCGCGCCGCACTCGACGCGAAAATGCCCGTCAGCGTCGGCACCACCGAGGCCCAGTGCAGCGTCGCGGAGCTGGTCCGCGCCCGCATGGGCCGCCGCGTCCTGGAAAGGCTGGTGGCGCCCGTGGTGGCCGGCGTGCACTCCGCGGACCCCGAGGTCCTGGACGTCGACATGGTGGCTCCCGGCCTGCGCGCCGGCATCCGCGAGCACGGTTCCCTGGTCGCCGCCGTGGCGGCGCAGCGCTCCGCCGCCGGGCAGTCCGGCAGTAAGCCCGGATCCGCCGTGGGCGGGCTCGACGGCGGCATGCACACGCTGGTCGCGGCGCTGGTGGGACGGCTCCGCGCCACAGGCGTGGCGCTGCACCCGGGCCACGCCGTCACCGCCGTCAGCCGCCCCGCCCCGTCTCCCGCCACGCCCGACGCCGGGTCTCCCTCCCGCTGGACCGTCGACTGGACGGCGGGCTCGGACACCGGCAGTGAAACCGTGGAACTGCTGGTGGTCGCCACGGACGGTCCCACGGCAGTGAAGCTGCTGGCGCCCGAACTGCCCGAGCTGGCGGCGTTTGCCCCCGCCGCGGGGCCGGACATTCGCCTGGTCACGCTCGTGGTGGACGTGCCCGAGCTCGACTCCAAGCCGCGCGGCACCGGCATCCTGGTGGCCCCGCAAGCCGACGGCATCAAGGCCAAGGCGCTCACCCACGCCACGGCTAAGTGGGCCTGGCTGGCCGACTCCACCGGGCCCGGCACCCACGTCCTGCGACTTTCCTACGGCCGCGCCGGAGTTGCCGCGGCCGATGCCGTCCGGCTCACCGCCCGGACGGAGGACGACGGCGAACTGGTCGCCACGGCGCTCGCCGACGCCACGACGCTGCTGGGCGTGCCCGTCACCGCGGACGACGTCCTGGGGGCGGACATTGTCCGTTGGAAGGGCGCACTGCCGTTTGCCGCCGTCGGGCACCAGGCCAAGATGGCGCAGATCCACGCACTGGCGCAGGCGCACCGGGGGCTGGTGCTGACGGGCGGCTGGATGTCCGGCAACGGGCTCGCCGCCGTGGTGGCCGGGACGCGCAGGCAGGTCCGTGCCGTGATGGATGCCGACGCGGACTCGCCGGCGCGCACGTGAGCTTGGTCACTTTCTACGACGTGTAGAGAAGTTGGGTTTCATGTTTCTGCGCCCTTGGGTGCAAACTTGAATCCATGAGCCACACTTTCGCGGAATCTGTCACTAAAACTTCCGGGCCGGCCGACGCCCCGGCCACGCCGTTCACCCTGTGGACCGTGTTCAAGCGCACCGGCTCGTTCGCGGGCGGCGACGGCGCGGTCGCCGCCTTTGACGAACTGGCCGCCTCCCTGGCCGCCGAGAACATCACGCTGCGCGGGGCCTATGACGTCTCCGCCATGCGCAGCGATGCCGACGTCATGGTCTGGCTGGTGGGCTCCCAGCCCGAAGGCCTGCAGCAGGCCGTGCGCAGCATCCGCCGCCTGGAGTTGTTCGCGGCGAGCGAAATTTCCTGGTCCGCCATGGGCGTGCACCGCGAGGCCGAGTTCGCCAAGAGCCACGCCCCGTCCTACATGGGCCCGCACGGCCCCAAGGGCTGGGTGTGCGTCTACCCCTTCGTGCGCTCCTACGACTGGTACATCCTGCCCGCGGAGGACCGCAGCCGCATGCTGCGCGACCACGGCATGCTCGGGCGCGACTTCCCCGGCGTCCTTGCCAACACGGTCTCCGCCTTTGCCCTGGGCGACTGGGAATGGTTGCTGGGCCTGGAGGCGGACGACCTTACCGACCTGGTGGACATGATGCGCCACCTGCGCTCCACCGACGCGCGGCTGCACGTGCGCGAGGAAATCCCCTTCTACACCGGGCGCCGGATCAGCGCGGCCGAGGTTGCCGAGGTCCTGCGATGAGCGGCGCCCCGGTGTCCGCCCCGGCCGAGTATGACGGCATCCTGTTGGCTTCCTTTGGCGGCCCGGAAGGCCAGGAGGACGTCATCCCCTTTCTGCGCAACGTCACACGCGGGCGCGGCATCCCCGACGAGCGCCTCGAGGAGGTCAGCCACCACTACCGTGCCAACGGCGGCATCAGCCCCATCAACGCCCAAAACCGCGCCTTGAAGGCCGCGCTGGAGGCGGAGCTTGCCGCCCGCGGCATCGCCCTGCCGGTGCTCTGGGGCAACCGCAACTGGGACCCGTACATCCCCGCCGTCCTGAAGGGCGCCTATGACGCCGGCCACCGCCGCCTTCTCATGGTCACCACGAGTGCCTACTCCTCGTACTCGAGCTGCCGCCAGTACCGTGAGGACATCGGCATGGCCCTGACGGAGACCGGGCTGGACGGCCTGCTGGCCGTGGACAAGGTGCGCCAGTACTTTGACCATCCGGGCTTCGTGGAGCCGTTCATCGAAGGGACCGCCGTGTCACTGGCCAGGGTGCGCGCCGAACTGGCCGCCGCCGGAACCCCCGGCGCGCCCGTGCACGTGCTCTTCGCCACGCACTCCATCCCGACGCGCGACGCCGAGGCGTCCGGCCGCTCTGTCGAGCAGCCGCGCGAGTTTGCCGAAAATTCCGCCTACGTGGCACAGCACCTGGCCGTGGCGGACGCAGTCATGGCGGAGGTGGACCCCGGCCAGGAATGGTCCCTGGTCTACCAGTCCCGCTCCGGCGCCCCGCACGTGCCCTGGCTTGAACCCGACATCAACGACGCGCTCCGGGAGCTTGCCGCCGCCGGGACGAAGGGCGTGGTGGTGGTGCCTCTGGGCTTCGTCAGCGACCACATGGAAGTCCTGTGGGACCTGGACACCGAGGCCCGGGAAACGAGCGCGGAGCTGGAATTGGCCTTTGACAGGGCACCCACACCGTCCACGCACGCGAAGTTCGCGGCCGGGCTCGTGGACTTGGTCTGCGAACGCACCGTTGCACACAACGTTGCCGAGCGTCCCGCCATGACGACGCTCGGTCCCTGGTATGACGTCTGCCGGCCCGGCTGCTGCGCCAACTTCCGCGGAGACAAGCCCGCCATCGCCGAGGTGGGCAGCACCGTCGGCCTGGTCTCCGCCGCCGGCGGGGCGCGGCCGTGACGGCTGAGGTCCTGGCACCCGTGAAAATCGGCACACGCGGTAGCAGGCTGGCCCTGGGCCAGACCGGCCAGATCGCCGATGTCCTGACGGCGGTGGGCGGCTTCGAGGCCGAGATCGTTCCCGTCAAGACCGACGGCGACGTCCTCACCGGCCCGCTGTCCCAGATGGGCGGCACCGGCGTCTTTGCCGCCGCGCTGCGCGCCGCCGTCCTGGACGGCGGCGTTGACGTGGCAGTGCACTCGCTCAAGGATCTGCCCACGGCCGCCGTGCCGGGACTCACCCTGGCCGCCGTCCCGGTCCGCGCCGACCCCCGGGACGCCCTCTGCTCGCGCGACGGGCTGAAACTTGCCGAGCTGCCGGCCGGCGCCTCCGTGGGCACCGGCTCCCCGCGCCGTGCGGCCCAGCTGCTGGCCGCCCGCCCCGACCTGAAAATAGTGGACATCCGCGGCAACGTCGACACCCGGCTGGGCCGCGTCGCCGGGCTGCCCGGCAATGCCCCCGCCGAGGTGGTGCCCGGCAAGACCGGCGACCTCGACGCCGTCGTCCTCGCCGCCGCCGGCCTCTCCCGCATCAACCGCCTGGACACCGTCACCGAATACCTGGAGGCGGACGTCATGCTCCCGGCCCCGGGCCAGGGCGCGCTGGCGCTGGAGTGCCGCACGGCCGACGCCGGGCCCGCCGGCATCCTGGGCCAGGCGCTTGCGGCCGTGGATGACGTCGACACCCGCCTTGCAGTGACAGCCGAGAGGGCCCTGCTGGCCCGCCTCGAGGCCGGCTGCAGCGCCCCAGTCGGCGCCTTCGCGTTCCGCAAGGGCTCCATGCTGTATTTGGAAGCCATGGTCTGCTCACTGGACGGCAAGCGCTCGCTGCGCCTGAAGAAGGCCACCGACGGGCTCAGCAACGTCGGTGCCACCCTCCTCGGGATCGAACTGGCCGAGGAACTGCTCGCCGGCGGCGCCGCGGACCTGGCGGATCTGTCCGGCTCGGGGAAATGACGTCCAACCCGGTGGTCGAGCAGTGAGCCCCGCGAACGCGTGGCGACCAGGGGTTTCGTCGGGCTCAACCAGCGCTCCGCTTGCCGGGCTCCGCGTTGCGGTGACCCGCAGCGTGGATCGGGCCGGGGCCCTGCTGGCCGCCTTGGAGGGGGCCGGCGCGGAGCCGGTGCTGGTGCCGGTCATCGACTTTGAGGTTGGAGATCCCGACGCCTTGGGCGCCGCGCTCCGGCGCCTCGAGGCGGGGGAGTATCGGTGGGTGGTGATCAGCTCCATCACCACGGTGCGGGCACTCAAGCAGTGGTGCGAAGCCGCTGGCACAACCCTCGCCGGCCTGATTCCCGCCGGGACGCGCGTGGCCACGATTGGGCCCACCTCTGTGGCCGTTTTGGCTGCCGAGGGCATCCGCGCCGACCTGGCGCCCGTGGACGTGCAGTCGGCCGCCGGGCTGGTGGAGCTGTGGCCGTCCAACACATCCGACGACGGCGGCCACGCGCGCGTCCTGCTCCCGCAGTCTAACCTCGCCGAACCGACCCTCGCCGACGGCCTGGCCGCGAAGGGCTGGACGCCTGAAACCGTCACCGCCTACAAGACGGTCGACTACCCGGCCCGCGACGGCCTCCGCCTGACGGCGACACTGGAACTGAGGTCCCCGGAGCGGGGATGGATTTCAAAGGTCGCTCAGCGACCGCAGAAATCTTACTGTCCGCGAGGGGATCTCCGTTCCGGCGGCGAGCGACGCGTCCTCACCCCGGCCCAGGCGGCCCAGGCGGCGCTGGAGGGGGCGATCGACGCCGTCGTCCTTGCCTCGGGGAGCGCGGCACGCAGGGTCGCCGAGACGATGGGCCCGCTGCCGGAACGCTGCCTGGTCATCGCGATAGGACAGCCGACCAGGGCCGAGGCGGAACGGCTGGGCCTGCGCGTCGCCGCCACGGCCGTGCACCCCACCCCCGACGGGATCGTGGCCGCCCTCGCCGCAGCCGTACTCGCAACAAGCCAGGCAGCACGCCACCCAACGCAGTCAAGCGACCCAGGAGACACGAAGTGAGCTTTCCCCAACACCGACCCCGCCGGCTGCGCACCACCACGGCCATGCGCCGTCTGGTCGCCGAGCACCGGGTGGCGCCGGCCGAGCTGATCCTGCCCGCGTTCATCCGCGAGGACCTCAGCGAACCCGCCCCCATCACATCCATGCCGGGCGTGGTGCAGCACACCACCGCATCGCTCGTGGCGGCCGCCCGTGAGGCCGTGGAGCTGGGACTCGGCGGCATCATGCTGTTTGGGATTCCGGCAGTCCGCGACGCCACGGGCTCGGCCGGCCTGGACCCGCAGGGGGTGCTGAACAAGGCCATCCGCGACGTCCGCGAGGCCGTGGGCGACGGGCTGGTGGTCATGAGCGACCTCTGCCTGGACGAATTCACCGACCACGGCCACTGCGGCGTGCTCGACTCCAACGGCGTGGTGGACAACGACGCCACGCTGGCGATTTACGCGCGGATGGCCGTGGCACAGGCAACGGCCGGCGCCCACGTCGTCGCTCCCTCGGGCATGATGGACGGGCAGGTCGGCGTGGTCCGGGAGGCCCTGGACGCCGCCGGGTTCACCGACGTGTCCGTCCTGGCCTATGCCGCCAAGTACGCCTCCGCCTTTTACGGCCCGTTCCGCGAGGCCGTCGACTCGCAGCTGGAGGGAGACCGCCGCACGTACCAGATGGACGCCGGCAACCGGCGCGAGGCGCTGCACGAGGTGGAACTGGACCTGGCCGAAGGCGCCGACATCGTCATGGTCAAGCCGGCCATGAGCTACCTTGACATTCTGGCGGACGTCGCCGCGATGAGTCCCGTGCCCGTGGCGGCCTACCAAATCTCCGGCGAATACGCCATGGTTGAGGCCGCCGCCGCCAACGGGTGGATCAACCGCCGCGCCGCCGTCGAGGAGTCCGTGCTGAGCATCAAGCGGGCCGGCGCCACCATGATCCTGACCTACTGGGCGGCCGAGCTGGCCGGCTGGCTCCGCGGCAACTGACCGTTCCTTCCCCTTCTCCAACCAAGGACCTACCCATGACCAGCTCCCAGGAACTTTTTGACCGCGCCAAGACCCTCATGCCGGGAGGCGTGAACTCGCCCGTGCGCGCCTTCGGCTCCGTGGGCGGGACGCCCCGCTTCATGGTCAACGCCAAGGGCGCCTACCTCACCGACGCCGACGGGCGCGACTACGTGGACCTGGTCTGCTCCTGGGGCCCGGCGCTGCTGGGCCACTCGCACCCGGATGTACTGGCCGCCGTCCACGCCGCCGTCGACCACGGCCTGAGCTTCGGCGCCTCCACCCCGGCCGAAAGCGAACTCGCCGCCCTGGTGCAGGGGCGCGTGTCCGGCGTCGAACGCCTGCGCATGGTCTCCACCGGCACCGAGGCCACCATGACCGCCGTGCGCCTGGCCCGCGGCTACACCGGCCGGGACCTCATCATCAAGTTCGCCGGCTGCTACCACGGCCACCTCGACTCCCTGCTGGCCGCCGCCGGCTCCGGACTGGCCACCCTGGCCCTGCCCGGATCCGCCGGGGTCACGGCCGCCACCGCCGCCGAAACGCTGGTCCTGCCGTACAACGACCTCGCCGCCGTCGAGGCCGCCTTCGCCGCGCACGGGGAGCGGATCGCCGCCGTCATCACGGAGGCCGCGCCCGCCAACATGGGCGTCGTGACCCCGGGCGACGGCTTCAACGCCGGCCTTTCCCGCATCACCTCCGACCACGGCGCCCTGCTGATCCTGGACGAGGTCCTCACCGGCTTCCGGGTCGGGGCGGCCGGCTATTGGGGCCTGACCGGGGCCGCCGAAGGGTGGACGCCTGACCTGTTCACCTTTGGCAAGGTCATCGGCGGGGGACTGCCGACAGCCGCGCTGGGCGGCCGCGCGGAGGTCATGGACTATCTGGCCCCCCTGGGTCCGGTGTACCAGGCCGGCACCCTGTCCGGAAACCCGGTGGCCATGGCCGCCGGCGTGGCCACGCTCAGTGCCGCCACGGCGGCCGTGTATGAGACCGTGGACGCCCGCTCGCTGGAGCTGTCCGCTGCGGTCTCCTCCGCACTGGAGGCCGAGGGCGTGGACCACTCCGTGCAGCGCGCCGGCAGCCTGTTCTCCATCGCCTTCGGCACGTCCGCTTCCGGCGTCCGCAACTATGACGACGCGCAGGGCCAGGACGTGTTCCGTTACGCCCCGTTCTTCCATTCCATGCTCGACTCCGGCGTGTACCTGCCCCCGAGCGTCTTCGAGGCCTGGTTCCTGTCCGCCGCGCACGACGACGCCGCCATGGACCGCATTGTCAGTGCCCTTCCGGCCGCAGCCAAGGCGGCGGCCTCCGCCACGGCCTAGCCGAAGACTGTGTTGCAGCTGTGGACCAAAACAGCCCCAAAGTGCCACATGTGGTCCTGTGATCTCGCATACCTTATTGGACAGTTTTGTCTCGGACCTTCGTAGACACTCTGTCTCATCGCCTTGTAGACAGTTGGTCGGTTTTGCTTGTGGATTGTGCATAAAACACAACCATCAATCAAAGTCCGTCATCTCGTTGCTACATGGCCTTCCGATGCTCCTCGCGGTGCCGTGAGCGCGTTTTGTAAACAACATAATGTCTCCCGGGCCTGGTTCTACCAGGTCCGGGCGGCAGCCCAAGCGCTCGGCCCGGTCAAGGCGTTGGAGAAGAGGCCTCCGATCGCGTTGCGGCATCCGAAAACCACTCCCGCTTCCATGGTCGATCTGCTGCTGGGAACCCGCGAGGAGTTGGAGAAGGCCGGCTTTGATGCCGGCCCGCTCTCAGTGATCGCCAAGTTGCGCCGACAGGGCTTCCAACCGCCCTCCAGGGCGACTGTGGCCAGGATCTTCACCCGTGCCGGCGTCGTGGTGCCGGAGCCGAAGAAGAAGCCCCGCAGCGCCTATATCCGGTTCGTCTATCCGCAGCCGAATGCGTGCTGGCAGATTGACGCCACCGAGTGGGTGCTGGCGTGCGGGACGAAGGTCACGATCTTCCAACTCATCGACGACCATTCACGGCTGGCCCTGGCCTCGTTGGCTGCTTCCGGGGAAACCAGCGAGGCCGCGATCAGGGTCGTGACAACCTCGATTGACCGACACGGGGTACCCCAGCGCTTCCTCAGTGACAACGGCGCGGCTCTTAACCCGACACGGCTGGGCAGGCGCGGGGAACTGGTGGAATTCCTGAAGGCCCGGGGCGTGGAACCCATCACCGGAAAACCCTACAAACCCACTACCCAGGGCAAGAACGAGCGGTTCCATCAAACCCTGCACCGGTACCTGAAGCAGCAGCCACCAGCCACCACGCTGGAGGTCCTGCAAACCCAGATCGATGCCTTCGACCGGTACTACAACACCGAACGTGAACACCAGGCCCTGAAGCCGGGTATGACACCGCAGGAAGCCTGGAACGCCACACCCAAGGCCCCGGCACCCGGCCCGCCGGAACCAGAAGAACCCACGGTAGGGGCAGAGCGGTTCAGCGGCCAGCGTCGTGTCGGACGAGACGGCAATGTCACCGTCTTGGGGACGCATTTCAAGATGGGCAAGAAATACATCGGCACCACCGTGAACATCATTCACGACGACACCGACATCATGTTCTTCGACAGCCTTGGCTCAGAAATTATCAGCCACCCCATCCCACCCAAAGGCACCCCATACGTAGGCAACGGCAAACCCTCCGGCATCGCGGCAGACCCCGCCGGCGCCGTGCGGAAACGTAAAATCAGGCCAGTCAAAACAACAACTACGACCGAACAGCCCGAACCAGAAACCGTCTAAAAAGAAGTGAGACACTTCCGGTCTGGCCACTACTCAGACCGGAAGTGTCTACACAACAATGAGACATCAACTGTCAACACAGGTGCGAGACATGAACTGTCTACAGAGGTCCGAGACATGACATGCCACATGTGGTCCAACAGCTGCAACACAAATTCGGCATGACGGAAACGGGCGCCTCGGAGTACAATTTCCGGCTATAGATTCCCCTCGACTAAGCCGTGTGTGCCATGCGCCAGTTCCAGTTTTCACACCGTATGAAGTCCGTTGCCATGCTCGCCGCGCTCCTGGCAGCCGCATCCCTGATGGGTTCGGCACCGGCCACCGCCGCGGCGCCGGCGTCGTTGGGGTGGAGCACGCCCGCCCAGCACCTCGCCCACATGACGCTGCAGCAGCGTGTGGGTCAGCTGTTCATGGTTGCGGCCGGTGCCACGGGTGCCAGCCAGGCCACCATGAACGTGCTCAGCTGGGACCATGTGGGCAATGTCTACCTGGCCGGCCGCAGCTCTGCCGGGATCAACGCCACGGCGGCAGTCGTGCGGCGCATGACGAACACCGTTTCCACGGCGACCACGGACAACGAATACCTCTCAGTGGCCACCGACCAGGAGGGCGGCTACGTCCAGGTGCTCAGCGGGCCGGGATTTTCAACCATTCCGACGGCGCTGTCCCAGGGCACGCTGTCCACGGCCACGCTGACGACGGACGCCAAAAACTGGGGAAACCAGCTGCGCTGGGCGGGCGTGAAGGTCAATCTGGCCCCCGCCCTTGACACCGTCACGCAGGCCTTTGCCCCGTCCAACGCCCCGATCGGGTACTACGACCGCGAGTACGGCTACACGCCGCAGGCCGTCTCCGCCAAGGGCAACGCGTTCCTGGCCGGCATGAAGGCCGGCTACGTGATGCCCACGGTCAAGCACTTCCCCGGGCTGGGCAGGGTCACCGGCAACACGGATGTGACGGGCAACGTCCATGACACCCAAACCACCATCAACGACCCCAACCTGCTGCCGTTCCAGACGGCCATCAGCAACGGGGCCAGGTGGGTGATGGTCTCCAGTGCGTACTACGACAGGATTGATGCGCGGCCCGGCAAGATCGCGCCGTTCTCCACAGTCGTCATGGGCACGATGCTGCGGACCAACGCGAAGTTCACGGGCATCATCATCTCCGACGACCTCTGCAACGCCGCGCAGCTTTCGCCCTGGAGCTGGGCCGTGCGGGCCAACAACTTCATCAATGCCGGCGGAACGATGGTCCTGTGCGGCAACCCCAACGCCATCCCGTACATGTACAACGGTGTCCTGCAGCTGGCCCAGCAGCGCCCCGACTTCCTGGCCAAGGTCAACGCCGCGGTGCTCACCATCCTCACGGTCAAGCACGGCGGCTAAGCCGGGTTAAACCAAGACTGTGTTGCACATGTTGGACAAAATCACGCTCACGAAGCGCTTTCCGGTCCTGTGATCTCGCATACCTTATTGGACAGTTTTGTCTCGGACCTTCGTAGACACTCTGTCTCATCGCCTTGTAGACAGTTGGTCGGTTTTGCTTGTGGATTGTGCATAAAACACAACCATCAATCAAAGTCCGTCATCTCGTTGCTACATGGCCTTCCGATGCTCCTCGCGGTGCCGTGAGCGCGTTTTGTAAACAACATAATGTCTCCCGGGCCTGGTTCTACCAGGTCCGGGCGGCAGCCCAAGCGCTCGGCCCGGTCAAGGCGTTGGAGAAGAGGCCTCCGATCGCGTTGCGGCATCCGAAAACCACTCCCGCTTCCATGGTCGATCTGCTGCTGGGAACCCGCGAGGAGTTGGAGAAGGCCGGCTTTGATGCCGGCCCGCTCTCAGTGATCGCCAAGTTGCGCCGACAGGGCTTCCAACCGCCCTCCAGGGCGACTGTGGCCAGGATCTTCACCCGTGCCGGCGTCGTGGTGCCGGAGCCGAAGAAGAAGCCCCGCAGCGCCTATATCCGGTTCGTCTATCCGCAGCCGAATGCGTGCTGGCAGATTGACGCCACCGAGTGGGTGCTGGCGTGCGGGACGAAGGTCACGATCTTCCAACTCATCGACGACCATTCACGGCTGGCCCTGGCCTCGTTGGCTGCTTCCGGGGAAACCAGCGAGGCCGCGATCAGGGTCGTGACAACCTCGATTGACCGACACGGGGTACCCCAGCGCTTCCTCAGTGACAACGGCGCGGCTCTTAACCCGACACGGCTGGGCAGGCGCGGGGAACTGGTGGAATTCCTGAAGGCCCGGGGCGTGGAACCCATCACCGGAAAACCCTACAAACCCACTACCCAGGGCAAGAACGAGCGGTTCCATCAAACCCTGCACCGGTACCTGAAGCAGCAGCCACCAGCCACCACGCTGGAGGTCCTGCAAACCCAGATCGATGCCTTCGACCGGTACTACAACACCGAACGTGAACACCAGGCCCTGAAGCCGGGTATGACACCGCAGGAAGCCTGGAACGCCACACCCAAGGCCCCGGCACCCGGCCCGCCGGAACCAGAAGAACCCACGGTAGGGGCAGAGCGGTTCAGCGGCCAGCGTCGTGTCGGACGAGACGGCAATGTCACCGTCTTGGGGACGCATTTCAAGATGGGCAAGAAATACATCGGCACCACCGTGAACATCATTCACGACGACACCGACATCATGTTCTTCGACAGCCTTGGCTCAGAAATTATCAGCCACCCCATCCCACCCAAAGGCACCCCATACGTAGGCAACGGCAAACCCTCCGGCATCGCGGCAGACCCCGCCGGCGCCGTGCGGAAACGTAAAATCAGGCCAGTCAAAACAACAACTACGACCGAACAGCCCGAACCAGAAACCGTCTAAAAAGAAGTGAGACACTTCCGGTCTGGCCACTACTCAGACCGGAAGTGTCTACACAACAATGAGACATCAACTGTCAACACAGGTGCGAGACATGAACTGTCTACAGAGGTCCGAGACATGACAAGCGCTTTCCGGTCCAAGATGTGCAACACAGTCGCAGGGGCTAGAGGACGTCGGAGAGGAAGCCCTTCAGGCGGTCCGTCTTCGGGGCGCTGAAGAGTTCATCCGGGGATCCCGTCTCCACGACCACCCCGCCGTCCATGAACGTGACGGTGTCGGACACATTGCGGCTGAAGCCCATCTCGTGCGTCACCACCACCATGGTCATGCCGCCCTTGGACAGGTCCGTCATGAGCGCCAGGACGCCCTTGACGAGCTCGGGGTCCAGCGCCGAGGTGGCCTCGTCAAAGAACATCACCTCAGGTTCCATGGCCAGCGCGCGGGCAATCGCCACGCGCTGCTGCTGCCCGCCGGAGAGGTTCCCGGGACGGGCGTCGGCCTTGTGCCTCAACCCCACCATGTCCAGCTGCTCCAAGGCCTTGGCGCGTGCCTGGTCCTTGGGCATCCTGCGCAGCTTGTTCAGCGCCAGCGACACATTGTCCGCCACGGTCTTGTGCGGGAACAGGTTGAACTGCTGGAACACCATGCCAATACGACGCCGGAGCTCGTCCGGGTTGTCCGCCAACACGGAGCGGTCATCCAGCAGAATGTCGCCCTGGTCCGGTTCGATCAGCCGGTTCATGACCCGCAGCAAGGTCGACTTGCCGGAGCCGGACGGGCCGATCACGGAGGCCGTGGTGCCTTGGGGGACGTGCAGGTCGATACCGCGCAGCACCTTGTTGGCGCCGAAGGCCAGGTGGATGTTCTTGGCGGTCAGGGAACCTGACTTGAATTCACTCATGTCTAGGCGCCCTTTCCAACGACGGCGGCAATTTCATCGGGTTCCGCTTTCAACTTCTTGCCTTCGCGCATCCGCTTGTCCATGTAGTTCACCACGTGGGTCAGCGGGATGGTCAGGACCAGGTACAGCATGGCGGCCGCAACCAGCGCGGACATGTTTCCCGTATTTGCCGCGACGTCGTTGCCCACCCGGTAGATCTCGCGCTGGCTCGGCAGCAGGCCCAGGACGTAGATCAGGGAGGAATCCTTGATGAGGGCAATGAGCTGGTTGACCAAGGCGGGCAGCACCCGTCGAATGCCCTGGGGGACGACCACCAGGACCATGGCCGATCCGTAGCTGAAGCCCAGTGCCCGGGTGGCTTCCAGCTGGCCCTTGTCAACACTTTGAATACCCGAACGGAAGATCTCACCGATGTAGGCGCCGGCCATCAGCGTCAGGGCGAAGATGCCCAGCGGAAACGGATTGGTGATCCCCGTCAGCTGGCGCAGCACGGGCCCCAGCCCGATGCCGAGGACGACAATCACCAGAATGGCCGGGAGGCCGCGGAAGATGTCCGTATAAACGCGGGCAATCCACCGCGGGACCGGGTTCCGGGCGATGCCCATGATGGCAAGCACCAGTCCCAGGATGGAACCGAGGATCGCCGAGGATACGGCGAGGATGAGCGTGTTGGGCAAACCGACGGTCAGCAGCTGGGGGACGACGTCCGCCATTGCCTGCCAGTCAAAGAAAGTTTTAAAGAACTGCTGGAAGTCCACTAAGTAAGGTCCTTACGGGAGCTTGGCTGCCTTGGAACCGGGGGTCCAGTCCTTGGGGGTCACACGGTCCGGGTACCACTGCTTGGTCAGCTTGGCCCAGGTGCCGTCGTCAATCACGGCGTCCAGGGCCGAGTTCAGGGCGTCAATGAGCGGCTGGTTGGTCGGGCTCACGGCGTAGGCGGTGAAGTTCTTCGTGTTCACCACTGACTCCACGATGGCGGTGCCGTCGCCTTCCTTGACCTGCCCGGTGGCCTGCTGGGAGGGCGCGACCCAGGCGTCAACCTGGCCGGTCTTCAGATTTGCGTAGGCCGTGTTGTAGTCGGGGAAGCGGACCGGTTCAAGCTTGAGGGTGTTGGTCACATAGTCGTCCTGGACGGTGCCCTGGACCACGGCGATGCGGGTCTTTGCGCTGAGGTCCTTGAAGCCCTTGACTGCCGAGTCCTTCTTGGCCACAACGGCCATGTAGCCAAAGTCGTAACCGTTGGTGAAGCCCACAGTCTTGCGGCGCAGGTCGGTCGTGGAGATCGAGGATGATCCGACGTCGAACTGCTTGTTGGCGACCTGGGACAGGAGGGCGGAGAAGTCGGTGGACTTGAACTCGACCTTGAGCTTGAGCTTGTCGGCCATGGCGCGCAGCAGCTCATTGTCGTAGCCGGTGAACTTGCCGGACTTGTCGATGTAGATGTTTGGCGGGGCGTCGGAGAGCGTGCCGACCGTGATGGTGCCCGGGGTGATCAGGCCCAGCTTGGAGGTGTCGATCTTGTCCAGGGCGGTGACGTCCTTGGTGGTGTACTTGTCCAGGGATTTCTGGTCGCTTCCGGCCAGGGCGTTCGTGGGCTTGCCGGAGCTGGTGGCGCCGGTGCCGCCGCCGCAGGCGGCCAGTGAGAAGGCCAGGGCAACCGCCACGGGCACGGTGGTGAGCCATTTCAGGGCTGATTTCTTCATCAAGCGTTCACTTTCATTGCAGGTGCCCGGCATCGAAAATGGCGACGGCCGGGTTTCACGGGGTGCGGGGAGCTTTCGCCTGGACTCGGAGGAGTGGCATAGCAGGGCTCAACCCGCGAAACTAAATTATGTCATCCGTGCCGTACATGTGGCGGGTGCGAACAAATGCTTAACAAAGGTGCCGTTCATGGAAGATCTGGTGCATGATGGGCCCACATGGCCGGGCAGTGTCCGGCGCAGCCGGGCCCGGCACCGCAGGACCGGCGCAGCGGCGCGGCGGGGAAGGCTGGCAGATTCCTGTGTGATTTAGCTCATGCGGTCATGGCGTCCAGACCCGATTCCAGCAACACGGGCCAATCCCCTTCGATGACCGCGAGCGGGTCCTTGACACGGCGCAGGTACTGCTGGAAGTCGGCTGCCTGTTCGCGGGCCCAGCCGACCTGGGCGGCGTGGAGCTCCGGCAGCTCCAGCCGCAGGGCGCTGTATTTCGTCACCAGGGCGTCGGCCAGCCGAAGCGTGGCCTCGGCATCGGCCGCCGAGGTGTGGGCGTCGCGGAGCGGGATGCCGTATTCCTCGCACAGTGCCACCAGCGTGCGGCTGCCCTTGCGGAACCTGTCCACATGCTTGTTGCAGATGAAGGGGTCGATGACCGGGGACGGCGTCATCGCGGACAGGCCGTAGCGGCGTGCCTCGTTGGCCAGGACCGTGAAGTCGTAGCTGGCGTTGAAGGCGATGACGGGGATGTCGTTTTGGAACAACGTCGCCAGCACGGCGCCGATTTCCGCCGTGACCTCATCCACCGGCCGGCCGTTGGCGCGCGCGTGGGCCGTGCTGATGCCGTGGATGGCGGCAGCCTCCTCGGGGATGGCCACCCCCGGATCCGCCAGCCATTCGTGGGTGTCCGCCACGGCGCCGGACTCGTCCACCACCACGATCGACGCCGTGACGATCCTGGCCTCCCGGGGATCCTTGCCGGTGGTCTCCAAGTCAAACGCGGCCCGTGGGCGCAAGTTCCAGCTAGTCATGCCCCAACGCTACCGCCAGCCACCGACACCGAAGCCCGGGCAGGTCATGCCACGGGCAGGGCTGTGGAGAACTAGGCTTGGTTCATGCGTGCTGAGTATGTTGAAGCAGTCTTGGACGTGGTGGATCTCATCCCCGCCGGGCGGGTCCTCTCCTACGGAGACATCGCCGCGCTGCTGGAGCGCGGCGGGCCCCGGCAGGTGGGGGCCGTCATGTCGCGCCACGGCTCGGCCGTCCCCTGGTGGCGTGTGATCCGGGCCGGGGGACAGGCTCCGCTGTGCCACGAGGCCGGCGCCCTGGACCATTACCGCCGGGAGGCAACCGAACTGCGCGGCCAGGCGGACGGCGGCGCGTGGCGGGTCAACATGGACCTGGCCCGCTGGACTCCCTCGGACGCGGACTTTGACCTCATCGACGCGATAGCCGCCCGTCTCCACACCGCGGAAGGGCCGGCGTCGGACGCGGAAAATCCTGGAACAGGGAAGGCGGCGCCTGCGATGTCGGAGCCGCGTGATGGACTGGGGGCATGAGTTCCCCTGTCCCACACCAATTGCCGGCCCACAAGCACCTGCCCCGCCTGACGCTGGTGGCGCCCCCGGCGTCGCTCCGTCCGGCACCGGCGCTCAGCGCGGACCAGCTGCCCATCGTGGAGCGGGTCCCCGGTTCCGGCCCCGTGCTGGTCTGGGGCGCGCCGGGCACGGGCAAGTCAACAGTGCTGGTGGAGGCCGCGGTCAAAAGGATGGAGCACGACGCCGTCGACCCCGCGCGTGCCCTCCTCCTCGCCCCGTCGCGGCTGGCCGCGGCCCGTCTGCGCAACGCCTTCAGCGCGCGTCTGCACAGAAGCCTCAGCACGTCCCCGGCACGGACCTGGTCCTCCTACGCCTTTGACCTGCTGCGCCGGGCCAAGGTCGAGGGCCGCATGCCTCACATCGAAGGCCCTCCGCGCCTGATGAGCGGCCCCGAGCAGGACCTCATCATCAAGGACCTGATGGCCGGGCACAGGCTGGGCCTGGGCACCGAGCCCGGCTGGCCGGCTGAGCTTGCCGACGCCCTGGACACGCGCGGCTTCCGGCAGGAAATTCGCCAGCTGTTCGACCGCGTCATCGAATACGATGTCGCCCCGGAAGAGTTGGCCCGGTTCGGCCGGGAGAACGACCGCCCGGACTGGGTGGCCGCCGCCTCGCTCTATGGTGAATACCGGGATGTGGTGGACTGGGGCAAGTCCGGTTCCTTTGACCCGGCCGGGATCATCACGGCCGCTGCCACGCTGCTAAGGAACGACGCCGATTTCCTCGCCCAGGAGCGCGCCCGGCTGCAGCTGGTCCTCGTTGACGACATCCAGGA
Source organism: Arthrobacter dokdonellae (assembly GCF_003268655.1). Classification (NCBI taxonomy): domain Bacteria; kingdom Bacillati; phylum Actinomycetota; class Actinomycetes; order Micrococcales; family Micrococcaceae; genus Arthrobacter; species Arthrobacter dokdonensis. The sequence continues at coordinate 3,793,934 of NZ_CP029642.1, read as the reverse complement.
GGCCAACCGCTCCGTCCACGACCTCCTGTCCTTGGTGGGGCGCGGCAAGGACATTGTGGTCACCGCCTCCCCGGACACCGTGGTGCAGGGTTTTCGCGGGGCCCGGCCGGACCTGGTGGGCACCCTGCGGGACTCGTTGTCCGGCCCGCACGTTCCGGTCGCGGAATTCACCCTGTCCACGTCACACCGCATGACACCGGAGCTCGCGGGGGCGTGGTCCGCCGTGGCGGAGCGGATCTCCCAGGCCCGTGGCGGCCAGCGGGCGCGCGTGCTGGCCTGGCCCGACGACGCCCCGGAACAGGCAGCGGCCGGGGGACCGGCGTCGGATTTCAGGGCGGCCGGGGTCAGCGCCCATGTGGTGGCCTCCGAGGTCCACGAACTGCGCCTGGTGGCCGAGCGCATCCTGCACCTGCAGCACCTGGCCGGTTACCGGCTGGGCGAGATGGCCGTGATTGTGCGCACGGGGTCGGCGCTGGCCGGACTGCAGCGGTACCTGGGCGGACTGGGGATTCCCGTCAAGGTGCCCGTCGCCGAGAACCCCGTCCGCGACGAGCCCGCCGTGCGGCCGCTGCTGGAGGCGTTCCGGGTGGCGCTTGACCCGGAGGCGCTGGACGCCGAACTGGCCGTATCGCTGCTGACATCGCGACTGGGCCGTTCCACGGCGCTTCACCTGCGGCGGCTGCGGCAGGCGCTGCGCCAGCAGGAGCTCGGCGCCGGCGGCGGGCGGGCCAGCGACGAACTGCTCGTGGAGGCGCTCGCGAACCCGGAAATGCTGTCCCCGCTGGGCTGGGAGGCGCAGAACGCGGGCAGGATCGCGGCCATGCTGGCCGCCGGGAAGGCAGCGGTCGCGGAGCCCGGTGCCAACGCCGAGACGGTGCTGTGGGCCCTGTGGGAGGCCTCGGACTGCTCCGGAACCTGGGAGGCCCAGGCGCTGCGCGGCGGTCCCACGGGCGTGCGGGCGGACCGCGACCTGGACGCGGTCATGGCGTTGTTCCAGACCGCCGAAAGATACGTTGACCAGCTGCCCGGCTCCACGCCGCGGCAGTTCCTGGAGTACCTGCTCAGCCAGGAACTGCCCATGGACACCCTGGCGGCCCGCGCACAGCGGGCGGACGCCGTGGAGATCCTGACGCCGGCCAGCGCGGCCGGGCGGGAGTGGCCGGTGGTGATCGTGGCCGGACTGCAGGAAGGCGTATGGCCCAACACGCGGCTGCGCGGCGAGCTGTTGGGCAGCCAGTTCCTGGTGGACGTGCTGGAGCACGGCCCGCAGGCGGCCCGGCAGGTCGACCCGGCGGCGCGCCTGCGCGACGTCCGCTACGACGAACTCCGCAGCTTTGCCGCCGCCATTTCCCGGGCGGGAAGGCTGCTGATCCTCACCGGCGCCTCCGGCCACGACCTGCAGCCGTCGCAGTTCCTGGAACTGGCCGCCCCGTATGTCCCCGTGACCGATTCCGGCGGCGAGTCCCAGTACCCCGTCCGCCCCGTGGAGCAGGTGCCCCGGCCCATGACGCTGCGCTCGCTGGTGGCGGAGCTGCGCCAGGAATCGGAGACGCACGCCGATCCCGAGGCCGCCCGCATGCTGGCCGCGCTGGCCGCCGAGACCGTGCCCGGCGCCGATCCCTCCCAGTGGTGGGGGCTGTTGCCGCTGAGCACCGACGCGCCCGTCGTGGCCGACGGCGAACCCGTGACGGTCTCGCCGTCGAAGGTGGAGGCGGTGCTGAAGTCGCCGTTGAACTGGTTTGTCAAGGCCGCCGGGGGAGAAGCCGTCACCGACTTCGCCCGCAGCCTGGGCACGCTCATCCACTCCATCGCCGAACAGATCCCGGACGGCGCCGGCCACGAATACCTCGAGGAGCTGGAGCGCCGCTGGCCGTCGCTCGGCATGGGGGACAGCTGGGAGGCGGAAAAGGACTATGAACGCGCCCAGGAGATGCTGCGGAAGCTGGCCCAGTACGTGGTCGACGCCCGGCAGCAGGGGCGCACCCTGGTCGGCGTCGAACTTGACTTTGACGTGGAAATTCCCGCGGATGGGCGCATGGCGCGGCTGCGAGGGCAGGTGGACCGGCTGGAGGCCGACGCCGCCGGAAGGCTGGTGGTGGTGGACCTCAAGACCGGGCGGCACAAGCCCACCAGGGCCGAACTTGCCACGCACCTGCAGCTGGGTGCGTACCAGGCGGCCGTGCTGGCCGGGGCGTTCCGGGAGGAAGCCGCCGCCGCGGGCATCGCGGACCCGAGGCCCGGCGGCGCGGCACTGCTGCCACTGGGCGACGGCACGAAGGCCGTGACGACCCAGGACCAGGCGGCCCTCACGGCAGGACACGACGACTGGGCCACCCCCGAGGTCCTGCGCGCCGCGCACCTCATGGCGCAGGCTGCGTTTCCGGCCCGCCACGGCGCTGACTGGACCGAACGCAGCGGCTGCCCGCTGCCCACCATCTGCCCGCTGTGCCGAGAAGGAAAGCAGGTCACCGAATGAGCCAGCCCGCCGCCGTGGACACCCTGCTGAGCCCCTTCGAGCTCGCCGAACTCCTGGGACAGTTCCCGCCCACGGACGAACAGGCGGCCATCATCTGCTCACCCCTGGAGCCGCTGCTGGTCATTGCCGGCGCCGGCTCGGGCAAGACCACCACCATGGCGGACCGCGTGGTGTGGCTGGTGGCCAACGGGCTGGTTCGGCCGGAAGAAATCCTCGGCGTCACCTTCACCCGCAAGGCCGCCGGCGAGCTCGCCTCGCGCATCCGGGGACAGCTGGCCAAGCTCGGCACGCTGGCCCGGTCCGGAGTGGCGGAGCTGGCCCCCGCGGCGGCCGCACGCGACGCCCTGGAACCGAAGGTCTCCACCTACCACTCCTACGCCAGCGGCATCGTCACCGACTATGGGCTGCGCCTCGGCATTGAGCGCGACGCCGTGGTCCTCGGTGCCGCCGAGGCCTGGCAGCTGGCCAGCGACGTCGTCGAGGCGCACGACGGCGGCCACGAGCACTTCACGGCGGCCAAGTCCACGCTCATCCAGTCCGTCATGGACCTGTCCGGCGAATGCGCCGAGCACCTCCAGGAGCCGCCGTACGTGCGGACCGAACTGGACACCTGGGTGGCCGGGTTTGAGGCGCTGCCATACATCGACGGGACCGCCAAGACGCGCACCCAGGCCGCCGGGAAGTTGCTGGACGTCCTGCGCACCCGCGGCACCGTGGTGGACCTGGTCCAGCGCTACGCCGAGGCCAAGCGGCGCCGCAATGCCTTGGACTACGGCGACCTCGTGGCGCTGGCCGCCAGGATTGCGCGGGATGTCCCCCATGCCGGGGAGACGGAGCGCCAGCGCTTCAAGGTGGTGCTGCTGGACGAATTCCAGGACACCTCCCACGCCCAGCTGCAGCTCTTCGCCCAGCTGTTCGGCGGCGGCCACCCCGTCACCGCCGTCGGCGATCCCCACCAGTCCATCTACGGCTTCCGCGGCGCCTCCGCCGGCCAGCTGTTCCGCTTCCCGGAAATCTTTGTCAAGGACGACGGCGGCTGGGCGCCGACAGCCGAGCTCACCATTGCGTGGCGCAACTCCGCGCACATCCTCTCCGCCGCCAACGTCATGTCCGCCGAGCTCACGGCCGCGCAGGAACGCAAGGCCAACGTCCGGCTCGCGGCCGGGCTGACCGGGGCGGAGCGCGCCGCGGCCGGGCCGCGCGTGGTGGTGTCGCCGCTGCGCGAAAGGCCCAATGCGCCGGACGGGGAGGTGGTGCTGGCCCGCTTCGACACCGAACTGGCGGAGGCGGAGGCCGTGGCCGCGGAAATCCTGGACAGGAAGGGGGACTTCACCTCCCGCCGCGGCGCCCTGGGTGCCATGACGGTGTCCGTGCTGTGCCGCCGGCGCGCGCAGTTCGCCACGTTCCAGTCGGTGTTTGACGCCCGCGGCATCCCGTACGAGATCGTCGGCCTGGGCGGCCTGCTGTCCACGCCGGAAATTGTGGACCTCGTAGCCACGCTACGGGTCATCGCCGATCCCGGGCGCTCGGATTCGCTCATGCGGCTGCTGACCGGTGCCCGGTGGCGGATTGGCCCGGCCGACCTGATGGCCTTTGCCGACTGGTCCCGGTACCTGGCCCGGCGTCGCGAGTGGGCGGCCAGGAACCGCCTGGTCTTTGACGCCGCGGTGCTGGAGGGCGGCGGGCCGGGGCCAGACCGTCTGGACGCCGGGGAGGCGCCCGGGGCGGCGGAAGAGGCGGTGGTGACGTCCGACGTCGTCGATTCCGCCTCCCTGGTGGAGGCTCTGGACTACCTCAGCCCCACGTTTTGGCCCGAGGCCGCCCGGCCGCTGACGGACACGGCGCGCACGCGGCTGCTGGACCTGCGCGACGAACTGCGGCTCCTGCGGACCTTTGTGGGCGACGACCTGAGCAACTTGATCGGTACGGTGGAGCGGACCATGCTGCTGGACATCGAGCTGGCCGCCAAGCCGGGCTCCAGCATCCACCACGCCAGGCGGAACCTCGACGCCTTTGCCGACGCCGCGGCCACGTTCATGCAGGCGGCCGAACGGGTGGACCTGACGGCGTTTTTGGCCTGGCTGGAGACGGCGGAGGCCGAGGAGGGCGGCCTGGAACTGGCCGCGGTGGAGGCCAACCCGGACGCCGTTCAGCTGCTGACCGTCCACGCCTCCAAGGGGTTGGAATGGGATGTGGTTTTTGTGCCGGGCCTGAACGCCGGGGCCTTCCCCAGCGCCAAGGCGGACCGGTGGACCACGGGCGCCAAATCGCTGCCCTGGCCGCTGCGCGGGGACCGGGAGGACCTCCCCGCCTGGGACACCAACGTGCCGGACCTCAAGACGCTCCTGGAGCATGAGAAACTCTTCGCCGATGACGTGAAGCTCCATGCCGAGGAGGAGGAACGCCGGCTGGCCTATGTGGCGTTCACGCGGTCACGGGACTTTTTGATGTGCAGCTCCACGGTATGGGGGAGCGCCAAGGCGCCGCTGGAACCGTCGCTGTTCCTCTCGGAGCTGCTGCCCCTGGCCTCGGGCGCCGCCCAGACCGCCAGCGTCGGTACGTGGGTGGATGATCCCGAAGAGGGCGCCGAAAACCCGGTCAGCGCCGGGGAGGAAACGGCGGAGTGGCCCTACGATCCCCTCAACGGACCCGCCATCCTCGGGCGCACCGGCGTCGCGGCCCGCGCGGGCCGGCGGGCCAACGTGGAGGCGTCCGCCGCCGCAGTCCGCGCCGCCTCCGTTGAGGTTGGAGATAACCACCGCAGCGCGGTCGTTGAGGTTGGAGATAACCACCGCTCCGGCCCTAGCCTCGTGCCTCGGCCAGGGAACCCCCGCCCGGGTGCGCCCATGCCACATGAGGTCGGGACATCCGCCTTCCTGGCGGCGAATCCGCGGTGGGGCCGCGAAACGGCCGTGCTGCTCGCGCAGGAAAAGGTGGAATCCGACCAGCTGCGGGTGGAGCTGCCGCCGCACATTTCCGCCTCACGCCTGGTGGCGTTGGGCGAGGACGCGGAGAAGGTCACGCGGGCCATGCGCCGCCCCGTGCCGACCAAGCCGGGCATGGCCGCGCGCCGGGGCACCGCGTTCCACGCCTGGATTGAGGAGTACTTTGGCGCCACCGGCCAGCTGGACCTCGACGAGGCGCCCGGCGCGGATGCCCACGTTGACGAGGCCTACGGCCTGGCGGACATGCAGGATACGTTCAAGAATTCGGCGTGGGCCCGGCGGATCCCGGCGGAACTGGAGGTGCCCATCGAAACGCGCGTGGCCGACGTCGTGGTCCGGGGGCGTATTGACGCCGTCTTCCGGGACGAGGACGGCGGCTGGGACCTGATCGACTGGAAGACCGGCAAGGTCCCGTCCAAGGCGCAGCTGGCGGTGCGCGGCGTGCAGCTGGCCGTGTACAGGTTGGCCTGGTCCCGGTTGAAAGGCGTTCCGCTGGATCAGGTCCGGGCAGCGTTCTACTACGTCGGGCAGGACAAGCTGATCCGGCCCGTGGACCTGGCAGGCAAGGAGGAACTCGAGGCGATCGTCACCCGCGCCTACAGTCCCGGTGACTGAGCCCTCCGGTGGCCGGGGCGCCTGCGCCGGTTGTGCACATTCGGTGGGAGGCATCCGCGGCTGCCTGCCATATCCGTACAATGGCGCCCGAAAGCGGGCGAGGGCGCTACTTCGTGGAATACACCGTGACCCAGACGTCCGCGTCTGCGGCTACGGCGACCTTGATGATGCTCTCCTTCGTCGGCACAGGGAGGGCGTAGCTCGTGCTGATGCCACCCTTCATGGAACAGGTGCCGCTAGATCCTCCCGGCCCCACTTGGTCAACGGAAACCGTCCATTGACTGGAGCCGCTGCAGATAACCGTAAAACCCAAGCGTTTTTGGCCATTGGCGAGTGGTGGAACGTGCAGCACCGCCGGCCCCTTGCCGCTGTACTGCCTCAGCAATGTGCCAAGAGTTTGGGACCCTTCCACCATGGATTTCTGGACTTCGAAGATGATGGCCCCGTGGGGCGCCGTGAGATTGGATGGTCGGGTTTCGGCAAACGGCGGCGGACTTTGCCTGGAGGACGGTGCCGTGCAGCCGGTGAGCACCAAGACGCCGCCAAGAAGGGTTCCCGTGACTGCAAGCGCGCATTGCCTCATCCCCATGCGGACATTGTACGCAGGAGTCGGGGAACTCCCGGATCAGGTGCCCGGGGGAGTCTTCAGCGGAATAACCTTCATGGCCGTCGTGTCGAGGTCCTCACCTGAGCCGGCTCCAGGAGTGCGGTCATCCGGTGCGGCGCCCGCCGTGGTCGCCTGTTCGACGGCGGGCGCCGCACCGGCGTCGTTCCCGGTCGCGGCGGGTTTGACCACGGGAATGGTTCCCGTGGCCGCGTCATCCCTGGTCCCGGACGGGACCTCGGCAGCTGGCACCTCGGCAGCCGGGACCTCGACCAGCGGCGCAGGCTCGGTGCTGATGGGCTGGCCGCCGTGGGTGTCGATGTCGGCTTTCAGCGTGGCCAGCATGCCTTGGGCGTCGGCCACCATGCGGGCCGAATCCGCGGCGACGCCCTTGACCAGCCACTGGGCCAAGGCAAATTCGGCGCTCAGCGCGGCACGGCGCAGCAGGTGCGGATCCGGGGTCTCGTGGCGCGCGGCAGCATAAGCCTGCATGACGGTGTCCACGAACGCGGGGTCGTTGATGGCCACGAGCCAGGCAAAGTCGTCCGCGGGGTCGCCCACCCGCAGATCGGTCCACCCCATGACTGCCGTGACACGGGGGCCGTCCAACAAAATGTTGTCTTCGTGCAAATCACCGTGGACCACCGAGGCGTTGAAGCGCCACAGCGCCACGTCCTCCATGGCGTGTTCCCAGCGCAGCAGCAGCGACGGGGGGATCTTGCCCGTGGTGGCGGCCTGGTCCAGCTCGTTGAGCTTGCGCTGCCTGAACTCATTGGCGGTGTAGCTGGGCAGGTCGGCACGGGTGACGAGTTCTTGGGGAAGGTCATGGATGGCAGCGATCGCGGCACCGATTTCCAGCGCCAGGGCGGCGCCGCCCGAGGACAATTCCTCAATGGATTCCGGTTTGCCGACGATGTGCGAATACACAAAGGTGATGAGTTCGCCCTGGCGGACCGTCCCGGCCACCGTGGGCAGCAGGAACGGCAGCTCGGCCCTGATCGCGGGGGAGAACGCCTTCAGGACCTGGCGTTCGGTCTCCAGGCGGGCACTGGCTTCAACATGCTTCGGCGAGCGCACCCGCCAACGCCGGTTCTCGGAATCCACCAGCAGGGCGGAGCTGAAATCGGCTGCATCGTCGGGTTCGGGGCCAAACGCCGTCACGTTCAGTCCGGGCACGGCGGCGCTGGCGATGGCGGCCAGTTCGATTGCAGTCATTCGTCTCACCCCTCCACCGTAGAGTGCCAAGCTGGCAACTGTCTGCGGCTGCGGCGGCGAGTCGCCAGATGCCGTGCCGGCGGCGACCGGTCCGGTGTCCACAGATTCACGGCCTGGAATGTAAAAAGCGGTCCATACTGCGTACGGTAGAACCATGATCCAAGCCTTGCCGTCCCCCGCCGCCGTGCTCGATAGAAACTGTGAACAGCGCAGCGATTCCGGGTTCCTGGACCAGGTGCAGGGCAGTCCCAACCACCGCATCGTCCTCTTCCGCGGCGGCCGGGCGCTGGTCAGCGGCGCCGGCCTGGCCTACCTTGACCCCGCGGCGGCGGCCGGGCACCTGCCCGCCGGCGCGGTCACCGTCTACCTCGGCCGCGTGCTGCCAGGTTCCGAGCCGTACCTGCCGGACGGCACCGACCTTGTCCTGAAGGTGCTGGCGGACGACGCCGGGGACCTTCCCTGGGTGCCTGAGGGCACCTCGTTTTCCGGGTACCGGGACGTGGGCGACTCGCTTCGGACAGCTGACGCCGCCATTTTCATCGAGGCGCAGGCCGTGGCGAACTGGCACCTGAGCCATCGTTTCTGTCCGCGGTGCGGCGCGGCCACCACCCCGGAGCATTCGGGCTGGATGCGTCGCTGCTCCGCCGACGCATCCGAACACTTCCCGCGCACGGACCCCGCGGCCATCGTCGCGATCGTGGGCGCGGACGACAGAATCCTGCTCGCGAGCAATTTCGCGTGGGAGAGCAACCGTTACTCCACCGTGGCCGGGTTCATTGAGGCCGGTGAAAGCGCCGAACAAGGCGCCGTGCGCGAGATCGCCGAAGAAGTGGGCGTCCACCTGCACACGACCCACTATGAGGGTTCCCAGGCATGGCCGTTCCCGCGCTCGCTCATGCTCGGCTTCGTCGCCTACACGGATGACGCTGTGGCCGTGCCTGACGGCACCGAGGTCCGGGAGGCGCGCTGGTTCAGCCGCAGCGACCTGCAGGCGGCTGTCCTTAACGGCGAGGCCGTCATCTCCCGCCGGCTCTCCATTGCCCGCGCACTCATCGAACGCTGGTACGGCGGCACCATTCTGGAACCCGGCGATGCACTGGACCATGAGCGGCCCGCCCGCCCGGATTCGGGCTTCGGCCGGGGGCCGGCCGAAGCGGCCGCGTCCGGCAAGGCACCCACGGGCGGCCCGGCGTGACGTACGATCCACGCATGACCGGCCTGCCGGTCATGGACGAACGCACCGCCGAGGAACGCATTCTGGCCGGGCTCGACGACGAGCAGCGCACCGTGGCCACCACGTTGACGGGGCCGCTCTGTGTCCTGGCGGGCGCCGGGACCGGCAAGACGCGCGCCATCACCCACCGGATCGCCTACGGCGTGCACACCGGCGTCTACAATCCCAACCGCCTCCTGGCCGTCACCTTCACGGCCCGGGCTGCGGCGGAAATGCGCACACGGCTGCGCGATCTCGGCGTCGGGACCGTGCAGGCCCGTACCTTCCACGCCGCGGCGCTGCGCCAGCTGCAGTATTTCTGGCCCCACGCCGTCGGCGGCCAGCTGCCGGGACTGCTTGAGCACAAGGCCCAGATCATTGGCGAGGCCGCCCGCAGGCTGCGCCTGCCCACGGACCGGGCCGCCATCCGCGACCTCGCCGCCGAGGTCGAATGGGCAAAGGTCTCGATGCTGACGCCGGAAACCTATCTGGCCAAGGCCCAGGACAGGGGCGAGCCGGGGGGCCTGGACACGGTCGCCGTCGGACGCCTCTTCCAGGCGTATGAAGACGTCAAGGCGGACCGGAACCTCATCGACTTTGAGGACGTGCTGCTGATCACCGTCGGCATCCTGCAGGAGGACGCGCGCGTGGCGGCCACCGTCAGGGACCAGTACCGGCACTTTGTGGTGGACGAGTACCAGGACGTTTCCCCGCTGCAGCAGCGCATGCTTGACCTGTGGCTGGGCGGCCGGGAGGAACTGTGCGTGGTCGGCGACGCCAGCCAGACGATCTACTCCTTCACGGGCGCCACCCCGCGGCACCTGCTGGATTTCCCGGCGCGCTACCCTGCGGCCAATGTGGTGCGGCTGGTCCGCGACTACCGTTCCACGCCCCAGGTGGTGGGCTTGGCCAACTCGCTGCTGGCCAACCGGCGAAGCGGAGGCCTGGCGGCGGACGCCCTGTGGTCGGCGCCGCTGCAACTGCTGGCCCAGCGTCCCGGCGGCCCGTCTCCCGAATTCCTTGAATGCTCCGACGATGAGGCGGAGGCCGCCGCCGTCGCCGCGCGTATCAAGATTCTCATTGACCATGGGACCCCGGCCAGCGAAATCGCGGTCCTGTTCCGCACCAACGGCCAGTCCGAAGCCTATGAGCAGGCGCTGTCCCGCGCCGGCGTAGGCTACCAGCTGCGCGGCGGGGAGCGGTTCTTTGCCCGCAAGGAAGTCCGCGACGGCATCCTGCAGCTGCGGGCCGCGTCCCGCGCGGCCGAGGACGAGCCGCTGGGGCAGCTGGTCCGCGACATCCTGGGCAATCTGGGCTGGCAGGCCGAGGCGCCCACCGGCGGCGGTGCCGTGCGCGAGCGGTGGGAATCACTTTCGGCCCTGGTGGCGCTGGCGGATGACCTGGTCGGTTCCCGCAGCACGCCCGAGCACGCCTTTACCCTGGTGGACTTCGTCGCCGAGCTGACCGAGCGCGCCTCCGCCCAGCACGCGCCCACCGTGCAGGGGGTGACGCTGGCTTCGCTGCACTCGGCCAAGGGCCTGGAATGGGATGCCGTGTTCCTGGTGGGCCTGAGTGAGGGCCTGATGCCCATCTCCTTCGCCGACACCCCCGAAACCGTGGATGAGGAACGCCGGCTGCTGTACGTGGGCGTCACCCGCGCGCGGGAATTCCTGAACTTTTCCTGGTCCACCGCCCGCACGCCGGGCGGCCGTGCAAACCGCAGGCCGTCGCGCTTCCTGGACGGGCTGCGTCCCAATTCCACGGGCGGCGGCCCCGCCGGCCAGCGGCAGACCACCGCGCGAAAGCCCCGCAAGACGGCAGCTCCGTCCGTGTGCCGGGCCTGCGGCAAGGTGCTCACCACCGGCGCCGAACGCAAGCTGGGCCGCTGCTCCACCTGTCCGGCCGGGTACGACGAAGCGGTCTTTGAGGAACTGCGGGCCTGGCGGCTGAAGGAGGCGGCCAGCGCTGAAGTGCCGGCGTTCGTGGTGTTCACCGACGCCACGCTCATGGCCATTGCGGAGGCCGCTCCTGAAGACCTGCAGGCGCTGTCCGCGCTCCCGGGGGTAGGGCCGTCGAAGCTGGAACGCTACGGCGAGGCCGTTCTGGCGATCGTCTCCAGCGCATGACGCTGCAGCTGGCAGCCGCATCCCGGGTGCGCCGTGAACTCTTCCCTGCTCCAGCGGCCATTGTCCCGGTGGAACGTCAGGACGGCGGACCATGCGCTGGGCCGGTTGACGGCGTCGAGGAAGAGCAGTGTCTGGGCGGCCGCCGTGCCGGCGAGGGCCGTCGACAGGGCGGCATCCTCCAGGCCGCCGTGCTGCGCGCCCGGCTCCTGCAGTGGCCCCCCGCCCTTCGCGAGCTCTTCGCACATCTGGAGCCATAAGGGATCGTTGGCGCCGCGGTGGCGTTCCACGCACTCCGCACAGGCTGTGTCGCCCGGCAGGACCAGCGGCCCCACAACGCCGTCCTGCTCCCGCACCAGCACGACGAGGTGGGGCCTGTCGGTGCTCATGAAGCGGGCCGACGTCGCCGCGCCGACGGCGTCGTGGGCCACCACCACGGCCAAGTCCAGGCAACGCATGTCCGGCGCCCCGGAGCCGCCGGCGTGCACAACATGCGCATGGCAGCGGGGATCCAGCGCCAAAAGGTGCCTACGGACGGCGGCCGACCGCGGCAGGCCAATGTCCGCGAGCCTGAATGAACCGGGGCTGACGTCGACCGCGGAGACGGGACTGTCATCTTCGAGCAGGACGGTTCCCACGCCCGCGCTGGCCAGCGCCAGTGCCAGCGCCGCACCCGTGCGCCCGAGCCCAATGACGTGGACGACGCCGCGTTCCCGCCTGTCCATGTAGCCGCGGCTTGATCCCCGGTGCAGGCCGAGCAAGGAGGAATGTTCCGGCCGGAGGCGCTCCGCCCGGAAGCCCTGCGTGCGCAGCTCGCCGTCGCTGACGAGGACGCCGCGCAGGCTGGCACAAATGTCCTTGGCCCGTGCCTCGTCCAGCCCGCATGCCCGGGCGGTCGCCAGGGCCTGGCCGTCAGGCGTGCCCTGCCGCAGCGCCTCGATGAATCGCAGGTCTGCCGGCTGGAGACCGTCGACGATGGTGCCGCCGGGCCCCACACCGATTTGTATGCTCCCGGCACCCCTCGTGACCATGCGAAGTCCGGGATTGATCGTCGTCATTGCCGCCTCCCAACGCGGTCCGTTGCCGTGGCTGTCCGGCCGCGGCCCTCACGTTCGATCTTGGCACAGCGGCCCCGCCCCCGCTTGGAGTTATCCACAAGCCGCAGTTGTCCACAGACCGGCCGTTCCGTTCGATTTTCGCTGCCGGCGCGTTGTACCGTCGAAGCATGTCAGATCAGCTTGCACCCGCGCACCAGGATCCCCGGCGGACCCCGATTGGGCGCGGCACGCCCGGACCCCTGGGGGACTCCCTCTCAAGACACCGGGCATCCAACGGCGCACCGGTGGTGGTGCGGCGCACCCGGCGGCGCAAGAACGGCCTTTCCGCCTTCTGGGAAGGAGGCCGCGCCGTGATCGCGGTGCCGTCGCGCCTGAGCCTTGAGGATGAGCAGTATTGGGTGCCGCACATGGTTTCACGGCTGGAAGGCGACACGCGCGCCCGGACGGCCGGAGGCCGCCGTCGGGCCCCCGAGAGCGACGACGCACTCATGCGCCGCTGCCGGGCCCTTTCCGCAAGGTATCTGGGATCGCGGGCGGTGCCGGAATCCGTGAGGTGGGTGACCAACCAAAACGGACGCTGGGGATCGTGCACGCATGCCCGCAAGACCATCCGCATTTCACATCATGTCAAGGGCATGCCCGAATGGGTTCTGGACTACGTCCTGCTGCACGAACTGGCCCACCTGATCCACCCCAACCACAGCGCCGGATTCTGGGCGGAACTTGACAGTTATGCCGAGCAGGAGCGGGCCAAGGCCTTTTTGGATGGCGCGTCCTTCGCCTCTGCCCGCAACATCCAGGGCATGGGCGCCGACATGGACGACGGCGGCCCCGACTCGGACATCGACGGCGGCGAACTCACCGCCGGGGGATCGGGGACGACGGGTGGGCCGCCACCAGGACAGCTGTTCTGACGCGGCAGCTCCAGTAACGGCGGGCCGGGATTTCGACGTTCCCCGGGGGAAGTTAATTGTCCGTTGCCGGGGCCCCGCCGGCGTCGCCGTCATCGGAAGCCTCGGTGCCGGAAGCCTCGGTGCCGGAAGCCTCGGTGCCGGAAGCCTCGCCCGCGGAACCACCGGTGTCGGCGGCACCGGTGTCGGTGGCGCCGGTGTCGTCCCCGTCCGGCACCGCGTCGTCAAAGCCGCCTTCGAGCAGCTTGGTGAGGGCGGCGTCCACTTCCGAATCGGAAGCATCGGCGGCGGAACGGCGGGCGCTGAAACCGGCCGCGTCGTCGAGGTCGGCGGAGGTGGGCAGCAGGTCCGGGTGCGCCCAGATGGCGTCGCGGCCGGCAATGCCGCGCTGCTCCTTCAGTGATGCCCACAGCGCCGCCGCCTCGCGCAGCCGGCGCGGACGCAGCTCCAGGCCCACCAGTGAACCGAACGCGTGCTCCGCCGGGCCGCCCGTGGCCCGGCGTCGACGTATGGTCTCACGGATGGCTCCGGCGGACGGCAAGTTGGCCGCGGCCTCGAACGTGACTTCATCGACCCAACCCTCCACGAGGGCCAGCGCAGTCTCCAGCTTGGCCAGGGCGGCTTCCTGCTCCAGGGTCCGCGCCGGCATGAAGACGCCCTCCGACAGGGCGGCCTGCATGGCCTCCGGGTTGCTCGGGTCCAGGTTGTGCGCCAGGTCCTCGATGCGGGACATGTCAATGTGGATGCCGCGGGCATAGGACTCGATGGCGCCCAGCAGGTGTCCGCGCAGCCAGGGGACCTGGACAAACAGGCGGGCGTGGGCGGCCTCGCGCAAGGCCAGGAAGAGCCGGATCTCCTGCTCCGGCACCTCCAGGCCCTCGCCGAAAGCCTTCACATTGGCGGGCAGCAGCGCCATCTGGAGGTCCGCGAGCGGGATGCCGATGTCCGTGGAGCCCACCACCTCCTTGGCGAGCGCGCCCACTGCCTGGCCCAACTGCAGCCCGAACAACGCGCCGCCCATGTTTTGCATCATGGAGGCCGCGCCGCCCATCATGGACTTCATTTCCTCGGGAAGCTGCTCATTCATGGCGGTGGAGATGGCAAACGCGATGCTGTTCGCCACCGGCTCTGTCAGCCTCTGCCAGGTCCCGAGGGTTTCCTCAACCCATTCGGCCCGGGACCAGGCCTTGCCGATGATGGCGGTGGCCGCAAGGTCGGTGAACGGGTCCAGCCACATCTCCGCCAGGCGCAGCGCATCATCCACCTCGCGCGACTGCGCCGGCGTCACCGACGGATCGTCGCCGGCGGCGGACTTCCGGGCCGCGTCGTGCGCCAGTTCCCAGTTCACCGGGGTGTCCGAGGAACTGTTCATCATGGCCTGCACCTGGGAGAACATTTGCGCAAGCACTTTGGGGTCCTCAGGCAGGCCGGCGGCCTTGGCCAGTTCGGCCGGGTCGAAACCTTCCATGCCCTCGCCGCCCAGGAGCTTGGCCAGCATTTCAGACAGCGGGTCCTTCGGCGTGTCGTCGTCGTTGTTGGCTGGGGTGGAAGACATGGCGGCCCGATCGTTGCAGGAAGATGAAAGCGGTATCTTCACGTTACCGCCGCGGTGGGCGCTTGTCGCCCCATGGGCGGCCGCTGTTCGCTACCGGCAAAGACGCCCGAATCCGGCTGGATTTGGCCGCCCCGGCCACCCCATGGATTCACAGCAGGCACCCGGCCCGACCCAGTAGGGTGGAGCTTGGTGCACACGCGCGGGGAGCCCCCTTTTGGGCACCGGCGCGGCGTGGACGCGAAGTTGATGCAAGCGAAACGGATCCTTGGAAAGGTCGGGTTATTGAGCCAGGAAAACCAGGACGCAGCGCTGGCGCCGGTGGCGAAGAGGGTGCGCCGGGACGGGCGGGCGTCCGCCATGGTGGTCTCCGGCGTCGTTGCCGCCGTGCTGGCCGTCGCCGCCATGGCCATCCCCGTCCCCTACGTCGTGGAATCCCCGGGACCGGCCATCAACACCATCGGCAGCGTGGGCGGGCAGCCGGTCATCAGCGTCACTGGCCACAACAGCTTCCCTGCCCAGTCCGGCACCCTCGACCTGACCACGGTCCACATGATCGGTGGGCTCCCGGACAGCGAAATCAACATTTTCCAGGCCCTGCAGGGTTGGCTGACGCCGTCGGACTCCATCTACCCTGCGGAACTCATCTACCCTCCGGGCACCAGCCAGGAAGCGGTCAACAGCGAAAATTCCGCGGCCATGACCGGTTCGCAGGAAAACGCGACGGCGGCCGCCTTCAAGGCCCTCGGCATCAACTATCAAACCGTGCTGGCCATTGCCTCGGTGCCCTCCGACGGCGCCTCCGCCGGCATTCTCAAGCCCGACGACGTGCTGCTCACCATTGACGGAAAGCCCATCACTGGACTTCCCGCCATCCAGAAGGTCCTGGCTGACGGCAAGGGCGCGCCCGTGGAGGTGACCGTCCAGCGCGCCGGCGCGGACAAGAGCGTCCAGATCACGCCGCGTGCCGGCACGGACGGCAAATACCTTCTGGGGATCTCCCTGCAGAACAAGTTCACCTTCCCGTTCAAGGTGGACATCACGCTGAGCAACATCGGCGGGCCCAGCGCCGGCATGATGTTTGCGCTGGGCATCATGGACACGTTGACCAAGGGCGACCTGACCGGCGGGAAGCACTTTGCGGGCACCGGGACCATTGATCCGGGCGGCGACGTGGGCGCCATCGGTGGCATCGCACAGAAGATGGTGGGGGCCCGGAACAACGGCGCCGACTACTTCCTGGCGCCGGCCGCGAACTGCGGGGACGTCGTCGGACACGTCCCCAACGGGCTTCACGTGGTCAAAGTCGCTACGCTGAAGGAAGCCTACGCCGCCGTGACCGCCATTGGGACCGGCAAGGACAGTTCCACGCTGCCCACGTGTAAGTAACGATTGGGCATCGTGCGGAACTTCGCCGCCGGTCCGTTCGTGGCAGCATTAGTACCCTGGCCGCCGTGTCAGGAGCAGCACCGCACCGGCACCACCCAAGAATCAGCAAACTGCAAATAGAGGTACGAGTGACATCCCGCCCAGCCGCTTCGCCGCACAACTCCGCCCGGCCCAGGCGCCGCAGCGCCCTTCTGCCCACCATCATCGTCGTGGTGGCACTGGTCATCGCCCTGGTAATTTTTGCCGGCCTCTACACGGACATGCTCTGGTTCAACCAGCTCGGCTACTCCACCGTCTTCTGGCGCGAAAAGCTCGCGAAACTGTTGATCTTCGCCGTGGGCTTCCTGATCATGGGTGCCGGGGTCTACGCCTCCATCAGGGTGGCCTACCGAGCCCGGCCCATCTACGCCCCCGACAACCAGCGCGATGACAACCTCAACCGCTACCAGGCACAGCTGGAACCTGTCCGGCGCGTGGTCATGGTGGGCGTTCCCGTGGTCTTCGGGCTGTTTGCCGGCACCGCGGCCATGGCCCAGTGGGACAAGGTGATGCTGTTCCTGTACCAGGTGCCCTTTGGCGAGAAGGATCCCCAGTTTGGGCTGGACATCAGCTTCTACACCAACACGCTGCCGTTCCTCGGCTTCATCACCGGCCTGCTGATCAGCGTCACGGTGATCTCCTTCATCGCCGGCCTGCTCACCCACTACCTGTACGGCGCCGTCCGCCTGGCCGAGCATGGGATCTTCACCTCCCGCAGCGCCCAGATCCACATGGCAGTGCTGGCAGCGGTGTTCCTGGTGCTGCTGGGCATCAACTTCTGGCTGGACACCTACGGCACGCTGCAAAACAACGGCGGCTACCGCGCCGGCGCCATGTTCACCGACGTCAACGCCGTGATCCCCACGAAGGCCATCCTGGCCGTGGCCGCCGTGATCGTGGCGGTCCTGTTCATTGTGGCCGCCTTCCTGGGCCGGTGGAAGCTGCCCCTCATCGGCACCGGCATGCTGGTCATCACCGCGATTGTGGCTGGCGGCATCTACCCGTGGGCCATCCAGCAGTTGGAAGTCAAGCCCTCTGAAGGCACTGTGGAGGCGCCGTACATTGCACGCAACATTGACTTCACCCGGCAGGCCTACGGGCTCTCCGATATGGCGGTCACCCCGTACAACGCCACGACGACGGCGACAGCCGGGGCCCTGCGCCAGGACGCGTCCACGGTGGCCAGCATCCGCCTGCTGGACCCCAACCTGATCTCCTCCACTTTTGCGCAGCTGCAGCAGTACCGCCCCTACTACGAGTTCCCCAAGACCCTCAATGTCGACCGTTACACGATTGACGGCAAGGTCCAGGACGCCGTGATTGCGGTACGTGAGCTGAACCCGAACGGCATCAACCCGGGCCAGCAAAGCTGGTACAACCAGCACCTGGTGTACACGCACGGCTACGGGGTGGTGGCAGCCTACGGCAACACCGTCACCTCGGACGGCAAGCCCGTGTTCATGCAGTCCGGCGTCCCGTCCACGGGCGTGCTGGGCACCGACACCAGCTACCAGCCGCGCATCTACTTCGGCCAGTCGACGACGGACTACTCCATTGTCGGAGGGCCCAAGGGCGCCACCCCGGTGGAGCTGGACCGGCCGCAGGGGAACACCCCCGCGTCGAAGGACAGTGCGGACACCTCCGGGGAGACCATGACCACGTTCGCCGGCAGCGGCGGCCCGTCGCTGGGCAACTGGTTCAACCGGCTGATGTACGCCATGAAGTTTCAGTCCTCGGACCTGCTGCTCACCAACGGCGTCAACAGCCAGTCCCAGATCCTCTACGACCGCACACCGGCGGAGCGCGTCGCCAAGGTGGCGCCGTACCTGACCTTGGACGGCAACCCGTACCCCGCCATTGTGGACGGCAGGGTCAAGTGGATTGTGGACGGTTACACCACCAGCTCCGCCTACCCGTACTCCCAGCAGCAGCAACTCCAGGACGCCACCACGGACTCCCTGACAACTACGGGCGGGGTGGCGCCGCTGCCTGCCGCGTCGGTCAACTACATCCGCAACTCCGTCAAGGCCACCGTCGACGCCTATGACGGATCCGTGCAGCTGTATGCCTGGGACACGCAGGACCCCATCCTGAAGTCGTGGGAGAAGGTCTTTCCCACCACGGTCAAGCCGTACTCGGACATGTCCGGGGACCTGATGTCGCACGTGCGCTACCCCGAAGACCTGTTCAAGGTCCAGCGCGAGCTCCTGGGCCGCTACCACGTGACGGATGCGGGCAAGTTCTACGCCAACCAGGAAGCGTGGAGCGTCCCGGACGACCCCACCACCGCGGCCGTTGACAAGCAGCCGCCGTATTACCTGTCGCTGCAAATGCCGGGACAGACCAAGACGGCGTTCTCCCTGACCACGGACTTCATCCCGCAGCAGGTCCAGGGCACCGAATCCCGCAACATCCTCTACGGCTTCATGGCCGCCAACGGCGACGCCGGCAGCGTCAAGGGCGTCAAGAGCCCCGACTACGGGAAGCTGCAGCTCCTGGAGCTGCCTGTGGACACGCAGGTGCCCGGCCCCGGCCAGGTGCAAAACACCTTCCAGTCGGACCCCACGGTGTCTGAGCAGCTGAACGTGCTGAAGCTGGGCCAATCCGACGTCATCAACGGCAACCTGCTCACGCTCCCCATGGGCGGCGGGCTGCTGTACGTCCAGCCGGTCTACGTCAAGTCCACGGGCTCGACGTCGTATCCCACGCTCCAGCGAGTGCTGGTCGCCTTCGGCAACAAGATCGGCTACGCGGCCACGCTCAACGACGCGCTGGACCAGCTCTTTGGCGGCAACTCCGGGGCCTCAGCAGGCGACGCCAACGTCCAGAAGTCTCCCGGATCGGCCGGCAGCTCAACGGGAGGCGCCGTCAGCAACAACCCTGCCCTTGCGAAGGCACTGAATGATGCCAGCCAGGCCATGAAGGACAGCCAGACGGCACTGACCAAGGGTGATTTCGCCGCGTACGGCACGGCACAGAAGGCGCTGCAGGCGGCCATCAACGCAGCCATTGCGGCGGAAGGCGCCGGGACAAAGGCGGCCACGCCGGCACCCAAGGCTACAGCGACGGCGCCGCCGTCGGCCAAGCCGTAGCAGCCCCACCGGGCCTGTGGAAATTGAAGGGCACGCGACGAACGTCACGTGCCCTTCGATTTTGCGGCCCGCCCGCCCCGGGGTAATGTTAAGAACACATCGCGGGGTGGAGCAGTTCGGTAGCTCGCCGGGCTCATAACCCGGAGGTCACAGGTTCAAATCCTGTCCCCGCAACCAAGTAAGCAGTCAGCCCCCAGTCCGGGGGCTGACTGGTTTAACCGTGGTCCACCTGCCAGCGGGTGCGCGCGGAAGGCTGTTGCTCCGTGTTTTGCCGCCGCCACTGCGGCACGGATTTTCCAGTCGCGGCCGGCCCGGACAAACGAGCTCGCGCCGGCCCCGGCAGCCCGTGGTCATGGCGGACCTTTCCGTGGCCCCGCGGCAGGCGTGAGGGCGGGGACGGCGTCGGAAACAATTGCCAGCAGTGTGGCGGACAGCAGGGTGTGCACCTGGAGCCGGTTGAGGGTTTTCCGCAGCAGCCACTCCCGTGCGCCGCTGCGCGCCAGCTGGGCATAGGCACGCATCATGGCGCGGACCTGCTCCCGGCCCTCGTGGCGCCCGGCCAGCCCCATCGCGTCCATGAGCCGTTCGACGGATTCGTTTTCCGCCTCGACCAGGATGTTTTCGAGGTCCGAGTCGCGCCCCATGCCCCCGGATCCGAGCGCCAGCCACGTCCCTCCGGTGTTTTCCAGCGTATCCAGGAACCAGGTGACGGACGCGTCGATGCGCTCCTGAAGGGTGCCGTCCGGCAGCGTTGCCACCGCGAGCTCGGGCACCGTTGAATTCAGCCGGACAACCTCCAGGTACAGTCCGCGCTTGTTGCCGAAATAGTGGTTGACCAGCCCGCGGGCCACCCCCGCAGCCGCGGCAATGTCGGTGGCGGAGACGTCCTCGTACGGGCGCAGGGCAAACAGCCTTTGGGCGCAGGCGAAGATCTGTTCGCGGCGCTCATCCGGGCTCAGCCGCTGCCTGCGCTGTTCGGCAAGCTCGACGCCGGGTCCCTCCTTGGGCGCGGACCGCGGGTGCGCATCCGAGGCCGCTGGGGGGGACGTCATGGCGTGCCGTCGGGGGCCAGCCATGGCAGCCATGCCGGGAGGTCGCCGGGCACCGACAAGGGGAAGGACGGCGCCCGCTTTTCCAGGAATGAGGTAACGGCCTCCACGGCGTCGGGGCTGTCGGCGAGCCCTTCGATCAGCCGCGAGTCGGCGGCGTGGGCGGGGATGGGGGAGTCCAAGCCACTGAGCGCTTCCTGGGTGCCAAAGAGCCGTCCTGTCAGCATCCAGTCCGTGGCCCGGGACATGCCCACGAGTCGGGGCAGGTACCCGACGGAGGCACCCTCGGGGAAAATACCGCGGCGGCTGAATGGGAAGGAAAAGCGCGAGTCCGTTGACGCGATCCGGAAGTCGCAGGAGAGCGTGATGGTGATTCCGCCGCCGACGACCACGCGCACGGCAGGGTCGGCGTCGGCCGCGCGAAAGGCATGCCCGGCCTCATTGGCCATGACGGCCGTGTAGCTGGTCATGGACACCGCTTCCTTGGGATGCATCGGCGATCTATTGACACGCTGTCAATAGTTCTGCAGCATTGGCGGTATGTCAACAACTCAGTTTTCCGCGAGCTGGATCGATGAAGACCTGGCCGACGTTGCCCGCCTGGCGCAGGACTACTTCACCAGGGAGGTGGCGCCCCGGGAGGAGAAGTTCCAGGCCCAGGGCCACCCGGACCGGGACCTCTATGAGCGCGCCGGGGAACTCGGCCTGTCCGGCATGAGCATCCCGGAGGAATACGGCGGCGGGGGAGGAACCTTCGCCAACCTGGCCCTGTTGCTGCAGGAACAAACCGCCGCCGGGGCCGGAAGCATGGGCTTTGCCGTCAGCGAGGGCATCGTGGCCCACTACCTGCTGGCCTACGCCACCGAAGAGCAAAAGCTGCGCTGGCTGCCCAAGCTGTGCAGCGGCGAATGGATTGGCTCCATCGCCATGACCGAGCCCGGCACCGGCTCCGACCTGCAGGCCATCACCACCCGCGCCCGCCGCGACGGGAACGACTACGTCGTGAACGGCTCGAAGATCTTCATCTCCAACGGACAGCTGTGCGACTTGGTCGTGATCGCCGTCAAGACCGACTCCGCCCAAGGCGCCAAGGGCATGTCCCTGCTTGTGGCCGAGGTGAATGACAACACCCCCGGATTCACCCGGGGCAGGAACCTGGCGAAGATTGGCCTGAAGGGCCAGGACACCTCGGAGCTGTTCTTTGAGGACCTGCGCATTCCGGCGTCGCACCTCCTGGGCGGCGTGGAGGGGCAGGGCTTCTACCAGCTCATGAACCAGCTGCCGCAGGAACGGTTGGTCACCGCCATCATGGCCCAGTCCATCAGCGAGCTGGCCGTGACGTATGCGCTGGCGTACACCAAGGAGCGGGAGGCCTTTGGCAAGCCCTTGTTTGAGCTGCAAAACACCCGCTTTGAACTGGCCGAGTGCGCCACCATCACCCGGGTGAACCGGGTGTTCCTGGACGACTGCATTGTCAAGCACGTCAACGGGGATCTGGACGCAGCCACCGCTTCCATGGCCAAGTACTGGATCACCGACAGGACCGGAGAGGTGGTGGACCGCTGCCAGCAGCTGTTCGGCGGCTACGGTTACTGCCTGGAATACCCCATCGCCGGCCTCTACGCGGACAACAGGGTGCTGCGCGTGCTCGCCGGCGCCAACGAGGTCATGAAGGAGCTCATCGCCCGCTCCCTGTGACGCTCCCTCAGCAAAGGGGCCATCAACCACGACGCTCCTTCATCCCGTCCGCAACCCGTCAACCGTCCCGCCCGCCCGCGCCGATGCGGCCGGCATGTCCACGGAAGGAAACCACGTGCACGAACCAGCAGTTCCCGAAGCGCTCGTCTATGACGCCATCAGAACCCCGCGAGGCCGCGGCAAGAAGGGCTCCCTGCACGGCACCAAGCCGGTGGACCTGGTGGTGGGCCTGATCAACGAGCTCCGCACGCGACATCCCGGCCTTGACGAAAACCTGATAGATGACCTCATCCTCGGCGTCGTGTCCCCGGTGGGCGACCAGGGCGCCGTCATCGCCCGCACCGCCGCGCTCGCCGCCGGCATGCCCAACACCGTGGCCGGCCTGCAGATCAACCGCTTCTGCGCTTCCGGGCTGGAAGCGGTCAACACCGCAGCCCAAAAGGTCATCTCGGGCTGGGACCAGCTGATCATCGCCGGCGGTGTCGAGGCCATGTCCCGTGTCCCGATCGGCTCCGACGGCGGCGCCTGGGCCATGGACCCGGCCACCAACTTTGACACCTACTTTGTGCCCCAGGGCGTCGGCGCCGACCTGATCGCCACCATTGAGGGCTTCAGCCGAACCGATGTGGACACCTACGCGGTGCGCTCGCAGCAGCTGGCTGCCCGGGCCTGGCAGGAGGGCCGCTTCGCCCGCTCGGTAGTCCCCGTACGGGACCGCAGCGGCCTGACGGTGCTGGACCGTGACGAGCACATGCGTCCCGACTCGACCGTGGAATCACTGGCGCAGTTGACGCCGTCCTTTGCCGCCATGGGCGACGCCGGCGGCTTTGACGCCGTCGCACTCCAAAAGTTCCACTCGGTGGAGCGCATCAACCATGTCCACACGGCCGCGAACTCCTCCGGGATAGTCGACGGCGCCGCCCTGGTCCTGGTGGGCAGCGCGGAGATCGGGGAGCGGCTGGGACTCACGCCGCGCGCGCGGATCGTGGCCACCGCAACGTCCGGTGCCGACCCCACCATCATGCTCACCGGTCCCACGCCGGCCACCCAAAAGCTGCTGAGGACCGCCAGCCTCACGGTGGACGACATTGACCTGTTCGAGATCAATGAGGCCTTTGCCGCCGTCGTCCTGAAGTTCCAAAAGGACCTCGGCATTCCGGAGGAAAAGCTCAACGTCAACGGCGGCGCCATCGCCATGGGGCACCCCCTGGGCGCCACCGGAGCCATGATCCTGGGCACCGTGATCGAGGAGCTGGAACGCCGCGACGCCCGCCGCGCGGTCATCACGCTCTGCATCGGCGGCGGCATGGGTGTGGCCACCTTGATTGAGAGGGTTTAAGCATGAAGAACACCATCCGCTGGGAACAGGACGCCGACGGCGTCGTCATTCTCACCATCGACGACCCCGACCACTCCGCCAACACCATGAACGGCGCGTACGCGTCCTCCATGCAGGCCGCCGTGACGCGGCTCGTGGCCGAAAAGGACTCCGTCGCCGGCGTCATCCTCACCTCCGCCAAGAAGACGTTCTTTGCCGGCGGCGACCTCAACGACCTCGTTGCGGCGGGCCCGGAGGACGCCCAGACGGTCTTTGAACTGGGCCAACAGATCAAGGCACCGCTGCGCACGCTGGAAACGCTTGGCCGGCCCGTGGTGGCCGCCCTCAACGGCGCGGCGCTCGGCGGCGGCCTTGAGATTGCGCTGGCCGCCCACCACAGGATCGCCGCCGACACCCGCGGCTCCGTGATCGGACTGCCCGAGGTGACCCTCGGCCTGCTGCCGGGCGGCGGCGGCATCGTCCGCACCGTCCGCCGGCTGGGCGTGGCCGACGCCCTGATGAAGGTGCTGCTGCAGGGCCAGCGGTACAAGCCGCGCGAGGCCCTGGACATCGGGCTGGTGGACCAGGTGGTGGACACCGTGGAGGAGCTCCTCCCCGCCGCCAAGGCGTGGATTGCCGCGAACCCCCGCGCCGTCCAGCCCTACGACGCACCCGGATACAGGATTCCCGGCGGCACGCCCTCCGATCCCCGATTTGCGGCCGTCCTGCCGTCGTTTCCCGCAAATCTGCGCAAGCAGCTCAAGGGCGCCAACTACCCGGCCCCGCGCGCCATCCTGGCGGCCGCCGTCGAAAGCACCCAGGTGGACATTGACACCGCCTTGGAGATCGAGTCGCGCTATTTCGTGGAGGTGGTGACCGGTCAGGTGTCCACCAACATGATCAAGGCCTTCTTCTTCGACATGGCACACATCAAGTCCGGCGGCAGCCGCCCGGAGGGTTTTGACAAGTACACGGCAAAAAAGGTCGCTGTGCTGGGTGCCGGCATGATGGGCGCCGGCATTGCCTTCGTGTGCGCCCGCGGCGGGATGGACGTGGTGCTCAAGGACGTCTCGCTCGAGGCGGCCGAGCACGGCAAGGCACACTCGCGCACGCTCACCGGGAAGGCGGTGGCCCGGGGCAGGTCCACGCAGGCCGACGCGGACGCCCTGCTGGCGAAAATCACGCCCACGGCCAGCGCGGCGGACGTGGCCGGCGTGGACCTGGTCATCGAGGCCGTCTTCGAGGACGCGGACGTGAAGCGAAGGGCGTTCCGGGAGGTCCAGGACCTGGTGGCCGAAGGCGCCGTCCTCGGCTCCAACACCTCCACCCTGCCCATCACGGAGCTTGCCGGAGGCCTGCGGAACCAGCCGAACTTCATCGGGCTGCACTTCTTCTCCCCCGTGGACAAGATGCCGCTGCTGGAAATCATCGCCGGGGCGAACACCTCCGATGAAACACTGGCCCGCGCCTTTGACATCGCCCGGCAGATCCACAAGACCCCCATCGTGGTGAATGATTCCCGCGGCTTCTTCACCAGCCGGGTGATCGGCACCTTCCTGAATGAGGCCATCGCCATGGTGGGGGAGGGCATCTCCGCCGTTTCGGTGGAGCAGGCCGGTGCCCAGGCCGGCTACCCGTCCCCGCCCCTGCAGCTGGCCGACGAGCTCAACCTGACCCTCATGAGCAAGATCCACAAGGAGACCAAGGCGGGCCTGGAGCGCGACGGCGGTCCCCAACAGTACCGCCGCCACCCCGCCTACGCGCTCCTGGACCGGATGATCGAAGAGTTTGGACGCCGGGGCAAGCTGGGCGGTGCCGGCTTCTACAACTACGCCGACGGCCACCGTACCGGCCTGTGGGAGGGCCTGGCCGAAACGTGGGGCGGCACGGCGGAAATCCCTTTCGCGGACATGGTCGAGCGGATGCTTTTTGCCGAGTCGCTGGAAGCTGTCAGGTGCCTGGACGAGGGCGTGCTGCGCAGCGTGGAGGACGCCAACATCGGCTCGATCCTGGGCATCGGCTTCCCTGGCTGGACGGGAGGGGTGCTGCAGTACATGAACGGGTACGACGGCGGCCTGGCCGGCTTTGTGACCAGGTCCCGTGAGCTGGCGGACCGGTACGGCGAACATTTCCTGCCTCCGGCGTCGCTGGTGGCCAAGGCCGCGGCGGGGGAGCGCTACTGATGGACCCGTCAAACCGGCCCCCCGCGGCGGGCGTGGAACGACCAGGCGTGGAACCGGAAAACCAGTGGGCGGCGTTTACGGTGGAACGGACGCGCACGGGCGGCGTGGTGGTCGTGCGCCTGACCGGCCCCGGGCGCGGCAACATGATGGGGCTGGACTTTTGGGAGGAACTGCCGCAACTGTTCCGCGAACTGGACGCCGACGAATCAGTCCGGGCCGTGGTGCTTACCGGAGCAGGGAACCACTTCAGCGTGGGCCTGGACGTGCAGGAGGTGCTGGGCCCGTGGATGGCGAAGCTAGGCGGCGAAGCCGGCGCCACGGCCGCCCGGCGAAGCGTGCTGCTGCGCTTGATCGCCCAGCTGCAGAGCGGCGTCACCGCGGTGGCGCAGTGCCGCAAGCCGGTCATTGCCGCCGTCTCCGGCTGGTGCATCGGGGGAGGGGTGGACCTGATCAGCGCCGCCGACGTGCGCCTGGCCTCCGCCGATGCCAGGTTCAGCGTCCGGGAGGCCAGGCTGGCGATCGTGGCCGACGTCGGCAGCCTGCAGCGGCTCCGAGGCATCATCGGTGAAGGGCAGCTGCGGGAACTGGCGCTCACCGGCAAGGACATCACGGCGGAACGGGCCGAGAGGATCGGCCTGGTCAACGACGTGTTCCCGGACCGGGACGCGCTGTTGGCGGCGGCTCTGGGCATGGCCGCGGAGGTCGCGGCGAATTCGCCGCTGGCCGTCTCCGGCACCAAGGCCGTGCTGAACGAGGATCGTGAGGAGCGCATTGCCCGCGGCCTGCGCCACGTGGCCCTGTGGAATTCCGCGTTCCTCCACAGCGAGGACCTGATGGAAGCCGTGGCGGCACTGGGCGAGCAACGCCCGGCCACGTTCCACGGCAAATAGGCGCCCTATCGGCCCTGCGAAACCCCATGTGAGTATGAACGGCGATTCTTCCAAAGGAGCCCCATGTACCTGACCCAAGGGCTGCACCGATCCGGAGACAAGGTGCCGCGCGGCTCTGAGTCTGCACAGGCGCTCAGGAGTCACCGATGAGTGGTCCGTTGCAGGGAATCAAGGTCGTGGAACTGTCCGCCATGGGACCGGCACCCCACGCTGCCATGATGCTCGCGGACCTGGGGGCCGACGTGGTGCGGGTGGTGGGACCGGCGCCCCCGGTGGGCGGGTACGACGTCGGCACGCACCTCCAGCGGTCCCGCACCACGGTCCGGGCGGACCTGAAGGACGCAGGCGACCTTGCAGCCGTGCTGGACCTGGTGGCCGAGGCCGATGTCTTTCTTGAGGGCTGCCGCCCCGGCACGACCGAACGGCTCGGCCTGGGCCCCGACGAGTGCCTGGCGGCCAATCCCCGGCTGGTTTACGGGCGCATGACCGGCTGGGGGCAGTCCGGGCCGCTGGCACCGCGGGCCGGGCACGACATCAACTACATTGCGCTCACCGGCGCCCTCCATGCCATGGGCCCGGCCGCCCAGCCCATGCCGCCGCTGAACCTGGTGGGCGACTTTGGCGGCGGCTCGATGTTTGTTGTCACCGGCATCCTGGCGGCCCTGCTTGAACGGGGCCGTTCGGGTCGCGGCCAGGTGGTGGACGCCGCCATGGTGGATGGCGTCAGCGTGCTTTCACAGATCATCCTGGAACTGCGCTCGGTAGGGATGTGGACCGACGCCCGGGGCACGAACCTGCTAGACGGGGCCGCCCCGTTCTACCGCACCTATGCGTGTGCCGGCGGCGGATTCGTAGCCGTGGGGGCCATTGAGCCGCAGTTTTACGCCGCACTGCTCGACGGGTTGGGGGTTGCCGGTGGGCCCGACGGGAGCCTGCCGGACCGGGACGACCCCGCGCAGTGGCCGGCGCTCGCCGGGGTCCTGGCACGGGCGTTTGCCGCCCGGACACGTGAAGGGTGGGCCCGGGTGTTCGACGGCGTCGACGCCTGCGTCACGCCCGTGCTGACGTACGCCGAGGCCGCCCGGCACCCGCACCTGGCCGCCCGCGGAACGCTTTCCGGCTCGGGAAGGAACATTGTGGCAGCACCCGCACCGCGCTTCTCCCGCTCGATGACGCAATCGCCGGACGCGGCGCCGTCCGCCGCTCCCAACGCGGGCGGCAACGCCGGCATCGAGTCGATCACCAACGCCTGGAGGGCTCCATGATGACAGTTACCGGACACGAACAGTTCGCGGCCTGGGAAAAGAAAGTGATGCCTCCGGTGGAGGAGGTGCGCCCCGGGGTGTGGTCCATCCCCGTGCCATTCCCGGGGAACCCCATGCGCTACACGCTTGCCTATCTCCTGGCGGGTGACGGGGAGGCCGCCCTCGTGGACCCGGGCTGGGACTCGGGGGAGGGATGGGAAGCGCTCAAGGCGGGATTGACAGAAGCGGGGGTGACGCCGTCGGACATCACAGGGGTGGTGGTGACGCACTACCACCCGGACCACCTCGGCATGGCGGCGCGGCTGCGGGCCAGGGGGAAGACATGGATGATGCTGGGTGAAAACGAGCCGCTGCCATCGCAGTGGTCCCAGGACATGGAGTCCTTTGTGGCCGGGGACCTGGCGCAGTTCACCGCGTGGGGCGTCCCGGCCGGGCTGCTGCCTGAGGTGACGTTCCGGGACGGGCAATGGGATCAGCTGCGTGCCATCGCCGGGCCGGAGATCCGGCTGCCCGATGGCGCGCTGCTGCCCATTGCCGGGCTGGCCGTCAGGACGTTGGCGACACCGGGCCACACGCCGGGGCACATTTGCCTGGTGGACGAGAAGAACCAGCTGATCCTGACCGGCGACCACGTCCTGCCGCGCATCACCCCGCATGTCTCCCTGGAAGCCCATGGGCAGGATAATCCCGTGGCCGACTACCTGCACTCCCTGGGCCGGATGGCCGCCGCGGACGGCATGGAGGTGCTGCCCGCCCACGAATACCGCTTCACGGGCCTGGCAGACAGGGTGGCCGGGCTGAAGGCGCACACGCTGCAACGCTCCGGCGAAGTCCGGGCGGTGCTGGCCGGGGGGAACGCGCGGACCGTGTGGGACGTGGCGCGGGAACTGACGTGGTCGCGGGGCTTTGACTCGCTGCGCCGCTTCACGCTGCGGCTGGCACTTGCCGAGACGGCCAGTCACCTGGTCTACCTGCGCTCGCAGGGTGTTCCCGTGGACATCGACGTGCACCGCGGCGCCCCGGCCGTCCGTTGAGACCATCCCGACGCTCCATCACCGTTGGGGCACTCTCCCCCAACGCTCCTTCACCGGGTGAAGGAGCGTTTCTGAATTTGACCCCGGATGTGAAGGAGCGTCTCTGAATTTGACCCCGGATGTGAAGGAGCGTTCGCTGGCCGTGCTATAGGGGTTCGGGGTGCGGCGCGGGGTCGGTGAAGTCGCCTGAGGCGCGGCGGAAGCGGGCCAGTATCCCGGTCATGCTGCGCAGGTCCTCCACCGGGATGCCGGGCTGTTCAAACACCTGCCCGTTGAGCACCTCCGTGGCCCGGTCCACCAACGCGCGCCCGGTTCCGGTCAGCACCACCAGGGTGGCCCGGCCGTCGCTGGGGTGGGCCTCGCGGCGCACAAAGCCGTCCCGTTCCAACCGGTCCACGACGTTCGTGATGCTGGTGGGATGGACCTGCAGGCGGGCGCTCGCGCTGGCCATCGGCAGGGCGCCGTCGCGCGTGAAGGAGAGCAGCCGCAGCAGCTCGAGCCGCGCGTAGGAGAGGCCCAAGGGCCTGAGGACGGCGTCAACCCGGCCGTACATGAGCTGGTGGGCGCGCATGACGGAGGAAAAGGCGGCCATCCCGTCGGCGGCGTCGGCCCAGCCGTGCGCGATCCATTGCCGTTTGGCTTCCGCGATGGGATCCATGGGCAGGGGTGCTGCGGGGGCCATGGCACGTCCTTTCTTGCGGCGGAGGCAAATAAGGGCACGAAAACGCCCTTCACCAACAATTTACTCGGGGTACCTAGTAAATACTAGCGGTTCCTAGTAATCTGACCGGAGAACACTTTTTACGCGAAGGGGCTGTCCATGAAGATCGTCGTACTGATCAAGCAGGTGCCGGACACCGCGGACGAGCGCACGCTCGATCCGGACACCGGCTGGCTCAACCGCGACGCCGGCGACAACATCGTTGACGAGATCAACGAGCGCGCCCTGGAGGTTGCCCTCCGCGTGAAGGACGGCGAGAAGTCCACCGAGGTGGTGGTGCTGGCCATGGGCCCGGAGGAAGCGTCCAAGGCCATCCGCAAGGCGCTGTCCATGGGGGCCGATTCTGGCATCCACATCCTGGACGATTCCCTGGCGGGCGCCGACGCGGCACGAACGGCCGCCGTGCTCGCGGCGGCGCTCAAGGACGCCGGCGCGGACGTCATCATCGCCGGCAACGAGTCCACCGACGGCCGCGGCGGCGTGGTGCCGGCCATGGTGGCCGAGCACCTGGGCCTGCCGCTCGTCGGGTCCCTCGCGTCCCTGGAACTCGTCCCCGGCAAGGTGTCCGGGGAGCGGCAGGGCGAATCCGGCACGTTGTCCGTCAGCGCGGGCCTGCCCGCCGTCGTCACGGTGACGGAGCGCAGCGCCGAGGCCCGCTTCCCCAACTTCAAGGGCATCCTGACGGCCAAGCGCAAGCCCGTGGCAACCCTGTCACTCGCGGACCTGGACGTGCCAGCCACGCCCTCCCGCGCCGTGATCCTCTCCCACAGCGAACGCCCGCCGCGCACCGCCGGCACCAAGATCGTCGACGAGGGCAATGCCGGCTCGCTGCTGGCCGACTACCTCATTGAAAACCGTTTGGTCTAGGAAGGGCTGGGCATGGCGAACATACTTGCGTTGATTGAATTGACCCACCAGGGTGCCGTGGCCGGATCGGCCCGGGGGCTGCTGGCGGCCGCCGCGTCGCTCGGCACGCCCGTGGCCGTGGTGGCGTCCCCCTCGAACCTTGGGGACGACGTCGTCTCCCACCTGGGCGGGCTGGGTGCGGCCGCGGTGTACCAGGGCGTGGGCGAAGACGCGGCGGCCGTGCTCGGCACACCCGCCGTGGACGTGCTGGCCCGGGCGGTGGACGCGCTGGCACCCGCCGCCGTGCTGGCGGCCAACTCCGTGGACGGCCGCGAAGTTGCCGCGCGGCTGGCCGTCCGGACCGGCGGGGCGCTGCTGGTGGACGCGGTGTCCGTCCGCGCAGACGCGGACCGGATCGTGGCCCGGCACTCGGTGTTTGGCGGCAGCTACGAGGTCGAATCTGCGGCGGAGGGCGGCCTGCCCGTCATCACCATCCGCCAGGGCGCCATTGACGGCAGCGCCCCGGCAGCCCAACCGGAGGTGACCACCGTGGAGCTGGCCCCCGCGGCGGGCGCAAGGATCGACTCCGTCAACGACGCCCCCACGGCCGCAGGCCGCCCGGAGCTGCGCGGGGCCAAGTCCGTGGTCTCCGGCGGGCGCGGACTCGGCTCCAGGGAGAACTTTGCGCTCGTGGAGCAGCTGGCCGACGCCCTGGGTGCGGCCGTGGGGGCCTCCCGGGCCGCCGTCGACGCCGGCTTTGTGGAGCAGACGGCCCAGGTGGGCCAGACCGGCGTGAGCGTTTCGCCGCAGCTCTACATTGCGCTGGGCATCTCCGGAGCCATCCAGCACCGCGCCGGCATGCAGACCGCCAAGACCATCGTGGCCATCAACAAGGACGGGGACAGCCCCATCTTTGACGTCGCCGACTTCGGCATTGTGGGCGACGTGTTCAAGGTGGTGCCGCAATTGATCGAGGCCCTGGCTGCCCGTCCATAGCAGGGCTGACGGCCTGTTACGGCCGGTGTCCGCGGGCGGCCGTACAGCTGTTACAAATGAACGGTGAACGCCGCCGGAGGTTTCCGGGTTAATGTGGCAGCAGGAACGTTCTTGAAAGAGGTAAGTGAATCCATGTCGACCCCCACGAAAAAGCAGGCCGGCACCAGGTGGGCCAAACCGGCCATTGTTGCCGGCTCCATTGTGATCGCCCTCCTGGTCCTGGTCCTTGCCGCCCGCTGGTTCACCGGCCTCGACGCCGTGAAGTCGTGGATGGTGACCTACCGGGGGCAGTCTGAGCTTCCGGCCACCACGCCCGTCGGTTTTCCGGCGTGGCTGGGCTGGCAGCACTTTTTAAACATGTTCTTCATCGTGCTGATCATCCGCTCGGGCTGGCAGGTCCGCACCGCCAAGCGGCCGCCGGCACACTGGACACGGAACAACAAGGGGCTGATCAAGACGCGTAACGCACCCGTCAAGATCAGCCTGGACCTGTGGTTCCACCTGACCCTGGACGCGTTGTGGGTGCTCAACGGGCTCATCTTCATCATCGTCATTTTCGCCACCGGGCAGTGGCTGCGCATCGTGCCCACCACCTGGGACGTGTTCCCCAACGCCATATCGGCCGGGCTGCAGTACCTGTCCCTGAACTGGCCCACGGAAGACGGCTGGGTGAACTACAACGCCCTGCAGCTGCTGACCTACTTCGCCACCGTGTTCATCGCGGCGCCGCTGGCGATCCTCACCGGCATCCGCATGTCCGGGGCGTGGCCTAAAAATGCCAAGCGGCTGAACAGGGTCTACCCGATTGAACTTGCCCGCCTGGTGCACTTTCCGGTCATGATCTACTTCGTCCTGTTCATCATTGTCCACGTGACGCTGGTGCTGGCCACCGGCGCCCTGCGCAACCTCAACCACATGTACGGCTCCAGCGACGCCGTCAACTGGTGGGGCTTCGGCATCTTTGCCTTGTCCCTGCTGGTCACCGCCGGTGCGTGGTTCGCGGCCCGGCCCCTGTTCCTGAGGCCCATCGCCTCACTGACGGGCAAGGTCACCAAGTAAGCTGGCCGCCCGGCCCACCCGCGCCGGGCAGGATCCGAGACCGGGCTGGACCAACTGCCCGGCAATGTCAAAGGAGACGCCATGGAAAACCTCACCGAAGACCAACACGCCATTGTGGAGATGGTGCGTGACTTCGCCGCGACGGCGCTGGCCCCGCACGCCGCCGAATGGGACGAGGCGAAGCACTTCCCCGTGGACATGCTGGCCGAGGCCGGGGCTCTTGGCATGGGCGGCATCTACGTGGGGGAGGAGTACGGCGGCTCCGGCATGAGCCGCACCGACGCCGTGCTGATCTTTGAGGAACTGGCCACGGCCGACCCGTCCATCGCCGCCTACATCTCCATCCACAACATGGTGGCCTGGATGGTGGACGCGTTTGGCAACGACACCCAGCGCGCCGCCTGGCTGCCCGGGCTGACGGCCATGACGGAGCTGGGCAGCTACTGCCTGACCGAACCCGGCGTGGGGTCAGACGCCGGCGCACTGTCCACGCGTGCCGTGCGCGACGGCGACCACTACGTCATCAATGGCACCAAACAATTCATCTCCGGTGCCGGCTCCTCCGCCTGGTACATCGTGATGGCCCGTACCCAGGACACGGGCAGCCACGGCATCACCGCCATCGTCGTCCCGGACGGCACGCCCGGTTTGTCCTTCGGCGCCGAGGAGAAGAAGATGGGCTGGCGCGCGCAGCCCACCCGGCAGG
The DNA here is from genome assembly GCF_003268655.1 of Arthrobacter dokdonellae. Lineage (NCBI taxonomy): Bacteria > Bacillati > Actinomycetota > Actinomycetes > Micrococcales > Micrococcaceae > Arthrobacter > Arthrobacter dokdonensis. The sequence continues at coordinate 3,760,937 of NZ_CP029642.1, read as the reverse complement.
TGGTGTTCGAGGACGTCCGCGTCCCGGTGACCAACCGCCTCGGCCAGGAGGGCGACGGCTTCGGCATAGCCATGAAGGGGCTCAACGGCGGCCGCGTCAACATTGGCGCCTGCTCGCTCGGCGGCGGCCGTGCCGCCTTCGCCAAGTCGGTCGCCTACCTCAAGGAACGCCAGGCGTTTGGCGGTCCGCTCGTCAAGCAGCAGCACCTGCTGTTTGAACTGGCGGACATGGACACCGAACTGGAAACCGCCCGCACCATGCTGCTGCGCGCCGCGGAAGCCCTGGAAACCGGCGCGCCGGACACGGTGAAGCTGTGCGCCATGGCCAAGCGGGTCGCCACCGACGCCGGATTCCACGTGGCCAACCAGGCCCTGCAGCTGCACGGCGGCTACGGCTACCTTTCCGAGTACGGGCTGGAAAAGATTGTGCGGGACCTGCGCGTCCACCAGATCCTGGAGGGCAGCAACGAGATCATGCGCTTGATAGTGGGCCGGCTGGCGGTCGAAGACTAGGTGATGGAGACTGGAACATGGAGGACCGGCAGATGAAAAACAGTGATGTTCTGCTCCAGCGCACCGGACAATTGGGCCACGTGGTGCTGAACCGGCCGCAGGCCATGAATGCCCTCAACCACGGAATGGTCCAGTCCGTGGCGGCCGCGCTGGACGCCTGGGAAAAGGACGACGGCGTTTCAACGGTCCTGATCTCGGGGGCGGGTGAGCGGGGCCTGTGCGCCGGCGGGGACATCGTCTCGATCTACCACGACGCCAGGACCGGCGGAAGCGAAAGCGCGCAGTTCTGGCGCGACGAATACCATCTCAACGCCCGCATCAAGCGCTACCCGAAGCCAGTTGTCGCGTTCATGGACGGCGTGGTGCTCGGCGGCGGCGTCGGCATTTCCGCCCACGCCTCCCACCGCGTTGTCACCGAACGATCCCGGATCGGCATGCCGGAGACGGGCATCGGCTTTGTCCCCGACGTCGGCGGGACCTACTTGCTCTCCCGCGCCCCCGGCGAGCTTGGCACGCACGCCGGGCTGACCGGGACCATGGTCAGCGGCGCGGACGCCATGGCCATGGGCCTGGCCGACCACTTTGTCGATTCCTCGCTGCTGCCCACGCTGGCAGCCGAGCTGGCCGAGCGCAACGCCAGCTCCGCCGTCGCACGCCATGGGCAGGAACCGCCGGAATCAGCCCTCCTTGCGGCCCGGGCCTGGATTGACGCGGCCTATTCCGCCGACGACGCCCCCACCATCCTCAAGCGCCTGGCGGACTCCGGCGTCCCGGAGGCGGAGAAGGCTGCCGCAGCCATCGCGGCGAAGTCACCCACTGCGGTGACGGTCACGCTGGAGGCGCTGCGGCGGGCGAGGGCGCTCGGGTCGCTGGAGGACGTGCTGGACCAGGAACTGCGGGTGTCGCTGCGGGCCCTGCGCTGGCCCGACTTCGCCGAGGGGATCCGGGCGCAGCTGGTGGACAAGGACCGCAACCCCGCCTGGCAGCCGGCCTCCCTGGCGGATGTGCCGGCGGACGTGGTGGCACGGACATTTCAAGGCCTGGGCCCGGACGAACTGGGACTGGGAAACGCACGGAATGGAGCGGTGGGAGTGTAATGAACAATGATGCAGCACGCAGGACAATAGGATTCATCGGCCTGGGCCACATGGGCGGACCCATGGCGGCCAACCTCGTCAAGGCCGGGTACGTGGTGACGGGCTTCGACGTCGTCCCCGCGGCACTGGAAGCGGCCCGGGCGGCGGGTGTGGCGGTGGCTTCATCGTCGGCAGAGGCTGCCGCCGGCGCCGACGTGGTGATCACCATGCTGCCCGCGGGCAAGCACGTCTTCGCCGCGTATGAGGGCGAGGGCCCCGGCGGCGGGCTGCTGGCCGCCGCCAAGCCCGGGTCGTTGTTCCTGGAGTGCTCCACCATCGCCGTCGAGGATGCCCGCACGGCCCACCAGATGGCTCTGGCCGCCGGGCACCACAGCCTGGATGCCCCGGTTTCCGGCGGGGTCGTGGGCGCCGAGGCCGGCACGCTGACGTTCATGGTCGGCGGGACCGGGGAAGACTTTGCCGACGCCGCGGAAATCTTCGAGGTCATGGGCCGGCGGATAGTGCACTGCGGCGGGGCCGGCGCGGGCCAGGCGGCGAAGGTGTGCAACAACATGATCCTGGGGGTCTCCATGATCGCCGTCAGCGAAGCCTTTGTGCTCGGCGAAAAGCTGGGACTCACGCACCAGGCGCTGTACGACGTCGCGGCCAACGCTTCCGGGCAGTGCTGGGCGCTCACCACCAACTGTCCCGTTCCCGGCCCCGTCCCCGCCAGCCCCGCCAACCGCGACTACCGCCCTGGCTTCGCCGGGGCGCTCATGGCCAAGGACCTGGGCCTGGCCGTGGAGGCACTGAACGCCACGGGCACGGCGGCGTCAATGGGCCGGGCGGCGGAGGAAATCTACCGCCACTTCGCCCTCGACGGCGGAGCCGGCACCGACTTCTCCGGCATCATCAACACCATCCGCGATGCGTCGGCGGGTTTGGCGGCCCTGGACGCCGACGCCTGACGCCGAGGCATTGCCGCGCCTTGTCTGCTCCATCAACCGGACCTTTGACTGAACGGAACTTCTGCACATGACTGACTATGCCTTGATCCTCGCCGAACAACGCGGCCGGGTCGGCCTCATCACACTCAACCGGCCCGCGGCCCTCAACGCCCTCAGCGACGCCATGGGCCGGGAAATCCTGGCCGCCGCACATGAGTTCGATGCCGATCCGGGCGTGGGCGCCATCGTCATCACCGGCTCCTCCCGGGCGTTTGCCGCCGGCGCGGACATCAAGGAAATGGCGGAGAAGTCTTCCGTGGAGATGTACCAGCTGGACTGGTTCGCCGCGTGGGACGCGCTGGCCCGCGTCCGCACCCCGATGATTGCCGCCGTCGCCGGGCACGCCCTGGGCGGCGGCTGCGAGCTGGCCATGATCGCCGATTTCATCATCGCCGCGGACAACGCCAAGTTCGGCCAGCCGGAAATCAAGCTCGGGGTCATTCCGGGGATGGGCGGCTCGCAACGGCTGACCCGCGCCATCGGCAAGGCCAAGGCCATGGAGATGATCCTCACCGGGCGCATCATGGACGCAGCCGAAGCGGAGCGGTCCGGACTCGTGGCCCGCGTGGTGCCGCTCGATTCCTTGCTCGATGACGCGCTGGCCACCGCCGACGTGATCGCCGGGATGTCCAAGCCGGTGGCGATGACCGCCAAGGAGGCCGTCAACGCCGCCTACGAATCCACGCTGGCCGAGGGCGTCCGCCTGGAACGCCGCCTGATCTTCTCGTGCTTCGCCACCGAGGACCAGAAGGAAGGCATGGCCGCGTTCACGCTGAAGCGGCCGCCCGAGTTCAAGCATCGGTGACCGGGCATCCGGTGATTGAGCTTGTCGAAATCCGGGTGGGGGGCGCGTCGGGTCCCCTCCGGTGGTCGAGCAGCGAGCCCTGCGAGCGCGTCGAGACCCGGGCTCGGGCGGTCGCCCTGCCCTTCCTTGCGCGAGTGCCGTAGTTGGCCGCATATGTCCCCGTGTAACCTTGCATCTCGCGGCCAACGTCAGCAGTTGCGTCGGAGGACCCATCGGGCCTCGCACCCAAGCGGCTCCCCACCCTCGAGTTGGTGATTCGCCGGATCGCATGTACTGTTGAGGACGCAACGCGGGGTGGAGCAGTTCGGTAGCTCGCCGGGCTCATAACCCGGAGGTCACAGGTTCAAATCCTGTCCCCGCAACCATGATGAGGAAATCCCCCGGCCAGTTGGCCGGGGGATTTCCGTTTTTCCGGTGCAATTTCCGCACCGGGGCTACGCAGGATAGATGGCCACTTCGGCCGCTTTCACCACAAAGAAGGCCCGGGAACCGGGCGCCAGGCGCAGCTCGGCCGTGGCTGCGGGCGAGATGTCGGCGGCCAGGCGGCCGGCGCGGACCCGGATGTGGTCCCCGAGCGGCTCCAGCTCGGTCACCGTCACCTCGAAGCAGTTGCGCGGGCTGCCCTGCGGGGGCGACAGGAACACTGACACGGCCGACGGCGGGAATGCGGCCATGCCTTCCACCGCGCCCGCCGCCGCGCTGCCGGCGGCGGAGAGGTTGGGCAGCGGCACGGCCGCGGACCCGTCACCCGACCGGGCCCCCATGCCCACCAGCCCGTCGCCTTCCGGTGCCCCGGCAAAGCCGCCGGCCAGGCGGCCGGCGACCCATCCGGCGTCGGACGTCTGGACGCCGGCACCGGAGAGGGACCCGGCGAGGACATTCAGCCCCGCCAGCGACGCCGCGAAACTGCTGCGCGGGTGCGCCAGAATCGCCGCGGTGGGACCCTCCTCCACGATCCGGCCGCCGTCCATGACGATGATCCGGTCCGCGAGCATGAGCGCGTCCAGGACATGGTGCGTGACAATGAGGGCACCCCGGCCCGCAAGCACGCGCTTGAGCAGCCTGCGCAGGAATGGGGCGGTGTTGATGTCCAGGGCGGCCATGGGTTCGTCGAGCAGGAGGAGTTGGGGGTCGGTGGCGAGCGCACGGGCGAGGGCCACCCGCTGTGCCTGGCCGCCCGAGAGCTGGGCGGGTTTGCGGGAGGCCAGCTCCAAAGCGTCGACCTCGCGGAGCCAATGCCGGGCGGCAGCCGCGGCCTCGACGCGGTTCCGGCCCTGACTGCGCGGACCAAAAGCAACATTGTCCAGCACGGTGAGGTGGGGAAAGAGCAACGGGTCCTGGGCCAGCAGCCCCACGCCGCGGGAGTGCGGCGGAAGCCATTCGCCTGGATGGCCGGTGTGGAAGAGGGTGCGCCCGCCCAAGGTGGCGTGGCCGGCGTCGGGCCTCAGGAGTCCGGCCAGGACCTGCACCACGGAGGACTTGCCCGCGCCGTTGGGGCCCATGACGGCAACCGTCTCCTCCGGTCCCACAGTCAGCGAAACGTCAAGGTGGCGCTCGGCGATGGCTGCGTTCAGCTCCAGGGTCATGGCGCGGCCATTGCGGCATCCCCGGCGGCGGGCCTGGGCTGCCTCGGCGCCCGGTACGTCAGCGCAACCACCACCACCGCCACGGCGATGAGCAGGAAGGAAAGCGCCACGGCGGCGTCGGGGTCCGTCTCACGCTGCAGGTAGATCTCCAGCGGCAGGGTGCGCGTGACACCCTGGAGGCTGCCGGCGAAGGTGAGCGTGGCGCCGAATTCCCCCAGGCTGCGGGCAAAGGAGAGCACCGCGCCGGAGACCAGCCCGGGAAGCACCAGGGGCACAGTGATCCGGCGCAGCACCGTGGAGGGGCGGGCTCCGAGGGTCGCGGCCACGGCCTCGTATTTCTGCCCGGCGGTGCGCAGCGTCCCTTCCAGGCTCAGGACCAGGAACGGCAGCGCAACGAAGGCCTGTGCCATGACCACCGCGGTGGTGGAGAACGCGATGTCGATGCCCAGGACGGTCAGCGACTTCCCCACCAGACCCTCGCGGCCGAAGGTGTACAGGAGCGCGAGTCCGCCCACCACCGGCGGCACCACCAGCGGAAGCAGGATCAGCGCGCGCAGGATCCGCTGCCCGGGAAAGTCCGCCCTGGCCAGCACCAGCGCCAGCGGAACGCCGAAGATGATGCACAGGGCAGTGCTCGCGGCGGCCGTCTTCAGGCTCAGCAGCAGCGCGTCACGCGAGGATTCGGAGGTAATGAGCGGGACAAACTGGGCCCAGTTGACCTTCGCCACCATGCCCAGCAGCGGCACCAGGATGAACAGGGCGCCCAGCGCAGCCACAAGGTAGACCCACCGCGGCACCGCCTGGTACCGCCATGTCCGGCTACGGGGCCCCAAATCCGGCATCCCCGAGGACTTTCTGGCCGCCGGGGCCGGTGGCCAGGGCGATGAATGCCTTGGCCAGCGCCTGGTTGTTCGACGTGGAGACGGCGGTGATGGGGTACTTATTGACGGTGGGGTGGGCCAGTTTGAGCGGGATGGCCTTCACCCTGTCCCCGGCAGCGGTGGCGTCGGTGACGTACACCAGGCCCGCGTCGGCCTCGCCCGAGGTGACCTTGCCAAGGACGCTGGTGACGTTGAGCTCCTCGCTCACCGGCTTGACGACGACGCCGGCGCTCGCCTCATCGCTCTTGGCCGCGGCCCCGCAGGGCACCTGGGCGGCGCAGACCACGACTTTTACGCCGGGCCGGCCAAGATCTGCGAACGTCTTGATGTTGGCCGGATTGTTGGGCGGCACCACGATGGTCAGCAGGTTCGTGGCGAAGATGGCCGGCGTGTCTGCGGCCATCTTGGCGTTTTCCAGCTTGGCCATGTTTGCCTGGTCCGCCGAGGCGAAGACGTCCGCGGGGGCGCCTTGCGTGATCTGGCTGACCAAGGTGGAGGAACCGTCAAAGCTGAGCGAGACCTTGGCCTTCGGGTTCTCCTTCTCGAACGTGGCGGCAAGCTGGGTGAAGGTCTGCTGCAGCGAGGCGGCGGCGAAAACGGTGAGGGTTCCCGAGAGCCCGGAAGTGCTGCCGGTTGCGGCCGGGGTGTCCGTGGCCCCGGCGCTCCCCGAGCAGGCCGCCAGGGACGCTGCGAGGACGAGGGCGGCCGCGGCGGCGGCAGGCTTGCGGAACAGTTTTCTCATGGTTTGGCCCCCTGCGGAATCTCGATGATCACATTCGTTGACTTGACCACGGCCGTGGCCACGGAGCCGGGTTCCAGGCCCAGGTCGCGGACGGCCTCGCTGCTCATCAGTGACACCACCCGGAACGGGCCGCACTGCAGCTCCACCTGGGCCATGACCAAGTCCATGGTCACGTTCGTGACCAGGCCGACAAACCTGTTGCGGGCCGAGCTGCCAACGCCCGTGGGGTCGTCCGGCAGCTGGGACGCCGACTTGGCCGCGGCGGCCAGCTCCACGCCGTCAATGACGATCCGGCCCTGGCGGTCCTTTTGGCCGTGCAGGGTGCCGTTGTCGAGCCAGCGCCGGACGGTGTCGTCACTGACGCCGAGGAACCGGGCAGCCTCGGAAACGCGGATAAGTGCCATTTGCCGATTCTACATCCTCAGATGCGGAACTTGCAGGCCCCTGCGACCGCAGGTTCGCCCGCTCGCCGTTGAGGTTCGAGATATTGACGTTCGCTCGTTCCTCGCGGGCTTGGGACTTTGTCGAGACCCCGGGGCTGGCGCCGGGGGTGAGAATCGGCGGTGCAGGTAATGCGGGCTGGCGCCGGGGGTGAGAATCGGCGGTGCAGGTAATGCGGGCAAACCGCGGGTCAACCCGCAGAAGCTGCACCATCGATTCCACCAGACCGCAGAAGCTGCACCATCGATTCCACCAGACCGCAGGCACGCGGCAGTCACCGCGCAGCGAGCCTGTCCGAGAGTGCCATGTATTCCGGGTTCACCACGCGCGCCTCGGGATGGTCGATGTGCCATGCCATGCTCTGCCGGGCGCCTGCCGAATACGGGATACGGGCGCCGAAGTCCGGCACGAAACGCTTGATCTTGGAGTTGTCGAAGATGACGGAGTGGGACTTGTCTCCGAGCAGCCCGGCCCCAAGTTCCGGCGCCAGCGCCGCGATGGTTTCGCTGGAAACGTGCACAAGCGCCGGATCGGGGACGTCGGCGGCGGCCGCCACGGCGCGATACACCGCATCCCACGGGAGGACCTCGTCAGAGGTGATGGTGAAGCTTTCGCCCACGGCCGCGTTGAGGCCGAAAAGCCCGACAAAGCCGACGGCGAAGTCGGCGGTGTGCGTCAGCGTCCACAACGACGTCCCGTCCCCGTGCACCACCACCGGCAGCCCGGCCCGCATGCGGTGGACGTCCGTCCAGCCAAAGAGCAGGGGCAACCTGGTGGGATCGTAGGTGTGGGAGGGCCGGACCACCGTGACGGGAAATCCGTCCTGACGGTATGCCGCGGTGAACACGTCCTCGCAGGCGATCTTGTCCCGCGAGTACTGCCAGAACGGGTTGCGCAGCGGCGTCGATTCTGTGATGGGCAGCCGGGCCGGCGGCTTTTGGTAGGCCGAGGCCGAACTGATGAAAATGTACTGCCCGCACTTCCCGCCAAACAGCTCCACCGCGGCCGCAGCCTGCCCGGCCGTGAAAGTCACGAAGTCGGCCACCACGTCAAAGGTCCGGGTGCCCAGCACGTGGCGGACGGCAGCGGCGTCGCGCACATCCGCCACCAGATGTTCGACGCCGTTCGGCACCGGCCGTTCGGCGCTCACCCCGCGATTGAGCACGGTGACGTTGAAACCGAGGTCCGCCGTGCGGGCCACGGAGGCAGCACTGATGACGCCCGAACCGCCGACAAACAGCACGCGCAGCCCGCCGCCGGGTTTCGTCGGGCTCAACCAACGGTCTTGCGGGCTCGCTCCGGGTTTCGACGGGCTCGCGCCGGGTTTCGACGGGCTCAACCACCGGAGGTCGTCGTTGAATCCGCTCACCACGCGTAGTCTTCCGGTGCAGTCCTCGGCCCGGGGAAAATCCCGTCCAGGCGTGCCAGGGCGCCCTCGTCAAGGGTGACGTCCAGTGCCCGCAGCCCGGCGCCAAGCTGCCGGGAGGTGCGCGGGCCGATGATGGGCGCCGTTACGGCCGGCTGGTGGAGCAGCCAGGCCAGGGCGACGTCGCCGGGGGCGTGGCCCAGCTCCGCGGCAAGGCCCTCAAACGCGGCGATGGCGTCGCGGTGCGCCTCCAACGCCTTCGCGGCGCGCCCCTCGAGGCGGCGCACGCCGTCGTTCCCCTTGGCCAGGACCCCGCCCAGGAGGCCTCCGTGCAGGGGCGACCACGGGAGGATTCCGAGCCCATAGTGCTGCGCGGCCGGGATGGCCTCCCGCTCAATGCTGCGCTCCATGAGGTTGTAGATGGACTGTTCGCTGACCAGCCCCGTGACGGGGCGGCGGGCCGCGACCTCCTGGGCGGCGGCGATGTGCCAGCCGGCAAAGTTGGAGCTGCCCGTGTAGATGACCTTGCCCTGCTGGACCGCGGTGTCCACGGCCTGCCAGATCTCGTCCCACGGCGTGTCCCTGTCCACGTGGTGGAACTGGTACAGGTCGACGTGGTCCGTCTGGAGCCGCTTCAGGCTCGCGTCCAGGGCCAGTCGGATGTTGCGGGCGGACAGCTTGCCGTCGTTGGGCCAGTCGCCCATGGCGCCGTAGACCTTCGTGGCCAGCACGGTCCGCTCCCGCCGACCGCCGCCCTGCGCGATCCAGCGGCCCACGATCTCCTCGGTCCAGCCGCGGTGCCCGGCGCCTCCGTAGACGTTGGCGGTGTCGAAGAAGTTCAGCCCGGCGGCGTGGGCCTGGTCCATGATCAGGTGGGCGTCGGCCTCCTCGGTGTGCGGGCCGAAGTTCATGGTGCCCAGACAGAGCCGGGAGACGGTCAGGCCGCTGCGGCCCAGGTGCGTGTACTTCATGCTCGGCTGCTTCCTTCGGGGGAGTGGCTGGGGTGCGCCGCGTCCGTGCCGGGCGACCAGGTGGAGAGGAGCTTGAGCGCGTCAAGGGACGGCGAGCCGTTCCGCGCAGTGTACAGGCGCAGGCTTTGGTCGGGGTCGTCGGGCAGCAGCAGGTGCTCGAAGTCGAGCTCCAGCTCGCCCACCAGTGCGTGGTGGAGCTTGAGTGTACCGGACGATTTCCGTGCCACCCGGTGCCGGGCCCACCACTGCCGGAAGTCCTCACTGTTGACAGCCAGTTCGCCCACCAGGGCCGTGGCGGCGGGATCGCCGGGATGCTTGCCGACGTCGGCCCGAAGTTCCGCCACGGAATCGGCAGCCGCGCAGTGCCAGTCCCGGAACAGCACCCGCGCGCCGGGGTCGAGCATGATCCAGCGCGTGAAGTTGCGCTGCTCGCGGGGCAAGGCGGTGAAGTCCCCGAACAGCAGCCGGGCCATGCGGTTGGCGGCCAGCACGTCCGTGCGCCGGCCCAGTACGACGGCGGGCACGTCGCCCACCGCCTCCAGCAGCTGGCGCATCGAGGTACGCACGCGCTGCGCGGCGGGAGGATCCGTGGGCTGGCCGCCGCAGTGTTCCAGAAGGTCGAGCATGTGGTCCGACTCGGCGTCGTTCATTTGGAGCGCGCGGGCCACCGCATGGAGCACGGAACGGGACGGGTGGATGTTCCGGCCCTGCTCCAGGCGGGTGTAGTAGTCCGTGGACACGTCCGCGAGCCTGGCCACCTCCTCGCGGCGCAGCCCCGGCACGCGACGGGCGGTGTAGCTGGTGTCCGGGTCCGGTTGGAGCCGGGCACGCATGGCTGAGAGGAATTTGCCGAACTCAACGCTTTGACCCATGGGTCCATTGTGCCCCGGCGCAATGCCTCAATCCACCGCCTGGGTAGGACTGGGAAACCTAGGATGGGTCTGCGCCCGCTTGGCCGACACTTCGCGGGGCGCGGGGCCTAGGCTGAGGGAGACCGCCTTCTCTGGCGGGTGGCACGAAAGGAAAAGTTCACCATGACTGAATCAACCACTAATGGAGCCGCGGTTCCCCGGGTGACCCTCAACAACGGCGTGGACATCCCGCAGCTGGGCTTTGGCGTTTTCCAGATACCGCCGGAAGAAACCCGCGCGGCCGTGGGGGAGGCCCTCTCAGCCGGGTACCGCCACATCGACACGGCCGCGGCCTACCGCAACGAAGCCGGGGTCGGGGCCGCGCTGGCCGAATCCGGCATTCCGCGAGAGGAGGTCTTCGTCACCACCAAGCTGCGCAACGGCGAGCAGGGCAGCCCGCGGGCAGCCTTCGAAGCCAGCCGACAGGCCCTGGGCCTCGACTGGATCGACCTGTACCTCATCCACTGGCCGGTACCCTCTCAGGGGCTCTACACAAAGGCATGGCAGGAACTTGAATCGTTGTACGCGCAGGGACTGGTCCGCGCCATAGGCGTCTCCAACTTCCTCCCCGAGCACCTGGACACGCTGCTGGCCGGCTCCACCGTGGTTCCCGCGGTCAACCAGATCGAGGCGCACCCGACCTTCCACCAGGCAGCACTGGCGGAAAAGTCGCGCAGCCACGGCATCGCCGTGGAGGCCTACAGCCCGCTGGGCCAGGGCCGGGACCTGGACAGCCCCGTCGTGACGGAACTGTCCGCGAAATACACGGCCACGCCGGCCCAGGTGGTGCTCGCGTGGCATCTCGGGCTGGGGAACATCGTGATTCCCAAGTCGGCCACCCCGGAACGCATCCGTGAAAACCTGGCCGCCGCGGCCCTGACGCTCACGCGCGAGGAACTGGATTCGATCTCGGCACTCGAATCCGGCGAACGCATCGGCGTAGACCCCGCCGTGGCCGCCTTCACGCAAATGTAGTACTGGTACGGGCGCTCAGGACTTCCAGCGTGCAGATAAGGCGGGCAGATTCCGAATCTGCCAGCCTTATCTGCACTGCCGGCGCTTACAGCTTGTCGAAGTCTGTCTCGTCGACGGCGTCGCTGTCCGCGTCCGGGGCGTCCGCCGATGGCGCGATGGCCGGCTGCGCGGCCGGGGCGCCGCCGGACTTGAGCGCGGCCAGGCGCGCCTCCACTTCCGTCTGTTCGCCCAGGTCCTCGAGGCTGTTGAACTGCGCGTCCAGGCTGGAGGCGGCAAGCTCGTTCTGGCCCCGGACCAGCGCCTCTTCGCGGCGGATCTTTTCCTCGAAGCGGCTGACCTCGCTCGTGGGGTCCATGATGTCAATGCTCTTGAGGGCATCGTGCATCTGGGTCTGCGCCTCGGCGGTCTTGGACCGGGCGACGAGTTCATTGCGCTTGCTGGCAAGTTCGCCGAGCTTGCCCTGCATCTGCTGCAGGCCCGTCTTGAGTTTCTCCACCACGTCCCGCTGGGCGGCAATGTTGGGAGCCGACGCCTTGGCTTCGTTTTCGGAGGCAATCTGCCGCTGCAGGGCCACCTTGGCGAGGTTGTCGAACTTCTGGGCGTCGGAGGCGTTGCCCGCGGCACGGAACTGGTCGGCCCGGCGGCTGGCGGCGAGGGCCTTGGAGCCCCAGTCCTGGGAGGCCTTGACATCTTCGTTGTAGTCATCCTCGAGCATGCGCAGGTTGCCGATGGTCTGCGCCACCGCGCCCTCGGCTTCGGTGATGTTCGCCTTGTAGTCGCGCACCATCTGGTCCAGCATTTTCTGCGGGTCCTCGGCCTGGTCCAACAACGCGTTGATATTGGCCTTTGCCAACTGTGAAATCCGGCCGAAAATTGACTGCTTTGCCATTCTTTTCCCCTTATTTTTACTGTTGAACATCATCCGTGCTTGTCTCTTTTTGCCTGGTCCATGGAATTGGTTGAAACGTCGCTTTCGAGTCTAGGTGACCTGTCGTGCCCAGCGCACGGCCCCGGGGGCTGGCTGGGCTTGACGCGGGCGTTAGAAGTTCCCGCCACTGCCGCCGAAGCCGCCGCCGCCCCCGCCACCGAAGCCGCCGCCCCCGCCGCCGAAGCCGCCGCCTCCGCCCCCGAAGCCCCCGCCGCCGCCGAAGCCGCCGCCTCCGCCGAGCAGGCCGCCGATGATGCCGCCGAGGATGGCACCGCCGACGCCGTTCATGCCGGAGCCGCCGCGCCCTCCGTAGCCGCCGCCGAATCCGCCGCCGCCAAACCGGTCCACGTCCTGCTGGGCGTATTGGATGGCCTGCTGGGCCAGGGATTGTGCCTGCTGGGCATAGGTGAGCGCGTTGGCCGGGTCCTTGTCGGCGATGGCCATGGCGTAGTCCAGATTGCGCTGGGCCTCCGATAGCCGGGTGCGGGCTTCGGTGCCAACGCCCCCACGGCGGGTCGCGATGAAGTCCTGGGCGGCGGAAATGTGTGCCTGCGCGCCCGCAATTGTCTGCTGCAGGGAGGCCTGGGCACGCAGTGCCTGCTGCTGCTGGTCGCGGATGCCCGTCAGCAGTTCATCGAGCTGGCTGTGGGCGCCCTGCACGGCGCCCAGCAGGGCCACGGGGTCGGGTTTCCCTGCCCCGCCCTGCGCCTTGGCATCCTGCAGCACGGTCTCCGCGGAGGACACCGTCGGTGCGAAGCGGGCGAACTCCGCCGACGCAACCATGGCCTTGGCACGTTCAAGGTCGGCCAGGGCCTCGGGCAGGGCGGTGCCCAACGTTGTGGCGGCGTCGTTGATGGCCTTCTCCGTCTTGCCGATGGCCTCCAGCAGGACGTTGCACTGCAGCAGCGCCTCCTCGGCGGCCTTGACGGACATGGCCGCGGCGGCGGTGTCGCCGGCACCCATCTTGGCATCGGCGTCGTCCGCCGCGGTTCCCACGAAGGCCAGCCGGTCCTGTGCCTGGTTGACGTTGTCGCGGACCGTGGCGAGGGCCGAATCGGCGTATTTGCCGGCAAGCCCGGACAGGGCCTGGTCCGAGGAGGCGACGGCGGAGGCGGCCTGCGCGGCGTCCGCCCGGATCTGGGCCAGCACCTGGGGAGCCGTCCGCTCCAGCTCCCGCAGCTCATCGAAGGACTTCTTTTCCGCGTCCAGCGCCGCATTGGCGTCTTCGCTGCGCTTGATGATCTCGCCCAGCCACTGGCGCTGCTCCTCGATGGTGTCCGGGATTTCGTCATCCAGCTGCTGCTGGAGCTTGAAGGACTCCGTGAGGTGCACCTTCGCCTGCGCCAGGGCTGCCTGGTACGGCTTGACAGCCTCATCGCCGTACGACGCCTGGGCGAACCCGATGTCGTGCTCGCTGTTCTTGATGGCGTCGTCAGCGGCGATCAGCAGCGAGCCGGCCTTGGAACGCAGCTCAGCGATGGTCATTCCGGCGTTCGGGTCCAGCGCACTGCCGTCGGGACCGTAGCCCTTGGCCGTCGCGTCGGCGGCGGCCTTCTTGCGCCGGCTGCGGATGGCCAGCGCCGTGCCCGCGCCGCCAAGCACGACGACGCCGCCCACTCCCAGTGCCACGTACCCGCCCGTCGGGTTGGGCACGTTGCCCGCGCCCCCGCCGGCGGCGTCGCCGAGCGCGGCCGCGGCGTCGATGGCGGCCTGCGCCCAATTGCCAGCTGACAGCTGCGGCTTGATCGCCTTGGTCTGGATGTTCTGGTTCTTGGACGCCGGGATCGTGGCGGTGTCGGCAAGCAGGGCATATTTCTTGTCCTTGACTGCGACCACCAGCAGGGCGTCGTTGGCACCGAGCTGCTTCGTGTTGGCCACTTGGGTTCCCCACGCTTGACCGGTCATGCCGTCGAAGGAGTCGACATAGACCACAAAGAAGGTCATGCCATGGTCCTTGGCGAGCTTGTCGATGGCGGACTGGACGTCCGCCTTCTTGCTGCCGAGCACCTGCGCGTTGTCCACGATGTACGTGCCCCCGGGTATGGTCACCGGCGGCTCGGCGGGCACCGCGGCGGCCCGCAGCGCGTTGGCCGGCACCGTCTGGGACTGTACCGTCCCGGCCTGGGCCATTGCTGCGGGGGAGAACATGAGGGCCGCCAATCCCAGCACCGCGAGGAGTCGGGACAACGGCTTAAACCTTGAGAACATCGCTCACCTTTATGTGCGCCGGACGTGCGGGGGCATCATTTGTGCCTTGTCCTCGATTCTAGGTGGGATATTTCCGCAGCGTCCACGTTTTCCGCTGGAAGGGCCGCGACGGCCGGGGTGCGGCGACGGCTCGCGGCGACCGCTTGCGGCGGGGAAGCCGACGGGCCTTGAGCGCCGGGCCGTCTGGGCCGACGGGCCTTGAGGTCCGGGCCGACCGCAGGCCCGCCGCGGCTGCGGCCGCGGGCTGCTCCGGTCATAATGGAAGCTGGAAGTTCTTCACAGCTACCTTCCAGTGAACGTTCGTCAATGCACCAGCCCTGCGGGCCATGATGGATATCAATCAAAGGTTCATCACAAGATTTCTTGAATGAAGGGAAAGCTCATGAGCGAGAACATTGGCGGGGACACCAACCGCAACGAACACGTTGCGGGAGAATCACCTCAGCCGGATGCCGCCGCGGCCCCCGCGGCCGGCCCTGACGCCGAAAACAACGCCACCGAGCCCATTGCTCCGCTCACGGCCCCCGGCCCCGACGGCGGCAGCAATCCGACGATGCCGCTCCACCGGCCACAGGCCGACGCCACGCGGCAGTGGCAGGCCCCCGAATCCGCAGCCGCCGGGCAGCCGGCCACAGACTCCACTCCCGAACCGGCGGGCCCCTACGGGTACGGCAGCCGGTCCTACCCGCAGGCTCCGAGCACCACGCCGGCGGCAGGGTCAGCTGCCTACGGCCGGCATGCACCCCAGGACGCCCAGGACGCTCAGAAGGGATATGGCCAGCAGGGCCAACAGGGATATAGCCAGCAGGGCCAACAGGGATATAGCCAGCACGGCCAGCAGGGGTATAGCCAGCAGGGCCAACAGGGATACGGCCAGGCCGGCAGCGCAGGCGAGCACCAGGCGAACCCGGGTACGCACGCGGGAGCCGGGTACCCGGCGTCGAACGCCTACCCGCACACGCTGTCCCCGGCGGTGAAGGCCCCCTCGAAGCCGCGCCGTAAGGTCGGCATGGGACTGTTTGCCGCCAGCGTGATCGCCGCTGCCCTCATTGGCGGCGGCGCCGCGGCCGGGACATCCTTCCTGGTGAACGGGCAGAACTCCGGTGTGGTGGCGTCGTCAAACCAGCCGGCCGCCCCCCTGGTGGTCAATAACACCAACTCCGTCAACGCGGTTTCAGCGGCGGCGGCCAAGGCCATGCCGTCCGTGGTGACCATCTCCGCCACCAGCGGGAATTCCGGCGGCACCGGCTCCGGGATTGTCCTGGACACCGCCGGGCACATCCTGACCAACACGCACGTGGTGACCCTGGACGGAGCGGCGGCGCATGCCACCATCCAGGTCCAGACCAGCGACGGCAAGGTCTACGCAGGCAAGGTGGTGGGCACCGACCCGCTGTCCGACCTTGCCGTGGTCAAGATTGACGCGCCGAACCTGGTCCCGGCCACGCTGGGCGATTCAAACAAGATCAACGTCGGCGACACCGTCATTGCCATTGGCTCCCCGCTCGGACTGAACGGCACCGTCACCGACGGCATCATCTCCACACTGAACCGGACCATCCAGGTCGCGTCCTCGGCCGTCCCGTCGACGCCCAGCGACGGCTCCCAGGACCAGAACGGCGGAGGCAACGGCGGATTCCAGTTCTCGCCCCCCGGTGGCGGACAGAACTCCAACACGGCCACGGGAACCGTGAACCTGAACGTGATCCAGACGGACGCGGCCATCAACCCCGGCAATTCCGGCGGCGCGCTGGTCAGCACCAACGGACAGATCATTGGCGTCAATGTGGCCATCGCATCCACCGGCAGCTCGTCCAGCTCCACGAGCCAGAGCGGCAACATCGGCGTGGGCTTCTCCATCCCCATTGACAACGCCAAGCGCATTGCCAACGAGATCATTGCCAACGGCAAGGCGACGCACGGCCAGCTGGGCGTCGCCGTCAGCGGGACTTCCGCCCTCGGCCAGAACAGCCAGTTCTCCGCCGGCGCCACCATTGCCCAGGTGACCTCGGGCAGCGCCGCGGCCAAGGCCGGCCTGCAGAAGGGCGACGTCATCACAAAGTTCGGCGACCGCACCATCAGTGACGCAGCGTCGCTGACCGCGGCCGTCCGCGAACAGGCCGGCGGCGCCACCGTCAAGGTCACGTTTACCCGCAGCGGCAAGACCATGCAGAAGGACGTCACCCTGGACACCATGCCGGCCAGCTGACCTCCGGAACGGCCGATGCCTGCCGCCGTTTCCGCACTTCCGCCACAGAAACAACTCTGGCGGAAGTTCGGAAACGGCGGCATTTTTCGGTAGGGGCCACCGCCGTTGCCCCATGGCATGCAGGATGACGAAACGGACTTTTGAGGCTGATATATCGGGATCAATTGTCCGTATCGTCATCCCGCGCGACATGGGCGGCGGGCGGGCCGCCGGGCACTGTACCGCAGGTAAAGAATCGACCCGGGAAATTCCGGCACCGGACCGGCACGAACTAAGCTGTTGGGGGATAGGCAACAGGTCCGTCCCGAGGCCGCCGGCCCAGCACTGGGAACGGGGCGGGAATGACGCGTCCCTGACACAAAGGACAGTAGTGGAAAACTCAGCACTGAACATTGTGGTACTGGTCAAATACGTGCCAGACACGCAATTTGACCGGCACCTCACAGGTGACAACCACCGCATCGACCGCAACGAGAGCATCCTGTCGGAGCTTGACGAATATGCGCTGGAAGCGGCGCTGGCGCTCACGGACGCCCGCGGCGGGGTCAAGGCCGGGAATAAGGTCACGGCCCTGACGCTGGGCCCGGCATCCGCCGCCGCGGCGGTCAAGAAGTCCCTGCAGATCGGCGCCACCGAAGGCGTGCATGTCAGCGATGACGCGCTGGCAGGCTCCGATGCCTCAGCGACGTCGCTGGCGCTGGCGGCCGCCATCAAGACGCTCGGCCCCGTGGACCTGGTCATCACCGGCATGGCGTCCACCGACGGGGAGACGTCCATCATTCCCGCGCAGCTGTCCGCCCGCCTGGGCCTGCCGCAACTCACCTTCGCCGCGTCGCTGGAGGTTGAGGGAAGCACAGTGACCGCCCGGCGCGACGGCGACGACGTTACGGAGGAAATCCAGGCCACGCTGCCGGTGCTGGTTTCCGTCACGGACCAGGCGAATGAGCCCCGCTATCCGAACTTCAAGGGCATCATCGCGGCCAAGAAAAAGAAGGTCACCACCTTGTCCCTGGCGGATCTGGGACTGTCCGCGGACGCCGTCGGGCCTGCGGGTTCGCTGACCCAGGTGGTCGCCGCCGCCGAACGCCCCGCCCGCACGGCCGGCACCATCATCACCGATTCGGGCGAGGCCGGCATTGCACTCGCCGATTTCCTGGCCGCGCAGAAACTGATCTAAGGACCGCACATGAGAGCCATCGTTGTATTTATTGACCAGATCGACGTGCCCGGCACCCTCCACCCCACGTCCCACCAGCTGCTGACGCTCGCCCGCGCCGCCGGCGAGCCCGTTGCCGTGGTGGCCGGTCCCGTCAGTGGCGAACTGGCCGCGGACCTTGGCGCGTACGGCGTCACCCGCGTCCTTCACTCCGAGCAGCCCGATCTCGCCGACTACCTCGTCGCTCCCAAGGCGGAACTGGTGGCGCAGGCGGCGGCAACGGTTTCCGCCGCGGCGGTCCTGCTGGACAACGGCCCCCAGGGCAAGGAAATCGCCGCCCGCGTGGGTGTCGCCCTCAACGCTGGCGTCATCACCGACGCCGTGTCCGTGGAACCCGTCGACGGCGACCTGCTCGTGCACAAGTCTGTCCTGGCCGGCTCGTACACCGTGGCGGCGCGGGCAAGTTCCGCCGTCGCGGTCATCACGGTCAAGTCGCACAGCGTGGAGGCCGCCCCCGCAGCCGCGGCAACCGTGCCGGCCGTCGAGGCCATTCAGGTCGCCTTTGCGCCCGCCAGCCTGGGCGCCCGCGTGGTGCAGCGGACGCCGCGCGCGGCGACCGGCCGTCCGGAGCTTGAGGACGCCCGGATCGTGGTGGCCGGGGGCCGCGGCGTGGACGGCGACTTCGGCCCGGTCGAGGAACTGGCGGACGTGCTCGGCGCGGCGGTGGGCGCCTCCCGGGCGGCCACGGACGCCGGCTGGATTTCACACTCCGCGCAGGTGGGCCAGACCGGCAAGAAGGTCTCCCCGCAGCTGTACATTTCCGTGGGCATCTCCGGCGCCATCCAGCAAAAGGCCGGCATGCAGACGTCCAAGGTCATCGTGGCCGTGAACAAGGACCCGGAGTCGCCCGTTTTTGAGATCGCGGACTTCGGCATTGTCGGCGACCTGTTCAAGGTGCTGCCGCAGGCCGTGGAAGAGATCAAGCGGCGCCGGGCGTAGCCCGCGGCCCGACTCACATCGGGACGGAGCCGATCCCGATCAGGGCGTCGGAGTTCATGTCGACCTGAGGGCCCACGGACTGGATGAAGTCGCGGCGCACCCGGGCAATGGCCTCCGGGTCGCGGGGGAGCAGGGTGCGCCAGCCGCTGCCCATCACCAGGTTCCACGCCATGTCGTCGTCCACGGACAACGTTAGCGCGTGGGCGGAGACGGAGACGTCGGCCAGGCCGCGCGCGGTGAGCCATGCCGTCAGGGACTCCACCGAGGAGATCTTGGCCATGTTCTGGTTGGGCAGCGGCACCACGCCGGCCAGCCTCGGGCGTTCCTTGACGGCCGCCTCCAGAATGCGGCCGGCAAACGGCTCGAGGGCCCCTTCCACCCAGGTGCTCGTGACGAAGCGGCCGCCGGGGCGCATCATCGAGGCCAGGTGCTCCACGCCGGCTTCCATGTCGGCGAAAAAGAACATGCTGTAGGAGCACAGGACCGCGTCAAAGGTGCGGTGGCCGCGCCATTCGGTGACGTCGGCCTCGGTCAGCGTCGTGTTCAGGATGCCGCGCTCGGCGAGGTTGGACGCGGCGATGCGCAGCAGCCCGGTGGAGAGGTCGACGCCGTCGACCGTCCCCTGGGGGCCCACGGCCAGGGCGGCCGGCAGAGTGGCGGCACCCGTGCCGCAGCAGGCATCGAGCACGCGTTCCCCCGGCTGCAGCACGGCGGCGGCCGCAACGTCGCGGCCCATGGGATCCCAGAGTTTGTCCGCCCACAGTTCGAACTGCAGGGCGCCGTCGGTGAAAGCCAGGCCGGGATCGCGAGCAGACATGCATGCCTCCAGTGAGGGGATTGGTGGGTTGCCAGCAGTGGGTGGGGCCGCAGGCCCTAGGTCTGTGCCCCGGCGAAGCCGTTTTGCCGCCACGCTTCATAGACGGCGATTGACGCCGAGTTGGCCAGGTTGAGGGACCTCAACGACGGGAGCATCGGAAGCCTGACGCGCCCGGTCACGTGGCCGTCATGCTTGACGTCCTCGGGCAGGCCAACGGATTCACGGCCAAACATGAGCACGTCGCCGGGCCGGTAGGCGATGTCGGTGTAGCTGGTGTCCCCGTCCGAGGTGAAGGCAAAGACCCGCTCCGGGGCCAGTGCCTCCCACGCGGCGTCCAGGCTCTTGTGGACGGTCACGACGGCGAGGTCATGGTAGTCCAGCCCTGCACGGCGCAGCTTGGCATCCCCGAAGTCAAAGCCGAGCGGCTCGACCAGGTGCAGTTGGGCGCCGGTGATGGCGGCCAGGCGGATGGCGTTGCCGGTGTTGCCGGGGATTTCGGGGGTGACAAAGAGGATGCGGAACACCGTTTCAGCTTACCGTGTCAGTACATGCCGCCGAGCAGCCGCCCGAGGACCTGCAGGTCCACGACGTTGGGCTGCGGGCCGGAGGCCAGGAAGTGCTTGGCTTCGCGGACGAAACGGGCCGCGTTGGCAACGTTCACCACGTTCGAGCCGTCCGGTTCAGTGCTGCGGGCGTAATCGATGACCGGCTCAAAGAGGTTGCCGGTGTTGCTGTGCACGCAGACCCACGCCGTCACATTGCACTCGGGGAAGAGTTCCTGCAAGTGGCGCGTGGCCGGAATCAGCTGCGGGGGAGCGGCCACCTTGCTGCCGTGCACCAGCATGCTCCCGTCCCAGCGGAAAGCGCCGTCGGGCACCAGCATGGAGCCGATGACGGCGATCCGGTAGCCGGAAACCAGTACGTGGTCCAGGTAGCCGTTGGTGGCGGGGGCGGCGAGCCCGTTGATGAGCCTGGCCGCCGGGATGCCCGGGAGCACCTGCTGCATGATCAGCTGGGCCGTGCGGGCCTCGCGCGCCAGCCTCGAGGACGCGCCGAACACGCCTCGTTTCCGGGGCGCCCCGTGGACCGGCTGGGCGGCCGTGGCCCGCGGCAGGATGGGCACTTCGCCGACGGCCAGCGAGTCATAGGCGGGCACATACATGGCCGCATCGCCAGCGGTGTTGCGGGCCCGGTGCGGGCGGCGTGTGGAAAAGGTGCCGTTGAATCCGTTGGCGGTGGAGGGTCCGCCCTGGCTGTTCCTGGACGGCGTTCCGTTTCCGGAGGCCTGGCCGGCCGGTGCCGCGTACGACCTGTCATAGCGCAGCCGCTGCGCCGGGTTGCCGAGGACCTCGTACGCCTCGGTGACCTTGCGGAACAGGGCCGGATCGCCTCCGTGGTCCGGATGTGAAATCCGTGCGGCCTTCCGGTAGGCGATCTTGATTTCGCGTTCCGACGCGGTGCTGGGGACGCCCAGGACCTGGTAGTGCGTGAGGAACTTCTCGCTCACCGGTGCCCTTTCGCGTGCCTGGTCAGATCAACCTCCATTCTAGTCGCCAATCCTCAGCTGCCCGGGCGGAGGTAGCGCAGGAACAGCATGGACCCGGACTTGAGGATGTGCGCCAGCTCCAGGTCCTGCGGTTTTGCGGGCGCGGTGCCCGGCAGTACGTCGGCAATGCGCTTGGCCGTGCCGCCCACCAGCAGCGGCGACACCGTCACCGAGAGCTCGTCGACCCGGCCGGCCGCCTGGAACGTGCCCAGCAGGGTGGGGCCGCCCTCGGAGTGGATGCGGTGCAGTCCCCGCCGGGCCAGTTCGGCCACAAGGACGTCAACATCCAAGGTTTCCCGGCCCGCCAGTACGACGTCGGCCACCTCGCCGAGGGCTTCCCGGCGGTCCGCGGGAGCCGACCCCACGGTGACGACCAGCGGACGGACGGGGGCCTTGGTGAAGACGTCCAGGGCCGGATCCAGGTTGAGCGTGCCTGAGACGATGGCGAGCGGCGGGTGCGCGGGCAGCCCGCGTTCCGTGCGCCAGCGGCGGGCCTCCTCGCTGAGCAGGTCGCCGCCGTAGCCTTCGACCCGTACGGTCCGTGCGCCGACCAGGATGACGTCCGCGGTGCGGCGCATGAGCTGGAACAGGTGCTGGTCGGCGGCGTTGCCCAACTTGCCGGAGCGGCCCTCCACGGTGGCCGCGCCATCGGCGCTGGAGACAAAGTTGAAGCTGATCCAGCTGCCCCCGGTCGGCACGGTGGAATTTTCGCGCAGCAGTTCAGCATCCAGGTCGTTGCCCGACAGGGCCGGTGTTGCCGGGAAAATCCGCTCAATCATGGGGTGTCCTTGGTTCGTGGGATGGTCGGGGTGGCGCGGTCAGGGCGTGCGCCGGCCCGCCGTCTCATTGGCGTCACCCATGTTGTGCAGGAGGTAGGCAGGCTGCCGCCAGCCCAGTACGGCCTCGGTCATGTGGATGGCGGAGGCGGCCGAGGCCACGTTGTGCATGCGCAAAATTCGGGCGCCGCCCAGGATGGCGACCACGCCCGAGGCCAGGGAGCCCTCGAGCCGTTCGGCCTTGTCCTGGTTGAGCGTTTCGCCAATGAAGTCCTTGTTGGAGACGGCCGCGAGGGCCGGGAAGCCGAGCGCCGCGATCTCGTTGAAGCGCCGCGTCAGCTCCAGGGTGTGCAGCGTGTTCTTGTTCAGGTCGTGTCCGGGGTCGACGATGATTTTGTCCGCTGGGACGCCCAGCGACAGGGCCAGCTCCACCTTGTCTTGCAAGAAGGCCACCACCTCGGTGACCACGTCCGCATAGGTGGGGCGCGGGTGGACAGTGCGGGGACGGGCGAGTGAATGCGTGATGATCAGGTGGGCGCCGGTCTCCGCGACCACGGAAGCCAGCTCCGGGTTGGCCAGCCCGGTGGTGTCGTTGACGACATGGGCGCCGGCGGCGATGCTGCGGGCCGCCACCTCCGGCAAGAAGGTGTCCACGGAGATGATGACGTCGCTCGCAGCGGACACGGCCTCCACCACCGGGACCACCCGCCCGCACTCTTCCTGCGCGCTCAGCGCCGGCCCCGGCGCAAAGGGGACGCCCCCAATGTCGACCCAGTCGGCGCCGTCGTCCACGGCCGCCAGGGACGCGGCCACGGCCGCGTCCAGCGCAAAGGTGGCTCCGCCGTCGTAAAAGGAGTCCGGGGTCCGGTTCACGATGGCCATGAGCGCCACCTGCCGGCTGAAATCCAGTGTCCGAGAGCCGAACCGGCGCACCGGGTGGAGCAGCGGCGGGGTGAAAAACGGCGCCGCCGTCCCGGCGCCCGCGGAACGGGCGGTGTGGGCCGGCTGCAGCGTTGTCATCCGCTCCATCAAATGTCCCCGAGCGGCGTTTGCGGGTCAGCCAGCTTTGCCGTGTCGACGGTGCGCCGTGAGCTGATGAGGTCCTTGATGGCGTCCTGGACGTCCCAGATGTTCACGTTCATGCCGGCCACCACGCGGCCCTCCAGCACCCAGAAGGCGATGAACTCGCGCTTTTCCAGGCTGCCGCGGACCACCAGTTCGGCGTCCTTGGTCAGCGCGCCGAAGCCGGAGTACTCCATGCCGAGGTCGAACTGGTCGGTGTAGAAGTACGGGATGTCGTCGAGCACGGCGTCCCGGCCCAGCATGGACCTGGCCGCCACCTTGCCGCTGGCGATGGCGTTGGCCCAGTGCTCGGAGCGGGCGTAGGCGTTGGTCACGGGGTGCAGGGAGTTGGCGACGTCGCCGGCGGCAAAGATGTCCGGGTCCGAGGTGGCCAGGCTGCCCGAAACCTGGATGCCGTTGCTGATGGTGAGCCCGGCGTCCTTGGCCAGGACGGTGTTGGGGACCACTCCGACGGCGACAATCACCAGGTCCGCCGGCAGCACCTCACCGGTGGTCGTGACCACTTCGGTGACATGGCCGCCGTCGCCCTTGATTTCCTTGGCGCTGGAGGGGAGCACGAACTTCACGCCGGCCTCCTCGTGGCGGGAGGCGAACACGCGGCCCAGCTCGTTGCCGATGGCGACGGACAGCGGCACGTCCTCCAGGCCCAGCAGGGCCACGTTGTTGCCGAGCTCGGTGGCGGTGGCGGCAATTTCCATGCCGATCCAGCCGGAGCCGATCATGACCAGGTTGTGGCCGCCGGCGGAGAGCAGTTCCTTCATGGCGACACTGTCGGCCTTGGTGCGGAAGTAGTGCACGCCGTCCAGGTCGACGCCGGGGAACGGGATGACGCGCGGGGAGGCGCCGGTGGCGATGAGCAGCTTGGCATAGGGGAGCACGGTTCCGTCGGACAGCGTGACGGTGTGGGCGGCGGGATCCACGGCGGTGGCCGCGGTGCCCGTCAGGACCGTCACGTTGTTCTCGGGATACCAGCTGGCGGGGTAGGGCAGGAGTGCGTCGTCGCCTTCCTTGCCGGCCAGGAATCCCTTGGACAGCGGCGGGCGCTGGTAGGGGGTTTCCGGCTCATCGGCGACAATGGTCACCGGGCCCTGCCACCCTTCCGTGCGCAGCGTTTCCGCCGCCGTGGCGCCGGTGAGGCCGCCGCCGATGATGACCATCCCGGTTTCCGCCGGTGTGGCGGGACTGCTTGATTCACTCATGATCAAAACTCTTTCCGTGGAAGTGGATGCCTGTGACCAACGAAGGTGGCGGGCCGGCTACTGGGGGAACTGGTCACGCAGGGGTCCGGCGTCGGCCAGTTCCCCGGCGAAAACGGACGTGCGGGTCAGGGTGCCGGCGGTGTGGACGCCGCGCAGGGACATGCACATGTGCTCAGCCTCCATCACCACCCCGACGCCGCGTGGTGACAGCGTCTCCTCCAGCCAGTCTGCCACCTGTTGGGTCAGGCGTTCCTGGACCTGGAGGTCCCGGGAGAAAAGCTCCACGCCGCGGGCCAGCTTGGACAGGCCGAACAGGCGCTCGCCGGGCAGGTAGCCCACGTGGGCCACGCCGC